>JANNXU010000015.1:0-32847 GCA_031409715.1 Gemmatimonadaceae bacterium | reverse complement strand
TCAATCGCTCAGTGATGCCAGCGATGACTGCGACGCGAGAAGCTGACCCTAAGCTAGCAGAGGTGGCCCACGAGAGTCAAGCGCTAAGTGTTCCCAGCGATGACTGCGACTAATGAGGGTGAGATCGAGGCTTGGATAGCGAGGGAGGAGTCTCAATCGCTCAGTGATGCCAGCGATGACTGCGACGCCATCACCCACAGACGCTGAGCTGCGAGACAGGAGAGTCTCAATCGCTCAGTGATGCCAGCGATGACTGCGACCAGTCCATCGTCGCCCTGCTCCGGAAGTTCGGCGCCCGGTCTCAATCGCTCAGTGATGCCAGCGATGACTGCGACAAGACGCCAATACACTGAATCACTCATTCGGAGATATGGTCTCAATCGCTCAGTGATGCCAGCGATGACTGCGACTGCAAGACTTCGTGAAGAGCGTGCCGACGCGATGAACCGAGTCTCAATCGCTCAGTGATGCCAGCGATGACTGCGACTTGATTACGAAGACACCACTTCCGGCGCCGCGTACTGCCGGGTCTCAATCGCTCAGTGATGCCAGCGATGACTGCGACCCAACAACAAGCAACACTCCGTATCGTGCAAACGTTACGTCTCAATCGCTCAGTGATGCCAGCGATGACTGCGACACTTGCCTCGTCAACTTCATCCGTCGCAACGGGTTACGCAATGCCCTCCGGTAACCTCGACCGGCGGAGACCGGAATAGCGGCCGAGGCGGACGAACACTCTTTGCATAAATGCCATAAACTGTTGTCAATCAACGGGTTGCCGGCACGCAGTAGCCTGCCATGCACGGACGGACGAACTGCCGAATACCCTTGGCAGGCTCTGCTAGACAATGATCACAGCATTCTCGCCGCTGTAGCCGTCCGGCCCGCTGGTCACGACCTGCTTCTCACAGTCGGCACAAATGCGATAGTATCGCACCCGGTCGTCGTCATCCTTCAAGAGCCGCTGCAGTCGCGCCTGCAAATCCGTCAGTTCAGGACGCTCGAGATGGCATTCGAACACCGAGAACTGCACCCGCACTCCAAAGTCGAGCAGCGCGTTGGCAACACGATCCCTGCGCCGATCATCGGAGATGTCGTAGCTGACGACGTACAACATCAGGCCCCATAGTCGAACGGCGTGTACGCAATGCCGTCCCGCAGCCACCGCGAAAATCCCTCCAGCTCGTCGCGCAGCAGTTGCCGCCACGTGCGGGCGCCGCCCGGTCGAGCCACCGGCGTTGTGAGCTCCGTCTCCCACTGGCGCAGGAACACCGGCAACGCCTCCCGCTGGAGGTGCACACCGTTCTCGGCGTCACCGGTGAAATGCTCGGCCGTCAGCATGCGCAGATTCAGCAAGCGCGTCACGAACCGGTCCACCAGCGGTCCCCGGAACGGCTCCGCCAGATCAAGTGCTAGTGACGAACGTCCCGAACGCAGTTGGTGCAACACACCCAGATGCGGATCGAGCCCCATCGCCTCGGCGGGACCCTCCAACTCCGTCATCAGGAGTGTGTAGCCGAACGAGAGCAGTGCATTGACTGGATCGGTGGGCGGTCGGCGGTTGCGCGCTGTGAAGCCGAACGCTGGCGGCACCACACGCGCCAGCACCCCAAACGACTCGGCAGCCGCCGCACCCTCCACTCCGCGAATGCTCTCCAGCGTGGTCGCCGTCGCGAGCGTTCCGAGGAGCCGCGTCAGGCTTTCGGTATGCTCAAGCGAGACCTGTTCCGGCTTGTTCTCGCGGAAACGCTGCACGAGGCGAAGTGTGTTGCCGATCTTCGCCCGCACCAGCGTTCGGGCGAGCTCGAGGCTGACACCCGGGGACCGCGACACGTCGTACTGACACAGGCGAAGGTCCGCGTTGCCGACCAGAGGGGACACCAGCCTGCCGCGCAGCCGCCCGCGTCGGCTCAACAGTGCCAGCGAGACACCGTGATCCAGCAGCTCGGCGAGCGCCTGCGTGGTGATCTGCACGTTCCCGACCAGCACCACGTGCGTGAGGTGCAGGCAGGGCACTTCCCGAAGCGTCTCCTTGCGGTGCGAAATGATGAGCCGGTCGCTCGTCTTCCGCACAAGACTGCCCTGGTCCACGACGTAGAGACACGTCATGCCGGGCGCCGGCAGAAGGGGCCCGATTGACTGAGCTCGAGATACCGCCAGAGATCGAGTGGCGGGGGGTACGAGCGCGGTCTGGGCGCTTCCGCAGCCGGCGCAGGGTCGTCCAGTCGCTGCAACGCGCCGTGTTGCAGGAAATCAACGCCAAGAAAGCGAAACCCCTCCGTGAACGAAACGATGCGCGTCTTGCTCTGCTTGAGATGCAAGTGCAGTGACTCGACGATCTCTGTCGTCAGTTCGAGCGCACGCTCCGCGTCGTCCCTCGTGCGGCAAAGCACCACGAAGTCATCGGCATAGCGCACGAGCGCGAGCCCGCGACGCAGGAGGATCTCGTCCATCTGGTCCAGATACAGATTCGCGAGCAGCGGGCCGATGACCGTTCCCTGCGGCACGCCACACGTCAGTCGCGTGACAGTGTGTCCGTCGTACACCTCGGCCTGCAACCACTGCGCAAGCAGCGTCTCGACGCGAGGGCCGAGGTTGAGGAGGGCAATCCGCTCGAGGAGCGGGACGTGGGGGATGTGATCGAAGTAGCTCTCGATGTCCGTGTCCACCACCCACGTGTAGCCTTCGCGACGCAGCTTCCTGATCGCCTGCACCGCCTGCCGCACCGATCGGTGCGGACGGTAGCCGAAGCTGCAGGGTTCGAACTCGCGGTCGAACCGATCCCGATGGCGCAGATGCACTGCCGTCTGCACAACCCGGTCGCGCACGGTCGGGATGGCGAGGCCTCGGATGCCGCCCGAGGCTTTCGGAATTTCCACGCGGAGCAGTGGATACGGCACGTAGCGGTCGGAATGCACGAGGAAGGCGAGGCGGTTGATCTCATCCGATTCGTGACGGGCGAAGTCCTCCAGTCGCATGCCGTCGGCGCCCGGACCACCATCCCGGGTCCGGACATGCGCGTAGGCGGTCTGCAGGCTCCGACGCAGCTGTGCCACACCCCGTGACCGAGTCATTGCCAGTCAGTGATCCAGGGGCCGAGCGACAGGCGTCCGTACCCGATCCCGGTCTTCGCGCCAACGCCAAGTACGCTGAGGGCCTCGCCGAGAAGCGATCGCGACGCGTCGAGCCACGCAGTCTGTTCCGCTGCCGAAAGCCTGCCACGCCAGCACGGTGCGATGTCCAGAAGGACGAGAAACGAGCACTTCGCGACCGAGACGAAGGGAATCGGGATCGGACTGTCCATCGGCGAGGGAGCACCCTGACCGCTATAGTAGCCCTGATGGTGCACGGTCATCACATCCTGATGCGCGAGCTGCGCCTGGGACGGCCACATCCAGGCATCGTGGAATCGCACGATCCCTGTATCGTGGCTCTGATCCCTGTCACTGCTCTCGCCAAAGAGCCGACGGTGATCCGCCTTGCCGCGCCTCCAGGTCGAGGTGTCATCGGTCAGCGTTGCGGCGGCGGCCGACGCGATGCCCTTCAGCGAGGAGCCTGGGATGACCGGAACGCCCCAGGTGTGCTCCAGGCTGAGGCCGTTCTCGAATGGTGTGGCTTCGCCGATTCCACAGACCATTCGTCCACTGACCTTCGCGCGCATGGCTCTGGCGCCCGCCGCGCAGAGCCAATCTGCGCGATCCTGAAACGCCTGGCGATAGTCGGGATGCTCGCGGGTCCTTGATGTCGCCGTGCCGAGGAAGGCGCTGAGTTCGCCGTCGCGCGCCTGCTTCGGGTATCTCGTGAGCCAAAGCCCCAGATGCGTCGTGGCGTCCGGAGTGGCGTTGGCCACAGCGGGACGTGGTTGCATCTCCATCATGATCGTGCGTCTCCAGGAATGTGGATCTGCACGAAACGGTGGAGCTGTTCCGCGGCGGCGAGCGAACGTTCCAGCAGCTCGGTCTGTGCAAGCAGGCTCCCGGACTGCAGGGCCGCGGTCAGGTGTTGATTCGCCGAATCGTTGCCGCTGAATCCAGCTACCTTCGCGAAGTCTCCCCGGTATCGCCTCGCGGCTCCGGAGTCGGCTTCGCGTGATGCGAGGAAGGTCAGCGTTTGTACGAGTCCCATCTGACGAAGCATGGCGCTGGCTCGGAGGCCGAGCGTGCGATACTCCTTGCGCACGTCCGCGTCAGCCGCCGCTGCGCCGACCAGCGCGTTCGACACGAGCGCGCGCTCAACGGTGCGGTTGCTCATGCGGCGGTCGCTCCCGCAGCATGACCTGCTGCGTGCATGTGTATGGCACACAGCCCATGCCCGATCGTTTCCTTGCCGCCGATCTGGACCGGACCGCTGATATGCGCCCGCAGTGCTGTCATCGCCTTGGCCCCGTCCACTGAAGACCGTCCTGTCCAGCGCGTGGTAACGAAGGCGCAGAGAATCGACTCGGTGGGGAGTGACTCCTCGTACCAGAGGTTCTGCACCTGTTTACTGTCATTTAGCACGTTTCGCGCTCGCACCTGCGTGCAGTGGCGATAGAAGTGCGCCATGAGGTCATCGTGCACGATGCAGAGGCGCGAACCGAGCGAGATGGCGCGGCCGGGCATGATCTGTGTTGCGAGCCAGTCGGCGAGCGCGGTGCACGCCGCGGCGCGCGAGGGATCGACGGCGATGCGATAGTCCTCGAGAATCACGGCATTCTCGTACGTGACGCCTGACGCCTCGTGAACACAGCACATGTCAGGGTTGGCGACAACTGGCGTCGCCGGCATTCCTGCAATTCCGGCGTCTGTCAGGTCCTCGCGCAGCCGGTCCAGCAACAGGGGGGAGGTGACCCATGCGAAGGTGCCCCGGAGCGATCGCATCGGCAGGGCGAGCAGGCGCGCGTCGCCGAAGGCGAGACTGCCGGCACCATCATCGGCGTGCGCGGTGTCGGGGCCGTAGACGAGGCGGATGGTCGGGTCGGCTGCATCCCGGTTCGTCGCCGTGGCGCGCAGGCTGCCCTTCAATCCGCTTGCAGGGATGATCGGCATGCCGGTCGCCCGGTCCCGCGCGACGGGGAGGTCGATGGCGCCGGCGGAGGCGCCGCAGCCGACGTGGAGCGGGCTGCGGCAGTGGATGTAGAGGATAGATGATGTCATCGTCTGAAGTGGTTCAGCTCGGGAAAAAGTCGAGGAAGGCGCTCAGTACATCCGGTTCGGCGGTGCCGCTGAGATTGAGCGGTTGTATGGTCGTGGCCTGTGCCAGCGTGACGATCCCTGGCGCCGGTCGGGGATTTGCTCCGTTCGCTCGGCGCAACTCGACGCGTCCGATCGCAGGATGATCGAGCGTGACCGCGCCGGCGAAGTAGCGGCCGTACGTATCGCGGAAGGTCCGAAGTCGGAGCGGCGAGAGGCAGCGTTCCTTCCCAAGTGGCGCGGCGATGCGATCTTGCGGGTCGCCGGGCGTCTTGAAGTGGAAGACGATCGGCAGCCCGAATGCTGCACGCGGCACGGCGTTCACGTTTGTGGTCCGCGCGCTGTGTTGTGTTGCCGCTGGACCGATGGTCGCGCGGATGAAGTCGGCTTCCGGCCATCGGCTTCGGCCCGGCACATTTGCCGCCTGACCAGGATTGCGCCCGATCCCTGGCTTCTGTCGGAAATCACGCAGTCGAAGCAGCGCGTGATTGTGCGCCTCCACCGCGTCATGATGGCTGTCGTCGTGACCGACGAACTCGGTCGCGGGACCCAGAACCGCGAACGGCGCCCACTGTGGGCGAGGTTCTGGGCTGACGAGCGAATCGAGATCGTTGAACGCCGTGAACCAACGCATGTCCATTTGATTTCCGCCCGCGACTGGAAGAATCGAGCCGAAGCCTCGGGTGGTACGCCCGCCGATACCGCCGAACGCGATCCACGCCTTGAGAGCTCGTGTGATCTCATCGAGGCACTCCAGCGAGCGGAGTCGAATCCGCAGGGTCGCCTCTCCTGCGAGGCACGTAAGTGTACCTGCTCCGGTCGTCGCATGTTGAGCTGGCGAGAGAGCAAAGCCGCCGTATGCGAGACCCGCGCGATTGTGAATCGCGCGCCAATGTCCCTTGGGCGTGATGTTGAATATCTCCAGCTGCTGCAGCCCGATACCCGAGGCGTCGACGTCCGCTCGGATCAGGCCTGGGCCATCAACGGACCCGAACACCACGGCCTCACGCGCCCGCATCTCCGCGAGCGATCGGAACCGGTCGTAGCTCGTCGCCCGCCACCACTGCCGCACCGCACCCCGGATGCCGGCCTCGCGGATCGGGGTCACGTTATCCGGCGCCTTGATGTGGCGCGAGTTCTCGTCGGCGTTGACCACCACACCGCCTCCAAACACGGGCGTGATCACGCGGAAGCGAATCTCAAGTGTCTCACGTGTACGGTCGCGAAAGACCGGTGGTCTCGGCATGACCGGAGTCGGCGGCATCAGCCCACCCCCACGGCCGCGAGGCCGTACCCATCCAAGCAATCCTGCGGGGTGTCCGAGACATGTTTCCACATGATTCTGTCGGCGACATCGCGAGCCGTCTCGCGATCCGGCACCGCGACCCAGTAGACACTTCCAGCCGGCGCCAGTCGCCGCGTGTGCTTCGGGGCACGTGCCGCGAAGTCCCACCCGCTGATGATCTGCGGTCGCGCCACACATGCCGCGACCACCGGCGCGCCCGCCAGCGTCGTGGGAACGGCACCGTTCCTGAAGCAAGCGGGCGTCAGCAGCACCACGCGGAGCGTTCGCGCACTTGCTGGCGGCGCTGTGAGTGCGATTGGCGGTGCCTCACTGGCCTGCCGCAGCGTGGAGACGCGTCGTTCGCCACCGAGAAACACCGGACCGTCCGCCAGTGCCGTCTGTGCGACAATGGCGATGCTGTGACGCTGGCCGTAAGCTGCCGTCCGATAGCGCACCGAATCGGTCCGGAAGATGTGCCCATCGCGAGAGGCCTTGGACTCTGTCAGCGCCACATGCTCCCGACGCTCATGCAGCGGTTCAAATTGCTGCGATGCGCCATCGCACACGACCACATCCTGCGGCGCCAGCAGCCACTGCTGCAGGTCTGCGAGCGAGATGTATGACGGGCTGCGGATTGCCTTGCCTGACGGGAGTGTCCGAACGGGCCCGACGGCAGAAAGACCCGGAGGGAGGTCAGATAGCGCCCCCGCCGGATCGGTGACTGGCGCCAGACGATACCGCGTGACGACATCGTTGGCCGATTTCATCCAGACCGCGTCCTGCGGTGTGGGAAAGAGCCAGTCGATCACCGTCCCTCGCTCGTCAAGCTGCGCGACGAAGGGCCCCGCGACCTGCTCGCGCAGAACCTCACTGATCACGGTCTGGTCGCCGTGCGGGAATACGCCGTCGTTCCCGGCCTGCCCCAGACGCGTGCGCACCATGCCGGTGGTGGTCGATGGCCAGGGGAGATCGAGCGATCGCATCGGTGAGGCCGCTTCGTGGAGCTGGCGACCATCCCGGAACACGAAGGTGTCCCGGGGTTCAATGAGTGACGGTATCCCGGCAAGAACGTCGGTCACGCGGCATCCTCCTGTGGCGGGTTGTGTGCAGCAGCTGGATTTGCGCCGGATCCGTTCGCAGTCTCAGTAACGCTCGCGACCAGCCGCGCGATCTGGAGTTCGTGCGCAAGCGTGTGAAAGGGAGCGTCCACGCCACACCCCTCGGTTGTCGCTGCGGACAGAGAGCTGTTCAGATCCGCCTCCAACGTTGTGCCCATCTCCTGACGGCCGCGATCCGCACGCTTTCTCCCAAGGACGCGCTGAGCGAGGAGGGTACCGGCCTTGATGCGCGCGTCCACGTCGCCGCTCCCTGTCGCGAGCCAGGTACCGATGTCCTCGATCTCGTATGCGAGCCCGTCCGGTAATTCGCCCGCTGAGTAGTGACGGACCCAATGAGCGATCCGTTTGTCCAGTGACTGCCCGGTCGGTGCGGTCCACGAACCTGTGACGGAAACGGTCGCTCCGCTGCGCTTGGACATCGTGACCGCGAGCGAGTTTCTCGCCTTCTTGGCGAGCTTCTCCGCATCGCGCGCAAGCTCTCTCGCATCCACGAACGGATCGAGATGGTGTATGATCGCGACGCCAACTGACAGCGTCGGCGCCGGCTTCGGGAGGATCGCATTCAACGGCGCGATCGCCGCAGTGAAGCTCTCCGCCAGCGCGCGAGCACAGGAGAGTGTCGTGTGCACGGGTACCAGCGCGAGGCAGTCGTCACCACCGGCGTAGATGACGCTGCCATCGTGTTCTCGGAGCGTCGCGCCTGTCGACCTGGCGAACGCGTCGAGCGCTGTACTCAGCGCGCGGTGTTGCGCGAGGGCGTCCGGGCCGGACTGCGCGAGGGCGTCAAAGGCCGCTCCCATGTAGTCGCCATCAGCAAGGAGCATAGTGTAATACGCCGGTGGGGCGCTGAGTTTGAGCGCTGCCATGAGCGCGCGGAGCTTCGTCCTTCCGTCGGCTACAAGGCCGCGAACCCGCTCTGGGTCGCGCTCGTTTGCATCCTCGATGATCTCGGCCAGCCGATCCTCGTACAGCAGATACCCGTCAAGTCCGCGCGACGCGGTCCATGGGAGCATCGGGAGCGTCGTGCCGGAGTGCTTCAACCCGAAATCCGAAAGCGATACGCCGGCCGGTCCGCTGAGCCACTCCCGGTAGGTATCCCATTCCCGTCGGATCGGGTCGTCTTCAGGACACGATGTGATCCGCTGAACGACCGGCAGGGCCGCAATGTGGCTGTTGCTGTGGAACGGTGCCCGCGGGATCGGTGCCGACGCAGTCCCGGGGTCGTCGGACGCGGCGAGGAGCTGGCCGCGCCGCTTGAGCAGCGCGACACCACAGAGTCGCTCCGCCCGCTTCACTCCGAATCGGCGTCGGATCGTCGGCTTCCCTTCACCGATGGCCCCGACATCGTCGAAGAGTTTCTCGCTGAGTACCGACTCCCGCTGTCCATCGAGGGCGGACTTCGGTACGCCAACGCGGTGCCACGGCACCGCCGTCCACAGACGGGTGTTCTTGCGTGCCGCGAGGGCCAGTTCGATCGCGGTGCGGACAGCGCCGTATTTCGCACGCGACGGCAGCGGTAGCGCGACCCACTGCACCTCGATCAGGTCGGCAAGCTGTTCTTCCGCGACCGCGCGTGACCACCACCGCTCATCTGCCTTGATGCCATCGAAGACCGTCTCTGAAATCGCACGCAGTCGCACGCGGATCGCCTTCTCCGCCGCCGAGGCAACATCGGCGGGCGCCGTTCCTGCAGCAACGATGACGAGGATCTTGTTCGCGATCGCCGACGCGTCATCAACGCTTGGAGGGAAGACGAGCGCCTCCTCCGCACTCGGCTGACCGCACGCGCTGGCCAGCGCCGTCGCGCCAGCGCGGGCCAGGTCGCTGAGGAGTGCCGAGCCGAACCAGAGATCCTGGCATTTGCGCGCGGCAGCGATGAAATCCTGCACGGGACCGAGAGAAGCGAGCAGCAGGTGTTCCGTGGGCGCCGAGGCGCCTGGCAGTGTCATGTCGGTCACTCCGGGTGAGTGGTGGCGGTCCGTGCTGCGAAGGCTGAGGCAGATGCCGGCTGGTCTGGCGATATCCGAGTGGTTGTGCTGGCGACTGGACGAGCCGTGCCGGTGCGCTCGAAGTCCGCTGTGTGCCCGCGGTGCACCACGCGGGGCGTTGGCTGGGCTGTCATGAGCGATCGACCACACGTGCGTCAGTGCCTGACGTCAGCCGCAGACGCCCGAGGCCGAGCGTGGCGTCGCTTCCGACGTGGGTGTGGATGCCCCACGCGAACACGTCACGAAGCTCGGTCGACATGGGGCCGATGTCGATGGTGAATCGTCGACCTGTCAGTCGCTTAGTTCGGTCGCCGCGGTTCCGTGGGACGGATGTCTGCCATACCTCGCGCGTCGTGACAGACCAGTCGAGCTGGTCGGCTTCCTCCAGCAGATGTCGGAATGCCGTGAGCGGCGCCAGATCACGCTGGTAGGTCCGCGCGAGGGTGTTCACGCGATTGATGATTGCCCAGAGGAGCTTGCGGGCACTGAAGAGATCAGAGGGCTTGCGCTCCCACTGCGGCAGTCGCACTGGGGTGAGGGACTCCAGTCGCGAACGGCCTGCCAGCGACGCGGTGACGGCGTCGGGTGATGTGGACGGGCACGTCCGACTTAAGAGCAGAAAGGGGGTCGCGAAAGTATCACTGTCGTGTGCGAGGCGCAGCGTGCCAGACCCGTCGTCGATCGTAACGGCCAGGCACTCCACCAACGGCCCCTTCAGCCCGAAGCGGCGCGGGGCCGACTCAAGCAGCGCGTGAGCCATCGCGCCCTGAAACCTGATGGCGTCGCCGAAGAGGCGCACGGTCGTCCGGATCCTCTCGCCGCCAGCGATGTCCGTTCCCGCATGGTCTGGCAGCGCCGCAATGACGTACGGACGTGGCGGCGTCCTAGCACTGGCCCTTTGTCGTGGGATCGCGATGGTGCTGCCGTTGGCGTCCGGCTCGCCGAAGAGCGTTCCGAAGGCGCAGGTTGGCCGGTATAGGCAGGCAGCGCAGGGGAAGTCGCCCGACATCCGGCATTCCGTCTCGCGGAGTACGTGCTCGAGTAACCCGTGCACGATCACACCGGGAAACTGCTGGAGTTCTCCCGGCGTCACGACCGTGAACTCGAGGTGAAGATCGACCGAGCGCAGTGCCGGCAGGGTGGTGGGTTTCAGCGCCTCTGACGCGACGCTGCGATCGGCAGTGGAGATCATGCAAATGGTTCCGTCAGCAGTGGCCGGATCGCATGCCGGAGTTCAGTCACTTCTCCGTCAAGGTCCTTCGCAAGAACGGCGGTGAGCAGCCGCTCCATGTCGTTGAGCAGCGTCGGGACACGCTCGGCCGAAATTGGTGTGGTGCCGTGTGTGAGGTACGACGTGTTCCGAGCGGTCGTGAAGCCACGGACCTGACCGATCGTGCGTGTTCCGTCGGGGTCATCGAGGCGCTGCCCGAGACCGTCCACGGCGATGAGCATGACGACGTTCGCGAACAACCCGCCGCGGGACGGGAGATCGTACTCGAAGCCGGTCTTCGCCTTGGCGCGCCGGATCACCGCCAGGACGGCGTCCGGCGCCCCGTCGGTCAGGAAGGGTCGCCAGTCCGCGCTTCGGCCGTCGAATCGGCCTGTCGGGTTTAGGTGTGCGAGGCGCATATGTGTCGCGTACTCGACCGCCCGATACGCGAGCAGGGCGGCGAAGTCTGGACGGCGCCAGCGGGTATGGGCCAGCGCGAGTTCTGCAAGTGTCGCGAGGACGACCGACACCGGCCGCTCCGCGTCATCGATTGAGCTTGCGAAGAGCCGCCCGAATCGCAGCACGCCCTGTGCACGGTCACTGCCGCCGAGCAGCGTGGAACCGATCTCTGCAACACCGGTCTCGGTCCACATGTCATCCAGTCGCCTGGTTGCGGCACGCACTGCCGTGCGGTCGACCTGCTGCACTGCACGACCCAGTTCGCTGAATGCTGCCGCGACATCATCTGCCCGCGGGTTGAACGCCATCTTGCGTGCGTCGTCGAGCAGACGGACGGCGGAACCGAAGTCGCCCGCATGTCGCGCAGAGTGTGCATCGACGCGATTGCGTGAGGCCTTCAGCTCACGCGGTACACGCAGCACCTCGACGGACTCAGTGCCGAACTTCGGACCGGACCGGACGGGATCGAGCGCCGTCTCGATGTAGCACAGGTCAAGGGTGAGATCCCATGCGGCCTGCGCTGCAATGGCTGACATGATCTTCTTGCCGCCCGTAATGTCGATCAGGTCGACCCGCCCGTCGCGACGACGGTCGAGGACCGCCCGTCTGATCGCACCGAATTGCTCACTCAGGTCGAGCGGGTCAACGCATTCGTCCGAAATGATCGTCCGCCGGAGCGACGAGATCTTGGCCAACTCATCATGCGCTCGATCCCGGCTGTCTTCGCACCCGTCGCCGTATATGATGTGGAGGTAGTCCGGCTTCCAGACGGCGGCAGCGAGGATCGTCGTTGCTGGTGATCGCCCCATGGTGCTGACGAGAACACCAATCGGTTCATTGTGCGGAGCACTTTCGCGCAGCCGGGCGGCTGCGCGCGCAACAGACGGCTGGAACAGGTGGGCAAAATAGAAGTCCGATGCCTGCACGGATTGCCGACCGTGCTGCTTCTCCACCGCTGTCAGCTCGGCGAGCATCAATTCGAACGTTTCATCGCTCACGTACTCAGTCACGACGCTCCCTCGTGCATGGTCTGTTCGATGCGCTTCCAAGTGATCACCCGTCGACCGCGGAGTCGTGTTTGTGTGGTGGAAGAACTTGCCCAGAGGGCAGGCGTTGGCAAGAACGGCAGAAGCGAGCTCGAGCGCGATGGGCGGATGAAGTGTGCCGAAATCCAGAAAAACGTGTCGGGCTCGGTCGTCCGCCGATCCACGGTCGTTCTGGCGTGAGCCTGTTGTCGGCGCCGCTATCGTAGTTCTGTCGCTGTTTGTGACCCTCGCCTTTAGGTCTGATGTCGCGTTCAGCCTTTGCTTTGGGCCAATGGCCGCGACCCGGTCGCTCGTCGAAGCAGGCAGGCGTACCCACTGGCCCCATGTCGGGTGACGGATAGCTTTTCCCCGCCGCACTGCGCGAACCGAGCAACCTTCATCACAGAGCAATGAGCGAGACCACCGTGGCTTCAGGCGGCACCGGACACTGGTACGACCTTCGCCGCCACTGGCGCGGAACGGCGCGTGGGCTTGGCACTGGGCTTGGGTTCTACTGTCTGCTGTATTTCTCGATCGTGCTGCATCATGACGTTCGGCTGATCGCTGGCGCGACGCACTCCAGCGCGCCTCCGCCGGCAGCACTCTTTGGCCTGACGGATGGATGGCTCCTGATCATTTTCGGTGCGACGGCCCTGTGGGTCACGTACGCGTCGGCAAAGCACTGGCTTGAGCATCGTGGAGAGACTACAAAGAATCAAAAGTCTCGTGGATTCCAGCTCTGGTTATACCTAATTGTTGGCTTCGTCGCGTCGCATTTGACGATGGCAGAGTTTCTGAGCGGCGTGCGTGGCGAGGGCGTGGTGTGGTCACTCGTGATCGTATGCCTCGCCATCTGGATCGTCGCGGTGCGTCGAGTTCGGTCGCTGTATGCAGACTTCCTTCCGCGACTGGCCGTTCGAAGCTTCCGCCGGGCGGACGCCGGGCAGAATCGCAAGTTGCTCGTCCTCTTTCTGTCGCCGCCTCGGTGCCGGAATGTGCAGCCGGTCAATGAACTGGGGTTGCCACTCGATCCGCCTGCGACCGCGTTGACGATCGACGGGTGGCTCGAGTGGATCGCGGACGCGGAGCGGAAGTGGCCGAATCTCCAGTGGCCCTGGGAGGTCGCCTTGCGTGCGATTCGCCCCCACCTCGACTCACTCGATACGATCGTTGTTCTTCCGTCGAACGCAACCATGGCGAATCTGCCAGCATTCGCGAAGCTGTTGTCGCTGACGCTCAAAGCGAGTGACTGCAGAGTCGTAGCCGCATTGATGCGTAACGATGCGGAGTTCGCGCGTTCAGGCATAGAGCTCGTGCCGCTGCTGGCAGACGGCGTGCCGAATTCGCATCTGGATGATCGGTTGGAGCTGTGTCATGGAGTCAATTTTGAGGATTTTGCCGCGATGAGTGAGTGTCTGCATGGCGCCATTGAACGGATGAAGATCTGGGCGCCCGAGGCAGCAACTGATGGTGCCATCGTCGTCGATGTCACGAGCGGCCAGAAGCCGAATTCCATCGTCGGTGCGTCGCTCTCGTTTGGACGAGACATCGTGATGCAGTACGTGCAGACTGGCGATCCGAAGGAGGCGATCATCTATGATCTTGAGCTCGCCAAGCCAGCCGGATTGTCACACTGATCTCTTCAGAACGGCGCGTGACACCGCGACGACCGTCCGGATCTCAATACGGAAATCACCTCACCAACCGCTCCAACCGCGCTCCGACTGCACTACCACTCGCCCAACCGTGATCCGCGCGAGGACCTGCTTGACCTGGTCTTCCTGCCGTTTCAATCAGGACCACACCGCAAGGGTTGTGGTCCATAAAGTACACTAAGTACTACTATTGCCGCACGTCCTTGCACGGGTTGGACGCGTTTTGCACCTTAGAACGCATGCGGTCTATTGATACGCCCGCGTTCGGGCGCCTCGCGACCGGCGCAACCCGTGCCTGCGCCCGCGTCGCTCACGGCGCGGTCGTTGCCGACGAGAGCTCGCGAAGCGTGTCGAGCGCGAACAGCGCGTGCAGCGACGCGCCGATCGGAAGCGCGTCTTCATCAACGCGCATCTTCGGGTGATGCACTCCGTATACCTCGCCCAGCTCAGGATTCCCCACGCCCAGGAACACGAAGCACGTCCTTGTGTGCGCCCCGTACTCGGCAAAGTCCTCGGCGCCCATGATCGGAGCGAACTCGGACACATGACCGGGGCCTACCAGCGCACCGGCCAGAGACTGGACCTGCGACCACACAGCCGCATCATTGACCGTTACCGGTTGCAGGCCGTTGGCATACGTCACGGTCGCCGAACAGCGATTCGCTCCTGCGACAGCCCGGACCATCTCGTCGACTCGCTGCGTGAGCTGCCGAAGTGTCGCCGCCGTCAGGGCGCGAATCGTGCCGGTCATCCGAACCATTTCCGGGATCACGTTGAAGGCGTCACCGGCGTGGATCGTCGAGATGCTGATCACACCGCTCTCCAGCGGATCGAGTTCGCGCGAGACGATGGTCTGAAGCTCCAGGATGATCTTCGCGGACGTGATCACCGGATCGATCGTCGTGTGCGGCAACGCGGCGTGGCCGCCAACGCCGGTGATCTCGATCCGGAGGTCGGCGACGCCCGCCAGCAGCGGCCCTGACCGCGACGCAATCGTCCCCGTCGGCAACTGTGGCCAGATGTGTAGGCCAAGCATTCGATCGATAGGTGGCGCGTCGTCCAGAGCACCCTCCGCGATCATGCGCCGTGCCCCGCGGCCGAGTTCCTCGGCCGGTTGAAAGAGCAGCCGGATAGTTCCGCGAAACTCGGACTCCCGCGCCTTGAGGATCCGCGCGGCGCCAAGGAGCATCGCCGTGTGACAGTCGTGGCCGCATGCGTGCATGCGGCCTGGAATCGTGCTCGAGTACTCTAGCCCGGTCTGCTCGATGATGGGCAGGCCGTCGAAGTCCGCGCGCAGCCCAACGCACGGCCCGTCGCCCGTGCCGATCGTCGCGACGATCCCGGTCTGCGCCAGCGGGTACCGAAACGGGATATCGAGAGACGTGAGCACGTCCCGCACTTTCTGCGAGGTGCGGACTTCCTCGAAGCCGAGCTCGGGATGGGAATGCAGTTCGCGACGGATCGCACGGATCCACTCGGAATGCCCGGCGGCCTCGGCGCGGATCTCCTGCGTGATCGCTGTCAGCGACATCGTGTCTCCAGCCCAATGAGTTGGGGGGCTTCGCGCGGTCGAATTGTGCGACGCGATCAGGCGGTTGAAAGGTGCCAGCCTACAATTCGACGGACAAGAGCGACTGACTCGCGATCTTTGACCTAATCGAAAAGGAGGTCTGGTCTATCGCCAGTCCCTGATCGGGAATACGGAGACTGATCCATCTGTCCTCCAACGCTTTGCAAGACAGCGTGGCGATGATGACGAATTCGTCGAATCTGTGAAGGCTGTCGTTCTAGGACAAGTTGCGCCGTCCGGTCGCCGCGTTGAAGGCAAAGCACCTGCCGCGTGCACGAGAAACGCTGTGACGCAGCTGGCGCGATGTCGCATTGCCTTGCGCAGCAACGCGTTGCGCCGTCCAATCTCCAAGCCAAGAATCGCCACGCTGCTGAATTTTTGATAGCATCCCACCAACCCGACGCCCGCAACGCGCACCAGCGCAGCGACTTACGTCGGCGGTGCGGCTCGGCGTATGATGCCCGCTGTGGAGACAACCTCTCACACCGCACGCCGAGAAGGCGACCTTGATGCAGCGCGCCGAGGCTTTGCCAGACTCGGCCATGCGCGGGGCCGGATTCGACTGGCGGCAGACCAACCCCAGGCCGGAAGCGTCGCGACTGCAAACCTAAGCCCGCGAACTGTGGCTCCCGCGCGTAGACTCTTCGCCACCCCGCACATCCACCGCCACCGCCACCACGCATGACCACCCGCCGCGATTTCGTCGCCACCACCGCCCTCGCCGCCGGTGCGCTCGCCCTCGGCCGCCCGCGCGACGCCGCTGCCCACACGCGCCTGCTCCCGCACGTGCAGCCGCGCATGGACGCCCCCACCCGCGACCTGCTGATGCTCGCCCTCGACACCGCCAAGCGCGGCGGGGCCAGCTACGCCGACGTCCGCATCCAGCGCGTCCAGCGCAGCGCCGTCGCCACCCGCGAACGGCAGGTGCTGGACGTGATCGACAGCGACACGATCGGCTGTGGTATTCGCGCCCTCGTGGACGGCTGCTGGGGATTCGCCGCCACCCCGCGCCTCACCAACGAAGGGATCCAACGCGCCGCGTCGGAAGCAGTGGCCACCGCCAAGGCCAACCGCATCGCCCGCGACCGGCCCGTCGAGCTCGCACCCAACCCGAGCCACCCCGACGCCACATGGTCCAGCGGCTTCACCATCGACCCGTTCACGATCTCGGTCGAGGAGAAGACCTCGCTCGCCATCGCCGCCAACGTCGCCGCCCTCTCGGTGCCGGGGGTGCGGTTCGTGAACACCTCGCTGCAGTTCGTGAAGGAAGAACGCAACTACGCCAACAGCGAAGGCTCGGTCATCGCGCAGACGCTCGTCCGCACCTACACGCCGATGAGCATCACCGCCGTCAGCGCCGACCGGAGCGAGTTCGCCGTGCGCGACGCCGTCGTGCAGCCGACGGGCCGCGGCTGGGAATCGGTGCTCGAGAACAACCTGCCGGTCAACGCGAAGAAGTGGGCCGAGGAAGCGGCGGAGAAACTCACCGCGAAGTCGGTGGAGCCGGGTCGCTACGACCTGATCCTCCACCCGTCCAACCTCGGCCTCACGCTGCACGAAAGCGTCGCACACCCCACCGAACTCGATCGCGCCTACGGTTACGAGGCCAACTACGCGGGCACGAGTTTCGTCGCCCCGCCGGACAAGGTGCTCGGCACACTCAAGTTCGGGTCGCCGATGATGAACATCTACGGCGATCGCTCGCAGCCCGGTGGCTGCGCGAGCATCGGCTACGACGACGACGGCGTGAAGCCCGAACAGTTCGACATCATCAAGGACGGCGTGGTGGTGGACTACCAGACCACACGCGAACAGGCGATGTGGCTCGACTGGTGGTACAAGAAGCGCGGCATGCCCACGCGCAGTCACGGCTGCAGCTATGCGGATTCGTGGAGCAGCGTGCAGTTCCAGCGTATGCCCAACGTATCCATCAAGCCTGGCGCGAAGGACCTCGGCTGGAACGACCTGATCGCCGCCACTGACCGCGGCATCGCGATCCAGGGGCGCGGCAGCTACTCCATCGACCAGCAGCGCTTCAACGGTCAGTTCGGCGGCGCGCTCTTCCACGAGGTGCGCGGCGGCAAGATCGTCGGACAGCTCAAGGACGTCGCCTACCAGTTCCGCACCACCGATTTCTGGGCCGCACTCGACATGCTCGGCGGGCAGAAGAGCTACGAGCTGTATGCGACGTTCTCCGACGGCAAGGGACAACCCGGACAGGCCAACGCCGTCACCCACGGCTGCGTCCCGACGCGGCACAAGCAGATCAACGTGATCAACACCGGGCGGAAGGCATGAGCATCATCCTCGATCCCCGGGCCCCGCGCTCGCTCTTCGCCGACGAGGATGTCGTGATCTCGCGCGCCGACGCGCAGCGCGTGATCGAAAGCGTGGTGAAGCTCTCGAAGGCCGACGCCGTGCAGTGCGTCATTCGTTCGTCACGCACCCGCAACGTGCGCTTCGCCGCCAACCAGCTCTCCACCGCCGGCGTGGTGGAAGACACGACGCTGGTGGTGATGTCGTACATCGGCAAGAAGCACTCGGCCGTCACGACGAATGACCTTTCCCCCGAGAGCGTCGAGCGAACGGTGCGGAAAGCCGAAGCGATCGCGCGGCTGTCGCCCGATGATCCGGAGATGCTGCCGCTGCTCGGCCCCCAGACGCTGCGTGAGGCGAGTGCCGCGTGGGACGAGGAGACGGCGACCCTCGCCGCCGGAATCGTCACGGCGGCCGCCAACACGGCGCTGGCTCCGGCGCGCCGACCCGGCAGCACGCTGAACGTGGCCGGTTTCCTCGTCACCGGCGCCGACGCGATCGCGATCGGCAACAGCGCCGGCCACTTCGCGTATCACCGTGGCACGAACGCGAACTACACCCTGACCGTCCGCACCGCCGACGGCACCGGCTCGGGGTGGAGCGGCGAGGATGCGGTGGCGTGGAAGTCGCTGAACTTCGCGGCCGTCAGCGCGCAGGCGATCGACAAGGCCAACAGCTCACGCAACCCCGTCGCGATCGAGCCGGGCCGCTACACGGTGATCCTCGAGCCGCAGGCCGTCGGCGATCTGGTTGGGCTGATGCCGCGCTACCTCAATGCCCGCAGCGCCGATGAAGGCCGTTCGCCGTTCGCAAAAGCTGGTGGGGGCAACAAGCTGGGTGAGACGATCGTCGGCAGCATGGTGAACCTCACCAGCGACCCGTTCGACCCGATGGTCCTCACGCAGCCGTTCGACGGCGAGGGCATGCCGCTGACGAAGCAGTCGTGGATCACGAACGGCGTGCTCAGCACGATGCTCATCCCCCGCGCCTGGGCGGTGCGCCGCAACCTGACGCCGACGGGCAACCCGAACAACATCATGCTCGGCGGCGGCAGCACCACGCGTGAGCAGATGATCGCCAGCACCCAGCGCGGCGTGCTCGTCACGCGCCTCTGGTACCTGCGCGAGACCGACCCGCGCACGATGAGCTACACCGGCCTCACGCGCGACGGGACGTTCCTGATCGAGAACGGCAAGATCACCAAGTCGATCAAGAACATGCGCTTCAACGAGAGTCCGCTGTTCCTGCTCAACAACGTCGAAGCACTCGGCCCGGTGCGGCGCACGGCCAGCGAGGGGCCGGGGACGCAGATCATGCCGTTGCTCAAGGCGAAGGACTTCAACTTCACGTCGCTGTCTGACGCGGTGTGACGGGTTGGCATCGTTAACTCTGTTCACGCAGAGGGGCGGAGGGGCAGAGAGATCTCTGTGCTCTTCCGTCCTTCTGCGATTTGTCGGGATCGACGACGCTGTTCACACGGAGGATTGAAGCAACGGAGGTGGCGAGGGGTCGGTGACGCTCGGGCATCGCCAACCAGACACCGACGATAGGCTTCGCGCACGGAACCCTCCGCTGCTCCGCTCCTCCGCGTGAACAGAGTTGGCGATGCCAACCCGCCACAGCAATGCCGAGCCCGCCAGAACCGGCCCAGGCGCCGCGCAAACCGTCGCGCGAATCCAAATTGCGTCACGAGCGTATGAGTCCGTCGTGGCACGCCACACGTGCCGGAGCCGTCCGACCCGTCACCCGATCCCCACTCGCATGACAACACGCCGGGATTTCCTCGCCACGACGGCCGCGGCCGCCGGGGTGGCCGCCATCGCCGCCATTCCGCAGCGGGCCGAGGCGGCCGTGCGGACGCTGGCCGCGCCACAGCCGCATGTGCAGCCGCCAATGGACGCCCCAACCAAGGACCTGCTGATGGCCGCCATCAACGCGGCCAGAATGGCGGGCGCCAGCTTCGCCGATGCCCGTGTGGGCCGGACGCAGCGCAACTTCGTCATCACCCGCGAGCAGCAGATCCAGCAGATCGTCGACACCGACACCATGGGCTGCGGCGTGCGCGCTCTGGTGGATGGGTGCTGGGGTTTTACCGCCACCCGCACGCTCACGACCGATGGCGTGGCGGCCGCTGCCCGCGAAGCCGTCGCCATCGCGAGGGCCAATCGCGTCGCCCGCGACCGCTCGGTGGAACTCGCTCCGGCCCCGTCGCTGGGTGAACGCACCTGGTCCAGCGGCTTCCGCATCGACCCGTGGACCATCCCCGTCGAGCAGAAGGCCGACCTGCTGCTGCGCGCGAATGCCGAGGCGATGAAGGTGGCCGGGGTGAAGTACGTGGCGAGCCAGATGTTCTTCGTGAAGGAGGAGAAGAACTACGCCAACACCGAGGGCACCGTCACCGCGCAGACACTGGTGCGGAGCTGGGCGCCGATGAGCATCACCGCCATCTCCGCCGACTTCACCGACTTCCAGTCGCGCAGCAACACCGTGCAGCCGGCGAGTCGCGGGTACGAGCACATCCTCGAGGCCGACATCGTCGGCAATGCGCGGAAGTGGGGCGAAGAGGCGGCACAGAAGCTCAAGGCCAAGGCCGTCGAGCCGGGACGTTACGACCTGGTGCTGCACCCCACACATCTCTGGCTCACCATCCACGAATCGGTGGGGCATCCGACCGAACTCGATCGAGCCTACGGGTACGAGGCCAACTACGCCGGCACGAGCTTCGTCAGCCCGCCCGAGAAGATGCTCGGCACGCTCAAGTACGGGCCGTCGATGCTGAACGTGCAGGGGGATCGCTCGCAGCCCGGCGGGTGTGCCACGGTCGGGTTCGACGACGAGGGCGTGGTCCCCGAGGACTTCCTGATCATCAAGGACGGGATGCTCAACGACTACCAGACCACGCGCGAGCAGGCGAACTGGCTGAGCTGGTGGTATCAGAAGCAGGGCCGGCCCGCGCGCAGCCACGGCTGCTCGTACGGCGATGCGTGGAGCAGCGTGCAGTTCCAGCGCATGCCGAACGTATCGGTGCTGCCGGGCGCGAAGGAGCAGTCATACGAGGACATCATCGCCGCCACCGACCGCGGCATCGCGATCGAGGGCGACGGCAGCTTCAGCATCGACCAGCAGCGCTACAACGCGCAGTTCGGCGGCCAGCTCTTCTACGAGATCAAGGGCGGCAAGGTCGTCGGCATGCTGAAAGACGTGGCCTACCAGATGCGCACGCCGGAGTTCTGGAACGCACTCGACATGCTCGGTGGCAAGAAGAGCTACATGCTCGGCGCCAGCTTCTTCGACGGCAAGGGACAGCCCGGTCAGGTGAATGCGGTCAGTCACGGCTGCCCGCCGACGCGTCATCGCGGCATCAACGTCATCAACACCGGACGGAAGGCATGAGCAGCTCACGATTCGATCCCCGCGCGCCGAAGCGCCTGTTCGCGGCGGGCGATGAACTCGTCTCGCGTGACGAGGCACAGCGCATCATCCAGAGTGCACTCACGCTGTCGAAGGCTGATGCCTGCGAGGTGAACTTGGGTGGCGGCCGGCAGCGCAACGTGCGCTTTGCCGCCAACCAGATGTCGACCGCCGGCATGGTGACCGACCTGTCGCTGGTCGTCTCGTCGAGCTTCGGGCCGAAGCACGCCATCACCACCACCAACGACCTCTCGCCGGAGGGCATCGAGCGGGCGGTGCGCTCGTCCGAGGCGATCGCGCGGCTTGCGCCCGACGATCCCGAGGCGATGCCGCTGCTCTCGCAGACGCAGGTCGCGCCGCTGCCGCAGTCGTGGGACGAAGCCACCGCGACCCTCACTGCCGACGCGTGCGCGAAGGCCGCGCTGAGCGCCCTCGGGCCGGCACGTGCCAAGGGGAACATTCAGGCGGCCGGATTCCTGCAGGTGGATGCCGGTGTGAATGCGATGGGTAACAGCGCGGGACTATTCCTCTACCACCGCGGTACGAAGGCGAACTACACGCTGACGGTGCGCACCGCCGACGGCACCGGGTCGGGCTGGGCGGGATCAGAGGAGCCGCAGTTCGGCAGCATCGACTTCGCGAGGATCAGCGCCCGCGCCATCGAGAAGGCGGAGCTGTCGCGCAATCCGGTTGCGATCGAGCCGGGGCGCTACACCGTGATCCTCGAGCCGCAGGCGGTGGGTGACCTCGTGTCGCTGGTGGCGTTCTACGCCAACGCCCGCGCCGCCGACGAGGGCCGCTCACCGTTCGTGAAGGCCGGCGGCGGCAACAAGGTGGGGGAGAAGATCGCCGACGAACGGATCACGCTCTACAGCGATCCCTACGACCCCAGGATCCTCGCCGACCCGTTCGATGGCGACGGCTTCCCGCTCACGCGCCGCAACTGGATCGAGCGCGGTGTGCTGAAGGAGCTGCAGTACGGGCGCTTCTGGGCGAAGAAGCAGGGCAAGCAGCCGACCGGAGGCGCGAACAACATCGTCCTTGCCGGTGGCAGCACCACGCGTGAGCAGATGATCGCCGGCACACAGCGCGGCATTCTCGTCTCGCGGCTCTGGTACCTGCGCGAAGTCGACCCACGCACGCTGCTCTACACAGGACTCACCCGCGACGGCACGTACCTGATCGAGAACGGCAAGATCACCAAGTCGATCAAGAACATGCGCTTCAACGAGAGTCCGCTGTTCATGCTCAACAACATCGAGGCGCTTGGTCCTGTCGAGCGGGTGGCGGGGATCGAGGCGCTCATTCCGTGCGTGATGCCATTGCTCAAGGCGCGTGATTTCAACTTCACATCGCTGTCTGACGCGGTGTGACGTGCGCGGGCTCGCAGTGTCGGTGTTCAGCGGCGAGCGTCAACTCTTTTCACGCAGAGGGGCGGAGCAGCAGAGGGGTTGGTGCGACGACGCAGGCAACAGAGCGGTGAGCACCGTCCGGTGGCGTGCGAGCGGACGGTGCTCACGGGGAACAGCGGTGCCCGATCACCCATGCAGCAATTCGATCTGCCGTCCAGCGCCGACGGTTGCCACACGGGCAGGACCCTCCGCTGCTCTGCCCCAATGCGTGAAAAGAGTTGACGTTGCCACGCGAAACACGAACGGCCGCCCCGGTGATCGGAGCGGCCGTTCGTGTGTTGGAACTGGGGCGGCAGGACTCGAACCTGCAACATCCCGGTTAACAGCCGGGTGGTCTGCCAATTGACCTACACCCCATCACTCGTACGCAAGCTGGCACGCCACGCCCGAAAATCAACTGCCCCGGGTTCCGCTGGACCGCGCCACGCGCAGTCCGACGCGGGTCAGTGCGCGGCTGGTGCCTTGGCTGCAGTGTCGGCCGCGGGGGCAGGGGCGGACGCTGCCGGCGCCGCCGCAGGCGCCTTGTCGACACCGGCGGCATTCAGGTAGCCGGGCGTGCTGCCGACCGACCCGTTCGCACCAGCGCCGCCGTACGGGACGGCAGTGTCACCCTTGCCGGGGCTGTCGGCGGTCTTCTCGCAGCCTGCAGTGAGAACGACAGCGGCAACCAGCAACGAGGCGAGTCGGACGGAACGCATTCGTACTCCGGAAATCGGGGCAGTGATCGGGGTCATCGGGAAAAGTTAGTCAGGGGCTGCAACTCGCCTCGTGCGGACAGACGTGCCCACCCGCACGGGCGTCGCACTCAGGTGCGGGTGAGCTTCTTGTACCGCAGGCGGTGCGGCTGGTCGGCGTCGGCGCCCTTCCGGCGCTTCAGGTCGTCGATGTACGCCTGATAGTTGCCCTCGAACCAGACCGTCTCCGAGTCACCCTCGAAGGCCAGAATGTGGGTGGCGATGCGGTCCAGGAACCAGCGATCGTGGCTGATCACCACCGCGCAGCCGCTGAAGTCCAGCAGCGCATCCTCCAGCGAGCGGAGGGTGTCCACATCGAGGTCGTTGGTCGGCTCGTCGAGCAGCAGCAGGTTGCCGCCGCTCATCAGGGTCTTGGCCAGAAACAGCCGGTTCCGCTCTCCACCCGAGAGCGTCGCGACGAGCTTCTGCTGGTCGGCGCCGCGGAAGTTGAAGCCGCTCAGGTAGGCCCGGGAATTGATCTCGCGGTTGCCCACCGGGATCATCTCGCGCCGGCCGCTCAGCTCCTCCCAGACCGTCCGCGCCCCGTCGAGCGTGCGCGACTGGTCGCCGTAGCCCACCTGCACCGTGCTGCCGAGCGTGAGCGAGCCTCCGTCCGGCTGCTCGCTGCCGGTGATCATGCGGAACAGCGTCGTCTTGCCCGCGCCGTTGGGGCCGATGATGCCGACGATGCCGGCGCGTGGCAGGTCGAAGCTCAGCGCATCATAGAGCAGCGTGTCGCCGTACCCCTTCTTCAGGTTCTTCGCGATCACGACGTCGCTGCCGAGGCGCGGCGCCGGCGGAATCACGATCTCGTGATTCATCGCCCGCTCCTGGCCCATCTCGCCGGCGAGATCCTCATACGCCTGCAGGCGGGCCTTGTTCTTCGCCTGACGCGCCTTCGGGGCCATCCGCACCCACTCGAGCTCGCGCTCGAGGGTCTTCTGCTTCTGGCTCTCCTTCTTCTCTTCCTGCTTCAACCGGGTGGCCTTCTGGTCCAGCCAGCTCGAGTAATTGCCCTCCCACGGAATGCCCTTGCCGCGGTCGAGCTCGAGGATCCACTGCGCCACGTTGTCCAGGAAGTAGCGATCGTGGGTGATGGCGACGACGGTGCCGGGGAACTCCGCGAGGTACCGCTCCAGCCACGCGACGCTCTCGGCATCGAGATGATTGGTGGGCTCGTCGAGGAGCAGCATGTCGGGCTGTTCGAGCAGCACGCGGCAGAGGGCGACCCGGCGGCGCTCACCGCCCGACAGGTTGGTCACCGGGGCGTCGGCGGGCGGGCAGCGGAGCGCGTCCATCGCGATCTCGACCTTGTTGTCCAAATTCCACAGGTCGAGCGTGTCGATCTGCTCCTGCACCCGCGCCTGCTCGGCCAGCAGCTTGTCCAGCGCGGCATCGTCCATCGGCTCGCCGAAGGCCATGCTGATGGCGTTGAACCGGTCCAACAGGGCGCGCTGTGCCTTGACCGCGATCTCCACGTTGCCGCGGACGTCGAGGGTGGAATCGAGGTGCGGCTCCTGCGAGAGGTAGCCGATGCGGGTGCCCTTATGGGCCCACGCCTCGCCCTGAAACTCGGTGTCCACGCCGGCCATGATCCTGAGCAGCGAGCTCTTGCCCGCGCCGTTGGCGCCGAGGACGCCGATCTTGGCGCCCGGGTAGAACGAGAGCCAGATGTCGTCGAGGATGACCTTGGAAGGCTGGACCACCTTCTTCAGGCCCTTCATGACGTAGATGAACTGTGGAGCCACGAGTCTCTGCGATGCGGGGGATCAGGCTGCGCGTGCGGAACGGGCACGACGGCGCAATACAGTAAGTTAGCGTCACAGCCCAGCGGCCGAGTGTGCCCTGAGAACGCCGTCACGCCGGCGCGATCCGGCCCACGGCCGGCGCAGGCAGCCTTTCCCCTTCGGCATCGCAGTGAATTTCTCCGACCTTCCCACGCAGCTCGGCAGTTCGCCGCTGACGGCCATTCCCCTCGTCTTTCTGGCCGGGGTGCTGACGTCCCTGACGCCGTGCATCTATCCGATGATCCCGATCACGGCGGCCATCGTCGGCGGCGCCCAGACCGCCGCCCGGGACAGCGGCCGCAAGGCGCGGACCCTCGGCCTGACGATGGCCTACGTCATCGGACTGGCTCTGGTGTACTCCACCCTCGGGCTGATCGCCGGCCTGTCGGGGAGCATGTTCGGCGAGATCAGCACCAATCCGTGGCTGTACTTCGCCATGGCCAACGTGCTGCTGCTGGCGGCGCTGAGCATGCTGGACGTGCTGCCGATCCGGCTGCCCGCGTGGCTGATGACGCGGGCGACGACGGCGGGGCAGTCCGGCGGCCTGTGGGGGGCGCTGGTGATGGGGGCGATGTCGGGCCTCGTCGCGGCGCCCTGCGGTGCCCCGGTGATGGCGAGCGTGCTGACGTGGGTGGCCACCACCGGCAGCGCGGTCCTCGGCTTCATCTACCTGTTCGTGTTCTCGCTCGGCATGTGCACGCTGCTGGTGGTCGTCGGCCTGACCTCCGGCGCCTCGGCCAGACTTCCCCGCAGCGGGGCATGGATGCTGTGGGTGAAGCGGGTCTTCGCGATCGCCATGATCGGCGTGGCCGAGTACTACCTGATCGAGATGGGCAAGCTGATGTTCTGAGCGCGCCGCCGGCATCGCCGGCTGGCTGCACCACACCACCACACTGACCTGCTGATGACGTCACATACCCTCGTGCGACGGATTGCCGTCACGCTCGCCCTGATTGCCCCCGCCTGGGTCGGCGCCCAGGAATCCGGGATCCCGGTCGGCAACACGGCCCCGAACGCTGCGCTCGAATCGCTCGACGGAAAGCCCGCGATGCTGTCGCAATGGCTCGGCAAGCAGCCGGTGGTGCTGGAGTTCTGGGCGAGCTGGTGCAGCAACTGCAAGGCGCTGGAGCCGGAGATGACCACGGTCGCCCGCAGCTTTGGCCGGCAGGTGAAGTTCGTCGGCGTCGCGGTCAGCGCGAACCAGACACCCGACCGCGTCCGTCGCTATCTCCGCGCCCACCCGATGCCGGTCGAAATGCTCTACGACCGCCAGGGCACGGCAGTCGACGCCTACGATGTACCGGCCACGAGTTACGTCGTCGTGATCGATCGGACCGGCAGGGTGGTCTACACCGGCAGCGGCGGGGCGCAGAAGCTCACCGAGGCGATCCGGAAGGCGCTCTAGCGTCGCGTTGCGCGCAGCGGTGACAGGGGTCAGCCTGTCGCCTTGACCTGCTCGATCGCCCAGCCCAGCGCCGCCGGGTAGTGCGCCGCGATCTGCACCAGTGCGCGGTCGTCGTTGCCCGTGACCATCTCGACCCGGTCCCAGTCGCCGACCTCGTACGCCTCGAGCGCGGCCAGCAGCGGGCCGTGCGGACCGGCGCGCTCGAGGAGCGCCTGCGTCACCGTGTCGGAGAGCTGCAGTGTCGCGATCACGTCCTTCATCGGCGCCTGCAGCAGCACGTGCAGCATCGAGAACATCCCCACCAAAAAGCGCTGGTCGCGATCCGATGGGTCGCTCATCAGCTCCAGCAGCCGCGCGCGCGTGAGCGACAGCTTGAACAGCTCGCGCTGGCGTGCGCCACCGGACGAGAAGCTCGCCATGACCAACAGCGTCAGCCAGCGTTCGAGCTGCGTGCGACCCAGCAGGCGCAGCGCATGCGGAATCGACTCGATGCCCTTGAACCCCATCGCCGCGCTGTTGACGATGCGCAGCAGCTTGAACGTCAGCGCCGGATCACGCTTGATCGACTGCTCCACCTGCACCGTCGGCGTCTTCTCGTTGCGGACGAGGTTCAGCAGCTGCAGCGCACTCGCTTCCGCCGCCGACAGGTCGCGCTTGACCACCGTCTCGGGCTGACAGTAGAAGTACCCCTGGAACAGCGTGAAGCCGAGCGCCGCGCACTCGGCGCGCACGGCATCCGTCTCGACGCGCTCGGCCAGCAGCTTCACGTTGAACGGCTTGAGCAGCGCCACCGCCTGCACCAGCTCCGCACGCGTCTTGCCCGCCACGTCGACCTTCACCTTGTGCGCGAGCTGCAGCAGCGGGATCCACTTGTCGTGCCACTCGAAATCGTCCAGCGCGATCTGGTAGCCGCGCTTGCGGGCGTCGGTGATCGCGGTCACCACCTCCTCGTCCGGCTCCACGTGCTCCAGGATCTCGAGCACCACCGCCTTCGGGTCGAGCACTTCCCATGCGCGTTCCACGATCAGGTCGCGCGAGAGGTTGATCCACACCCGCTCCCCTTCCCGCAGTCGGTCGAGGCCGATGCCGAGCACCGCCTGCACCACCGTGGTGGACGCCATCACCGTCGGCGTCTGTCCCCGCGCCGACGTCGCGTCCTCGCTGTGGCGGTACAGCAGTTCGAAGCCCACCAGCTTCTGGCGTTCGTCGAAGATCGGCTGGCGGGCAACAATGGCGTCGGACATGGCAGGATCGGCAGGCGGGGCGTGCGCGCCGGCACTGCAGGTGGGCAGGACCGGAAGACGAGTGTTTTGGAGTATCGGACGCATCGCTCGCAGGCTTGCATCCGGCCTTGCCTGCGCCCCCCGGCCCGGCGACCCTTCGCCGGATGCTCACCTCCGATGGTCGTGCCGCACCCGACGCACCCGACGCACCCGACGCACCGGACGCACCTGGCGCACCGGACGCACCGCACGCGCCCGTGACCGCCACCGCACCGCACCCGCCCACCGACGCCAGCGCACCCGCGACACCGGTCGCGCCGCCTGCGATCCGTGTCCGCAATTTCAGCAAGCGGTACGGGACGGTCTCTGCCGTGCGGGGGCTCACGCTCGACGTGCCCGCCGGCGAGATCCTTGGCCTCGTCGGGCCGAACGGGGCCGGCAAGACCACCACGCTGCGTGCCCTCGCCGGCATCCTCCGCCCCACTGAAGGCTCGCTCAGCATCGCGGGCTTCGGGCTCGACACCCAACCGGTCGAGGCCAAGCGTCGCCTCGCCTTCATCCCCGACGAGCCGCACCTCTTCGAGTACCTCACCGTCGAGGAGCACCTCCGGTTCACCGCGCGCCTCTACGGCGTGACCCATGCCGAGGCACGTATCCCCGAGCTGCTGGCCGAGATGGAGCTGACCGAAAAGCGGCACGCGCTGCCATCCGAGCTGTCGCGTGGCATGAAGCAGAAGCTCTCCGTCGCGGCGGCGCTGCTGCACGATCCGTCGGTCCTGATCCTGGACGAGCCGCTCACCGGCCTCGATCCGGCCGGCATCCGTCGGATGAAGCACACCATCCGCCGTCGCGCCGCGGCCGGCACCGCCGTCATCCTCAGCTCACACCTCCTCAACCTCGTGGAGGAGCTCTGCAACCGGGTCCTGCTGCTGCGCCGGGGCGAAGTCGCCGCACTGGGCACCATTGCCGAGCTGCGCGCACTCCGGCCCGACATGGAGGCGGCGTCGCTGGAGGACCTGTTCATCGCCCTCACTGATGACCTGCCCTCACCCGGGCAGACCGCGTGAGTGCGGCGGCGGCGGCAGCGCAGCCGTGGCGGGCGCTCTGGTTTCTCTACTCGCGGGGATGGCGGAACCGGATGCTGGTGCAGCTCCGCCGGCTCCGGCAGCCGCGCTACATCGTCGGCGCCCTGGCCATGCTCGGCTACCTCGGCTCGCTCCTCTTCTCACCAACGGCGCGCGGCGTCGCGACCATCGACCCGGGCCTGCTCGACCTGCGGCACCTCCTCTCCATCGCCGGACTGACGATCGCACTCGGTGCATGGTGGCTGGCCGCGCCGAGCGACAGCGCGCTCGCGTTCAGCAACGCCGAGGTCCACTTCCTCTTCCCGGCACCCGTCTCGCGGCGGACGCTGGTGCAGGCGCGACTCTTCAGCGTACAGGCGCTGCTGCTGGTGAACGTGCTGCTGTGGACGCTGCTGCTGCGCCGCGGCGGCGGCGAGCTGAACGGCGGCCTGCGGGCGCTCGGACTCTGGGTGCTGTTCACCACGGTGTCGTTGCACCGCCTCGGTGCGACGCTGGCCCGCACCAATGTGCCGGACGCCCCGCGACGGAGGCCGGTGGCGAAGACCATCGCCATGCTGGTCCTCGCCGGCATTGCCATCGGGACGACACTGGCCGCACCGCGGGCGCTGCAGATGTGGCGCAGCGTGGCCGTGGTGCCCGCCACCGTCGCAGGCAGCGCCATCGACAGGCTGCTGGCCGCGAGACTGACCGTGCAGGTGGTTCTCGACCAGCCGATCGTCCACGCCATGATCTGGCCGATTCGAGCCGCCACAGCGCCAGCATTCGCACATACAAGCACCACTTGGCTGCTCGCGATGCCGGGAGCGCTGCTCGTGTTGCTATTGCACTACGCCTGGATCCTCCGCGACCCACGGCCGTTCGAGGAGCTCGCCATCGGCTCCAGTGCACGGTTTGCCGCGCGTATGGCGCGGATGCGGAGCGGCAGCACGACGGTCAGGATGCGCAGGTCGGTGCTGCGATGGGAGCTGGGGCTGCAGGGTCATCCTGCCGTGGCGCTGATCTGGAAGAACGTCACGGCCGCGCTCCGCACCTTCCGGCCGCGTTCGGTCCTGGTGACGGTGGTGCTGGTCGGGATCATCGCGCTGCTGGTCGGCCGCTCTGACGGATCGACCGCCACACTGCGTACCACCTTCATGACGCTGACGCTGAGCGTCTTCGCGGCGGCGGTGCTGACGGCGCCGGCGTGGTTCCGGCTCGACCTGCGCCACGACCTCGCGCACCTCCCGTTCATCAAGACTGCGCCGCTGGCCGCGCACACCATCGTCGCCACCGAGATCCTGACCGCCGCACTGATTGCGACGGTGTCCATGACGCTCTTCTTCGGCATTCCTGCCTTCCTCGTGCTGCGCAACCTTGGCGGACCGGTCGGCCCGGCGGGACTGGTGGTGGTCGTGCTCAGCGGCGCCATCGCGCTCGGCGGCGTGAACCTGCTCCACATCACCCTGTACAACGCCGTGGCGCTCTGGCTGCCTGCGTGGGTGCCGCTCAATCAGGGCGGCGCGACCAGCGGCGGCGCGTCCGTGATCGGGCAGGTGTACATCACGCTGATCGCCATCCTGACCTCGCTGGCGGTGCTGCTGGCGGCGCCGATCGGCGTCGGATGGGGGCTGGGCGTGCTGCTCCTCCGGGCCGGGGCGCCCACCGTGCTGACGGTCGGCGTCACGCTGCTCAGCGGCACGGTCGTGGCCACGGTCGAGTGGCTCGGACTGGCGCGCATGCTGGGCCGCGCGCTCGACCGGCTCGAGCCGGCCGACATTCCGTCGGCACAGACCTGAGTCCCCCTCCAGAGGCGGTTAGCTTCCGGCATGTTCGACGACGACGCAGACGAGGCGCCCGACGGGCAGGATCCGTTCGGCGGGGACGACACCGGTGACGAGGAGCGTCCGGCGGTGTTCGTGCGCACCAACACGCCGATCCCGATTTCAGTGCAGCGCATGGAGGACGAGCGCGCCCCTGAGGGCGTCTGCCTTGGTGCCTTCATCGGTGAGCGGCTCGTCGCGCGCTGTGCGATGGCCGACGACGCCATCCAGCACCTGCTCCGCCTCGACCTGTTCGCCGATCCGGTCCGGCTCGGCCTCTTCGCCTACGAGGAGGAGCCGGGGCTGCAGTGCCGCCTCTTCGCGCTGGTACCGCCCGACAAGCTGAAGGACTCCGACTCCGCCGACGAGCCGTGGAAGGAGTCCGTGCCCAGCTACGAGGCCTCCTACGCCAGCGACGACGCGGACCACGACCCGGACTTCTTCGGCGACGCCGAAGACAGCGAGACCAACCGCCTCGAGACGGTGCTGCTAGGGCACATCGTGCGCTTCGAGTCCGACCGCAAGTACACCGATGATCTTGCCGCCGAGGCGGTGGACATCCTGCAGAAGATCATCGTCGGCGGCCCGCTCGACGAAGCCGACACCAAGGCCATCGACGACCTGCTCGACTCGCTCTGATCGCCAGGGAGCTGCGCATCGGCGCGATGGCTGAACTACTGAACGGCAAAACGGCAAAACGGCAAAACTGAACAGCCGCAAAACAGCGCTACCGGCGTACCACGCGGTGAGCAGATTCCGCACGAGCCCGATCGAAGCGCATGGGGGCTGCTCGTACCAGCGACGGGGGCAAATTCGAACGCAGTTCACCAACACATCGGTCGTTGTCGGGCGCACCGAAGGCACGCCGCACGCGTTGCCGCCACGCGCCGTATTGCGGCTGTTCAGTTTTGCGTTTTGCAGTCATGCAGTCGTACCACGCTGCGCCGGTTCGGAGGACCCTGCGCCGCTACAGGTCCGCCATGACATCGTAGCGATCGCGGAACACCTGCATGTGGTGCAATTCGTGGCCGGCGATCATGTAGGCGAGCGCGCGCACCGACACCGGATGACCCGACGCCGTGCCGACGCGGTCCCACACCTCGTCGGCCATGTTCTCGAACAGCAGGATGGTGGATGCGTGCACCGCCATCAGCTCACCCAGCGACTGCTCCAGTGGCAGGTCGTCGTACCGCGCTGCCGCGACGAACAGGTTTTCGTCGAACGACGCGAGCGGCGTCGCGTCACCACGCGCGATGCGGAGCGCCCGGTACGAGAAGACGCGCTCCGTGTCCGCCATGTGCCCGATCGTCTCGCGGATGGACCACTTGCCGGGCGCGTAGCGGTACCGCTCCTGCTCCGCCGGGATGGTGCGGAGTGCGCGATAGTTGGCATCGAAGATCACCGGCAGCAGGCGCCGCAGGTCACCGTCGGGCACCAGCGCGATGTACTTGTGATAGAACTCCGCGTACGTGCCCGGGGCCGGGCGAAGGAAACTCGCGTCGTCCGCTGCCACCGGCAGCCGCACGTCGATGTCCATCAGCGCACTCCTGCCGGTGAGGCACGAGGAAGGCCAACCAGCTCCACCTCGAAGACCAGCGTGGCCATGCGCGGGATCGCCGGTGCGGCGCCGACGTCGCCATACCCCAGCTTGGGGGGCACGACGAGCTGTCGCTTGCCACCCACGCGCATGCCGCGCACCCCCTCGTCCCAGCCGCCGATCACCTGGCCGACCCCGAGCATGAAGGAGAACGGATCGCCGCGATCGACGGAGCTGTCGAATTTGCGGCCCTTCGCGTCGTTCTCCCAAAGCCATCCGGTGTAGTGCATCACGCAGGTCTGGCCGCGCTGCGGGGTCGCGCCGGTGCCGACCTGGGTGTCGTCGTAGGAGAGCCCGCTCGGGGTCTGTGTCATCGCCATGTCTGGTCAAGGCCTCTGTTGGAGTCCGCTGTTCGCCGAAACGACGACGTCGCTCGTGCGCGGGGCGCCGACTATACCGTGGCAAATTCCCGCGCTGTCCATCGCGCCGCCATGAACTTGAAACCTGATCGCGTGATAAGGGCCGGTAGGCCTGCTCGCGATTTCGGCATCTGCGCCGGCTCCGCTCGCAATGCTGCGCGGACTTCGGCGATGCGCCGCCGCGATGAAACCATTTGGAAGCAGTGGACTTGTCGCATCTGTTCGTTCGCGCGCT
>JANNXU010000014.1:0-202944 GCA_031409715.1 Gemmatimonadaceae bacterium | reverse complement strand
GCTGACGTGCGCCACGCCTTCCGCATCGACGATTTTCTTGGTCTTCTTTCCGGTCGCCATCGGTTACTTGGTTACCTTCTTCTTGCCGGCGATCGCGCGGCGCGGCCCCTTCTTCGTGCGGGCGTTGGTGTGCGTACGCTGGCCACGGACGGGAAGCCCGCGACGGTGGCGTGTGCCCCGATAGGACCCGATGTCCATGAGGCGCTTGATGTTCATCGCGACCTCGGTGCGCAGGGCACCCTCGACGCGATAGTCCCGCTCGATGATCTGGCGGAGCTTGTTGACGTCGGCCTCGACCAGATCCTTCACCCGCAACGCGGCGTCAACGCCCGTCTTGGAGAGAATCTCGCGTGCCGTCTTGCGACCGATGCCGAAGATATACGTCAGCCCGATCTCCACCTTCTTCTCGCGCGGAAGATCCACGCCTGCAATACGCGCCATTAATCCTTAACCCTGCCGCTGCTTGTGCTTGGGATTGCGACCGCAGATGATGCGGAGCACGCCGTCACGCTTGACCACCTTGCAGTGCTCGCAGATCGGCTTCACGCTGGAACGGACTTTCACAGGAAACTCCTGTCGGGGACACGACTTCGGGACAAGTCTCCCAAGCTAGCCGGGCCGGACGCGGCATACAAGGGCCGGAACGAGAAAATTTCTCACGCCCTCTTGACACCGGAAAACGACCGACGTGTACGATTCTGCACACATCGACAAGCTCACACCGGTCGGGCCCCGCCCACCGCACCGGCAATGCCGTCCCACGCTGCCAGCGGATCGCGTGCCTCGGTCACCGCGCGGCCAAGAATCAGGTACCGTGCCCCCGCCGCCGCCGCTCCCTCGGGCGTGATCACCCGCGCCTGATCGTTCCGCTCGGCGCCCGATGGCCGGACGCCGGGCACGAGCGGAGCCAGTCGCCCGCCGTACCGCGCCGCGACGGCGGCCAGCTCCAGTCCGCTGCAGACCACACCGTGGGCGCCGGCATCGGCCGCCAGACCGGCCAGCCGCACGACCTCGTCCTCCACGTCGATCCACGGGCCACGCCCCCACGACGCTGCCAGCTCCGCCGGCGAGAGGCTGGTCAGCACCGTCACGCCGAGAATGCCGCACCCTTCCCCCGCCCCGTCCACGGCCGCCGCCAGCATGGCCTCGCCACCCGAGGCGTGCACGGTCAGCAGCCGCACGTCCAGTGACGCAGCACGCCGCGCCGCCGCCCGCACGGTGTTCGGAATGTCGTGCAGCTTGAGGTCGAGGAAGACATCCACACCGCGCTGGCGCAGGGTCCGAACGAGGTCCGGCCCAGCTGCCGTGAAGAGCTCCAGCCCGACCTTGTAGAACCGGCATCGCCCCTCGAACCGCGCCACCAGCGCCAGCGCGGCATCCGCATCAGGCACATCGAGGGCGAGCAGCAACTCGGGCCCGGACTCTGGCGCGGACGCGCCACCCGACGCCGTCACGATGGCCACTCCAGCGTGCCCCGCACCGACTCCAGCGACGTCACGCCGTGATGGTCGCACCAGCGCGCCAGTTCAGCCACGATGCGTTCCGGCGCGCGTGGGTTCACCATGCCCGCCGTGCCGACGCCCACCAGCGTCGCCCCCGCAAGGATGTACTGCAGCGCATGCTCGCCGCGCGAGACGCCCCCCAGCCCGATGATCGGCACACGCACCGCACGCGACACGCGCCAGGTCGCGAGCACACCCACCGGCAGCAGCGGTGGCCCGCTCACGCCACCGCTCCCGAAGCCGATGCGGGGACGACGCGTCTCCACGTCGATCACGAGACCCGGCAACGTATTCGTGAGCGTGAGTGCGTCTGCTCCCGCATCCACTGCCACCTGTGCCGTACCGACGAGGTCGCCGAGCGTCGGCGAGAGCTTGATGACGATCATCCGTGGCGTCGCCGCGCGCGCGCGCGTGATCAACGCACGCAGCATGTCGCGATCGGCGCCGAACTCCATGCCGCCCGCCTTCACGTTTGGGCAGCTCACGTTCAGCTCGTAGCCCGACACGCCCCCGGAGTCCTCGAGGCGCGTGATGACCTCCGCAAAATCCTCGACGGCATTCCCGACCACATTCACCAGCACCCGCGCGCGCGACAGATGCGAGGCCAGCCACGGCAGCTCGACGTCCCGCACCTCGTCCACGCCGGGATTGGCGAGTCCGATGGCGTTGATCATGCCACCCGGGAAGTCCGAGACACGCGGGGCCTTCGCACCCGCGCGCGGGGCGAGCGACACCGCCTTCGTGACGAGGCCACCGAGCCGCTCGAGATCCACGATGTCGTGCAGCTCGCGGCCGTACGCCGCCGTGCCGGAGGCGAGGACGACGGGATTCTGGAAGGTGAGCCCTGCACACGACACCTGCAACGCCTGCTTGGCGACCGCACTCACTGCGGGCCACCGCCCACGCGCTTCTCGTAGCGTCCGAGGTAGGCAACCGTGGCATCGGCGATCGAGCGCGCAAGCTCCGCCTGTCGTGCCGCCGCGGTGAGGAACGTGGCCTCGGCCGGGTTCGTCCCGAAGCCGACTTCCACGAGAACAGCCGGCATGAACGACCCGCGCAGCACCGCGAAGTTCGCCTGCTTCACGCCGCGGTCGATGCTCGGGTGCACCTCGCGGACGCGACGCTGCACTTCACCCGCGAGGTCGCTCGACTCACGCAGGTGCTCGTTCTGCGCCATGTCGTTGATGATGAAGCTGAGCGGGTCGCCTCGCGGGGCATTGGCGCCCGTCTCGAAGCGCACCGCCTCGTTCTCCATGCGCTCGACGCGGCTTTCATCTTCCGTCTTCGCCTCGGCGAGGAAATACGTCTCGAAGCCGCGTGCCGACCCGGGATCGCGCCAGCGCGGATTCGCGGCGTTGACGTGGATGGAGATGAACAGGTCGGCGCGACGCTGGTTGGCGATACGCCCACGGTCGCTGAGCGCGATGAGGGTGTCACGCGACCGCGTGAGGTGCACGGTCACGCCGCGGCTCCGGAGTTCCTCGGCCAGCTTGAGCGCGATGGCGAGCGTGATCTGCTTCTCGTACACTCGCGTGCCGCCGGACGAGACGCCGCTCATGCCGGCGTCGGGTCCGCCATGTCCCGCGTCGATGACCACACTGCGCTCGCGACGTCGCGCGGCTGGTGGGCGCGTGGCGGGAGCGATGCGCGGCACGGCGCCGCCGATGCTGACCGGACGCGCGTCGTCATCAGCGCGCAGCACCGCGCCCGCGTCACCATCACGCGCGGGTGTGGTCTCCTCTGGCTGCGGCGCCACCGTTGGCGCGGCTGCGGGGGCGGTGGTGCGGCGGGCGTACGTCGAGAAGCGCCGCAGTTCCTGCTCTTCGGCATCCCACACCACACCACTGCCGAGCCGTGGCAGGATGGAGGTCACGAAATCCGCCGGCACGAGCATGCCGCTGATCCCGCCGCGCGTGACAGCAACCGAGAGCGGCTCGCTGCCGGCCGGGCCGAGATCGACGGAACGCTCGCCAAGCGTGAACCGTGCCAGCACGCCACAGGCCTCGAGCGTCGCGGTGGTGCCACTGGTGCTCGCGGTCCCGCCGAGCGCACGCGCGAGGGCGCCCAGCGGCAGGAAGCGCGCGCCGGCGCTGGTGACCCACGGCACGACCACCTGTGTCGCCCCCGTGCGAACGTGCAGTCCGTCGCGCTGCGCGTGCGCATCCACAGGCAGGACCGACAGCATGACGGTCACGCATCCCACCAGCGCGCAGTGGACCGCTCGCGCGGTGTGGCGGAACAGCGAGCGGCTCACTTCTTCATCGCCCGCGCCATCGCGCGTTCGTCGTCCTTCTTCTTCAGGTCCTCGCGCTTGTCGTGCAGCTTCTTGCCGCGCGCCAGCGCAATGACGACCTTCGCGCGCCCGTTCTTGAAGTACAGCTCGAGCGGCACGACGGTGAGGCCCTGCTTGGTGACGGCGCCGATGAGTTTCTCGATCTCCTTGCGGTGCAGGAGCAGCTTGCGCGTGCGTGTCGGGTCGTGAGCACTGTAGCCGGCCCGCTCGTACTGCGCGATGTGCAGGTTGAGCAGGAAGAGCTCCTGACCGTTGATCACGCCGAAGGCGTCGGTGACGTTGGCGCGACCCTCGCGCAATGCCTTGACCTCGGAGCCGGTCAGCATGATGCCCGCCTCCCACGTGTCCAGGATCTGGTACTCGTGGCGGGCACGACGATTCTTGGCGATCGACTCGATCGCCGGGGCGTCATCGGCAGAGGGTCGCGACATGGTGAGTGGGAGAGTCTCGGGCGAGCGGAGCGGGCGAAGCCTGCACAGACATTCAACCTATGGCGAACGGGAACGACCAACAACCAAATACTGCAGTGTCGGCGTCACCGCCGTCACGCCGACGGGACCGCTCGGCGCTGCCGGGCGATGCCGCCTGCTGCATGCAACCCGCCGGACGGAAAGTTGTTGCACGACGTTGACAGCTACGCCCGGCCTCGGTATCCTCCCCGCTCTGCCGAAGTGGTGGAACTGGTAGACGCGCTGGCTTCAGGAGCCAGTGGGTGCAAGCCCGTGGGGGTTCGAGTCCCCCCTTCGGCACTACAGACGAACAACGGCGTCCGGTCTCCCGGCGCCGTTGTTTCGTTCTGGCCTAGCGCCGCGGTGACTGCAATGCGCTTGGCGCGACGTCGTCGGGCAGGTCGACCGTGCCGAACTCATGGCGCAGCGCCTCGTTGCAGCGATCCAGTTCAGCCGCGACAAATCCTGCGGCCCACGGCGTGGCGTCGCTGTTCGGACGTCCACCGGCGAATCCGATCAACGCGTCGCCGATCCGTGCCACGGGTGTGCGCATGGCGCCGCGCTGCCCGACCAGATCGCGGTACACCCGCAGCCGGGCGTTGAACTGGCCGGCGGACACGGCGCGCATGGAGGGCGCCGCGGAGGGATCGTGTTCCACGGCCCGTGCCAGCGCTTTCCCCACCAGCGACGCGGTCCGATCGTCCAGCGCGTCACGGCCCGCGACGAGCAGCCCGACGGCGCGACGCAGGTAGCGCAGCTCCCATCGCGCGTGGTCCAGATCCGCGTCCCCCGACGCCGCCAGGCGCGACACCGCAGCGGGGTCAGGCTCGGACATCAGCGTGGCGACGAACGACGTCGACCGCCGCTCCCACTCACGTTCCGCCTGCTGTGCCGTCCAGCGCGCCATTGCCGTCACAGCCCGGAGACGACCGGCAGCATCCGGCGCGCCAGTTCCGGCGGGGCATCCAACTTCACCCGCACCCGCACCGTCTGTTCGTTCGCGAGCAAGTCCGCGAGTCGGATGCCCTCCAGCACCTCGTCGATCTTCACCTGCAACAGTGCCCACACGGGACGAATGCTGCACGAGGTGGTATCGGCGCACCGCAGCGCATCCAGTGGATTGCTGGTGCAGTGCATGTCGAACGTCTGGAGCTCCGATGCCGTCACCACGTCGCGAACGGTGATCTCCGTCGCCGGCCGAGCCAGAACGTACCCGCCACGGGCACCACGCGTACTGTCGACGATGCCCGCGCGGCGGAGCCGGAGCAGGATCTGCTCGACGTAGTCCACGGGCAGGGATTCGCCGGCGGCGACGGCGCGCCCCGTCACCGGACCTTCGCCGTAGCGACGGGCCAGATGCAGCGCGCTGATGAGGCCGTATTCGGCCCAGGTGGTGATTCTCACCCGCGCAGGATCACCACTCGGCCAGCCCCGGACAAGTGGCGCGGGACACACCCGCACCCGCCCGCCGCATCAGCCGCCGGTCGCCGTAGGGTGGCGGCCCTGGGGGACGCCGATCTCCGTCATCCGGCGCAGGTCGAGCACGCCGTCGATCTCCTCGGCCGGGATGAGCCGGTCGCGCGCCACCAGATCGCGGATCAGCACGCCTTCCGCCACCGATCGCTTGCTGATCTCCGCCGCCGCCGCATAGCCCAGTTGCGGCATCAGCGCCGTCGCGAGTGCCGCCGAGCGTTCCACCCAGTACCGGCACATCGCCTCGTTGGCCGCGATGCCCTGCACGCATTTCGTCGCCAGCGTCGTGATCGCAGTGGTCAGGATGCGCATCGACAGCAGGATGTTGTGCGCGATCACGGGCATCATCACGTTGAGCTCGAGCTGTCCATGCTCGGCGCTGATCGCGACGGTGGTGTCGCAGCCGATGACCTGGAAACACACCTGATTCACCATCTCCGGGATCGACGGATTGATCTTGCCCGGCATGATCGATGAGCCGGGCTGCACGGCTGGCAGCACGATCTCATCGAGACCGGTGCGTGGGCCGCTGACCAAGAGGCGCAGGTCACTGACGATCTTCGAGAGGTCGAGCGCAAGACCGCGCAGCGACGCACTGAAGGCCGCGGGGTCGCCCATGCTCTGCATCAGCTGAATGCGGTCCGCGCCGAGACGGAGCGTGGTGATGCCGCTGATCTCCGACAGGTGGCGGAGCATGAGCGGCGGGTACTGCGGCTCGACCGTCACGCCAGTGCCGACGGCGCTGCCACCGATCCCGAGGTCATTCAGGTAATCCGCCGCCTGTGCGATCCGCCGGATGCATCGCTCGAGCGTGCCGGCGTAGGCCGTGAACTCCTGCCCGAGCCGGATCGGCATCGCATCCTGCAGATGCGTGCGGCCCGCCTTCACGATGTGGTCGAACTCGGTGCCTTTGCCGGCGAATGCGTCACGCAACAGCATCGCCGCGGCGAGCAACGCTGGCAGCTCTCGGAGCACCGCGAGCCGGATGTTGGTCGGGATGGTGTCGTTGGTGCTCTGCGCCATGTTGACGTGGTCGTTCGGGTGCACCGGGGCATAGCTGCCGCGCGGCTGGCCGAGGATCTCGTTGGCGCGGTTCGCCAGCACTTCGTTCACGTTCATGTTGTGCGACGTTCCCGCACCGGCCTGGTACGGATCGACGACGAACATGTCGCGGTGCTGGCCTCCAAGCACCTCGTCGGCGGCAGCGATGATGGCGTCAGCGCGCCGCGCATCGAGGCGACCGGTCTCGCGGTGCGTCAGTGCGGCGGCTTTCTTGATCCACACCTGCGCGACCACGAATGGCTCGAGCGGGAGCAGCCCGGAGATCGGGAAATTCTGCATCGCGCGCACCGTCTGCACGCCGTAGAGTGCGCCAGCCGGGACGTCGAGTTCACCGAGCGGATCCTTCTCAGTACGGGTCGCGGGCATGGTCATGGTGCGAGGCGGAAGGACGTCGTGGCGGTTCAGTCGTGCGCGCGTGCCTCACGGACGGCGAACGTCGCCGCGACGAGCGTGACGAGCGCGAACACCATCGCGATGCCCAGTGCGAGCACGCTGAAGCCGTGCAGGCGCCCGAACTCGACGCGCAGCGGGTCGGTGGTTGCGAGCGCCTCGACGCTGGGACCGATCTTCTCACGCAGCGCTGCAATCCTCGGACCGATGATCACCTGTGCGACGACACACCCCAGCATGGTCCCCGCCCCACCGATCCGGCGCAGGCGCATGCGGGGGGCACCGCGCGGTGTCAGCATCATCGACACGATGCCGACCACGAGCCCGCTGATGAAGAGCACCGGCAGCACCTGACCGACCAGCGCGCCGGCGAGCGTGCGCGTGGGCAGCACGCGGAAGGCCGCCGGCGCGACGCTGGCGACGACGACCAGCGCCGCACCACCCCAGAGGGCCGAGAGGATCACGCTGGCGAGAGCGCGCCCCTGATTTCGCCACACGGCACCGACGGGATCGGCGGCATCACGCGCATTGCGACGACGTGCCGCGAGGGCGGCGACGGGGGCGGTCACGACGCCGTCGCGCCGCGGGGACGAGCGATGCCGGCCAGGAACGGATTCGTCATGACTTCCTCGGCGACGGTGGTGGCCGGGCCATGCCCGGGGTGCAGCACGAGACGACCTGGCCACGCGGCGATGCGGGCCAGGGATTCCTGCATCGCCCGCGGGTCGCAGAGCGGCAGATCGGTGCGACCGATCGAACCGGCGAAGATCACGTCGCCGACGAAAACGAGGTCGTCACCGACCAGCGCGACGTGTCCGGGGGCGTGGCCCGGCAGGTGCACGATGCGGAACTGATGTGCGCCGAGCGAGACAGTGTCCCCTTCCGCCCACGCGTGATCAGGCGCCGGCGGCGACTCCATCGGGATACCGTAGACCCGCGCCTGCGCGGCGACGTTGTCGTAGAGCGGCCTGTCCGCCGGGTGCAGCCAGATCGGTGCGGCAGGAAAAGCGCGACGCACGCCCATGATCCCACCGACGTGATCCAGATGCCCATGCGTGATCCAGATGGCCTCGACCGTGATACCGGCGGCCACGAGCCGTGCGGCCAGTTCGTCACCCTCAGCGCCCGGGTCCACGATGGCCGCACGCCGCGTCGCATCGTCGATCACCAGATACGCGTTGGCCTGGAACGCGCCGACGGGGACGGCCTCGACGCGCAGGGTCATGCGCCGGCCGCGACGCCAGCGGCGTCGGCCGGCGGGATCACCACGGGGGCCACGGGAGTGTCGAGCATCGGTGACTCGCCGATGCCGTGATGCGCGAGCCACCGCTCCGCCTCGAGCGCGGCCATGCAGCCGGTGCCGGCCGACGTGATGGCCTGCCGGTAGTAGTCATCGATCGCATCACCGGCAGCGAACACACCGGGCACACTGGTCAGCGTGCGCCACGGGGCGACCTTGACGTAGTTGAATGGCGTGAGCTCGAGCTGGCCCCCGAGGAATCCGGTGTTTGGCACGTGACCGATCGCGACGAACAGTCCGCCGACTTCGATGTCCCGCGGTGCGCCGGTGACCGTGTCCTGCAGCTGGAGCCCCGTGATTTCGTCCGCGCCCAGCACGTCGGTGACGATCGTGTTCCAGAGCACACGCACCTTCGGATGATTCAGTACGCGCTCGGCCATCACCTTCGAGGCACGGAACGTGTCCTTGCGGTGAATCACCACCACCTCGCTCGCGAACTTCGTCAGGTACAGCGTCTCTTCCATCGCCGTGTCACCACCGCCGACGACGGCGAGTCGCTTGTTGCGGTAGTGCGGGAGGGCGCCATCGCAGACCGCGCACGCCGACACACCGCCGCCACTCTTCGCGAGCCGGATCTCGTTCTCGAGGCCGATCCACTTGGCCGAGGCACCGGTGGCAACGATCACGGTGAGCGCCGTGATCGGCGCGCTGTAGTGTGGCGTGAGGAGGAACGGCGAGCGGGAGACGTCCACCGACGTGATCAGCTCCGAGACGACACGCGTGCCGTAGCGCACCGCCTGCGCCTTCATGCGATCCATCAGGTCGGGACCGCTGATTGCCTCGGGGAAGCCGGGGAAATTCTCGATGTCCGTCGTGAGCATGAGCTGTCCACCGGGACCTTCGGTGCCGACCTGCTCACCTTCGAAGACGATCGGGTTCAGGCTGGCGCGGGCCGCGTAGATCGCCGCGGTCCATGCCGCTGGGCCGGAGCCGATGATCGCGATCGTTTCGGGGCGGGGAGCGTTCATGGCACGGGTGCTCGGAAGAATGGCCAGCGCGGGGCCGGTACGCGTGAGGCGTCCGGCGACGTTCGCAAATCTAAGCCACCCGGGTGCCCGTCGCGGTTCCCGCTCCCGCGATCGGCTCAGCCGGTGGCCACCACCTCGGCCATGGCGCCGTGGCAATGCGAGACGGAGGCCACCAGAAGGCGCAGGGCGGAACGATGGCCAGCCGCCGCAATCGCGGCATCGGCGCGCACCGCATCGCGGACGTCGAACATGCCCACGCCGTAGGCGCGGTGTGTGGTATGGAAGAGCGCGAGCCCATCGTAGCCGGCACCCGACCCGTCGGCGCGCCTGATGGCGGCCTGCACCGCCACGGGCATCGACCAGTCACGCGGTCCACGCGTCTCGGGGCACCGCGCCGGCTCGATGCAGTTGATGGGACACATCCACGTGGCGAACGACGCGTAGTGCGAGCCGTCGTCCCCGGTGCGCTGCCACGGCGTCGCCGGGGTGGCCGTGAGCGGGGCACGGGTGATCAGCGCTCCCGGACGGTGCACCGCCACACGCGCCTCCACCCAGTTGGCGAGCAGGTTCGGCATGAGCGGCGAGGGTACGATCGCATCCCGCGCACCGACGGCATCGGCATGATCGATCGCGGCCGCGAAGCACGCCGTGAGGAACACCTGCCAGTCTGCGATGACGAATGACAGCGGGAGGTCGGTGTAGGCCGGATCGGCGTCGGGCACGCCAGCGTCGTCGGCGCGCCGATTCAGGCGCCATCCGTGCTCCGCAATCGCCGCCGCGTCACCTGCCCCGATCGCGGCGGCGAGCCGCGCGACGCGACAGGCTGGATCACGGTCGACCACGAGGAGTCGGTCGACGACGATGGCGCCGGCGGCCCGCGCGCGAGCGAGCTGTCGGACGTAGTAGCCACCGTAGCACCCGCCGCCGCAGACGACGATGGTCCCGTACGCTCGATCCGCCGGGAGTGCCGGCGGCCCGGCGTCAGGTGCGGATGTGCCGTCCACCATCGACGATCACGACTTCGCCCGTGACATACCGGGCCTCGCAGAGATAGACGACGGCGTCCGCCACGTCGTCCGCCGTGCCCAGCCGACGCAGCGGCGTGGTGCGCACGAGCCGGTCGGCGGCTTCGTCGCTCCACTCCTCGGGGAGCAGCACCGCGCCCGGTGCGACGGCATTGACGCGGATCTCCGGTGCGAGTGCGCGTGCAAGGCCGCGCGTCAGCTGCACGATGCCGGCCTTGGTGATGGCATGCGGCACATAGGCGGGCCACGTCTCGTAGGCGGCCAGATCGGCGAGGTTGACGATGGCGCCACCGTGCTCGCGCAGCAGTGGCGCCGCAGCCTGCGCGACGAAGAACGGCGCACGGAGGTTGAGCGCGAACATCGCATCCCACTCCGTCGGCGTCACGGCGCCGATCGGCGTTCGCAGCATCATCGCTGCCGAGTTCACCAGCAGATCCAGCCGACCGAATTGCGCGTGTGCCAGCGCGGGCAGCTCGCTCGCGGTCGTGACGTCGGAGAGATCACCCTGCAGTGTCGCAGCGCGGACGCCACGTGCGCGCACCTGCCGCGCCGTCTCGTCAGCGTCGGCGGCACCGCTGTTGTAGTGGATGACGATATCGGCGCCACGCGCTGCGAGCGCCAGCACGATCGCCTTGCCCACACGCCGTGCGCCACCGGTCACCAGTGCGACCTGGCCCTCGAGCGATGCTGACGACGTCGTCGTCACGCCACCTGCGCGCGCCACTGCAGGGCGCGAGCGATCTGCGCATCCATCCAGGGCGCTGGGACATGCATGCAGCCGAGTGGGCGGAAGCCGTCGAGGGCGCCATGCCAGTCGGACCCGCCACTCATGAGCAGGCCGAAGTGGTCGCACAGCGTCGCGAGGCGCGCGAGATCCTCACTGGTGTGGCTCGGGTGGCGCACCTCGACGCCGTCGAGGCCAAGCGCGGCGAAGCGCGCAATGCGATCGCGGGTGCCCTCGCCCTGCGGATGCGCCCACACGGCGACTCCGCCGGCCTCGTGGATCAGGGCGATGCCCTCGTCCAGGTCGAGGCGCAGCTTGCCGACGTTGGCAGGCTTGCCGTCGCCGAGGTAGCGATCGAAGGCATCGCGCATGTCACGGACCCAGCCGCCTGCGATCAGCGCGCGCGCCACGTGTGGACGTCCGACGGCACCGCCGGCGGCCTCGCGCTGCACCATCTCCATCGTGACCGGCATCCCCAGCGCGTTCAACTTCACCACCATCGCGGCAGCGCGGTCGACGCGCGCCTCCTGCACCGCGATGAGTCGCTGGCCAAGCACGGCAGTCGACCCGAGATGCAGACCGAGCAGGTGGATCTCCTTCGCGCCATCGATCGTGCTCAGCTCGATCCCGTGTACGAGGTGGATGCCCACCTCGTCGGCCGCCGCCTGCGCCGCAGCCAGTCCGTCGAGCGTGTCATGATCGGTGACCGCGACCGCCTGCAGGTCGGCGGCTTTCGCGAGTGCGATCAGTTCGGCGGGTGTGGCACGGCCATCGGAGGCCGTGGTGTGGGCGTGTAGGTCGACGTACGGCCCCGCCTGCAACGGTGCGGGGTCCGTCACGACCGGTACCCGCCCTCAGGCGCCCGCAGACTCGCCTGCGAGGAGACGAGCAGTCGCAGCAGGGTGCCGTCACTGAGCCGTTCGAAGGACGCCTCTCGGGAGCGGACACCGCCGGGCGAGTAGCGCGAGAAGCGCACGTCCGGTTGCGCCGCATCGAGGCGCGTGAACACCAGACCGAACTCGTCACCGGCGTACTGCGTGATGAACCCTGATGGTGTGACGGCCCATTGCGTGCCGTCGTGCGTGATGGTGCGCGAGGCGATCATGGCAGTGGGACTTCCTGGTAGATGCGATTGGCGTCGAGCACCTTGTCGGGTGCGGCGGCAAGCGCCGACTGCAGCGTCTCGCGCGAGGCCGCCTCGGTGAATTCGATGAATGCACCATTGAGCGCCGCTTCCTCGAACACCCAGAAGCGGCAGCCGGCCGCGGCGAAGTACGCCTTTCTCGTGCGCAGGCGATCCATGTACCGCGCCCGGTCGGGCAGTGGGACGATGGTCCGCTTCATCACGAGCGCGCGTACCACGGTCAGGCGGTCGGCTCGGGCAGCGTTTCCAGCGACCGCTTGAGGTCCGCCATGAAGCGATCCGCATCGGCGCCGTCCACCACCCTGTGATCGAACGAGATCGAGAAGTACGCGCACGTCCGGATCGCGATCGTGTCCTCGCCATCCGGCCCGGTGATCACCTTTGGGCGCTTCTCGATCGCGCCGAGCCCGAGGATCGACGTCGTCCCAACGGGGATGATGGGGGTGCCCATCAGCGACCCGAAGACGCCCGGGTTGGTGAGCGTGAAGGTGGCCTGCGTGACCTCGTCGGGCTTCAGTGCCTTGCTGCGGGCCCTGCCTGCGAGATCGTTGATGGTGCGGGTGAGTCCGCCCAGCGACAAGTCGTCGGCTCGCTTCACGACCGGCACGATCAGGCCCGTCGGGTCGAGTGCGACGGCGATGCCGATGTTGTACTGCTTGCGCAGGATCAGCTCGTTGCCATTGACCGCCGCGTTCATCATCGGGTGACGCTTGAGCTGCGCGACCACGGCCTGCACGATGAACGGGAGGAAGGTGAGCTTCTGGCCGGTCTGCACCTCGAAGTCACGGCGCATGGCGGCGCGGATCCGCGCCACGCGGGTGAGGTCGAATTCGAAGAAGCTGGTGACGTGCGCGGCCACACGGCGCGCCTGCGCCATGTGATCGGAGGTGAGCCGGCGGATCCTCGAGAACGGCTCGACCACGTCACCGGGCCAGGCCACGGCGGTCTGCACGTCATGCGAGGCGACGGCCACGACCGGCATGGCCGAGGGCAGTCCGCTGGCGACGCCGGCCGGGTGAGGTGCCTCGGGGATGATCGCCGGCACCGAGAGCGGCGTGGCATCGAGGTGGGCGAGGATGTCGCGCTTGGTGACTCGACCGGCGATACCCGAGCCACTGATGTCTCCGATCGCCACGCCGTGCTCGGCGGCGATCTTCCGCACCAGCGGTGACGAGCGCGTGCGGAGCCGCTCCTCGATGCTGTTGGCGGGGGGCAGCGGTGCCGGCGGGAGCGCCGCGGCAACCGGCGCAGGTACGGCGGGTGTGACCGGTGTGACCGGTGCGGCCGGAGGCACCTCGACGACGGCAGTTGGTGCTGCGGGCGACGGTGAATCGACGACGGCAGCGGCCGCCGCATCCGTTTCGAGGCGCGCGACCACCGCCTGTACCGGAACCGTCATCCCCTCCGTGACAATGATCTCGACGAGGATGCCAGCTGCGGGCGACGGAATCTCGGCATCGACCTTGTCGGTCGAGATCTCGAAGATGGCCTCGTCGCGCTTCACGGCGTCCCCCGGCTTCTTCAGCCAGCGGGACAGCGTGCCCTCGGCGATCGACTCGCCCATCTGCGGCATTACGATATCAATACGAGCCACCGGCTCACCCTCTATCGGACGGAGCGGGAACGATCATGCTCGGCGTCGCCACGCTTGAGGCGCCACACCGAGATCGTCGGAAGGATAACCATGCCCAGAACGCCACCACGGGCGGCCCAGGTGAGCCAGTTGCAGGTCGGCAGCCCCTCGCACTGCGGCTCGTTCAGCGCCTGCGACACGATCTTGGCGAGGAGCACCGCGATCATGCCACCGCCGAAGAAGCCGATGAACGTGGTGAAACAGCCGACGCCGATGTTCCGGTAGCGGCGATTGGAGACATCATCGTCCTGCACGCTGGTTGCTGGAGCAGACTGCGGGTCGGTCACGGTCGATCAGTACCGGGCAAGGTGTCGGGCCACCGCGACGATGTCGCTGACCTGGGGGAGCACGAAGTCCTCCAGCGGCGGTGAGTATGGCAGTGGCACATCGTGGGCCGTGACGCGCAGAACCGGCGCGTCGAGCCATTCGAAGCAGGTCTCATTGATGCGCGCAGTGATCTCTCCGGCAATGCCGCCGGTGCGCGTGTCCTCGTGCACGATCATGACGCGATTCGTCTTTCGCACGGTTGCGGCGATGGCCTCGTCGTCCATCGGCAGCAGCGTGCGGAGGTCGATCACCTCGACCGAGATGCCATCCTCCTGCTGGAGCTGTTCCGCCGCCTCGAGCGCCTTCCAGACCGTGGCGGCGTAGGTGATGATCGAGACATCGGTGCCTTCGCGGGCGACGCGCGCCTTGCCGATCGGCACGACGTGATCCCCCTCGGGCATCACGTCCTTGACGCGTCGGTAGAGGTACTTGTGCTCGAAGAAGAGTACGCAGTCATCATCGCGGATCGCGGCCTTCATCAGGCCCTTGGCATCCGCCGCCGTGGCCGGATAGACGATCTTCAGGCCGGGGGTGTGCAGGAACGCGGCTTCGGGATTCTGCGAGTGGAACGGGCCACCGCGCACGTAACCACCGCTCGGTCCGCGCACCACCATCGGGCAGGGCAGGAAGGCCCGGTAGCGCGCCGTGGCGACGTAATTGGTGAGCATGTCGTAGCCGCACGAGATGAAGTCGATGAACTGCAGTTCCGCCACCGGCCGCATGCCCATGTGCGAGGCACCGGCGGCGGCGCCGATGATGGCGGCCTCGGCGATCGGCGTGTCGATCACGCGGTCACTGCCGAAGCGAGCCATCAGCCCGTCGGTGACCTTGAACGCGCCACCGAACGCACCGATGTCCTCGCCGAGACAGAAGACGTTCGGGTCGCGCTCCATCTCCTCGACGAGCGCCTCGCGGATGGCTTCGAGATAGGTGATCTCACCCATCGTGCGTCCCCCAGCCGGCCGGGCGTTCGTGCTGCTCGACGGCGGTGCGCACGCCCTCGCGATACCAGTGCGGTGGCAGCGACGCCGGCTCGGCATAGATGCCCTGCAGCGCGTCGAGCGCGTCCGGCATCGGGCTCAGCTCGGCGAGGTCCGTCGCCGCATCGATCTCCTCGGTGATGGAGGCGTCGATCGCGGCGAACTCTCCCTCACCGACGTCATCGTGCTCGCTGAGCCATGCCATGAACCGGTCGATCGGGTCGCTGTTGGCGGCCCACCACTCCACCTCACCGGCTGGCACGTACGATTGGTTGTCATGCTCGGCGTGGCCCTTGCGCCGATAGGTGATCAGTTCGACGAGCGTCGGACCACCGCCGGCGCGCGCGCGATCGACCGCCGCCTTCGTCACGTCGTAGACCGCCAGCACATCGTTGCCATCGGCCTGCACACCCGCGATCCCGTACCCGACCGCCTTGTCCATGAACGAATTCGCAGCCGTCTGGCGCCCGGTGGGCGTGGAATAGGCGTAGCCGTTGTTCTCCACCACCACCACCATCGGGACCTTCTGCACGGCGGCGAAATTGATCCCCTCGTGGAATGCGCCCGTCGAGGTGGCCCCGTCGCCGATGTAGACCAGCACGACGCGATCCTCGCCACGCAGCCGGAAGCTGAGCGCGATGCCCGCCATCACCGGGATCATGTCACCGAGGTGCGAGATCTGGCCGACGAAGCCGCGCTCCAGATCCCCGAAGTGGATATTCAACTCGCGCCCGCGCGTCGGCGAATCACCCTTGGCCATGTACTGGCGGAGGATCTCGAGCGGTGTCGCGCCCTTGACCAGCATCGACCCCATGTTGCGGATCAGCGGCGACATGATGTCGCGTCGTTCGAGCGCGAACGCGCTGCCAACGGCATCAGCCTCCTGCCCGAGGGAGCGGAAGAGCCCCCCGATCACCTTCGTCTGCCGATACAGCGCGACGAGCCGCTCCTCGAGCGCGCGGGTCATCCGCATGTGCCGGTAGAGGGCGAGGCGTTGCTCGCGGCTGAGACGGTCCGCGTGCGGTCGTGGCGCGCGTCCCGTGCCTGCCTCCGCCAGCGGCGTCATCGCGAGCATGGCGTCGAGGTCGAACGGATGGCCTGGGAATTCCACGTCAGTACCCCGTCGTCGGGGCGTGTTGCGGGTCGGCCGCCCGGTGGATGCGGTTGAAGAACTTCTTCACGTTCTTGTCCAGCCGGCTCTCGCCGATCTGGTCGGTCACGGCCTCGACGAGCGTGTAGTGCCCGCCGTCGCTGCGGACGCGCAACTGCAGGGTGCCGAGGTCGCCCGTGAAGGTGCGGGCGCGCGTGGACTCGGCGCTGCCGCGCAATCCAAGGGCGCGGAAGTGCTCATCGGCGAGCGCCACCACGTCGGCAGGGATGATCGAGGTGCGGTGGAAGAGTCGCATGGAATCAGCGGGCGTTGCGGACGGACTGGTACCATGGCGGATCGTCCATGGTCTGAAGCTTCTGCGTGGAATCGCGCCGGAACTGCAGCCCCATCGCCCACTCACCGGCCGTCAGAAAGGTCAGCTTCGCGTAGTACGTGCCCGGCTCCGGGCCCCGTTCGAGGCCGTCGAAGATGTTCACGCTGTCGCGGCTCATGGCGTAGATGCGGCCTTCGCCATTTTCCACCGGCGCGCCCGTCTCCTTGTCGGTGACGACCACCTTCACGACGATCGGCTCACGTGCATACGGGGGCCGCGGCGTGAGGCGGACACGGACCGAGAGGTCGTTCGTCCGCAGTCGCGCATCGAGCCTGTTCTCCGGATCGGGCGAGGTGCAACCAGCCGCCAGTACCAGCGCCACCACGGCGGGCATGGCACGCCGGAACTGCCGTGCCATACGGGCCACTGACCGGCCCGTGGACACCTCGGTGCGGCGGCGCGCCGTGCCGAGCATCAGCTGTAGTACTCGAGGCCGAGGTGCGTGATCTGCTCCTCGCCCATCAGGAAGCGCAGCGTGTTCTTGAGCTTCGTCTGCTGGATGAAGAGATCGTGCTCCGGCTGCAGGCCGGGTGCGGCCATCGGGCTCTTGTAGTAGAAGGAGAGCCATTCCTGGATCCCCTTCATGCCGGCGCGATGGGCGAAGTCGCTGAACAGCGCCAGGTCGAGCACGATCGGCGCGGCCAGGATGGAATCGCGGCAGAGGAAGTTCACCTTGATCTGCATCGGATAGCCCATCCAGCCGATGATGTCGATGTTGTCCCAGCCTTCCTTGTTGTCGCCGCGCGGCGGGTAGTAGTTGATCCGTACCACGTGCGAGAAACCCTGATAGAGATCGGGATACACCTCGGGCTGCAGGATGTTGTGCAGCACGGACAGCTTCGACTCCTCCTTCGTCTTGAACGAGGCCGGGTCGTCGAGGACCTCTCCGTCGCGGTTGCCGAGGATGTTCGTCGAATACCAGCCTTCGAGGCCGAGCATGCGCGCCTTGAGACCGGGCGCGATGATCGTCTTCATCCACGTCTGGCCGGTCTTGAAGTCCTTGCCGCTGACGGGAACGCCGCGATCGTTCGCGAGCTGCAGCATGCACGGCAGGTCCACGGTCAGGTTCGGCGCGCCGTTGCAGAACGGCACGTTCTCCATCAGTGCGGCGTAGGCATAGAGCATCGAGGGAGCGATCGCCTGATCGTTCTCGTCCATCGCCTTTTCGAAGGCGTCGATGGTCTGGTGCTGCGGGCCGGGCTGGATGTAGGCCTCGGTCGACGCGCACCAGACGATCACGAGCCGGTCACACCCGTTCGCGGCCTTGAAGTTGCGCATGTCGGCGCGCAACTGCTCGGCGATGTCGCGGTAGGTCGGGCCGGACTTGACGTTGTTCACGCCGAGCAGCCGCGTCACGAACCGCGGCTCGAATGCCGCCGACATCGGCCTGATGCCCGAGAGGAAATCCTTCAGCGGCTCGAGATGATCGGCGCTCAGCACACCAGCCTTCTTCGCGGCGGTGTAGGCGTCGTCCGCGATCGGATCCCAGGCGCCGAACACGATGTCCTGCAGGCCGGTGAGCGGCACGAAGTCCTTGATCAGCGGCGCGCGGTGCTCGGTGCGCTTGCCAAGGCGGATGGTCGCCATCTGCGTCAGCGAGCCGATCGGCTTCGTGTGGCCGCGACGGATGCTTTCCACGCCCGCAATGAACGTGGTGGCCACGGCACCGAGACCAGGAGTCAGGATGCCAAGCTTGCCGGTGGCAGGCGCGATGGACGTCGGGCGGGTGAGCGAACCGGTCACGTGGGAAAGTCTCCGAGGGAAGAGCGACGCCGGTCAGGGCGCGTAGGGGGCCGGGACGTCATCAGTCCGCGACGAGGATGTCGACGCTGGTGACATACCGGGGGCACGCGGTGCGAGCACAGGCTCGCTGACGTTCTCAGCCGCGCGTGTGACGTTATACACGAACATGATGCGCTGGATCGCCGTGATCCATGCGGTGACGGCGAGCAACGTGACGATGCCGGCCAGCACCCATCCATCGAGCGCGAGGCCGAAGAACGCCTGCGGGGCGGACAACAGCGTCACGCGCTCCGGGCGCTGCATGATGCCGACCTTGGCGTCGAGCCCGAGAGATTCGGCGCGGGCACGGGTGTAGGACGTGAGGAAGGTGCCGATCAACCCGGCGACGGTGACGGACAGCATCACACCGCTGTGATGCTGGGCGTTGATGCCGTAGAACACGGCGAGCCCTCCCAGCACGAAGCCATCAGCGACGCGATCGAGGGTGGAGTCGTAGAACGCGCCGAAGGTCGTGCTGCGGCCCGTCCGGCGCGCCACGGTGCCGTCGAGGACGTCGAACAGGGCCGTCAATCCCATGAACCACCCCGCCGTCCTGATGTGGCCGCTGGCAAAGATGCCGCCGGCCACCATCGTGCAGATCGTGCCGACGGTCGTGATGAGGTTGGGACTGACGCGATGTCGCACCAGCAGGTCCGCCACCGGCGCGATGACGCGCAGGTACCCAGCCTTGATTGCATCCCACATGCCGAGGAGCATGGCGTCGAGTTGGCGGAAAGAGCGCAGGCGCACCGCGATGGGATGCGGTCCGGTTGCCTACAAGAAAGCCCCCCGGCATCTCCGCCGTGAGGGCATGCGGGGCTTCGTCACGAATTTGCAACGTAAGCCACAAAGATAAGAGGCAGCGAACAATTGCAGCAACGGCGCGGCTACGGGGGGCGGGGGCAGGCCTCGCCCTCCCGACTCCTGCGCCTCCGGCCCCTGACCGGCTAGCCTTCTCGCACGTCGCCGCCGGATTTCGGCGGACGCCCGCTCCCCCGCCCTCGACTGTACCGACATGCGTGTGCTTCCCCTCACGGTCCTGTCCGCCGCGCTCGCGGTGGCTCCAACCGGCCTGATCCATCCATCGTGGCGTGCGGTCCAGGTGACACCGGTGGCGTCGGGGCGTCCCGGTACCGTCGACCCCGAGGAGTCCCGCGATCCGAGACTTCCGCTGTCGCCAGCCGCACGGCACTGGGTGGACAGCACCTTTTCGTCGCTGTCGCCCCGCCAGCGAGCTGCCCAGCTCATCCATGTGTGGCTGGTCGGCGATTACGAGAGCGAGACCGACAGCGCCTATGCCACCACCGCCCGCTGGGTGCGCGAGGATGGCATCGGCGGGATCCTGATGTCGGTCGGTTCGCCGATCGAGGTCGCGGCGAAGCTGAATGCGCTCCAGCAGCTGGCCCGGGTGCCGTTGCTGGTGGGGTGCGACGTCGAGCCCTCGATCGGGCGGCTCGAGGGCGGGACGTTCATTCCCTCGATGATCCGTGCCGGCAGCGCGACGATCCTGCCCACGAACATGGCGATCGGTGCCACGGGCGACACTGCGCTCGCGTACCGGGCCGGCCTGGTGACCGGCAGCGAGGCGCGTGCGATCGGCATCCATCTGGCATACGCGCCGGTGGCCGACGTGAACAACAACGCGGCCAACCCGGTGATCAACGTGCGCTCCTTCGGCGAGGACCCGGGTGCGGTGGCGGCGCTGGTGGCGGCGTTCACGCGCGGCGTGCAGGATGGTGGCGCGCTGGCGACTGTGAAGCACTTTCCCGGCCACGGCGACACCGAGACCGACTCCCACAATGCGCTGCCGGTCGTGCACCTGACGCATGCACGCCTCGACACGTTCGAGCTGCGCCCATTTCGCGCCGCGGTGAATGCCGGCGCGGCGGCCATCATGTCGGCGCACATCAGCAATCCGACGTGGATGGGGGACAACCTTCCCGCCACGCTGCAGCGGCGCGTGCTGCACGACGAGCTGCGCGACTCCCTGCACTTCACGGGCCTGACCATCACGGATGCGCTGACGATGCAGGGCGTGGCGCGGATGTTCACACAGGAGCAGATCGCCATCCGCTCGATCGAGGCGGGCGCGGAGGTACTGCTCAAGCCGGCCGACGTGCGCCCGATCCTCGACGCCCTCGAGGCGCGCGCGGCGCAGGACCCGGCGTTCGCCGCCCTCATCGATGCGGCGGCGCGGCACAACCTGGAGATGAAGGCGCGTGTGAACCTGCATCGCGGTGCGCAGGTGTCGCTCGACTCATTGCGCCGCGTGGTGGGGAGCCGTGAGCATCGCGCCGTTGCAAACGAGATCGCCGCCCGGTCGGTGACGGTGCTGCGCAACACGCGCAATCAGCTCCCGCTGACCGACGCGGCCCCGGTGCAGCTCGTGATCTACGCCCCCGAGACGGAGCTCGGCGGCGGCAGTGCCTTCGCCGACGAGTTCCGCTCGCGGCATGCGGCCGTCGTCGTCAGCCGCGTCGGGCCGAACACGCCGGTCGCGACGCTCGACGACATCGCCCAGCGCGCCGCCCCGAACCGGCTCGTGCTCGTCACCGTCGTGCGTCGGGTCGAGGGCGTCGGACGGACCGCGATTGCCGAGCCGTTCGCGGCATGGGTACGACGAGTGACACCGCGGCTGCGACCCATCGTCGTTGCGGCGGGGAATCCCTACGTGATCGGACAGTTCCCGGACATCGAGGCGTACGTGGCGACCTTCAGCGTGGGCGAGGCACCGGAGCGTGCCGCCGCCAGGGCGATCCTGCGCGGCGAATACAGTGGGCGCTCACCGGTGTCACTGCCGGGACTCTTCATGCGCGCCGACGGCGCGGACGGGACGGGAGCTCGATGACACGCCGATTGCGATTCCCGCTCCGGCCCACGATCGCGCTGGGCCTCGCCCTCGCCGCCACGCTGCCATCGACCAGCGCCGCGCAGGCGACGCGCCGCGCCGCGTCGCGGCGCGCCGGCCCGGCGGCGACGTTGCGCGATGCGGCACGCGTCGTGACCGACTCCGTCAACGCCGTGCTGGCCCGCGCCATCGCCGACAACGCCTTCCCCGGCGCCGTCGCGATGATCGGCACGCGCCACGGTGTCCTGGCGACCGTGGGCGTCGGCCGGCTGGACGCCGCCGACGCCACGCGACCCGGGGCGACCACGATCTACGATCTGGCGTCGCTGACCAAGATCATCGCCACGACCTCGCTCATCCTGCACCTCGTCGACGGCGGCCGTGTGGCGCTCGACAGCCCCGCCGTCCGCTACCTCCCCGAATGGCGTGGTGAGCGCGCGTCGACCGTCACCATCCGCCACCTGCTCACGCACAGCAGCGGGCTCGCGGCATGGCGACCCTTCTACAAGGAAGCGGTCGATCGCGCCGATGCGCGGACGCAGCTGATGCTGGTCGGCCCGGAGGTGGTGCCGGGGACCCGATATCTCTACAGCGACATGAACTTCATGCTGCTGGGCATGGTGGCCGAGCAGGTGACCGGGCTGCCGCTGGACAGCGCGTTTCAGGTGCTGATCGCCCGGCCGCTCCGGCTGGCCGACACCCGTTTCCGGCCCAGCCCGGAGTTGCTGCCCCGCATCGCGCCAACCGAGTTCGACCCTTGGCGCGGGCGTCAGATCCGCGGCGAGGTGCACGACGAGAATGCGGCCCGGTTCGACGGGGTCAGCGGCCACGCCGGGCTGTTCTCGACCGCCGAGGACCTCTCCCGGGTCGCGCGGATGTGGCTGGGTGGCGGAGCGCTGGATGGTGCGCGGATTGCCCACCCGCGGACGGTGGCGGAGTTCACCCGGGCGCAGGACACCCTCGTCAGCCGCCGCGCACTGGGCTGGGAGACACCGACCGGCAGCAACTCGGCCGGCACACGGCTGTCCCGAGGCGCCTTCGGCCACACGGGATTCACCGGGACCTCCGTCTGGATCGACCCGGCGCGGGACCTCTACATCATCCTCCTCACGAACCGTGTGAACCCGACCCGGGAGAACCGGAAGATCGGCGGGGTACGCACGGCGCTGGCCGACGCCGTGGCGGCGGCCTTCGACGGGACGGCCGCGCCGGCACCGAGCGGGTCACGGGGGCGTTGACTCCGCAAGCTGTCTCGTCCGTTCTCCCAGCGCCCCCTCCTTCCCTGTGGGCCGAATGGACGTAAATTGCAGAGCAGTATGGTCGGGATTCCCCGCCCCCCTTCCGGAGGAGGACGCATGAGCACGATGCAGACGCCTGATGTATTGCTGACCATCTCGAGCGCTGCGGCGGTCGAGGTGAAGAAGTTCCTCGAAGCCGAGGCGGTGGATCCGACGATCGGCGGCCTGCGCGTCGCGGTGCAGCCTGGTGGCTGCAGCGGCTTCAAGTACTCCCTGCTCATCGAAGACAAGCCGGCCGAGGACGACACGCTGCTCGCACAGGATGGCTACCAGGTCTTCGTGGATCCATTCTCGCTGCAGTACCTGAACGGGATCATCATCGACTACACGACGTCGATGCAGGGCTCCGGCTTCACGTTCAAGAATCCGAACGCCACCGGCGGCTGCGGCTGCGGATCGTCATTCTCGGCGTAAGCAGCGCGGAGGTGTGGTGCCGAGAAGGCGGGCCCGATCGGGTCCGCCTTTTTCGCGGGGAGCCATCGCGGCGCACGGTCCGTGCGCGGACAGCCGATTAGCTTGCCCCCTCTATGCAGAACCCCGAGCTGATCCCGACCGTCATCAGCGACGATCCCGACGCCCTCGCCGTTCGGGTGGCGGACCGCATCGAGTCGATCATGCGCGCGAATGCCGGAAGCGGGCGTCGCACCGTGCTTGGTCTCGCCACGGGCTCGACGCCGATCGGCGTCTATCGGGAACTGATCCGCCGTCATCGTGAGCAGCAGCTCAGCTTCGCCGACGTCGAGACGTTCAATCTCGACGAGTACTGGCCGATGGCGACCGACTCGATCCACTCGTACCATCGCTTCATGTGGGAGAATTTCTTCTCGCACATCGACATCCCGGCCGCCCAGGTGCATCTGCCACCCGGGACGGTGTCGAGGGAGCACGCCGCGGCGGCGTGCAGTGCGTACGAAGCCGCGATCGTTGCCGCGGGCGGCATCGACTTCCAGCTCCTCGGCATCGGCAAGACGGGGCACATCGGCTTCAACGAGCCCGGCTCGGGCCGTGACAGCCGCACCCGGCTGGTGACGCTCGATGCGATCACCCGCAAGGACGCTGCAGCCGATTTCTTCGGGGCGGAGCATGTGCCGCGCGAGGCGATCACGATGGGCGTCGCAACGATCATGGACGCGCGTGAGATCGCGATCCTCGCGACGGGCGAGCACAAGTCGGCGATCGTGCGCCGCGCGGTCGAGGGCGTGGTCGATCTCGAAGTGGCAGCGACGTTCCTGCAGTCGCACCCCGGGACGACCTTTTTCCTCGATGCGGCCGCGGCGGTCGACCTGACGCGCATCGCGACGCCGTGGCTGGTGGACGAGGTGCACTGGGACGAATCGCTCGCAGTGCGCGCGGTGGTGTGGCTGTCGCAGACGGTCGGCAAGGCGATCCTGAAGCTGACACAGAACGACTATGCCGAGCATCGCCTGTCGTCGCTGGTGGCCCGGTACGGTTCGCCCGGCGACATCAACGGATTCGTCTTCAACGCGCTCGGCGCGCGCATCCGCGGCAAGAGCAAGCTGCACCGCGGTCGCCGCGTGATCTGCTTCTCGCCGCATCCGGATGACGACGTGATTTCGAAGGGCGGCATCCTGCGCAAGCTGGTGGAAAACCGGAACTCGATCGCCGTGGCCTACATGACGAGCGGCAACATCGCCGTGTTCGACCACGACGTGCGCCGGCATCTCGACTTTCTCGTGCGCATGGGTGCACGCACCTCGACCGACAGCGCACCGGCGACGCTGCGTGGTGAGGACGTGCGTGACTATGCCTTCCGGCTGTTCGGCGCCATGGCGTCGAAGCGTGCCGGCGAGGTGGACGTGCCCGCAGTGCAGGACATCAAGCGCATCATCCGTGAGACCGAGGCGGTGAGCGGCCTGGAAGTGGTGGGGCTGACCCGCGACAACGCGCGCTTTCTCGACCTGCCGTTCTACCAGACGGGTAAGGTGCGGAAGGATCCCGTCGGTGCATCCGACGTGCGGATCGTTCGCGAGTTGCTGGAGGAGGTGCATCCGGAGGTGGTGTTCGTCGCTGGCGACCTGAGTGATCCGCACGGCACGCACCGGATGTGCAAGGAGGCAATCGATGCCGCGCTGGCGGAGTACGTGGCGATGGGCAATGCGCGACCGGAGGTGTGGTTGTATCGCGGTGCCTGGCAGGAGTGGCCCGTGACCGAGGCGACGGTGCTCGTGCCGCTGAGCCAGGAGGAACTGCGCCTGAAGATCCAGGCGATCTTCAAGCATCAGTCGCAGAAGGACTCCGCGCCGTTCCCCGGGCAGGACGACCGCGAATTCTGGCAGCGCGTCCAGGACCGCAACACCGAGACGGCCGCGCAGCTCAACCGGCTCGGCCTCGCCGAGTACTTCGCCATGGAGGCGTACGTTGTCGAATAGCGCGGTGCGGATCTGATGGGCAGCGGCTTCACGCTGATCGACGGCCTGGTGCTGGTGGCCTATCTCGTCGGCACGACCGGTCTCGGGCTCTGGCTGGGCGGCAAGCAGAAGGATGCACAGGACTACTTCGTCGCCAGCCACGCCATTCCGTGGTGGGGCATCCTGCTGAGCGTCGTCGCGAGCGAGACGAGCGCCCTGACCTTCATCAGCATCCCCGGGCTGGCCTACGTCGGCAACCTCGGCTTCCTGCAGGTGGTGGGAGGCTACATCATCGGCCGCATCGTGGTGGCGTACGTGCTGCTGCCGCGGTACTTCGCCGGCGAGCTCGTGACGGCCTATGCGCTGTTCGAGAAGCGGTTCGGTGTCGAGACGCGCCGCTTCACCAGCATCGTCTTCATGGCGACGCGTGCGGTCGCCGACAGCGTGCGCATCTTCGCGACCGCGATCCCGGTGGCGCTGATCCTCGGCAACACCCTGCCGCGTGAGTACGTCATGCCGGCGGCGATCCTCGTACTGGGCCTGCTGACGGTGGTGTACACGTACAAGGGCGGCATGCGCGCCGTGGTGTATACCGAGATGATTCAGGCGGGCGTCTACGTATTCGGCGGCATCTCGGCGCTGGTGCTGCTCGGCCAGAGCGTGGATGGCGGCTGGAGCACGATCATCGCGACCGCTGGCGCATCGGGCAAGTTGCAGGTCATCGACTGGTACACCGGGTTCGACCGCCCGCACACGATGTTCGCCGGGCTGATCGGCGGTGCGTTCCTGGCGATGGGGTCGCATGGGGCGGACCAGCTCATCGTGCAGCGGCTGATGGCGAGCCGCGGGTTGAAGGATGCACAGCGCGCCCTGATCGCCAGCGGCTTCCTCGTGTTCGCGCAGTTCACGCTGTTCCTGTTCATCGGCCTTGGCCTGTACGTCTTCTACGGTGGACGCGCGTTCGAGGCGAGCGACCAGATCTTCCCGACGTTCATCCTCGAACGGATGCCCACCGGCCTGCTCGGGCTGATCCTGGCCGCGATCGTCGCCGCGACGATGAGCACGCACAGCGCGACCATCAACGCGCTCGCCGCGACGTCGACGCACGACATCTACCTGCCGCTGACTGGCCGCAGCGTGAACGATCCCGGCACGCTGCGCACCGGCAAGCTGATCGCCCTCGCCTGGGGCGTGGTGCTGACACTGGGTGCCCTGCTCTATCCGCAGCAGGGCGCACCGGTGGTGGTGGTGGCCCTGAGCATCGCGAGCTTCACGCATGGCGGGCTGGTTGGCGGCTTTTCGCTGGCGCTGCTGTGGAAGCGTGCGAACCAGCGCGATGCCATCACCGGCATGAGTGTCGGGATCGGTTGCATGGCCGTGATCGTCTTCGCCAAGCTGTTGATCTCGCACTTCCCGTCCCTTGGCGACACGCTCGGGGGCGTCGCGACGATCGCCTGGCCGTGGTACGTCCTGATCGGCACCGGCATCACGTTGACGACGGGCATCCTGTCGTCACTGACGCATCCGGCGCCCCCTGCACCATTACCCGTGGCGATCACCGTCACGGCGGAGACCGAGGCTCGCCCATGAATGCTCCAACGGAACTCGTCGTCGTCGGTGTGGACGGTGGCGGCAGCAGCACGCGCGTGCACGTGGCCGACGAGCGCGGCCGGGTCCTGTTCAAGGCGACCGGCGAGGGCAGCGCCGTCACGCCTGGGGCCGAGGCCGACTCCGCCGAGGTGATCGGCGCGCTGGTCCGGAACGCCGTGATCGATGCCGAGATGGGGCACCTGATGCCACGGGCGCTGGTCGTCGGCGTGGCCGGTGTCGGCCGTGAGGCGCAGAAGATCGCGCTGCAGCAGGAGTTGGAGCGAATGGAGGTGGCTGAGGCCGTGGTCGTCGTCTCGGATGCCGAAGGCGCGATGGCGGACGCGTTCGAGGATGGGCCGGGGATCCTGCTGATTGCCGGCACCGGGAGTATCGCGTGGGGTCGCAGCCCTGCCGGGACGATGGAGCGGTGCGGTGGGTGGGGACCCATCATCGGCGACGACGGCAGCGGGGCGTGGCTTGGGCGCAAGGCGCTGCAGGTGATCGCCGCCGCGCACGACGGTCGCGAGCCGGAGACGGCGCTCACGGGTGCCGTGTTGACGGCGCTCGAGCTGGACGACGTGCCAGCGATCATCACGTGGGCATCGTCGGCGTCGCCGGCGGATCTCGCCACGCTGGCGCCCGCCGTGCTGTCGGCCGCGGAGGTGGGCGACCTGCGCGCGAACACCGTGGTGACGATGGCCGTGGAGGAGCTTGCGCTGCATGTGCGCGCGCTGGCCCGCGCGCTGTTCGTCGACGAACGGGCCGCGATTCCCGTGGCGCTGCATGGTGGCCTGCTGGGCAAGGGGCGTCCGATGCGCAAGCGACTCGAGCAGCGGTTGAAGACGCTCGTGCCCGGATCGGTCGTGCGGCACCAGCCTGTCGATGCGGCGCGCGGCGCGATCCAGATGGCGCTGCGCACGATCGGCCTTGCGGTCGAGGCCGAATAGCAGCGCGTTCACACGGCGCCACATGCTGACGTCATCCTGACCATGGCGGACGTGCACACCGGTGCGCTCGGCGTGACGACGGGACACGCGCCGGTGGGCTGAAGCCGGCGCCGACCTGTGCGCTAGATTGCCTGATCATGCCGATCACCATCCCACACGTCCAGGCCACTCGGTACGTTCAGCCGCTGCGTGAGGGTGGCTCGCTCCCTGCCGTCGTCGAGACCGATGCGGCGGGTCTGTTCGTGACGAAGTTCCGCGGTGCCGGGCAGGGTGCGAAGGTGCTCGTGGCGGAGATCATTGCCCACGGCGTGGCGACGGCGCTGGGACTACCGGTGCCTGAACTGGCCGTCGTCGAGCTGCCGGATCGCTTCGGTCAGAGCGAGCCCGATCCGGAGATCCAGGATCTGCTGAAGGCGAGCCGCGGTCTCAACATCGGGCTGCGGTACCTCGACGGCTCATTCAACTTCGATCCGGTCGCGGCGCACGACGTGGTCGACACGCCATTCGCGACGACGCTGGTATGGCTGGATGCGTACATCACGAACCCTGACCGCACCGCGCGCAATCCGAACCTGCTCGTGTGGCAGCGGAAGCCATGGCTGATCGATCATGGTGCAGCACTGTACATGCACTACGACTGGCCGAGCGTGAACGAGGCGCGCACGACGACGCCGTTCCCGCTGATCCGACAACATGTGCTGCTGCCGCGCGCCGGCGATCTCGACGCCGCGGACCGCGCTGCGACGGCGGCGCTGACGGATGCCGTGCTCGAGGAGATCGTGGCATCGGTGCCGGATGCGTTGCTGATGGACCCGCTGACGGGCGACACATCACCCGACGCGGCGACGGCGCGCCAGCGCTACGTCAGCTACCTGCGCACGCGGCGCATGGCGTCGGCAGCGTTCGTGTCGGCGGCGATCGAGGCGCGTGAGGCACTCCGGGCCGCTCCGCCGCAGCCATACAAGGCGCGGCGATGAGCGAGCCACTGCTGGCGTACGACTTCGCCATCCTCCGCGCCGTGCCGCACGTGCACCTTGGCGCGTTCGTGCCCGTCGGCGTGCTCGTGCACGCCCGGCAGGCGGGCTTTCTCGGCCTGCTGGCGCTCACCAACGAGAGCACGCTGCGCGAGCGGGTGCCGAGCGTGGACGTCGGCATGCTGGCGAAGTACCTGCGCACGATGGAGCGCGTGGCCGCCGGCGACGTGCAGGCGGGGTCGATCGCGCTGGCACCATCCTCGGAGCGCTTCCACTGGCTGACCGCGCCCCGGTCCGACGTGCTGCAGTCGTCACCGGTGCACGAGGGGCTCTGCGATGGTGAACCGTCACGCATGCTCGCCCGCCTGTTTGCGCAGTACGTAGCTGGCTGAGCACCGCGCGAGGCGGGTGCCGCCCTTCCGAGCGGTGCGAGATTTCATGACATGACGCTCATCTCCCTCGCCGATGTCGGCGTCGCCTTCGGTGCCACGACGCTGCTCAAGGATGTTTCCGTCACCATCGCCCGCGGCGAACGGTGGGGCATCATCGGGCGCAACGGTGCCGGCAAGTCGACGCTGTTCCAGATCATCACCGGCAAGCTGCAGCCGACCAAGGGCGCGATCGCGCGGATGCCGGGCCTGAAGGTCTCGCTGCTGGACCAGCACCGGGACTTTGGCGATGCCACGACGGTCTGGGAAGCGGCTGCCGCCGCGTATGCGCCCCTGATCGCGATCGAGAAGGAGCTGCACGTGCTCGCCGAGCAGCTGGCTGACGGGGACGAGGCGATGATGGATCGCTACGGCCGCCTGCAGGAGAAGTTCATGCACGAGGGCGGCTATGACTTTCCCGCCCGCATCGACAAGGTGCTGCAGGGGCTGGGCTTCGATGCGGTGGAGTCGCGCACGCGGGCACTGCAGGGGCTGAGTGGCGGTGAACGTGGACGGGTGGGCCTTGCGGCGCAGCTGGCGGCACCGGCCGAGCTCCTGCTGCTCGACGAGCCCACGAACCATCTGGACCTCGACACGACGCGCTGGCTGCAGACGTATCTCGGGGAGCTTGGCGAGACCGTGGTGGTGATCAGCCACGACCGCGCGTTCCTGGACGAGACGGTCGATCACATCCTGCACGTCACCGGCGGCACGGCGCACGCCTACACGGGCGGCTACTCGTCGTTCGTGAGCCAGCGCGAGGAGCGGATGCTCTCCTTCCAGCGCCAGCTCGACAAGCAGCAGAAGTTCATCGCGAAGGAGGAGGAGTACATCCGCCGTCATCTGGCTGGCGTGAACAGCGCGCAGGCCAAGGGCCGTCGTTCCAAGTTGAGCCGCCTGCCCCGCCTCTCACCACCGCCGGGCGAAGCCGGTGCGTTGACACTGCGCCTCGAAATCGGTGACCGCGGTGGTGACCGCGTGCTGCACACCGACAAGCTGCGTGTTGCCGTCGGCGATCGCGTGCTGCTCGAAGACGTGACGCTGACCGCGATGCGCGCCGACGTGATCGCGCTGGTGGGCCCGAACGGTGCCGGCAAATCCACCCTGATCGCGACCATCCTCGGTGCGCGCGATGCCGCCGGCGGCGCGGCCAGCGTGGGCGGCTCGGTGGATGCGGCGTGGTATCGGCAGGACCTTGGTCAGCTTCCGCTGCAGCGCACGATCTACGAAGCGATCCAGGACGTGCGCCCGCTGTGGGGCCGCGGGCAGATCCAGGGCCACCTCGGTGCGTTCGGCTTCAGCGGCGACAGCGTGATGCGCACCATCCACACGCTCAGCGGCGGCGAACGGGCGCGCGTGGCGCTGGCGCTGATCATGCTCCAGATGGCGAACCTGCTGGTGCTCGATGAGCCCACCAACCATCTCGACGTGGAAAGCATCGAGGCGCTGGAGGATGCGATCGAGGAGTATGAAGGCACGGTGATCCTGGTGAGCCATGACCGTGCCTTTCTGCGTGAACTCGCGACGCGGGTCTGGTCGTTCGACGGCACACGGCTGCGCGACTTCGACGGGCCGTTCGTGGAGTGGGAGGTGGCGGAGGCCGAGCGGCGCGCCAGGGCGGCCTCGCAGACCTCGGCGGCCCTGCAGGGCAGGAAGGCGCAGGAGAAGGCTGCCGCGCAGAAGACGAAAGGCAGCGACGACCGCGCGCTGCAGGCGCGCAAGCGGGCGAAGCAGGCTGCCGACGAGGCGGAGCGTGAAGTGCTGCGTCTGGAGGAGCGAGTCCAGAAGCTGCAGAAGGCACTCGAGGACGGTGACCTGTACGACGGCACGCCGGAGACGGCGCGCGAAGCGAAACGGCTCGAGAAGGAACTGGCCGCTGCGCAGCGACTTCTGGACGACGCGATGACGACGTGGGCGGAGAGCACGGCGGCCCACGAGCGAAATTGAGCGGGGAGGCGGCGCGCGGACCGCGACCGCGCGCCGCGTCAGGCGAGGACGCCGATCGCCGCCTCGACCGCGCCGCGCAACGAGTCGTCGAGCATGATGCTCCGCACGGCCTCCAGATCGGGCGTGAGCATGCGGTCCGTCTCGAGCGGCGGCACGACGTGGCGCAGGGCAGCGCGCGCCGCGCCGACACCGGGCCCGGGCACGATCGGCGCATGGAAGTCGAGCGCCTGCGCTGCGTTCAGCAACTCGATGGCGATGACCCAGGTGGCGTTGTCGAGGATCATGGCGCACTGCCGGGCGCTGGTGGTGCCCATGCTGACGTGATCCTCCTGGTTGGCACTCGTCGGAATGCTGTCGACGCTGGCCGGATGGGCCAGCACCTTGTTCTCGCTGACGAGGCTGGCTGCGGTGTACTGGCTGATCATGAGCCCGGAGTTGAGGCCACCCTGTCGTGACAGGAAGGCCGGAAGCCCGCTCACGGCAGGATCGAGCATGTGCTCGACGCGGCGCTCGCTGATGTTCGCCAGCTCGGCGATCGCGATCTTGGCGTAGTCCATCACGAGTGCGACCGGCTGGCCGTGGAAGTTGCCTGCCGAGATCACGTCGTCGGTGTCGGCGAAGACGAGCGGGTTGTCGGTGACGGCATTGCACTCGCGTGTCACCACGTCGTTCACGTGTGACAGCGCGTCGCGGCTGGCACCGTGCACCTGCGGCATGCAGCGGAGGCTGTAGGCGTCCTGCAGCTTGTCGCAGTCCGCATGCGACGCATGGATCGGGCTGTTGGCGGACAGCCGTCGCAGGTTGCCGGCAGCCGCTGCGGCCCCGGGATGCGCGCGCACGGCGGTGACGCGCGCGTCGAATGCGACGGCGGTTCCCTTCAGCGCCTCGAGCGACATCGCACCGGCGATGTCGGCGAGGGTGGCGAGGCGCTGGGCATCGTGCACGAGCAGCGCGCCGATCGCGGTCATCGCCTGTGTGCCGTTGATCAGCGCCAGTCCCTCCTTGGCCTGCAGCACGACGGGTACCAGTCCGGCGCGCTCGAAGGCGACAGCACCCGGTAGCACGTCGCCGCCGAACTCGGCCCGTCCCTCTCCGATCAGTGGCAGCGCCATGTGTGCGAGCGGCGCGAGATCGCCGCTCGCACCGACGGAACCCTGGCTCGGGATCACCGGGTGCACGCCACGGTTCAGACACTCGAGCAGCAGTTCGATCACGTCGAGTCGGATGCCGCTGCAGCCGAACGACAGCGACTGCGCACGCAGCAGCAGCATCGCGCGCACGACCTCCGTGCTGAAGGGCGTGCCGACGCCCATCGCGTGCGACACGAGCAGGTTGCGCTGCAACTGCTCGACGTCGCCCCTGGCGATGCGCACGCTGGCGAGCCGGCCGAACCCGGTCGTAATGCCGTAGACGGTGCGATCCTCGGCCACCAGCGTCTCGACGTACGCACGGCTGGCAATGATCGGTGCGATCGCATCGCGGGCGACGGCGACCGGCGCACGATCCCGAGCCACCCGGACGACGTCCGCGATCGAGATCGGCACGCCGACGTGGACGACATCCGCTGGGTGCATCAGTGCATCTCCGTGCCGGCAATGACCACGCGGTCCACCACGTCGTCGCCGAGGGTATAGGGCAGGTCGCGCCAGTCGGCAGACCGGAGCAGCAGGAAGTCGGCGGTCATACCAGGAGCAATCCGGCCCGCATCGATGATGCCGAGGGCAGCCGCCGCATTGGCGGTGGCCGCCGTCAGCGCCTCGGCCGGCGTCAACCCGTTGATCCGCACGGCGAGGGCCATCGCCAGGCTCATCGAAAAGAGTGGCGACGAGCCGGGGTTGCAGTCGGTGCCAAGTGCAACGGCGGCGCCGGCGTCGATCAGCGCACGCGCAGGCGCGGCGGCAATGCCGAGGTGGAGCGTGACGCCGGGCAGGATCACGCCGACCGTAGGAGAAGCGGCAAGTGCCGCGACCTGCGCCGCCCCGCTGGCCTCGAGATGGTCCACGCTCAGCGCACCGTGACGCAGCGCCAGCTCGAGACCTCCCATCGCCGAGAACTGATCCACATGCGCCTTGACGTGGAGGCCGGCCGCACGCGCCGCACCGAGCAGCGCATCGGCGTCTGGCACACTGAAGGCCTCGCGCTCGATGAACACATCCACCGCCGTCGCCGCGCCGTCGCGTGCGAGCGAGGGAATCCATTCGGCCACGGCCTGCGCGATGTAAGCGTCACGCAGCGCCGGATCACTCGGCGGGAGGTGAAAGAGCATCGTCGGTTCGATCCGCGCACGCGTGTCGGCGGCGAGACGACGAATGACGTCGAGCTGGCGCCGCTCCCCCTCCCACGTCTCACCGTAGCCGCTCTTGATCTCGATGATGGTGGCGCCGGCCTGCATCATGCGCTCGATCCGGGCACGGCCCTCACGAACGAGGTGCGCCACGTCATGCGCACGCGTGGACGCCACCGTGTGACGGATGCCGCCGCCGCGCGCCAGTATCGTTTGGTAGTCGACGCCGCTCGCGCGCGCCTCGAAGTCGGCGAGACGGTCTCCACCCCAGACGAGGTGCGTGTGCGGATCCACGAGCGCCGGCACCACGGCACAGCCACCGGCATCCAGAGTGTTATCCGGCACACCCGACCAGTCCGTGCGTCGACCGCACCAGATCACACGCCCGAGGCGGACGGCGATCGCGGCATCGGTGATGATGTGGAGTTCGCGCATGGCGGCACCATGCGCGGCTCCGCTTCCCGCCGTCGTCACGAGCTGCGCGATGTTCGTAACGAGGACGTCGGCCCTCATCGCGCGCCAGCGCGCCTGCGCATCAGCGTGGCTCCAGCATCGGCATGTCGACGCCGCGCTCGTGGGCAACACGGATGGCCGTCGGGTAGCCCGCATCAGCGTGACGAATCACACCCATCGCCGGGTCGTTGGTGAGACAGCGCCGGAGTCGATCATCCGCTTCGACCGTGCCATCGGCCACGGCGACCAGCCCGGCGTGCTGACTGTACCCCATGCCGACGCCACCACCATGATGGAAGCTCATCCATCCCGCACCGCTGGCGATACCCGCGGCGAAGTTCAGGAGCGGCCAGTCGCTCACGGCATCGCTGCCATCACGCATCGCCTCCGTCTCGCGGTACGGACTTGCCACCGATCCCGCGTCGAGGTGGTCACGGCCGATGACGATCGGGGCCGAGAGGCGGCCATCACGCACCATCTCGTTGAACAGCAGTCCGGCGAGGTCGCGCTGACGGTAGCCCAGCCAGCAGATTCGTGCCGGCAATCCCTGAAATGCGATCTTCTCACCGGCCCAGCTGAGCCACTGCTGCAGGCGTGCATCCTCGGGGAAGAGCGCACGCATGGCGATATCGGTCGCCGTGATGTCCGCCGGATCACCGCTCAGCGCGACCCAGCGGAATGGGCCGCGGCCTTCGCAGAAACTCTCGCGAATGAACGCCGGCACGAACCCGGGATAGCTGAAGGCATCGGCGTAGCCTGCGAGCTGTGCCTGCGCACGCAGGTTGTTGCCGTAGTCGAACGCCACCGCGCCACGCCGCTGCATGGTGACGATCGCGTCGACGTGCGCGACCATCGCGTCGCGCACGCGCGCGAGATAGACGTCCGGCAGTGTGCGACGCAGCGTCTCGACATCCTCGTCAGGACCCATGACCGGGAGGTACCCCACCATCGGATCGTGCGATGAGGTCTGGTCCGTGACGAGATCGGGCGTGAAGTTCCGCGCGACCATGGCGGGCAGCACCGTGGCGGCGTTGCCGAGCAGGCCGATGGAGAGCGCACGTCGCTCGCGCCGTGCCTGCTCCGCGATGCGGATCGCCTCATCCAGCGAGCCGGCGACCGTGTCGAGGTATCGGGTCTCGATGCGGCGTGCGATGCGCGTGGCATCGATCTCGACGCAGATGCTGACGCCGCCGGCGAGCGAGACGGCAAGTGGCTGCGCCCCTCCCATGCCGCCAAGGCCCGCGGTGACGGTGATCGTCCCGGCGAGCGTGCCGCCGAAATGCTGATCGGCCGCGCCGGCGAATGTCTCGTAGGTGCCCTGCAGGATGCCCTGCGTGCCGATGTAGATCCAGCTGCCGGCCGTCATCTGGCCGTACATCATCAGGCCCAGCCGATCGAGCCGGTCGAACTCCTCCCACGTCGCCCAGCGCGGGACCAGATTCGAGTTGGCAATCAGGACACGCGGTGCCAAAGTGTGCGTACCGATGACGGCGACGGGCTTGCCTGACTGCACCAACAGCGTCTCGTCGTCGCCGAGTCGGTCGAGCGTGCGGACGATGGCATCGAAGCAGGCCCAGTCGCGTGCGGCACGGCCGCGTCCGCCATACACCACGAGGTCGTCGGGACGCTCCGCCACGGCCGGATCGAGGTTGTTCATCAGCATCCGCTTGGCGGCTTCCTGAATCCAGCCACGTGCGGTGCGATGCGGTCCGCGAGGCGCGCTGATGTGTCTTGGCGTCATGTGATGGGAATGGAATGGCGGACGCGACGCTGGCCCGTGAAATACTAATGCTGGCGTCTCATCGCCGGCGACGGATCACCTGCCGCTGCATGGCCACGTGGCGCGGATGCCATGGCGGAAGGCAGGTTCGTCGTGTGGCGCCCGCGCCGCTGCGCCTCGCGAGGAGCGCGGACGCCGCCGCGCGATTCCGAGGCCGCCGTCGAGGCGAGCCGGCACCACGTGCGCGACTCGCACCGCGTCACGGTCGAGCGCCTGAGCGCCGTCCACGACATTTCCCGATCAATGCGCGGACGGCCACATCCGGCCACCTGCGCCCCTGTATATTTCGACCAGCAGAGGCGAAGGTGCCCTGCCCAGAGTGCGACGGGGCCGGCGGCAGCCGGTGCCGCGCGTCCCCGCAGCGGGTGAGCGCCAATGAAGTGGGATGACAAGGGTCCGAGCAGTGACCTCGAGGACCGCCGCGGGTCCTCGGGCGGCGGCGGCGGCGGCGGCTTTCGGCTCGGAGGCGGTCGAGTGGGGATCGGCGGATTTCTGGTGCTGCTCGTGCTCAGCGTCGTATTCAAGACTGACCTGACGGGCGCGCTTGGCGGCGGCAGCGCACCGGCGGCGGCGGGACCGGAGCGCGGAGTGTCGGCACCACCCGCCCAGACCACGGCGGCAGAGGAGGAGCTGGTTCGCTACCTCTCGTTCGTGCTCGACAACGCGCAGGAGAACTGGACCCGCATCTTCGCGGCGCAGAATGCCGAGTATCCGCGCGCCCGACTGGTGCTGTTCCGTGATCAGGTGAACACGGGATGCGGTGCGGCCCAGTCCGCAATGGGGCCGTTCTATTGTCCCGCAGACCAGAAGGTCTACATCGATCTTGGATTTTACGACGATCTGCGCCGACGCTTCGGCGCCCCGGGCGATTTCGCGCAGGCGTATGTACTTGCCCACGAGTTGGGCCATCATGTGCAGAACGTGCTCGGCACGGAACGTCAGCTTCGCCGTCTGCAGCAGCAGAACCCCGGCGCGCGCAACGAGCTCAGTGTGCGCATGGAGCTGCAGGCGGATTGCTACGCGGGCATCTGGGGCAGGAGTGCGCAGCAGCAGGGGCGCCTGGACGCCGGTGACATCGAGGAGGCGCTGAAGGCGGCATCAGCCGTCGGCGACGATCGGATCGCGGAGATGAGCGGCGGTGCGATTCGGCCGGAGTCGTTCACACACGGCAGCGCCGAGCAACGGATGACGTGGTTCCGCCGCGGTTTCGACACCGGCAGCATCAGCGCCTGTGACACGTTCGGTGCGCGCTGAGACGCCTTGCTCCGCCGCGTCCCGACGCAGCACGGCGAGAGACTCGCGCGGACGCGATCATGAACCACCGCGCAGGAGCGACCCAGTGAGAGGACGAGCGGCCCGCCGGCGCTTGCGCTGACGGGCCGCTCGTCCTTCGAACACCGGAACGCCATGACGCCGTCGCATGCGCGCCGGGCAGCGCCGACGGGCATGCAGATCCTCAGGCCACCTGACCAGCGAGGACGGCCTGCGCCGCGCTGTCGTCGAACTCTCCTTCCCATCGCGCCATCACGACGGTGGCCAGGCAGTTGCCGACGAGGTTCACGCTGGTGCGTGCCATGTCCATCACGGCGTCGACACCGAGGATGAGCGCGACCCCCTCGAGTGGCAGGCCAAATTGGGTGAGCGCACCGGAGAGGATGACCAGCGACGCGCGCGGCACCGCGGCGACGCCCTTGGAGGTGAGCATCAGCGTGAGCATCATCAGCAGCTGCGTGCTGAGCGGCATGTCGATGTTCGCTGCCTGCGCCACGAAGATGCTGGCGACCGCGAGATACAGGGTGCTGCCGTCGAGGTTGAAGCTGTAGCCGGTCGGCATGACGAACGCCACGATGCGCTTCGGCACGCCGAGCTTTTCCATCGCCTGCATCGCCCCCGGCAGCGCCGCCTCCGAGCTGGCCGTCGAGAAGGCGAGCAGCGCTGACGCCTTCACCTGCCGCAGGAAGGCCAGCAACGGCACCTTCGTCATCAACGCAACCGGCACGAGCACGAGCAGGATGAAGACCGCGAGCGCACCGTACAGCGTGAGCACGAGCTTCAGCAGCGTGAGGAGCACCGGCAGCCCGGATCGGCCGACGGTCGCCGCGATCGCGCCGGCGATGCCCACCGGCGCGAACGCCATGACGATCGCGACGAACTTGAACATCACCTCACTCAGCGACTCGCAGAAGTCGAGCATGACCTGCCGCGGCCTGCCCGGCACACGTGCCAGCGCGATGCCGAACAGCACGCTGAAGAAGACGATCTGCAGCACCTCGTTCTTTGCGGCGGCCTCGAAGAAGCTCTGCGGCACTGTGTGCTCGAGCACACCCGACAAGGTCGGCGTGGTGGTCGTGAACTCCTTCGCATCCGTGGCACTGGCCGCGGCGAGCGAGACCCCGGCGCCCGGCTTCAGCACGTTGACGGCGATGAGCCCGACGGCCAGCGCCAGCGTCGTGACCAGCTCGAAGTAGATGATGGAGCGCAGCGCGAGGCGGCCCACCTTCTTCATGTCGTCGCCATGGCCGGCGATGCCGATGACGAGCGTGCTGAAGAGCAGCGGCACGATCACCGACTTGATCATGCGCAGGAAGATCGTGGAGAGCAGCTTCAGGCTCTGCCCGAACTCGGGGAACAGCCATCCGATCAGCGTGCCGACGATCATCGAGATGATGATCCACTGCGTGATGGAAAGCTTCTTCAGAAACGACATGCGATGGAGCCGGAAAAGAGACGGGAGAGAATGAGGCGCCCGACCGAATCAGTGCGCTGAGCCTTCGAGATCATCAACACCAGGCAACACCTTGCCGGTGCGCAGCACCGAGTTGCGATAGCCGTACGCGAAGTAGAGCACGAGACCGATGATGAGCCAGATCCCGAACGCCTTCCACGCGCTCGGCGGCAGTCCACGCATGACGTACAGGCACGCCAGCGCACCGCCCCCGGCGACTGGCCAGACGAACGGGACCCGGAACGGGCGGTGACGCTCGGGTTCACGGATGCGGAGCGCGAGCACGCCGATGCACACGAGCATGAACGCGGCCAGCGTGCCGATGTTCGTCAGGTCGTAGGTGGCGGCATCGTCCGCGACCAGACCGCCGCACGCCACACAGACACCGGTGATGATGGTCGTCACGTACGGAGTGCGGTACTTCGGGTGGAGTTTTGCGGCGAACGGCGGCAGCAGGCCATCACGCGCCATTGCGTAGAAGATGCGCGGCTGGCCGTACTGGAACACCAGCAGCACCGCCGCCATCGACACCACCGCGCCGGCCGAGACGATCCAGCTCGCGGTCTGCAGGCCCGCCAGTTGCAGCGCCTTCGCCAGCGGATCGGCGCCGACGAGCTGCGTGTACGGCACCATGCCGGTGGCAACCGCCCCCACGATGACGTAGATGAGTGTGCAGATGCCAAGACCGATCAGGATGCCGCGTGGGAGGGTCCGCTGCGGGTTGATCGTCTCCTCGCCGGCCGTGCTCACGGCATCGAAGCCGATGTAGGCGAAGAAGACGATGGCGGCACCCTGATGAATGCCACGCCATCCGTTCGGTGCGAACGGGTGGTAGTTGGCCGTGTCGATGTGCATGGACCCGACGACGACGAACAGCGTCAGCACGAGCAGCTTGACGCCCACCATGATGGCGTTGGCCCGCGCGCTCTCCTTCGCACCACGACAGAGCAGCCAGGTGATCGCGGCGACGATCAGGAACGCCGGCATGTTGAGCAGGACCGGGATCCCGGCGATGTGTGGCGCGTTCTCGATGATCGCCAGCACCTTGGGATCACCGCTCTTCATCGCCTGGAAGTAGCCGTGCATCAACCATCCGGGCAGATGGATGTTGAACCCACTCAGCAGCGAGTCGAAGTAGCCGCTCCACGCGATCGCGACCGCGACGTTGCCCACGGCGTATTCGAGGATGAGATCCCAGCCGATGATCCAGGCGACGAACTCGCCGAGCGTCGCATACGAGTAGGCATAGGCACTGCCCGCCGTCGGGATCATCGCGGCCAGTTCGGCATAGCAGAGCGCGGCGAGCCCGCAGACGACGCCTAGCAGCACGAAGCTGATGACGAGTGCGGGCCCCGCACCATACCGGACGATGGTGCCATCCTTGAGCGTCTCTCCCGCGGCGGCCGTGCCGAGCGAGGCGAAGATGCCGGCGCCGATCACCGCCCCGATCGAGAGCAGGACGAGGTCAGTCACGCCGAGCGTGCGATGCATCCCCGAACTGTCCGAGGCGCTCGCAATCGGCTTCCGCTGCATCAGAGACATAGGCGCCCGAAGTGGTGGACAGCGCCGGCGCGCCATGCGGGCGCACCGGCAACATCGTCGATCAGATGAACAGCGGCGCCATCACCAGCGTGATCGTGCTGAGCAGCTTGATCAGCACGTGCAGCGACGGCCCGGCGGTGTCCTTGAATGGGTCACCGACCGTATCGCCCACCACCGCCGCCTTGTGCGTCTCGCTCTTCTTGCCACCGTACACGCCGGTCTCGATGTACTTCTTGGCGTTGTCCCACGCGCCACCGGCGTTGTTGAGGAAGCCGGCCATGAGGATACCGACCACGGTCGAGATCATCAGGAATCCAGCCACCGCCTCTGCGCCGAGACGCTCGCCCGGTGCACCGAGGTACTTGAACAGCACGCCCACGATGATCGGGAAGCTCACGACCAGTGCGCCCGGCAGCACCATCGCGCGCAGCGCGCCCTTGGTCACGATATCGACGCAGGCGGCGTAGTCCGGCTTCTCGGTATACAACATGATGCCTGGGCGCTCACGGAACTGGCGACGCACCTCCTCGATCACCGATTGCGCCGCAGTGGACACCGCCTTCATGGCCAGCGACGAGAACCAGAACACCAGCATGCCACCGAGCAGGGCCGAGACGAACACCTGCGGCTTGGACAGGTCCACCGAGAGTGGCGAGCCGGTCATGTTCTTCACTTCGTCGAGATACGCCGAGAACAGCAGGAAGGCCGCCAGCGCCGCCGAGCCGATCGCGTAGCCCTTCGTCAGCGCCTTCGTCGTATTGCCCACCGAGTCCAGACGATCCGTCTTGTCGCGGATCTCGGGCGGCTGTTGCGACATCTCGACGATGCCACCGGCGTTATCGGTGATCGGGCCGAACACATCCATCGCGAGGATGTAGCCGGCGGTGCCGAGCATGCCCATCGTTGCCACTGCCGTCCCGAAGAGACCACCAACGGCAACGCCATTCTCCATCAGGCCACTGCCACGGCCGATCATGAAGCTGGAGAGCAGCGCGATCCCGATCGTGATCACCGGCAGCACGGTCGATTCCATGCCGACGGCGAGGCCCATGATGATGTTCGTGGCCGGGCCGGTCTGGCTGGCATCGGCAATGGACAGCACCGGGCGGTAGCGGTACTCGGTGTAGTACTGCGTGATGAACACGAACGCGATCGACGTCACGATGCCGATCAGGCCACACCAGAAGAAGCTCAGCCAGGCGTCGGGGGCCTCGGGGGTCGCCAGCAGCCACCGCGCGACGAAGAAGAACATCACCGCAACCAGTGCCGCGGTGATGTAGTAGCCGCGATTCAACGCGGCCATCGGATCGGCGTCCTCCTTCGTGCTGACCGTCATCACGCCCACGATGGAGCAGAGCAGCCCGAGGGCGCCGATCACCAGCGGGAAGAGGATGCCGTTGATGCCGAAGAACTTGTACAGCGCCACGCCAAGAATCATCGCGCCGATGTTCTCGGCGGCCGTGCTCTCGAACAGGTCGGCGCCGCGGCCGGCGCAGTCGCCGACGTTGTCACCGACGAGGTCCGCGATCACGGCAGGATTGCGCGGATCGTCCTCGGGAATGCCGGCTTCCACCTTGCCCACCAGGTCGGCGCCGACGTCGGCCGCCTTGGTGTAGATGCCACCACCGAGCTGCGCGAAGAGCGCGACGAAGCTCGCGCCGAAGCCGTAGCCGACGATCAGGAAGGGGATCTTCGGTGCCCATGCGTTCGCGTCCATGCCTGCCGGCGCCAGCAGCGTGATGATGGCGAACAGGCCGCCCACGCCGAGCAGCGACATCGAGACGGTGAACAGGCCCGACACGGCGCCACCGCGGAGCGCCGTCTGGAGCGCGGCGTTCAGCGACTCCATCGCCGCACTGGCGACGCGGATGTTGGTGCGGATCGACACCCACATGCCCATGTAGCCGGCGATGCCGGAGCTGAGCGCCCCGAGGAAGAATGAGAGCGTCACGAACAGCGCCAGCACCTTGGGGTCGGACACCGGATCGCTGGCGGTCGTCTCACGCAGCAGCCCGTAGCCGACAAACAGCAACGCGGCGACGGCGATCGCGAGCACGCCGATCGTCTTGTTCTGACGCGCGAGGTACGCTTCTGCGCCCTCCTGGATCGCGTCGGAGATCGCACGCATGGCATCGGTGCCGGTGCCCCGCGCGAGAACCCATCGTGCCAGAAACCCGGCGAACACCAGCGCGATCACGCTGCCGCCGATGATGATGCCAAGAAGTGAGGACTGCGAAGCGTTCATGACGGAAGTGGCGGTTGAGGGGAGGGAGTCAGGCAGCGGCGAGCGTCGCGCGCCGCGTCATCACGTACACAGGAAGTCCCAGCAGGACGAGCACGAGCCCCGACACGGCCTGGGCGCGGGTCTTGTCCGAAATCAGCAGCAGCAGGGCGACGCCGGCGCAGGCGGCGATGTAAAGCGCGGGGAGCACGGGATAGGCCACGGCCCGGTAGGGTCGTTCCACGTTCGGGCGCGAGCGCCGGAGCATGAACAGGCCGACCGTGGTGAGCGCGTAAAAGGCAAGCTCCGCGAACACGACGTAGTCGAGCAGCTGGCCGTATGTCCCGCTCAGACAGAGCAACGACGTCCAGACGCCCTGCAGGAGCATGGCGCGGGCGGGCACACCGTTGCGATTCAGCGTCCCTGCACTGCGGAAGAACATGCCGTCCTTCGCCATGGCGTAGAAGACGCGCGAGCCGGCGAGGATCAGCCCATTGTTGCAGCCGAAGGTCGACACGAGGATCAGGCACGCCATCACGGTCCCGGCGCTCGCCCCGAAGATCATCTCGGCCGCAGCGACACCGACGCGATCCTGCGTCGCGTGCGCGATCCCGCGTGCCAGCACCGTCGCCCCCTCGGCCGTGCCGCCGATCGGCAGCACCAGCAGGTAGGCGAGGTTGCAGGTGACGTACAGCAGCGTGACCACGCCCGTGCCGAGCAGCAGTGCACGCGGCAGGTTCCGGCGCGGGTCACGCACCTCACTGGCTGCGGACGTGACACCAAGCCACGCCGTACTCGAAAACAGCGATCCCACCAGCGCCGTGCCGAACGCAAGCACGAACCCGCCCGTCAGCGGCACATGTCCGAAGAAGTTGCCACCGGAGAAGTTCGCGCTGATCGCCTCGGCGTTGCGCCCGACCAGTATGCCGAGCACGACGATCATCGCCAGTCCGAGGAGCTTGGCCGCGGTCAGGATGGTCTGCAAGACCTTGCCACCCTGCACGCCGCGCAGGTTCACCCAGGTCAGCACCCAGACGCTGAGGAGGGCAACGAGGCGCTGCGGCGAGAGCCCAAGCAGAATGGCATTGCCGGGCGCCTTGCAGCCAAGCCACGCCACGCAGACGTCGGAGTGCGGAAACCAGGCGAATCGATCTGGCGTGATGGACGGCCAGAGCACGCCGAGGAAGCGACCGAAGGCCACCGCAACGGCGGCGATGGTGCCGGTCTGGATCACGACGAAGAGCGTCCACCCGAACAGGAATCCCATCACCGGTCCCATCGCCTCCTTGAGGAAGACGTATTGGCCACCGGCCCGCGGAAACATCGCGGCAAGTTCAGCCAGCGACAGCGCGCCGGCCATCGTGATCGCCCCCGTCAGCACCCACGCCATCAGCAGCCAGAACGGCGAGACGACGGAGCGGGCGATGTCGGCCGACACGATGAAGATGCCCGACCCGATCATCGACCCGGCCACCAGCATGGCGGCGTCGGTGAGCGTCAATGCCGCGATGAAGCCGCCTGCGCCCGGTGCCGATTCACCTGCCTGACCTGCGTCCGACGCGGTGGCACCTGCGTCGCGGAGTTGCGGCATGCTGTGGTGATCTGGGAGGGTAACCGCACCTTCGTACCAATGGCGGTACGGGCAACAGAATGCGGCAAGCTACGCACGGGATCGGCGCTGAACCAGTTGTGACACGGCACACGTTTTCGGTCGTGTCGCGTGCCCTGACGGCGCATGGGTGCACTGCAAGGGCGCCGACGCAAGAAGGGCGGACCGCATGGCCCGCCCTACAGCAGAATCTCGTACCGGTAGGTGAACTTGACCGGTTGGCCGTTCGCCCGTACCGCAGGCCTGAATCGCTGCTCGCGCAGGCTGGCCAGAAACTGGTCGTCATAGCCGCCATCGCCAGACCGCGGTGCAAACTCCGCCGCCACCACCTTGCCTGTCTCGTCCACCTCGAGCTCGATGACGATCGTCTTGCCTTTGAGCCGGCGCGGTGTGCCATTGGGCGGCACGAAGAGCGCACGGGGGGTGGGGGGATAGATGGTGGCATTGCCACCGCCCGTGCCCGGCCCTGAGCTCGATCCGGTTCCGGTACCGGCGCCGGTGCCGGTGCCTCCGCCGGTGCCCGGGCCGGTGCCGGGACCAGGATCGTTCCCGCTCCCCGCCCCTGCACCGGCCCCCGGTGCGGCCGCCGCCGGTGCAGCTGGCGCCTCGGGTGCCGGCGTGGCTGCAGGTGGCGCCGGAGTCGGCGTCTGCACCGTGGGCTGCTCGGGCGGCGGCTTGACGGGCGGCACCGTCACCAGCGGCGGCAGGACGCTGGGCGTCGGCGGCGGCGCGGCGGCGGCGGGCATCTGGACGCGCTGGATGCGCTCCGGGATCATCGGCGAACCACCACGACCACCGCCGCCGCCACCAGCTGGCCCGGCACCACCTGCGCCTTCCGTCAGCGCTTCCGTGATTTCCCGGTGGAAGCGGAACACGAGCAGAAAAATGATGAGCAGGTGCGAGAAGATCGCGACGGCCGCTCCGCGACGCCGGTTCTCCTTGAGCACTCCCTCGGGCACGCCGATGAGCGGGCGCAGCTTCGGCCGCTCACCGTGCGGGCGAGGCGTGACGTCGGCGTCTTCAGGCAGGCTGCTGTCGTGCATCGGCTGGATGGGGGGAAGGCATGCTCGAGGTTGTACGCCCGACGCGGCGGGAAAGGTTCGTCCGGCACAGACAAATGGGCGATCGGGCACCGTGCCCGATCGCCCATCTGCGTCACTGTCGTCGACGGCCTAGGGTGCTGTCTTCGGCATGTGGCCGATGACCTTCACGCCGGCACCGCGCGCGACGTCCATGGCGTAGATCACGTCCTGATACACGGCCGTGGAGTCGCCCTTGATGAAGATCAGCTTGTCGGGCCGACCTTCATACACCTCCTTCAACCGACCCGGCAGCGCAGCTCGCGTCTGCTCCTCCGAGTTGATCTTGAACTTGCCACCCGGCATCACCGTCAGCACGATGTTGTCGGGCGGCGGGCCCGGCGGCTGCGGCTGCGGCGTCGGATCGGGCAGCTGCACGTCGATCGTCTTCCGGGCCATCGGCACGATCACCATGAAGATGATCAGCAGCACGAGCAGCACGTCGATCATCGGTGTGACGTTGATGTCGTTCGTCAGCCCGCCTTCCGAATCTCCAGCGCTCATCGCCATTACTTCTTTCCTCCGCTGAGGTCGAGCGGGTTGGAGGCGTTCTTCGGCGAATCACCTGGAATCGTGGACTCGGTGCCGGGCGTCTGGTCGGTGATCAGGCCAGAGACGCGCACCCCACCCTTCGCGATGATGTCGAGCGCATCCTGCACCTTGAAGTACGGCAACCCTGCATCGGCCTTGACGTACATGATCTTGTCGATCGTGCGCGCCGCAAAGATCTGCGTGACCAGCGCCTCGAGATCCTCGTTCTTGATCGGCTTCTTGTTCAGGTAGTACTGCCCATCCTTGTCGATGCCGAGCACCTGATCGGTGTTCTCATCTTCGGGGTGCTGCTTGATGTTCTGGCCCTTCGGCGGACTTGCCTTGAAGCCAGCGGCAATCTGCGGCACCACGATCATGAAGATGATCAGGAGCACGAGCATGACGTCGATCATCGGGGTGACGTTGGGTTCGGCCTTGACCGACCCCCCGCCGCCTGCAGACATCCCCATGGTGACGCTCCCTCGTTAGCGGTGAGTCAGGCTCAGGTCATCGGCTTCTGGCCGCCAGCCGTCGTATTGAACTCGCGGGTGAAGCGGGACCGACCGAACTCGCCGGAGACGCCCTTGATGAGATAGTCGATCATCTCCTTCGAGGTGTACGTCATTTCGGCCGTGAGGTTGTCGATCTTCGTCTGGAAGTAGTTGTACGCCCACACCGCGGGGATGGCCACGATCAGGCCGAAGGCGGTCGTGATGAGGGCTTCGGCGACACCGGCCGAGATCGAGGCGATACCGCCCGAGCCGGAGGCGGCCATGCCCGTGAACGCGTTCACGATTCCCATCGTCGTGCCGAGCAGACCGACGAACGGCGCCGTGGCACCCACTGTCGCGAGCACAGCGTTGCCGCGCTTGAGACCGACGACCGTCATCAGCATTTCGCGCTCGACCGCGCGCTCTGCCGTATTGATGTCCGACACCGTCACCGAGCCGTCCTGGATCAGCGGGCGGATCTCACCGAGCGCGCCACCGAGCACACGTGCGACATGCGACTTCTTGTACGTCTCAGCCAGCTTGATCGCCTCGCCGAGGTTGTCTTCCTCGAGGAACTGCGAGAACTCGGGGGCAAACTTGATCGTCTCGGCCTTCGCGGCACGGAGCGACCACCACTTCGAGAACATGACCGTGAGCGACCACATCGACATCGCCAGCAGCGTGAACACGATGCCCTTGGCGAACATGCCCATCGACTGATACAGCTCCACCATTGACAGATCCATCGGAAACCCCCAGTACTGGTTGGTGTGAAATGGCCGGGCGGAGCCGGGTCTACTTGTTGAGGGCGAACGCGAACGGCTGCTGCACCAGCATGCGGACCCTGCGGCCGCCGATTTCCGCCGGGAGGAAGCGCATGCGCGGCAGCGCAGCCCTCACGGCCTGACCGAATGCGTCATGCGACGCACGCAGCACCTTGAACGAACCGAGCTCGGCGCGACCCGTCGTGTCGACGATGAACTGCACCAGGGCTTCGCCCTCGACGCCGGAGCTCTTGAGCATTTCCGGATAGGCGGGGTTGCCGCTGCCCGGAATCGCCGCGGCCGCCTTCTCGACCTGGAAGTCGAAGTACGGCTGGTCGCTGATCACCGGACCCGTGCCGCCTTCCACACCCTTTGCCACGCCGCCCTGCACACCCTTGCCGCTGAAGTCGGCCTCATCGGTCGCCTTCCGGCTCAGGTCGACGTCCGGGATCACATCCGGAATCGTGATCGGGGGCGTCAGCACCTGGAAGCCCTTCGGCGGCGCAACCTGCGCCACGACTTCCTGCTGCTTCGGCTGCTCCTTCGGCTTCTCGGGCTCCGGCTCCTTCTTGTTCTCGACGATCGTGACCTTTTCCTCCTTCGGCTTCTCGAGCGCGTCCGCCGTCTTCTTGGTCAGAATGACGGCGGCCACCACGAGCGCCGAGTGCACGATGATCGAAATGACCGTGCCTCCAGTGCTGCGCTGCTTCTTGGCCTTCGTTTCGAGCAATTGATCGAACATCCACCCTCTCCCTTGATCCGGATGATGGTCGAACGGGACACCGCAATAGTCATCAGTGTGCAGCACGCACGCGACGGGAGCAGCATTACGATTCGCTTAAGCATCCATGAACCGGTCAACATTTTCCGCGTGCGCCCGGCAATCCGTGCCGGTTGCGTCAGGCGCAACAGTGCGCTACGCCGAATCAGGCGATACGTGTCGGCGTGGCTGGCCCAGCCGCAACGTCGGCATCGTGCCGCACCGCGCCGGGAAGCGTGAGCGTGAAGGTGCTGCCGCGACCGAGCCGGCTCTGGGCCGTCAAGGTGCCGCCGTGCGCCTGCGCGATGTAGGCACTGATCGCCAGCCCCAGCCCCGTGCCACCACGGCCGCTGGTGCGTGAGCGCGCCCGGTCCGCGCGCCAGAATCGCTCGAAGATGAACGGGAGATCGGCCGCCGCGATGCCGATGCCGGTGTCCTTCACGGTCAAAATCGCCGAACTGCCCTCGGCCGACAGCGACAGCTCGATCGTGCCCCCGACGGAGGTGTACTTGATCGCGTTCTCGACGAGGTTCAGGAGCAGCTGCCTCAGACGGGGCGCATCGCCTTCCACCGTCAACGGATCACACTCCGTCACGCGCACCTCGATCCCGCCCGGCTCCCCCAGGATCGTCGCCGTCTCGGCGATGTCGCGCAGCATCGCATCCATCAGTACCACGTCGCGCACGAGGTCGAAGCGGCCCTCGTCGGCACGGGCGAGGCTGAGCAGGCTGTTGACCAGGTCCGCCATCCGCGTCACCTCGTTCAGCGCCTGCTCGAGATACTCCATCTGCTCGTTGCTGCCGCGCCGCGCCATCATCGCGCGCTCGATGCTCGCGCGCAGCACGGTGAGGGGCGTCTTGAGCTCATGGCTGGCGTCCGCAGTGAAACGGCGCAGCCCGCCGAAGCTGTTCTCGAGGCGGCCGATCATCGCGTTCAGCGTGCTGGTCAGGCGCGCCAGCTCGTCGCCCTGCGCATCGGCCCCGCCCAGCCGTCGGTGCAGTGAGCGACCGTCGGTGATGGCTTCCAGCTCGCTGATGATGCCCGTGATCGGCCGGACCGCCACGCCACCGATGATGTACGCCGCGGCGCCCCCCATCACCAGCACCACCGGCACCAGCATCAGCATGGAGCGCAGGAGATCGCGCCAGAGTGCCTCGGTGGTGCTGGTCGAGCTCCCCGCCACGATGCGCTCGATCGGCGTGCCGGGGTCCTTCTCGTCGCGCGCCGACAGGAAGATCTGGTCCGACCGCAGCGTCAGCAGCGTGGCGCGCGTCGAGTCCGCCTCGATGTTGAGCGATCGCTCGAGCAGCACCAGCAGTTCGTCCTGCGGCAGCGCGCGCGCCTTCGCCGACACGTAGACGGCCCGCCCCTTGTTGTCCAGCACCAACAGGTAGTCGGGGATCACCTCCATCGCGCTGGCCAGCTCCGACGTGAGCTGCTCGCCGATGAGCGGATCGCGGAGCACCGTCGCCGGACCGCGCGCCTCGGCCTGCATGATGATGCGGATCGCCAGCTCCGCCTGCGACTGCACGTAGCGCTGCAGCTCGCGATAGTAGGCCGTGTCCTTGCGCCGGACCCAGATGCCACCGGCGAAGACGAACACCAGCACCAGCAACGCCAGCACGAACAGCAGCGTCACGCGGGCACGGATCGATCGGATCACCGGCTCACTCCTTGATCACGTATCCCACGCCGCGCACCGTGCCGATCAGCTTCTGCTCATGCGTCGCATCCACCTTCTTGCGCAGGTGCGTGATCACCACGTCCACGATGTTGGTCCCGGGATCGAAGTGATAGCCCCACGCGTATTCGGTGATCAGCGTCCGGCTCATGACACGACCCGGATGCCGCATCAGGTACTCCAGCACCTTGAACTCCTTGGGCGTGAGCTCGATGCGCATGCCGCCCCGCGCCACCTCGCGCGTGTCGAGGTCGACCATCAGGTCTGCCACCTCGAGGCGCGGCGACGCGAGTTGCCGCGGCCGGCGCGAGAGCGCCTCGATGCGCGCCAGCAGCTCCTCGAAGGCAAACGGCTTGGTGACGTAGTCGTCTGCACCGGAGCGCAGGGTCAGCACCTTCGCGTCCACCGCATCCTGCGCGGTGAGCACCAGCACGGGGCGCTGAAAGCCGCGGGAGCGCAGCGTCCGCAGCACCGACAGACCATCCTTGCCCGGCAGGCGCATGTCGAGGATGATCAGGTCGTACGCATCACCCTGCCCCGCCGCGCGCTCGCCGGATTCGCCGTCGGACTCGAGGTCCACGGTCCACTGCTGCTCCTCCAGCCCGCGCTTCACGAACTGGCCGACGATGGGATCATCTTCGATGACGAGAATGCGCATCAGCGGGGATCGTGCAGGGTGACGTGGGACACGCGGGAAAGGTGGACCGGTGCGGCCCGCACGGGGAGGTCCACCGGCCTCCCACCGGACGGCACGGGCGGCCACGCCAGCCTCGCCGGCAGCCGCACCTCGACCTCGGCCGATGCCGAGGGCGACGCCAGCACCATGCGACGGCTCCCATGCGCCGCCGTCAGCCAGCGGGCCAGCGCCTCCGCCTGCGCGGGACGGCGCGCGCGCAACACCACGGTCGTCCGCGCATCGACGGTGGCGCGGACGAGCGTCGCAAAGACGGCATGAATCGCAGCGGGCGCGGTCTGCATGGCATCGATGGTACACCCGGTCACCGCCGGCACCGGTCCCTGATCACGCGCGACCAACCGCCATCGCGCAGCGACATGGCGCCGGCTGCCACCGCTGCGCGTCTCCCAACGGCTCAGCCCGCAATCGCCGCCAGGATCTCGGCGTTGGTACGGCTCTTCCCCGGGGAGTCCTCAACATGCACCCAGCGCACGATCCCCTCGGCATCGATCAGGAAGTACGCACGGTTGGAGAAGTTGAGCTCCTCCAGCAGGGTTCCGTAGGCACGGCTGGCCTCGCGCTTGAAGTCGCTGAGCAGGTCCACGGAGATGTGGTGCTTCGCCTTGAACTCCTTCAGCGTTGGCACACTGTCCACGCTGATCGGCAACACCGTCACACCTGCTGCGGTGAAGCTGGCGTAGTCATCCGTGAAGGCGCACATCTCTGCCGTGCAGACGCTGGTGAAGGCCAGCGGGAAGAACGCGAGCAACACGCGACCCTGGCCGGCGAACTGCGACAGGGTGACGGCTTGGCCGCTGGTCGAGTTGAGCGTGAAATCCGGGGCGGCGGTGCCGACGGCGGGGATGGGCATGAACACTCCGATCGTGTCGTGGGTCAGGTCGATCGCTGTCCGCACGTCGGCAGCGAGCGGACAAGATGCCGGGTGCGCCGGCAAATGGGAGGGCATCCCCTGCCTGCGCACCTGTGCCCGGGGTACACTGACACCGTGATGAACTCCCCTGCGCCGACTGGACCCGACGTCGTTCCCGCCCCAGCGCCGGCATCCGCCAGTGGCGAATCCGTCGGCTTCATCCTTCGGCTCGGGCGCGCGCTGCACAATGCGGGCTTTTCCGCCCACCGGCTCGAGGCCACGTTATCCGACGTCTCGCGCAAGCTGGGGCTGGAAGCGCAGTTCTTCTCCACGCCCACGTCCATCATGGCCGGCTTCGGACCGCCGGACGCACAGCGCACGCACCTGATCCGCGCCGAGCCGGGCTCCACGAACCTGAGCCATCTGGCAGGTCTCGATCGCATCGCGCGCGACGTCGTGTACGGCACACTGGGGCCGGTGGAGGGCTCGCAGCGCATCGACGCGCTGTTGAACGAACCACCGCGCTGGGACGTGCGTCAGGTGCTGGTGGCCTTCGTGCTCGTCTCCGTCGCCGTCGCCAGCTTCCTCAAGGTTGGCGTGGCCGACCTCGTCGGTGCCGCACTGCTCGGTTTGCTCTGCGGTGCCATCGTCACGCGGAGCCGGCGCCGCACCGAGTGGCTCGACATCGAGGAGCCGCTGAGCGCCTTTGCCGTCGCGACCGGGGCACAGCTCTTCGCCGCACTCACGGACAGCGGCGCCGGCTACGCGATCACCGTGGCCGGCCTGGTGGTCCTGCTGCCGGGCATGACGTTCACGAACGGCCTGATCGAGCTCTCCACGCGACATCTGGCCAGCGGCACGGCCCGGCTCAGCGGCGCTCTCGTCACCTTCCTGGGCCTCGGGTTCGGGGTCGCTCTCGGGACCAAGCTGGGCGCATGGGTCGGGGGATGGCTGACGATGCACGATGTCGTGCTGCACGTTGGCAATGCCGCGCTGCCGTGGTGGGCGCAGGCACTCGGCGTGCTGATCGCACCGCTCTGCTTCACCGTGCTGCTTCAGGCCGACGGGAAGGAGGCGCCATGGATCGTCCTCGCCTCCTCGACGGCCTACCTGACCTCGCGCTTTGCGGGTCAGGCGCTGGGTGAGGAGCTTGGCGCGTTCCTGGGGGCACTGATGGTCAGCGCGGGCAGCACCTTCGTGGCGCGCCGGCGTGACACCACGCCGATCGTCACCATCGTCCCCGGCCTGCTGATCCTCGTGCCAGGGAGCATCGGGCTCCGCAGCGTGACGAGCTTCTCGCAGCAGAAGGTCGTGACCGGCATCGAGACCGCGTTCAAGGTGGCGCTGATCGGTGTCTCGCTGGCGGCCGGGGTGCTGGCAGGACGCGCCGTCACGACTGCCCTGCGCCGCAGGCGAAAGGTCGTCACGGGAGAGGAATTCACGCGCACATCGGAATGGACGGTGTCGCGCGACTGGCGCTGACGGCGGCGACGGTGCGCGCGATGCTCCGACACCCTTTCAGTTGAGCAGAAACGACGACGGCCCCGAGTGATCGGGGCCGTCGCCGTTCCATGGAGGTCCGGGGACTCGAACCCCGCACCTATTGCTTGCAAAGCAATTGCTCTACCAGATGAGCTAGACCCCCGACGTGCTGCCTTCCACGTTCAGCAAACGTACCAAATCCAGCGCACTGCTTCAACCCCGAACCGCCGGTGTCGCCCGGACTCTCAGCCAGGGCGACACCAACCACTGCACCGTTGCTACTCGTGTGCGGGCAGCGGCTCCATCGTTCGCACATCCACCGGGATCTGCACTTCGTCCCGGTACTTCGACGTCATCCAGCTGATACGCAGGCGCGGGAAGGCCTCGAAGAACTGTGTGTAGCAGGTGATCCAGAGACCGAGGTACATCGCCAGCATTCCGAGTTCCTGCCAGCCGAACGGCACGTCGGTCGGCACGCCGTACAGCGAGGGATAGACCTCGATGTAGCGCTGCAGGTAAGTGCCCGTCAGCGAGACGAGGGCGAACAGGATGTTGGTGGGAATGAACATCTTGGCGGCCTTCGAGATCAGGCCCGGGAACGGTGCCACGAACACGAGCATCAGGACCGAGAACGTCACCGGCAGCCACGGGTTGATCAGGCGCAGGCGGAAGAAGTGCGTCTCCTCGCCGATGTTGCCGTACCAGATGATCAGGAGCTGCGCGAACGTGGTGTAGCCCCAGAACGCCGTCCAGGCGAATCGAAGCTTTCCGAGATCGTGGATCTGCTGGTCACCGAGGATTTCGTTGATGACGGCGTTGTCGAAGTGCTTCCGCCACATGAAGAAGATCAGGCTGAAGCTCATCAGGAAGCCGAGGATGCCGGTCATGAAGCTCCACCAGCCCCACAGCGTCGAAAAGAAGAACACATCCAGCGCCATCGACAGGTCGTAGTGGAGCAGCATCCAGCCGAAGCCGAACACGATCGCCATCGCGACGGCGATCTTGCCCTGCAGCGAATGCTGATTGTGCAGCTCGCGGCGCTCCTCACCCCAGCCTGCCCGCATGCGGGCGCGCAGGCCGGCGGCCCACCCGGCGCCGCCCTCGGGCAGCTGCGCGACGTCGATGCGGAGCGAGTTGTAGACGAACCAGAGCTGCAGCGCGTACAGCACCGTCAGGATGCCGATCTCGCGGAGGGCGAAGAAGGCATGATTGCCAAGCCAGAACATGCGCTCGCTGTTCGGCAGCGCGTTCGGGTCGGCGACCCACGGGAAGATGTGGTTCCCGCCGACGGTCACGCTCAGCACGAGGAACAGCCAAGAGAACGGGAGGAAGGCGGCGTAGCCTTCCATCATGCGGGCGATCGAGCGGGACCAGCGGGCGGTGACGATGCGGAAGATGCCGACGAACATGACGGCGCCGGAGCTGATCGCGCTGAAGTACAGCCAGTGGTAATGGAACGCGCGCCAGATGCGGTCGGGCGAGGTGAAGATGCCGGCCGCGAAGGTCAGCACACCCACCACCAGCGCGCCAAGCGCCGCACTCTTGATCCAGCCGGCGATCGGCTTGGACGACGCAGCGATCAGCTCGGCCTTGGGCGGATACGTCGGATTGTGAATGCTCACTTGTGCGCCCCCTGCTCCATGGGCTTTGCAGTCGTCAGCTCACCAGCCGGTCGCGGTGCGACGGGCGTGGCGGCGCTGGGACGGTACATCGGCGCCGGCCGCGTGGGTGCGGTGCGCGTGTAGGTCGGAATGGTGAAACCAGTCTGGCCCGGGTGGCCGAGCGGACCGATTGGCACGGTGCGGCCGAGCGCGCCCTGCAGGCCACGCACGTAGTTCACCACGTCCCAGCGATCCGGCTCCTCGATGCGGTTGTAACTCGGCATCGAGCCGCGACCGTTGCGAAGCATGCCGTAGATGTAGCCGTCAGCACGCGCCTTGGTCATGTCGGTCATCAGGTTGATCCCCGGCACGCCGTACTTCGTGGCCGGGCCATTGCCGATGCCCGCATCACCATGGCAGACGGCGCAGTTCACCTGGTAGTAGCGGCGTCCGTTGGCCAGCGACGAGTCCAGTTCGGCCGCCGTCATCGAGGACGGCGCCTTCGGGTTCGGCACCACCGAGAACGAGTCGATCACGTTCGGCAGCGCGGCGTAGCTGAACGTGTAACCCGGGGTCTGCAAACCGGTCACCGGGACCGAATTCACCGGCTGGCCACGCGGCGCGATGGTGTCCGCGACCGAGTCCCACGGCTGGATGGCGGGCTGGTCACGGAAATCCGTGAACCACGAGCAGGCGCCGAATGCCAGCGGCATCAGCGCGGTCGCCGCCGCGCGCGAGTACTTAGCGCTCACCGTGAACCTCCACGGCCCCGTGGGCCTTCAACGTGCTCTCGAGCTCCGCGAACTTGTCGGGCGTCGTCTCGATCCAGATCCCATAGTCGCCATGGGAGAATCGCTTGTCGTAGCCGAAATTCGTGACGAGGCGCGGGATCTTGGCATTGATGAACATGCCGGCCACCGTGCTCAGGCAGCCGACCATGACGAACATTTCGAAACCCATGATCGTGTACGGGATCCAGCTCGCGATCGCCTTGCCGCCGACCTGCAGCGACCAGTACTGCGACGACCAGATCGAGATCCAGTAGCCGAACGTGACGCCGCACGCGGCGCCGATCAGCGTGAACACGCGCACCACGCTGGTGGGTGCATCGATCGCATCGTCGATCTCATGCTGGATCGTCGGCGAATACACCGTGACCTTCGGCACGCGCTTGGCCTTGAGGTCACGGATCGCATCGCAGAGTGCATCGAGCTGCGGAAAGACTGCCAGGACGCCCTGCATCAGTGGTGCCCTCCATGATCGTTCTTCATCTTCGGCGGGACGATCTCCTTGACCTCGGCAATGGCGATCACGGGCATCTGCTTGATGAACAGCAGGAACCACATGAAGAACCAGCCGAAGGAGCCCACCAGGAAGCACATGTCGATCCAGCTGGGCATGTAGTTCGTCCACTGCCACGGCTCGAACTCATGGCTCAACGACGGCACCACGATCACGAACCGCTCGTACCACATGCCGATGTTGATGATGATCGACAGGATCCAGAGCCAGGTCGGATTGCGGCGGAGCTTCTGCGAGAACAGCGAGAGCGGGAAGATCATGTTGCAGAGCAGCAGGATCCAGGCGCTCCACCACCACTGGCCGAACACGCGGTTCCAGAAGTACTCCTGCTCCGGTGCCACGCCTGAGAACCAGGCGATGAAGAACTCGGACATGTAGCCGCAGCCCACCATGATCGACGTGAACAGCACGACCTTGGCCGTGGCGTCGAGGTGGTTGAGCGTGACGTAGTGCTCGAGGTTCCACCACTTCCGGATCGGGATCAGGATGGTCCACACCATCGCGAAACCGGAGAAGATGGCACCGCCGACGAAGTACGGCGGGAAGATCGTCGTGTGCCAGCCGGGCGTCAGCGCCATCGCGAAGTCGAACGACACGACGGAGTGCACCGAGAGCACCAGCGGGGTGCTGAACGCCGCCAGGAACATGTACATCTTGGCGAAGTGCCGCCACTCGCGATCGGTGTTCTTCCAGCCGAGCGAGAGGATGCCGAAGATCCGCTTCCGGACCGGGTTGGTCTCCTTGTCGCGCATGACCGCGAAGTCGGGGATCAGGCCCAGGTACAGGAACGTCGTCGAGATGGTGAGGTAGGTCGAGATGGCGAACACGTCCCACAACAGCGGGCTCTTGAACTGCGGGAAGAGCAGGCGCCAGTTGGGATACGGGATCAGCCAGAAGAACTTCCAGGGCCGCCCGATGTGAATGATCGGGAAGAGACCCGCCGTCATCACCGCGAACACCGTCATCGCTTCCGATGCCCGATAGATCGTCGTGCGGAATCCGGCACGGAACAGGTAGAGAATGGCCGAAATCAGCGTCCCCGCGTGGCCGATACCCACCCAGAACACGAACGTGATGATGTACACGCCCCACATCACCGGCGGCACGTAGCCGGCGTTGCCAAGGCCCCAGTAGATCTGGAACGTCCAGGCCGAGGCACCCACCAGCATCGCCGCGATCGCCAGCCCGAGGCCCATGAACCACTTGGGGCTCGGCTTGAGGGTGGCGAGAATCTCGTTGTCGACCTGCTCAAACGAGGACACCGCGGGAACCTGAATCCCCGCCGCAGGAATGTTCGGGCGCTTGATCTTGCCCACTACGGGCTTCGCAGTCGTCGCCATTCGGGTCAGGCCTCGACCGTGTGGTTGATCTTCTTCAGGTAGACCACCGCCGTATAGGTGTTGAGCACCTCGAAGACGTGGTACGCTCGCTCATCCTCGACCTGCCGTGCCACCGTCCACGCCGGATCTGCCGCGTCGCCGAACGTGATCGCCCGCGACGGGCAGGCCTGCGCGCAGGCCGTCGTGAACTCGTCAGCCTGCAACGGACGGTGCTCCAGATCCGCCCGCGTCTCCGCCTCGCGGATGCGCTGCACGCAGAACGTGCACTTCTCCATGACGCCCTTGCCGCGAACGGTCACGTCCGGGTTGAGCTGCATCTGCATCGGCTCGGGGAACGCGTACTGACGGCGGCCCGGCTCACCATACCCGAACCAGTTGTAGTAGCGGACCTTGTACGGGCAGTTGTTGCTGCAGTAGCGCGTGCCCACGCAGCGGTTGTAGACCTGCACGTTCAGGCCGTCCGGCGAGTGGTACGTCGCATACACCGGGCAGACGGGCTCGCACGGCGCGTTGCCGCAGTGCTGGCACATCATCGGTACGAAGCGCGTGTCGAAGCCGGGATCGAACACATTCTCCGAATCGTCGGCGCCCTCGAAGTAGCGCTCGAGGCGGATCCACGCCATCTCGCGGCCCTTCAGGATGTTTGCACCCGGCCGCGTGTCCCACACCGTCGGGGAGAGGGCGCGACCCTGCCAGCTCGCCCCCACCGTCGGGATGTTGTTCTCCGCGTAGCAGGCCGTGACGCAGGCCGAGCAGCCGGTGCAGCGGCTCAGGTCCACCGTCATGGCCCAGCGGCGCTTTGCCATGCCGCTCCAGTGCTTCGTGGAGTACATCTGCTTGTCCTTCGACTCCTGATCGCCCAAATCGCCCTGCGCATCGTTGGCGACAGGACTCTTCAAGCCCGGCAGGAACTCGGTCGGCGCACCGCCGACGAACTCGTGCTCGTTCCCGCCCCACTCCTTCGGACCCTGGCCGCCGTGCTCGGCACCTTCCTCCGACACGTCGGCGTCGTGCTGCGTCGTGCTGCCAGCGGCGGCACCGTGCCCTGATTCCTTCTGCGTGCGGCTGGCAACCAGGGCCGCCAGCGTCGTGGCCTGGCCAATGCCCCGCGAGTGCTGACGTGCCGAGCCTTCGGTCGTGATCAGGTCCGTGTTCTCGCCCGTCTTCGTCACCTTCGCCTTCATGCTGCTGTAGGCGATCGAGCCGGCCACCGCGTCGGTGTCACCCGAGACGAGGTCCACGGCATTGATGCCGACGCCCTCGGCGTAGCGACCATAGCCGCTGTAGAACGGCACCTTCCGGTCACCGTCCGTGTCGAACTTCTTGTTCGTCTGGCTGCGATGACCGTAGCCGAGCGTGACGGCGATCGTGTCGGGCCGGATACCGAGGTAGTTGTAGACCGGCAGCGTCACCTTGCCCGCGGCCGTCTCGATGGTGACGAGGTCACCGCGGACCAGACCGAGCTTCTTGCACGCCATCGGGTGCATCTCGACCCACGACTGCCACGCGATCTTCGACACCGGATCGGGCAGCTCCATCAGCCACGGCTTGTTGGCACCGGCACCTGTGCCGAGCGTGGGCGACGGATTGATCACGAGGTGGAAGTCGCCAGCGCCAGCGAAGCCGGCTGCCGGCTTGCGACCGAGATCGCCCGCGGTCCGCTCGGCGGCGCGCAGCGTCGAGCCCGTGGCGATGCCCTTGGCCAGCGCGACCGTGTGCGCGGCCTGTCCACCCGGGAAACGGCTCACCAGCCAGTTGCGGTAATCCTTGACGGCAAAGCGCGCGGCGAGCGTCGCATCCTTCTTCGCGACCTCGATCAGCACGTCGGCCGTCGCACGGCTCTGGAACACGGGCTCCATCGCCGGCTGCTGCAGGTGCATCGTGTTCGGCGTGGGCTCGGCGTCACCCCAGCTCTCGAGGCTGTGGTGATCGGGGAGGATCAGGTCGGCCAGCTCCGTCGTCTCGTCCGGAACGTTCGTGAACGAGACCTTGAAGCCGACCTTGCCCATGCCCTCGGCGAACTTCACCGACTTCGGCAGCGTGTGCACGGGGTTTGCGCCGCGTACGAAGAGCACCGGCACCGCGCCGGCATTCATCCGATCGGCCACGTTGTAGACGGCCGCCGTCACGTCGAGGCGCTGATACGCCCCGAGCGGCTGCGCGGGCTTGACGGTGATCCCGACATTGCCGAGCGACTTGTTGTACTCGGCGACTTCCAGCGCGACCTGCGCCGAGTCGACGGCATTGCCGCCGGCGAGCAGGAGCGAGCGGCGCGTGCCGGCAATCTCCGCCTTGAGTGCTTCGAGCGTAGCGACGCTGACATCGGACGCCGACGCCGCATCGGCCACCGGCTTGTTGCCGCGCAGGAACTGGACGATGGCCAGCTCCGAGCCGGGGCGGCAGGCGATCCACGAGTCGGCGTTGAGGCCGGTCAGCGACCGACGGGCGCCGATGTAGATGGCACGCGGTGCGCCCTCGATCTTGGCGCGGGCGTCAGCCCACGCCAGCTGCAGGGGCACCGTCGGTCCCCAGCCGTCGAGGAAATCGGCGCCAACGCTGACGATCAGCGACGCGGCATCGAAATCGAACGTCGGCCAGGCCACGCCATACCCGGCCTTGTGCCCCGCAATCGCGGACGCCGGTGCATCGGCGTCATAGCTGATGTGCGCCGGCATGCCGTAGCCCGCCAGCCAGGTGTCGAGGAACGCCGGGAAACTGCCGATCTCGTGCTGGTTGATGAAGACGGCATTGGCCGCCTGGCCCTTGCTGCGCACTTCGCCGAGCTTGCCGGCAAGCGTCTGGAGCGCCTCGTCCCACGTGATCGCCACCAGCTGGCCGTTCTTGCGGGCCATCGGGGTGCGGAACCGGTCCGGGTTGTAGAGCCCCTGCAGCGCCGACTGGCCCTTGGCGCAGAGGGCGCCACGGTTCAGCTCCGCATTCGGATTGCCCTCGACCTTGAGGGCGCGGCCGTCCCGGGTCTCGACCAGAATGCCACACGCCGACGCGCACTCGCGGCAGGTGCTGGCGAAATAATTCGAGATGCCCGCAGTGGTATTGTCAGGGCTCGCCACGTACGGGATCAGCTTCCGCACATGATCCGTGTTGCATCCGGTGACGGCAGTGGCCGCCGTAGTGACGCCCAGGACCTTGAGGAAGTCGCGGCGCTTGACGCCAGTCGCTCCCGACTCAGTGCTCATGCAGTAATCCTCACTCGTGAAACACGACATGGCGTGATGCGAGACGCATCACGCCGAGAGCAATGCGACTAGTAGTGGCAGGTGCTGCAGTCGTAGCGCGCCTTGCGCTCGATGTGACAGTTCACGCACCAGCCCATGTTCAGCGAGGAGTACTGGAAGACCTGCGTCATCTTCTGGATTTCGCCATGACAGGTCTGGCAGGTCACGCCGGCGTTCGAGTGGCGGGAGTGCGGGAAATGCACGTACTCCGGCACCTTGTGCATCCGCTCCCACGGCACCGGCTGGCCCTTGGCGTAGTACGCCGCGAGCTTCTTGATCTCCGGCTTGCCGGTGGCGACGAGGGCGTGGCAGCCCATGCAGCTGCTCACCGGCGGCAGGCCCGGGTCCTGCGCCTTGCCGGCCGCGTTGTGGCAGTAGGTGCAGTTCATGCCAAGCTTCTGCACATGCTGCGGGTGCGGGAACTTGACGGGCTGCTCGGGGGAGTAGTTCTGCGGGGAGCTGGCCCCCGAGTACGCCCACGGCCCCTTGGCCGGGTCGAGCTTCAGGCCGGAGTCGCCGGTGATCTTCGGCAGCGCCATGGCCTCCGTGTTGTTGCGAACCCCGTCGAGGTTCGTGCCGCTGAGGCCTGAAAAGGTGGGGTACGCCAGCGGGCTGGCGGCGGCGGGTGCCTGCGCGGCACTCGCCTGTCGTGCGGTAGCCCCGCTCCAAGCCGATAGCCCGGCTGCGATGGCCCCGATCACGAAGAACCCCGGGATCACTGCCCACTTCTTGCGCTGCGTCATTCGGTGAGACCCGTTGAAGTCCGACACCCTGCCGATCTGCCAGAGTTTGTGAAACTTTTCACAAAGTCGAGGCGCACACGAGTGCAAAGAAAGCGACGCCGCGAAAGACACGCAAGTCGTTGCGGCATCACGAGGAACACCCTCCACCACGGTCCAATTGCAAGTCCGCTGGCTGCAGCGACCTCCGAGAGCCGGTCCGGATTCCACCGGACACGACTGCGTACCGATTACGCGCCATCCGAGCGCGCCGCTGACAGCACGGCACCGGCTGAGCCGATCGTGACAGCAGGCAACGGCAGCGGCGTGAGCGTCAGCGCCGCGCCGCTCGCCTGGATCAGGCGCAGTGGCCAATAGCCCCCGAAGACGAACTGCGGGGCTCCAATCGTCGCGAACAGGTGCGCGAGATGATCCTCGGGCGGCCCCCAGACCCACGCCCAGTCCCAGTGGCACCGCCCCTGCTCTTGCGGTGTCAGCGACCAGTGCACCTCCTCGATGAGGTCGCGCCCCGCGCCGCTGACGATCACCTGAACGACCGGCGACGCACGCACGATCGCCCTGACGTGAGCCGCCGTGAGGTCTGCTGCGGTATCCAGCGGGTGCCGCTGCCGCAGATCCTCGAAGCGGACGGTGAGTTGCACCACCAGTCCGCGCTCGGCACACGCCACGGCGAGCTGTGCCAGCGCCGGCGCTGACGCGCCCATGCCCAGCTGCATGGGATAGACGCGAACGGACGGCGCGCCGCGGCTGACCGCGTCGTCCAGCAGCGCCTCCCAGCCGGGCCAGTCGGGCCGCACCACGGGAGACGGATGCAACACGCCGGCAAATGGCGCCAGCTGGGCATAGAGCCACCCGTTCACCGGTCCGGGATCCCGATGCCACGCGGCCGGCAGTGCCCCGACCCACGCCGCGCCGACCTGCTCCCGCTCGAGCACACGCACCAGCACCTCGGGATCCGGATGCGGAAGCTGGCGGAATGGGTACGCACCAATCCACGCGCTCACGTCGGCGTCGAAGCGGAATGCACTCATGTGAGCCCCAGGCTGCCCGGTGGAAAGATCCGCACGGCATTGCGCCAGCAGATGTCGTCGAGATCGTCCTGCGGCATGCCGATCACCTCCAGCGCCTGCAGCTTGGCGAGGCCCGTGCAGAGCGTCAGGTCAGCCGCCCACAGCAGCCGCCGTGGCCCGAGCGCCTCGAGGTACGTGTCGAGCATGCCGCGATCAACGCCGCTGCCACTGGTATCGGGATAGACGTTCGGCACGTCGCGGATCACGTGCACGGTGTGCGCCCAGTCACCACCGCCTCCGATGTGCGCGAGAATGAAGTTGGTGTGTGGATGCCGGCGTGCGAGGCGCACGAGCTCCACGGCATCGCTCGCCTCCTGCATGCCCCACTCGCGCTGCCGGTGCTGCCAGATGTGATGCAGCACCGGCAGCCCGCGTCGGCCGGCCTCGTCGGCGATGGGATCGAGCAGCGGATCGTCGGCGCGGCGGCTGGCGCTGAGCTTCACCCCGATCGCCCCTGCCGAGACGCCGCGCGCCATCTCGGCGAGTGCATGTGCGGTGTGGTTTGGGTTCACGTGCACGAACGCGCGCACCCGCGTGGGCTCTGCCGCTGCGATGGCGTACATCGCGTCGTTGCCGGCCGTGACATCGGAGGGTGAGGCGAAGTACGTCGGCGACGTCCGGCCCCACGTGCCAAGGATCGATGCGACGTGCACCTCGATGCCCATCACATCGCCGGCGCGAAGTCGTGATGCATTGTAGCGGGCCCAGTCATCGCGGCTCCGGCTCCAGTGGAAGTGGGCATGCGGGTCGACGAGGTGGCGCGGAGCCATGGTCAGGTGCCGAGGGAGCGGAAGGCGGCGCCGACCGCTGCGACGTCATCGGGCGTCATGGCGCAGGTGGGAAACTGGTAGGGGCCGCGCTTGGCGAGCACGCCGTGTGCGCGCAACGTCGCGAGGCCACGATCCTGCGCGGCCTCGTCGGGCCACTGCACGATGAACATCGTGTCGTGCCCGGTCGTTTCGAGCGGCAGTCCTGCGGCGGCCGACGCCGCCGTGACGGCGGCTCGCAGCGCCGCACCGGTGCCGGCGAGCTGTCCGCACACGTCGTGCGCCACATGCGCATCGAGCACGGCGTGTGCCGCCGCGATCGCGCTCACTTCCGTCGCGAGCGTGCTCGAGATCCAGGTGCGCTGCGTCGCCGCCATGACCTCCGCGCGCCCGGTCACGGCGGCGAGCGGAAAGCCGTTCGCCATCGCCTTGCCGAGCGCGGTGAGATCGGGCGTGATGCCGAGCAGTGCCTGTGCGCCGCCGCGGTGCAGGCGGAAGCCGGTCTTCACCTCGTCGAAGATCAGCACCGCACCGCTCGTGTCGCAAAAGGTGCGCAGGTCACGCAGCCATCCCGCATCCGCAAGGCGCTCGACGAGTGGCTCGATGATGATGGCGGCAACGCTGTCGCCGGCCGCGTCGAGCGCCTCGCGCCAGCCGGCGCGGTCGTTGAACGGCAGATGGGTGTAGTCGGCGTGAGCTCCGCGCGGCACGCCCGCGGCGTCGGTCCACCAGTCGAGCCAGCCGAAGTAGCCGCTGCCGAGCACGCGCGTGCGGGCGGTGTGGGTGCGCGCGATGCGCACGGCCGCAGCGCAGGCCTCGGCGCCACTCTTGAGGAACCGGGTGGCCTCGGCCGACGGCAGGAACTCCGTCAGCCGTTCGGCGAGCGTGACCTCGTCGGTGTACGGGAGCCCGGCAACCGGGCCGCGTGCAACGGCCGCCTGCACCGCCGCCGTGACCGCGGGATGTGCATAGCCCAGCGACACGGCGCCGAGGGCTGCCGTGAGGTCGATGAGTGTGCGGCCATCGGCGGTGGTGATGCGACAGCCCTCGGCCGACACGATGTGCGTGGGACCGTCGTGCGCGCGACCGAACAGTGCGTCAGGCCGTTTGCTGCCGGTGGATGTGCCACCGGGGATGACGGCCGCGGCGCGCGTGCGCCAGTCGTGCGTCATTCGGGCGCGAGCGTGCCGGCGTCGTGGGCCGCATCGTCTGCGGCGCCGCGCACCTCGAGCCCGGACGGAATGCCCGGCACCTCGGATGACGGCGGCTCGTACATCTCACCGCGCAGCGCCGCCTTGAAGCTGTTGCGCGTCTCACGTTCGAGCGTGCGCTCCACCTCGATCGCCATCGACTTCACCAGGTCCATCTCGCGCGTGGCCGGCTCCGCCCGCGACACGAGCGAGCGCACCGCGCGCATGACGTGTTCCGGATTGCGGGTCTTGAAGAACTGCAGCAGGTCCAGCGCGCGGCGGATGCGCTGGATGGTCAGCTCACGGTTCTCGATGGTGGAGGCAGGGCCTGCCTTGCGGCGGCGCGGCGGCAGGCGCGTGGCGTCGCCCGCGGCGAGGTGCAGCTCGTAGGCGCCGACGAGGATCGCCTGCGCCAGGTTGAGCGACATGTGCTCGGTGGTCGGAATGCAGACCACCGCGGTGCTCTGGTCGAGCGCCTCGTTCGGCAAGCCATGGTCCTCGCGACCGAACAGGAGCGCGACAGGCCCCTCGGGCGCGCGCTCGAGGGCCAGCGACGCCATCTCGCGCGGCGTGACCACCGGCCAGCGCGCCGCGCGATGCTTGCCGGCAAAGGCGTACACTGCCACGCAATCCGCGAGCGCGTCGGAGAGCTCGTCCGCGTGGCGGATGCGGCCCGCGAGATCGCGGGTGTTGTGCGCGATGCGCTCGAGCTTCTCGGGGTCGTAGCGCATGGGGCGCACGAGCACGAGGTCGTCCAGACCCATGTTCTTCATCACGCGCACCGTCCCCCCGATGTTGACCGGGTCCTGCGGCTCGTAGAGGACGACACGGATGTTGCGGAGCAGACTCACGGCTGTGCTTGGTCAAAGGCCACGTGCAGTGCGCGTGCGGAGTCCTGTCGCGCTCCCCGAAGATACGCAGATTCGCCAAAGGCACCGCTCAGGACGAGCTGCCCGCGTCGGCGCTCGCGGCCCGCCGGCCGTTCGTTCACGCAGCAGTCGAACTCCAGCGCGCGGTGCGGATCGAGCCACGGCATCGTGAAAATGATCCGGAAGCCGGTGGCCTCGAGCACACACTCGGCCGTCAGCCCCTCGAGGCTGCCCGAGGCCACGGTGAGCCGCACCCGGCCGTCCTCCGGCACCGCGAGCACGCCGTTCCAGGCGCCGCCGGTGCCGCGCCAGTGCAGTTGCACCCCGTCGCTGTTGACGTCGGCGAGTTCGTTGTCGAGCGGGTTCTCGTCGCAGAACCGGGCGAAGGCCGGGGAGCGTCCGAGTCGCACGCCGACTGCGATGATCCGGGCGTCCGGCGTCATGTCGTGCACTCCGATCATCGCCGTCGGTGCGCCTGCCTCGCGCCACGATTCCTCGGTGCCGCGGTAGTGTGTTTCGCCAAGTTCCATACTGGCGACGCTGCGTGCCGGCACGCGCAGGTGGGTCGCACCGGCTGGCTCCGTGGGCGGTGCGGACGGCGCGGGCACCGGACGGCATCCCCGCAGCGTGACGGTGCGACCGCCCATCGGCCGCACCTCCCAGCCGTCGGCCACTCGTCGGTGCCGCGTGGCGTCGCCGGTGGCGTCCGTCACGCTGATCGTCGCCGCATCGACGTGCAGGGCCAGACTGGCGTCCGTCGCCATGATCAGTCGCACGCTGCGACCGCGTACGCCCTGCTGGCGCAGCGACACCAGTGCGTGGGGTGTACCAGCAGGCGGTCCGATGGTCCCGGCGCGCCAGACCACCGCTGCCGTGTCGCTCCAGAGCTGGACGCGGAAGTCGAGGTTCGGCACGACGCGACCGGCATCTGGTGCTGCCGGCGAGGGCAGGCCGGTGCAGGTGAGCGAGATCACCGCGCCGGCCGCGAGGTCACAGGCGACGGGATTCTGCAGCCACGCCGCCTGCGGCGCCACGATGCAGACCGGCTGCCACGCGCGCTGAGCACGGGCCTCCGCGCCAGCACTGTCCGCGTCAGCGAGCGCCGCCGCCTGCAATGGGAGGTCCACCGTCACGGCATCCTCGCTCTCCCACGAGAGCTCGTCGAGCAGATGGTCATGCAGCACGACGATCGTCCGCCTGAACTGCACGCCGCTCACCGGATCGCGGAACGCCGCCGACGCCCAGCCGATGTCACCCTGCTCGTCGTGCGCCACCAGCCAGCCGGCGGCAGCACCCTGGTCCGTGCCATTCACCAGTGGCGCATTGTGAGCCAGCGAACTGCGGTACCACGCGAGGGTCGGTGCCGTGTAGCTGCCCGTGCCGACGTCGTCCAGCCAGCGGGCATCACGCGTGGCGACGAGCAGGTTCAGGCGATCGGGATGGCCGTGGCCTGCGCCGGGATCGCCGTAGTCCAGTGCGATCCAGAAGCGGCCCGCATCACGCCGGAACACGGCGAGCCCCTGCCCCTCCAGCAACTCCGACGTCGGCGACGCATCACTGAGCGGCGGCAGCTCCGGCGTCGCGAGCAGGAGTGCACGCCAGCTGCAGTCGGCGCGGGTCAGTCGCACGCTGGGCTGGTTGCGTTCGGCATCGGCGGTGGAGACGGCGCGGCCGGTCTCCCCGAGGGCGGGCCACTCGGCGTACTGCATCGCGAGCGCGGCACGCAGTGCCGGCGTGTCATGTCGTGCGAGACCGCACTCGAGCCAGTCGGCGGTACGATACTGCCGCAGCGAGATGCCGTACTGGCTGTCACGTCGTGCGGGGAACGTGCCATCGGGGAGCATGGTGCGGAACGGCGCCGCGAATCCAGCGTCGAGACGCGACACGAGCGCGGACGGCATCTCCACCCCGCTGTGCTCCGCGATCGTGATGGCGGTCAGCAGCCCGCGATGCGCGAAGAGGTGATAGTTCTCCCCCTCGTACCAGCTTCCGTCGCGGTGCAGGCCGTCCGCCAGCAGCCGGCGAAGGGCCGCTGCGGCGCCGTCACGCAGCGGCGCGTCATCGAGGACGGCCGCAGCCGCGAGCAGCGCCGCGCAATGCCAGGCCTGCCGGTTGCTGCGGCCCTCGTCGAACGACGCGATGAGGCGCGCCGAGGGTTCGATCAATTGGTCTCGGATGCGCGCGCCGGCCGTCGCAGGCAGCGCGGCGACGCCGGCTTCGCGCAGGTCGAGCGCCGTCACCAGGTGCAGCAGCCAGATGGACTCGAGGTAGGTGCTGAAGAATGGGCGCGTCGGGCCGAGTGCGTTGTCGCGATTGGGCCACTGGAGATAGCGAGCGGCATACGCGTCAAGGATCTCGTCAGCGCGACGGGCAGCACGGGCATCGTCCATCAGTGCTGCCAGCGCCGCCGCACGCGTCGCCTGCTCGGCCGTCCACAGGTGACCATTCATCAGCCACCATTCGTGATGTACCTGGTCGGTGTACACGGCGCCGCACTGCGGACAGGTGTGCGCGTAGGGCGCGCGCGGATCGAAGGCGAGCAGCACCGTGCAACGCAGGCAGCGTCCACCAGCCCGCGTGAGGCGCGACTTGCCCGCGGGGACCGGCACGTCGAGTGCCGCGTGGAGCTCCTGCTGCAGCGATGCCGCGAGCCCGCCGAGCGCGGCCGGATCGCGGAGCAGTGTGCGGCGGGCGTCGAGTGCCGCGGGTGACAGGAAGAGCGTCACGGCTGCGGCGGCCCGAGGGTCCATCGTGCGGCGGAGAAGAGCTCACCGCGCAGGTCGATCGTGACGTGCTGCAGGCGACGGGAGAGACCCTGCACGCCTCGCGAGTGGAAGATGGGTGTCGCCGGCATGCTATCGGCGAGAATGGTGACGATCTCCCGCCACTCCTGCGTGCGCGCAGCGGTATCGGAGGTGGCGCGCAGCCGCGCGAATGGGCCCGCGAGATTCGCAGGTCGCGCTGCGCCGACATCGAGTGCGCCGCCACTGGCCGCCGGATCGAAGAGCGCCGCGAGCTGGCTGCGTGCCGGATCGCCGGCGACGCCGGTGTACACCGCGCAGTGCCCGGCACTGCGCATCCGGGCACTGGCGAGCAGCGCGCCCATGTCGCGTGTGGCGATGCGCAGGTCGATCCCGCGCGCGCGCAGGTCGGCCTGCAGCAGCTGCTCGACCGGGTTGTCGCCAGTGCCGACGGTGAGCATGTCGAGCTCGAGGCGTACGCCGTCCTTCATGCGCCAGCCACCGGCACGGCGTCGCCAGCCCGCGGCGTCGAGCAGGGCGTCGGCCGCGAGCGTGTCGGCCGGCGTCGTGTCGCGCGCGAGGTCAGCGCTGGGGGCGGTACTGGGCACACCGAACCCGCCTACTCCCGCATCGACGACGCGGCGACGGTCGATCGCGACGGCGATGGCTCGACGCACGCGCACGTCGCGCACGGCGGCACAGGCGGGGTTGAACGCAAGCCAGTTCGTGAAGAACGTGGGATAGCTGAGCACCCGCAGCGTCGGATCGCGCTGCACGAGGGTGGCGGTGGCGGGATTCACACCGGCGATGTCGAGTGCGCGGCTGACGAGGCCGGCCACCTTCGTCGTGGCCTCGTCGATGACGGCGATGACCAGCGTCCGCGTCGCCGCCACGCCGCCCATGCGCGCCGGAAACACGGCGATGCGCTCGAGGATCCAGCGCTGCCCCGCCTCGCGGCGGACGACGCGATACGGTCCCGAGCCGACGGGTGCCATCGTGAACGCATCGGCACGCAGCGCCGAGGGCGCGACGTCGTGCAACCGGTGTTGCGGCACGAGTGGCAACTCGGCCAGCACGAGTGGCACACCGGCCTGCGGATCCGAGAAGGTCAGCACCAGCGTGTCGGCGCCGCGAGTGCCGACGTCGCGCAACCCGGCGAGGTCCGTGCGCCGTGGGTACCCGGTCGCAGGATCGCGTGCCATCGCCAGTGTGAAACGTGCATCCTCCGCCGTCACGGTCGCACCGTCATGCCAGCGGAGCGTGGTGTCGACGACCATCACGAGCGTGGTGCGATCGGCGCTCCACGTCCAGGCGCGTGCGGCCCACGGCTCCGGCACCAGCTGGGCCGAGAGGCGCGCGAGTGGCGTGAACACGAGATAGCGCTGCACCTGTCGCGACAGCGGATGGACGGTCACCAGCGGCTGCATCCCTTCCAGGTCGGTGCCGGAGGCGATCACGATCGTGTCGGGCGAGCGCGCGCTCCCGGCGCACCCGGCGACGACCAGCAGGGTCAATCGGTTGGCGACGGCGCGTGCGCGGGCGATCATTCGCCGGTGGCCCACCTGCTCCGCCGCCTCGGCACCGCGCTCGTCCTGCTCTGGCTCGTCTGCACGCTGACCTTTGCGCTGGTGCACTCGGCTCCGGGTGATGCGGCATTGCTGCTCCTGCCGCCGGAGGCGGATGCCGCGACGCTCACCCGGCTTCGCGCCGAGCTTGGCCTCGATGCCCCGCTCGCGCAGCAGTACCTGCGGTGGGTGGGAAATATCGTGCACGGCGACCTCGGGACCAGCCTTGCCAGCGGCCGGCCTGTCCGCGAGCGGCTGCGGGAGGCGCTGCCGATCTCGCTCGGCCTCGGACTGGCATCGCTGACCCTGACCGTGCTGCTCGGTGTGCTGGTGGGCAGCGTGCAGGCGCGCCGCGCCGGACGCCGCACCGATACGCTCCTGACGATCATCAGCACGACCGTCTACGCCGCGCCGACATTCTGGCTCTCGCTGGCGTTCGTGGCGGCGGTCACCGTCGGCGCGGCGGCCTTCGGCAGTCCACCATCGCTGCGCCTGCCGGCGTTCGGACTGCGCGATCCCGGTGTACTCGATGCGGCGGCGGCCCCGCTCGACGTGCTGCGCCACGCCGTCCTGCCGGTGCTGGTGCTGACGCTGACCGGTGCGGCGGGCGTGGCGCGCTTCGCCCGCTCCGCGATGGTCGAAGCAGCGCGGGGGGAGCAGCGGCGGACCGCGATGGCGAAGGGGCTCACGGCGGCGGATGCCTGGCGGCGGCACGTGGTGCGTGTGGCGCTTCCCTCCATCGTTGCGCTGGTGGCGCTGTCCGTGCCGGGGATCGTGGCGGGGTCCGTGTTCGTCGAGGGTGTGTTCGCATGGCCGGGCGTGGGCCGGCTGCTGCTGACGGCCGTGGCGCAGCGCGACCATCCCGTGATCCTCGCCGTGACCCTGCTGTACGCGACGGCGGTGATCGTCACCAACGCCGCCACGGACCTGCTGCTGCCGCTGCTCGACCCCCGGCGGGACCGTGGCGCATGAAGATGGCGATGCCATTCCGCGTGCGCGTCTCGGCGGCGATGCTGGCCCTGCTGGTGCTGGCGTGCGTGGCCGGCCCGATGCTGCTGCAGCGCGACCCCACCAGCATCGGCGACGTCCTTGCGCAGCGCTTCCATCCGCCGCTCACCCGCGACAGCGGCGGGTGGCATGCGTTCGGGACCGATGCATTCGGGCGCGACGTCCTGGCACGCCTGTTGGTGGCGGGACGGCTCTCCCTGCTGGTGGGTGTTGCCGGAGCGGTGCTGAGTGGCGTGACCGGCGCACTCCTCGGTGCGGTCGCCGGCTGGCGAGGCGGGTGGGTGGACGTGGCCATCACCTCGGCCTCCGACACCCTGCAGTCCATTCCGCGACTGGTGCTGCTGCTGGCGTGCGCGGCGCTCTGGCGCCCGGGGATCCCGACGCTGGTGACCGTCCTGGCACTCACCGGCTGGATGGGTGTGGCGCGGTTGGTGCGCGTGGAGGTGCTGGGCCTGCGCGAACGCGACTTCGTAGCGGCGGTCCGGGTGCTTGGCGCGACGTCGCCGCGGACGCTGCTGCGGCACGTCGTTCCCAATGCGATCGCGCCGGCGCTGGTGGCGACGACGCTCGGCATCGGCAATGCGATCCTGCTCGAGAGTGGGTTGAGCTTTCTCGGGCTCGGAGTCCAGCCACCGTCACCGAGCTGGGGCAACATGATTGCCGGCGGCCGGGAGCACCTCGTGACCGCGCCGTGGATTGCCCTCGCGCCGGGTCTGGCGGTGGTGCTGACGGTGACTGCGGCGACCCTCATCGGCGACTGGCTGCAGCTGCGCGCCGCCGGGCGCAGCGACGCATGAGACATCGCGCGGTCCGCAGCGTACCATCAGGATCATGATCAGCCCAGCGATTCACGCCGCACGGGACTTCGTGCTGACGCTATTGCCCTGGCACGCGAGCTTCCAGGGCGCAGCACTGCTGTTCGTGCTGTGCTACGCTGCGGCGCAGCTGGCGTTCTGTCTCGCGCTGCGGCGGATGGCGATGCGGATTCCGGGGCCGGAGCGGATGTGCAGTCCGATCGGGCTGTGGGCGCTGCTGGTGCCGGTGGTGGGTGGCGTGGCGAGTTTTGGCCTCCTGCGCCATGTCTGGGATGCGGCGACGGCAGCGACGGAGGCCCACCACGTGGCACCGCCGCGTGGCGTGGCGCGTGGCTTCGCAACGGTCTACGGCGTGAGCCGGTTGATGATCCTGGTCCCGGGCATGCTGCTCCCCGCGCTGCTGCTGCAACTGGCGGCGGCGACGGGCTTTCTGGTGCGGCTCGCGTCCGTGGCGCGGTCGCTGCGAACGCAGGACATCGCGGTCGCCTGAGCGACGTCAGCGCACCAGCAGCGTCACCACGGCGTGCGGCGGCGCCTCGAAGCGGATCCGGCTGCCGGTGCCGGTGAGCGCCAGCCCCGGCGTCTCGTCCAGCCGGGAGAGCCGGACCTCGGCGGCGGACCGCGGCAGGTGCCAGACGCCGCGCACGGCGGTGTCGCGCTGGTTGATGCAGCGCAGCACGAGCCAGTCTCCGTCGTCGCTGCGCCGCGCCGCGCTGAACTCGAGCCCCTCGCCCTCGAGCGTGAGGCCGGCGAACCCCTGCAGCGCCGTCCCGACGCCGCGGAGCGTGTCACCGCTGACCGGCAACAGCACGTCGTCGGCGAGCTGCACGATGGCGGTGACGGCCTCATCGCGCTCGGCGGGCAGGACGGCGACCGCGAAGTGCGCGGCGAACTGACCCAGTGATTGTGCGCCGGGGGTGGCGTGTGGCCAGCCGGCGTGACCCGGGCGTTCTGGCACGTCGCGACGCGAGAGTTCGCCCACGGCGCGCAGCAGCGTGATCGCGAGGTGACCCGACGGCAGGAGCTCATACTCGGCCAGCCCGTCGCTGACGATGCCGATGCTGTACGCCTCGCCGGTGAGCAGGAGCCAGCGATGCAGCGGTGCCGTGGTGAGACGCTGCTCGGCAGTCCAGCCCTTCTGCGACGGGTCAGGCGCCAGCCGCTCGACCGCACCAAAGGCCGCATCGGCGATCACGTGACCGGTGTGGAGGCTCCTGGGCAGCGGGAGGATCCAGCGGAGGCGGTGGTCGCCGGACTGATTGTCGCCGGTGATGCGCACATCGACCCAGTCGGCGCCGGCCTGCAGCGCGACGGACGCCGTCGCCGTCACGCCCGTGACGTCGCGCGTCGGCACTTCGCGCGCCGACGGTTCGACGGCCGGCGCGATGGCGCCGCGTGCACGCGGGACGGTGCACGACAGCTCCCACTCACTGCGGAGCGGGCCGCGCAGCTGCAGCCGCGGCGCCGACCAATGCGCGACGAGAGGCTGGCCGCGCAGCGATGGCGTGTAGGTGTCACCGGCGTCGGTGGTGCTCTCCAGCCACCCGACCACGTTCACCCGGGCGCTGCTCGGCAGGTGCGTGGCGAGCACACCCTGCATGGTGGAGCTGATGCGCCAGGTGGGGCCGTTGAGCTCCGAGTCGGTGCCGCGCACCCGTTCGCGCGCCGGCGCCGACTTGGCGACGGCAGCAAGGTCGCCCAAGGCGATCGGATGCACGCCGTAGCCGGCCATCGGCGCGATCCACGCGAGCACATGGCTCACGCGCGCGACGGCGTTGCGCGGGTAGTGGAGCGGCGACTCGACGCGATCGAAGCCGCGCGTCCGATGGATGAGTTGCAGGTGCTCGTCGCCACTCCACTCGACGCCGGTCGCCACCTGACTCACCCTGGCGCCCGACCGTGCCGCACTGCCCAGCCCCACGGGATCGGCGACGGAGGCATCGACGAGGCGGAGCTGTGCCACGCCTCCACGCGCCCGCGCCGACGGATTCCGGATCAGGAGCGTGGAACGCCACAGGGGCTCGATTTCGCGCTGCGCAGCGGCATCGTAGCCCACGAGGGTGTGCAGTGCGTCGTCGCGGACGGCGGTGGCGTGTGCGCGCGCCTCCGCCCAGCGCGCGTCCGCCGCGTCCGCCACCTCGTCGAGGGCGCACCCGCAGAGCGTATCATGCGGATGGCAGGCGAGCAGTGTACGCCAGGCGCCGCGGACGCTGCCGTGCATCCACTGGCGGGTGAACCAGGCCAGGCCCGCCCATGGCTCGCTCTCGCGGACGAGCAATCGCTCGACGTGCGCGTTCTCGCGTTTCTGCCCCGCCCGGGTCGCGAACGTGCCCTGGAGCGACCAGGTGTAGCCGGCGGAATCGCGCAGTTCACCCATCACGACCGGCAGGTCCACGCCGGTTGCCGCACTCCGCAGCCGGTGCCCGAACGCCGCGAGCGATCCGGCGACCACATCGTGCGGCTCGGCGACGCGACGCAGGGCACGGATCGCCGCCGGCCGATCCACCTGCCGTGCGTGGTGATCCGCCCCGTTCGGCAGTAGCACGATGTGCAGCGGGTTCCGGCCGAGGAGTGTGTCGCGCATGCCGCGCCAGCGGTGTCCCGCGACGGCCTCGGATGTCGGCAGCGACGCTCCGGCCTCGTAGCCCGCCCTGGGCAGATGGTAGAGGACGACCCCGGCGCCACTCGGGTGCGCCCACCACGCGACGCTCGTCGGCGGATGCGCCGGTCCGCCGAACCCGCGCCAAACGATGGCCGTCTCGAGCCCGAATCCCGCGGCCAGCACCGGGCCGGCGGCCGCGTGTCCGAAGGCATCGGGAGAGTACAGCACGCGCGGCGGCTCGCCGCCGAGCTCGCGCACCGTCCGGGTCCCCTCGAGCAGGTTCCGCACGAACGCTTCGCCGCTGGGGAGCAGCAGGTCGGCGAGCACGTACCACGGCCCCGCCTCGAGCTCGCCCGTGTGCAGTGCCGCGCGGAGGCGCTCGCGCCGTTCGGGTCGCACGCTGAGGTAGTCGTCGAGCACGATCGACTGGCCGTCGAGCAGGAACGGCAGGCCGTCCGGCGCATCGAGCAGCGTGTCGACGAGGGCGGCCAGACGGTGCCGCATCACCCCCACCGGATGGTACCACTCCCGGTCCCAGTGGGTGTGCGAGACGACGACGATCGTGTGGGGTGCGGGCGCGTCCATTCCTGGCAGTGAGCGGTGAACCGAACGGGTGAGTGTCGGCAGCCTGGCGGAGTGTACACACGGCCGACGTTGTGCCGACAGCCCGGCGGGGTGAATTTGCGGCGCGGCATCGATCCTCGCGTTGCTCCCCGCCGCCGAATCGACGCGTCACGCACCGGGACGACCCGGTGCCGACGCGTTCGTCACATCGGACCCCTTCATGGATTTCCTCCAGGACCTGTTCACCCGCCTGCGCGACCTGCCCGAGCTCGTACGCTGGGCCGGCACCGTGGGCATGATGCTCATCATCTTCTGCGAGACCGGGCTGCTGGTTGGCCTGTTTCTGCCCGGTGATTCACTGCTCGTGACGGCGGGCCTCCTCGGCGCGACCCGCCCGGAATTCGGGATTCACGTCTGGTCGCTCGGCTTCCTGCTCGTGGCGGCGGCCATCGTCGGTGACACGGTCGGCTACCAGATCGGGCGCTTCACCGGCCCAAAGCTCTTCACCCGCCAGGATGGGCTGATCTTCAAGCGCAAGTACCTGCAGCGCGCGCACGACTTCTACGAGACGCATGGCGGAAAGACCGTGATGATCGCGCGCTTCGTGCCGATCGTGCGCACCTTCGCCCCGGTCCTGGCCGGCGTGGGCAACATGCCATACGCGCGCTTCGCGACGTTCAGCGTCTCGGGCAGCATTCTCTGGATCTGGAGCATGCTGCTGATCGGCTACGGCCTCGGCCGCACGGTGCCGGGGGTCGCGAAGCATGTCGAGAAGGTGATCCTTGCCGTCATCCTGCTGTCAGTGCTGCCGGGCGTGATCAGTTGGCTGCGCGAGCGCAACAAGACGCGCAGCGCACCGACCTGAGCGCGGTCCGGCCGGGACCGGTGGGTGAACGCATCGCGCCAGTCCCGCCTTAAGTTCCGATGTCGTACCCGTCACCATCCCGACCGTCATTCCGGAGACCCGATGGCATTCACCCTGCCTGCACTGCCCTACGCACCCGAGGCCCTCGAGCCGCACATCGATGCGACCACGATGACCATCCATCATGGCAAGCATCATCAAGCGTATGTGACGAACCTGAACACGGCGCTGGAGAAGGCACCGGATCTCGCCGACGCGCCGCTCGAGCAGATTTTGGCCGATCTGTCCGCCGTGCCGGAGGCCGTCCGCACCGCGGTCCGGAACAACGGCGGCGGGCACTGGAATCACTCGCTGTTCTGGGAGATCATGGCACCATCGGCCGGCGGCGATCCGACCGGTGACCTCGCGTCGGCGATGTCCACGGCCTTCGGCGACTACGGCGAGTTTCGCGCCCGGCTGAAGGCCGCTGGCGTCGGCCGTTTCGGCAGCGGCTGGGCGTGGCTGGTGCACAGCAACGGTGCGCTCGCGATCACGAGCTCGCCGAACCAGGACAATCCGATCATGGACGGCGTCCGCCCTGCGGACATCCTGCTCGGCGTGGATGTCTGGGAGCATGCGTACTACCTCAGGTACCAGAACCGACGCCCCGACTATCTCGATGCCTGGTTCAACACGATCAACTGGGGCAAGGTCGGCGAGCGCTACACGGCCGCGCGGGGCTGACCCTCACGTCGTGTCGCCCTGCGGCATGAGAGCACAGGCGCGACGCCCCGCGCGAGTCGAGACTCGCGCGGGGCGTCGTGCCTTCCCTGACCTGCCGCGCGCAGCGCACGCGTCAGCGAATGAGCAGCGCCGTCACCATCGCGTGGATGATCGCCAGCACGGCCGCCTTTTCCTTCTCCATCCGTCCGATCACGAAGACGCCAAGGAAGAGCAGGACGGCCCCCCAGAGCACGAACGGGTCCGCCAGGGCGCCGAGCTTGAGCAGGTACTTGTTCGCGTCCGGGGACATGAACCGTGCCACGCTCGTGGCAAATGAGTACTTGCTGGTGACGGTGGCGGTGTCGAGGAACAGGCCCTGCGCGCCAACCACTGCCCGCCCGAGTGCCTCGGGGTAGTTGGCGAGCACCGCGACCGTCACGCCCTGAGCGAAGGTCAGCTTGCCACCCATGCCCATGCCGAGCAGCCAGATCATGAGACCGGAGACCATGGCGCCGATGATGATGAAGATCGGCGTGATGTAGACGATGAGCGACTTGAACTTCTCGGCGAACGCGCGCGCCTGCGCCATCTGCTCCGGCGTGAGCTTGTTGGGCTGCTGGGCCATGGCACGAGTGAACTCCGCGTCGGCGATCGCATCATTGACCTGCACCGACAGGAAGTACAGCGCGACGGACAGCGCGCAGAGGATCAGCAGCGGCACCCAGTACTTCCCGTCGCGACGCCGCTCGAATACCTGGGTCGGCGCATAGAAGATGTCCAGCACGTCTTCCCACGCGGCGCTGTCCGGCCGTGGGGCGACGGGAAACGGGTCGTTCGACATGGGTGCGCTCATCGTGCCGCCTCTCCCTCGAGGTACGTGTAGCCCTCGAGGCCGGCGACATAATCCGCGATGAACGCATTGGCCTCGGTGCGGGTGATGCCGCTGGCGTTCTGCACCTTGCGCCGGAACGTGGCGAGCAGGTTCGGGGCGTGGAACTGCACATAGTTCAGCACCTCGGTCACGGTGTCACCGTGCACGATGTCGCTGACGATGTACCGGCCGTCGTCGTCGAGCTTGACGTGCACCGCGTTCGTGTCGCCGAAGAGGTTGTGCAGGTCGCCGAGGATCTCCTGATAGGCGCCGGTCAGGAAGATGCCGAGCACGTAGTCCTCGTCCTCGCGCGGCACATGCAGCTCGAGGCTGGGGCGTCCGGTGCGGTCGCCGACGAACCGATCGATCTTGCCGTCCGAGTCGCAGGTGACGTCCTGCAGCGTGCCCATGCGGTCGGGACGCTCGTCGAGGCGATGCACCGGCATGACGGGAAAGAGCTGGTCGATGGCCCAGTGGTCCGGCAGTGACTGGAAGAGCGAGAAGTTGCAGAAGTAGCGGTCGGTCAGCGCCGACTCCACCTCGGCGACGATGTCCTCGAACTCGTCGATGTCGTCACGGACGATCCGCTGCAGCCCATTCATGATCCCGAGGTGCAGCTGCTCGGCGATGGCGAGGGAGCGAAGATCGAGCGCATCGGCGCTGAAGTACTGTCGCGCGCGCTCCTTGTCGAAGCTGGCGTCGTGCGCGATCTCGCGGACCTTGCGCGGCTTGAGCTGCTGCTCGGAGTGCACCGTGACCCAGTCCTCGAGCATCTCGTGCAGCAGGGTGTGGTCGTCGTCGGTGAGTTCCGGCAGCATCGGCACGGTGTTGGTCTCGACGTCGATGACCTTCACCAGCAGCATCGCGTGATGCGCCGTGAGCGCACGGCCGCTCTCGCTGATGAGGTTGGGCATCGGCAGTTCATGCTCGCGGCACGCCTCCGCCATCGTGTACACGACGTCGTTGGCGTACTCCTGCGGCGTATAGTTCACGCTCGCCTCGGCCGTCGAGTTGGTGCCGTCGTAATCCACGCCAAGGCCGCCCCCGACATCGACGTAGGTGACGTCGACGCCCATGCGCCGCAGCTCCACGTAGAAGCGCGCGACCTCCTGCAAGCCCGCCTTGATGTAGCGGATGTCAGGGATCTGGCTGCCGAGATGGAAGTGGATCAGCTTCAGGATGTCGAGCCGTCCGAGCGCCTTGAGCTTGTCGATCAGCTTCACCAGCTGGGCGACGTTCAGGCCGAACTTGCTCTTCTCGCCGCCACTCTGCGCCCAGCGCCCGAAGCCCGCCGAGGCGAGCTTGATGCGGACACCGGCCGTCGGCACGACGCCGAGTTCATCGGCCACTTCCAGCAGCACGTCGAGTTCCGAGAGCTGCTCGAGCACGATGAACACGCGATGACCGAGCTTCTGGCTGATGAGCGCCAGCCGCATGAACTCATGGTCCTTGTAGCCGTTGCAGACGATCAGATGATCCGTCTTCTCCGTGAGCGCGATGACCGCCTGCAGTTCCGGCTTGGAGCCGCACTCGAGGCCGACGCCATACGGCTGCCCGAACTCGTGGATCTCCTCCACGACGTGCCGCTGCTGATTGACCTTGATCGGGAACACGGTCGTGTACTTGCCGGTGTAGCCGTACTCCTTGATCGCGGCCTCGAACTCCTCGCTGAGCTGGTGCACGCGGGAGCGGAGGAGGTCGGAGAAGCGGAGCAGCACCGGCATCGCGACCCCCTGCGCCTCGAGATCCTGTGCAAGCTCGAAGAGATCGACCTCGCGACTCGGATGATCGCGGTCGGGCCTCACGACCACATTGCCCTTGGCATTGATGTCGAAGTACCCGCCGCCCCAGCCCTCGGGGTTGTAGAGTGCGCGGGCGTCGTCGATGGTCCACGGCACGGCGGCGCCGGTGGCCGGGCGTGGCGAAAGCGGCAGGGTTGTCATGTGCGGAATTCTACGCCAATCGGAGGGGTGGGGGTATGCTCGCCACCGGCGCTCGCCCGTCAGCGGCCTGCGGTGGCGGGCAGGGCGCGGTAGCGCGCCAGGTAGCGCTCGTCGATCCACGACTTGAGTTGTTGTGCCCAGCGCGACTCGAGTGCGCGGCCGCGCCAGTTGAGCAGGGCACGCCCATCGCTGGTGCTGAGCAGCGCGAGAAAGTCCTGCTGCGGTGCGTAGACACGGCGCAGCGCGGTGCCCGTCATCGCCGCGAGCACATTTGCCGCCAGCACCGGGGCCATGCGCACGGCATAGACACCAGCCTTCGCGGTACGCGGTGCGTCGCGCAGGGTGACGGTGTCGCCGCCACCGAAGATCATGGCGACGTCGTCCAGCGCGAGCGTCGGTGCGGCGAGCGGGAACCCGCGGTCGTCGCACGCCAGGCCGCTGGCCGCGAGCCACGGATGCGGTGCGGCTCCGGTCACCCACGCGGTCGCCTGGGAGGGGAGCACGCGGTCACCCGCGCCACCGGCCGGCGTGACAGAGACGTGGTCGGCCGCGGCGGCCGTCACGCGCGCTGCCACGACCGCAATGCCGCGCAGGGCAAGTGCCCGCGCCGCCCCCCGCCGCTGCGCCGGGGCGAAGCCGGCCAGCGGCAGCCCGTCGTCGCACGACGACTCGATGATCGTGACATCGGGCAGGCAGCCTGAGGCCGCGAGACGCGCGCGGATGGCGAACGCCACCTCGACACCGCCGGCGCCACCGCCCACGACGACGACCGGCACCGCGCCACCCGGCCCGACCTCCGCCGCCCGGGCATCGAGCCGCGCCACCAGCGCCAGCGCCGTCGCGAACGGGCGCACGGCGAAGGCATGCGCACGCGCGCCCGGAAGGTCGAGCCCCGCGGCGACACTGCCGACGTCGAGCGAGAGCAGATCGAAGGAGAGCGTGCGCCCGTCATCGAGCGTGAGTCGCCGTGCCGAGGCGTCGAGGGCGGTGACGCGTGCCAGTGCCACCGACATGCCCGCTGCGGCCGCAATCCGCGCCACCAGGACATCGGCGGCCGCCGGCGGCTCGTGGCGCGCGATGATCGACGGGAGCATCCCGCTATAGTGAAAGGCCGGCTGGGGCGTGACGAGCGTCACTCGCCACCCCGCCGGAATGCCGCGGCAGAGCGCAGCCAGCAAATCCAGATGGGCGTGCCCGCAGCCGGCAAGAATCAGATGCCGGTCAGTCACAGTGCCATCTGCCATGCAGTGAAGGGGCGCTGGCTCGGCATGTGGCAGTGTAGTCCCGCGGAGGCGAGTACCGCGAGGCTGGCCGGGGATGTCACATTTCCGTCACCCCGGCATCGCCGCGAAACCAGACGCTGCCGCCAGCCGTCCTCAGGGCACCACATGACAATGCAGTCTGCGAAGGTTCAATCCGAGGCCCTGATCCCAGACGCGGTGCGCGCCGCGTTCGAGATCGTGCGTCCACTCGGGCAGGGTGGCATGGGTGCGGTCTGGCTGGCACGCGACACGCTGCTCGACCGCCTCGTCGCGATCAAGGTGCTCCTCACCAGCGCCGCCAGTGACGATACCCGCGAGCGCTTCCTGCGTGAAGCGCGCACTGCGGCGAAGCTGAGCCACCCGAACATCGTCCCCGTGCACCGGGCCGATGTGTCCGCCGGCCAGGTCTGGTTCAGCATGGGGTTCGTGGACGGGGAGTCGCTCGGCGATCGCATTCGCGAGCGCGGGGCGCTGCCGTTCACCGACGTCGTGCGCGTCATGCGCGAGGCAGCGTGGGCGCTGGCCTATGCGCATGCGCGCGGCGTGATCCACCGCGACGTGAAGCCGGACAACCTCATGCTCGACCGCGACAGCGGTCGCACGCTCGTCACGGATTTCGGGATCGCGCGAGACCTGCGGTCCACCGACGCCCGGCTGACCGCCGACGGGAGCGTCCTGGGCAGCGTGCACTACATGAGCCCGGAGCAGGCCTCCGACGATCCGCTGGATGCCCGCAGCGACGTCTACTCGCTGGGCGTGGTCGGTTTCCATGCACTCAGCAACCACCTGCCCTTCGACGGTACGCCGAACTCGGTGCTGATCAGCCACGTCACCAAGCCAGCGCCGGCGCTGCGCAGCGTCGCGCCGGCGGTGCCCGCCGCCATCGCGTCGGTGATCGATCGCTGCCTTGCCAAATCGCCCGCCGACCGATGGGAGAGCGCCGAGGCGCTGGCCGACGCGCTTGGCTCGGCGCTGGACGACATGGTCATCGCGGACCGGCATGCCGTCACGAACGCAGCGGGTGGCGTCATCAGCGAGCGGGATGCGATCGCCATCTGGCAACGCGCTGCGCAGCTGCAGGCGGATGCGGCGCACCGCATGGAGCGGAGGATCGCGCTGCCTGCTGGCGGGACGGCACCTGATGATGTGCGCGCGACCGACGCGTTCCGGCTCAGCGATGTCGAGTCGGCAGCCGTCGAGGCCGGGATCTCGCGACAGTTCGTGGCGCTGGCGCTGGCCGAGCGGACGGAATCGGTGCAGGGTGGCGACGCCGCGATCGCTCCGCTCGATGATCGCATGGACCGCCGGATCACCACCATGCTCGGTACCACGGATCGCGGCATCAGCGCGTCGCGTGTCATCCGTGCCGACGCCAAGACGACGCTCAAGGTGATCGGGCGCGTCTTCACCGCCCCACCGTACCAGCTGCAGGTTCGGGAGACCGTGAATGGTCACCCGCTCGACGGCGGCGTGCTGCGATTCACGATCCCCGCGCTCATCGAGGTGATGCGTGCGCAGGGAGCGACCATCTCGGAAGGTTTGATCTATCGCTGTTACCAGCTCGAGCTGCAGCTCCTGAACGTCACGCTCAAGCCGCGCGGCAGCGCCACCGCGCCGGAGTGCGAGGTGGTGGTGAGCGGTGACCTGCGCGAAGGGCAGCGCAAGAACCTGCGCGTCGCCTACTGGTCGATTGCCGGTGTGAGTTCCGGTTCGATGGCGCTCGCGCTCCCCATCACGATCAAGGCCTTGGGCCTCGCCGCGAGCGTCGCGGCGCTGCCGGTGGTGGCCGCGGGCGGCGTCATCGCCGCCGCGACGATGCTCGGCTACCGCGCCGCATTTCGTCGTGCGCTGCACAAGGCACACGACGAACTCGACACGATGCTGCTCGCGTTACAGCAGCACCTCGACAGTCAGGCACTATTCGGCGAGCCCCCGCCCGCCCCTGCCCTTCCGCGCGCCGCCAGCTCCTCAGACGATGCGTTCATGACCATAATCGGCTGAGCACGCGAGGCACGGCACCGACACGGTGCCGCCGTACGACCCCGCCGCTGGCCTGCCGCGAGCTGCGCACCACCGGGGCCGTGCGCAGCCGGCCCGTGGGTTCGACTACGGCGCGCGCCCTGCGCCGGCCGGGCCCGCGGATGTGGCGGCCTTCGGAAGCTGGTCACGCCCCTTCTGCAGGAAGGGCACCCCGGAGCGCATCCAGTCCGGCATGGGTTCACCCTTGAGGTGATGCCCGAAGAACTCCTGCATGCGACGGTCCACGTCCTTCTGGTTGGCACGCTTGCGTGGATTGTGGCCGTCGTTGTTGTAGTTCAGGAGATACGCCTCCTTGCCGAAGCGCTTGAGTGCCACGAACCACTCGATGCCCTGGTACCACGGCACGGCGCCATCCGCATCGTTCGACATGATCAACACCGGTGTCTGGATCCGATCGGTGAAGAAGAGCGGGCTGTTCTCGATGAAGCGCAGCGGATACTGCCAGAGCGATCCGCCGATGCGGCTCTGCCCGCCTTCATACTGGAAGGCGCGGGCCACGCCACTCTCCCACCGGATGCCGCCGTAGGCGCTGGTCATGTTCGCCACCGGCGCACCCGCGAACGCGGCGGCGAAGACGTTGGTCTGGGTGATCATGTACGCCGTCTGATAGCCACCCCAGCTCTGTCCCGCCGTGCCAATGCGCTTCGGGTCGACGTAGCCGCGGGCGATCAGCATCTGCAGCCCCGGCACGATCGACTTGAGCGCGCTCTGGCCCGGGTACCCTTCCTGATAGGCGATGTCGGGGAAGAAGACGAGATAGCCGAGCGAGGTGTACATGGTCGGGTTGATCGTGTTGCGGCCACCCGGCGCCACGTAGGAGTGCAGTCCATCGCTGAGCGACTCGTAGAAATACGTCACCATCGGGTACTTCTTCGTCGGATCGAAGCCTTCGGGCTTGAACAGGATGCCCTGCAACGGCTGGCCATCCATCGCGGTCCACTCGACCAGCTCGTTCGTGCCCCAGGTCACTTCCTTCTGCTGCGGGTTCACGTCCGAGATGCGCGTCGTCTGGGTCACGGTCGTGCCGATGCGAAGGTCGGGGAACTCGCGGTAGGTGCTGCGCGTCATCAGCATCTCGCCGGCCCGACGCGCCTTGCCAAGCAGGCGCCATGACGCGTCTTCCATCAGCAGCACCTCGGGTGCCGCCGTGACGCCAAGGCGATCGCGCATGAAGCCGCTCTGCTTGGTGCGCTCATTGAATGCGGAGAGCAGCAGCGGCTGGGTGGGATCGACGAATCGATCCTCGGGATCGAGGTCCACGATGCGCAGCACCGTGGTGTTACGCACGCCGCTGGAGTCGGTGACCACCTTCGCCGTGCGCACCCCGAGCGGGTCCACCTCCCACACGTCATGGCGCGAATAGAGCAGCAGCGAACGGTCGTCGGTGGTCCAGCCGGCGACGCCCCACGGGGCCGGCGTGGACGGCGTGTCCCAGGTCTCCTGGTCGAAATGCACGGCACCCAGTGCCGCCGTGACATCGGCGGTCTTCTGCGTGCGGAGGTCCTGCGCGAACCAGTGCCCCTTGGCGAACCATGTCACGTACCGACCGGTCGGCGAGAGCTGCGCTGCGAACTCCACCTTCTCCGCAATGCGTCGCACCGCGCCCGTCGCGGCATCGACCACCGACACGTCGGCGCCGTCGTCGCCCCAGAGCCGGCCGAGCGCGTAGCGTGTCTCGCTGAGCGCGAGCACCACGCTGCCGTCGTCGGCCAGCGTCGCGCGGGTGATCGTGTCATTGCCGATCAGGCGCGTGGTCCCGCTCGCGATGCGATGGATGGCAAGCCAGGTCCGGTTGCGATCGCGGCCGGCCTCGAGCTTCTGCTGCGGTTGCAGGCGCGGGTCGAGGTAGTTCCAGATGTCCACCTGCGAACGATCCGCGAGCGAGTCCGCCGGGATGCTGTCGGGCAGGATCGGTGCGGCGCCGAGGACGAGGGTGCCGCCGTCGCGGGAGAAGCTGAGCTGCCGGTCGGAGATCGTGGCGGTCGGCGCGAAGGCGTCGGGCGCCACCACGCGTCTTGCGGCGACGCCCTTGCCCACCGGTGCGTGGTAGGCCGCGTAGCGCGGCGTGGCGGCGCCGAATTCGTCCCTGTCCGAGACGAATGCCACCTGTCGCCCGGCGCGATCGAAGCTGATGGCCTTGTAGTTGCCCGTTCCCTGCGCCAGCACCGTGACCGCGCCACCGGCGATGGCGCGGAGCATGGCGCCGTCCCTATCCGGAGTGCGCGAGACGACCGTGTAGGCGAGCCACGCGCCGGTAGGATCGATCGCGTACGAGTTGACGTCGGCGATGCGCTCCTCGGCACCGGTGGCGACGTCGCGGATCACGAGCGTGGTGCCGAACTCGCGGACGCGGGGACGGCGGCCGGTCGAGTCGGGCGGTGTCCGGCGTGCGGCCGAATCGGCGCCAGGACGTGTGGCCGCCGTGTCCGGCTCGACCGAGTAGACGATGACCGACCCTGCATCGCGCGGCACTCGGACGCTGCGCACACGCGGAATCGTGACCGGCTGGAGCGCGGCCGGCCCGGTCAGCGGCACGAGCACCAGCGATGACCGCGGTGCCGGCAGGGGCCGTGGCTTGGCCAGCCGGGCGCGCTCGAACTCGGCCATGGGGGCATAGGTCACCGCCACCAGCATCGAACCATCGGGCGTGAACTGCGGCGGCGGGGCGACGAACGGGGAATCGGTGGTGACCGTGAGGTTCACGACCGGCCGACCCATGAACCCGCGCGGGATGCGGACCTCGCGCGTCCCGTGCGTCTCACGCACCAGCAGATCGCCGTTCCCGACCTGTGGCACCTCAGTCCAGGCCGCCCAGGCGCCCGTTGGTGCGAGGACCGGCGCCTGCGCCACACGCCAGCGATCGTAATCATCCTGGGTGATGGCGCGGCGCACCTGGGCGCCCAGCGGACCGGCGGCAAGGAACAGCAGCGCGAGGGCGAGCAGACGGGGGGATCGGCGCATGGCGTCGTCAGTCTGAAGGTGGGGAGCAGTCGGGATCGGCTGCCGCCGTGAAACTACGGATGCACCGCGTCGGATGCTGCCTGCAGGCACCCACCCCGGCGCCCGTGGCGCGGTAACTTCCGCGGCACACGCCGCGTCGGCGTCCCCTCCCCCGTCCCGCCCGCATGCGCCGCCTCGCCGGCTTCTTCCTTCGCGGACTCGTGATCATGGCGCCCCTCGCGCTCACGGTCTACGTCTGCTTCTCGATCGTCACGGCGATCGACAGCTGGATCCCGGTGAACATTCCCGGCGTCGGCTTTGCCATCACCATCGGGCTCATCACGCTGGTGGGGGCGCTCGGGTCGAACGTGCTCACGACTGGCGTGGTGACGCTGGTGGACAGCCTGCTCGAGCGGCTGCCCTTCGTCCGGCTCCTGTACGGCACCGCGAAGGATTTCTTCGAGGCATTCGTGGGCGAGAAGAAGCGCTTCGACACGGCGGTGATGGTCACGCTCTATCCCGCCGCTCAAGCGAAGGCGCTCGGCTTCATGACGCGGCGCGACGTGGCGATGTTCGGGCTGACGGATCATGTCGCCGTGTACCTCCCGCACAGCTACGCGTTCACGGGGCAGCTCGTGCTGGTGCCCCGGGAGCACGTCACGCTGGTGCAGGCTGGCAGTGCGGACCTGATGACGTTCATCGTCTCGGGAGGCGTCACGGAAAAGACCGCCGCGACGCTGCAGACGCCAGCGGCCGGGGGTGCGCCGGTCACCGCCGAGCTGCGCGCCGCCGATCGAGCGCGCTGAAGGCCGGCGGCCCCCCGCTAGAGGGAGGCGCGGGGCCGGTCGATGCCGAGCAGCTGCACGCGCCTGAGCGTCTTCTTGCCGGCGGGTGTGGTGGACACGGTCATCAGCCGCACGACATTCCCCACCGAAGGCGCGTACCAGAAGGTGCTGACGCGGGTTTGCGCCATGGCCGGGCTGGCCGTTCGCGTCGGCGCCTCGACGGTCTCGACGACATAGGTGTCGAAGGTGCCGGCGGGCGTGGTGATGCGCTCGGTGTCGACGACGCGGGCGTTGAAGAGCCAGGTGAGGTCGCCGCGCGCGACGCCGAACTGCACCTGCCGGCCGACGGCGAGCGGGAAGAGCGGCGCGACCGAGTCGGCGACGTAGGCGAGCGGTTCGCGGATGTTGTCGTTGAAGAAGACGGCGAAGCGCGAGCCACCGAGCCGACCCTGGTCCACATACCTCGTCACCAGGCCGGTGCCACCGGTGATGGTGTTGGTGAATCCCTCGTAGCGATAGACCGTGCCGACGGCGGGCTGCACGAAGGGGGCGGGTGGGAGTGCCGGGCCGGGTTTGGCCGGTCGGCGGGCCGCCGGCTGCGCGGCAAGCGTACCGGCGGTCACGACGGCGAGTAAAACCGAGCGAATGAACGACTGGTCAAGGCGCATCGTGTCGAAAACCGTGAGGATGGTGTCGGAACGGGAACGCGGCACCGGGGACGAACCCCGGTGCCGCGTAACGTACCCCGCGTCGAGCGATATGGCTCAGACGCTGGCGCGGCGCCGACGGCTGATGCCGACCAGGCCGAGGAGGCCCGTGCCGAGCATGAGATAGGTCGACGGCTCCGGCACGACGCCGGGGGCGGGCGGGAGCTCTGGCGGCGGCGCGCCACCGACACCCTTGAAGCCATAGCCGAAGACGGCCGGGCCGTTCTTGCCATTGCAGCTGGTCGGCGTCGCGCCGGGCGTTGCGCTGGCGCACCACGCGGCCGTGTAGACCTCGGCGCCAACGGCACCGAGCGCCGTCAGCAGCTGGTTCAGGGACGGCGCGGCGCCGTAGAACGTCTGGAAGGTCCGCGACGCACCGGCGTTCAGCGCGCCGAAGCTGAAGTCGAAGAACGAGCCGCGATCATCGCCGGTGGTCGTCTCGAAGTTGCCGTTGCAGACGCCACCGATCGTGCAGTCGGCCGACGTCACGGCGAGCGGCTGCGCGCTGAGGAATCCGTTCGAGCCCGAGCCGATGAGGTTGGCAGCGCCCCATCCCGAGATGCGAACATTCTCGTTGAACTGGTTCGGCGAAATGTCCCAATCCATCACGCGGCGATACACGACGTCACCGATGGTCGTGGCGCCGGTATTCTTGATCGTGACGTTGACCTCGTAGAGGTTCGGCACGCTGCTGGGCTTGTACTCGTGCGTGACTTCGATGCTGGCGCCGCTGGTCAGCCGGACGACCGAGGTCGCGGTCGAGGCGGTGCTGGTGAACGACACGGCGGTCAGGTTGGACGTGCCGACGGCCGAGTTCGCATAGCCGGACGACGTGACGACGCCGCCCGAGCGGGTTCCCACACCCCAGCCTTCGCAGGTGCAGCCATCGGCGGTGGACTCGTAATCACCGGCGGCCGTGATGAGGCGGAGGCCGACGACGGAGCCACCGGTGATCTGCGGCAGCGAGCCGGTGTTGAGATCACCGAGCGCCCGGATACCCATCCGGATCGTCCCATTGGTGATGACGGCTTGCGCTCCGGAGGTTGCAGCGAGGCCCGCCAGGGCCACGACCGCAAGGGTCAATCGTGTTCGAAGTAACATGGTGTCCATCGCTCCTTGCCCGCAGCGCGGGCGTGGGTGGGGTGCCCGTACAGGTGGCCGGAGACGTCGTCTTCGGGGCTGCACTACACCTGATGATGAGATACGAAGGCACGGAAGAGCAAGAAGTGGCGCAGCGGCGACAAGTTTTACAAACCATTACCCTGCAATCACTTACGATCAATTAGCTGGCGTAAACCACGCTGGTGACGCCAAAACCTGCGGCTGCGTAACGACAGCGCGTTGCAGGCGCACCACGGAGGGCGGCAATTTCTGCATGGCGTAAACTGACATTTGTATCCTTTTGTCGCATGAGGCGCTGCACACTGGACCGCCGCGGCGCACCGAACGGGCCGTCCCGATCAGGGCTCGCGCCGTCACGCCGTCGCACTCGTCTGCGTCGGCCGGCTGTGGTTCACCCATCCGGGTGACGCGCGGTCGCGCGCGGGCCCTGGCGTGGGAGCCGCACATCACCTGCGCGGGTGAGGCGTGTGCCGCAATTCGACGACCCGCATTGCGCTTGACGATCGAATTGCAACCTCTCCGTTCGGCATTCCGCTGTGGGGAGCACACAGGCACGGGGGCGATCATGCATGGTCGCCCCCCGTGCCCGAACACGAGGCCGGTGTCAGCGCGCCGACACCATCGCGTGCTGCGCCTCGATCCAGCTCCGGTGATACTCCGGGTCCTCGATCGGCGCGATCGCCTTCGCCACCTGCAGCGGCCGGAACGAGTCCATCATCACCGCCAGCTCCTTCGTCTCCTTCTGCCCGATGCTGGCTTCGGCACGACCGGGATGCGGACCGTGCGGGATGCCGTCGGGATGGTGCGTGATCGCACCGAACTCGATGCCCTTCCGGCTCATGAAGTCGTCGGAGGCATAGAAAATCACCTCGTCCGAGTCGACGTTGCTGTGGTTGTAGGGTGCCGGGATGGCGTTCGGGTCGAAGTCGTAGGGTCGCGGGCAGAACGAACAGATGACGAATCCGTCGCCCTGGAAGGTCTGGTGCACCGGCGGCGGCTGGTGCACACGACCGACGATCGGCTCGAAGTCGTGGATGTTGAAGGTCCACGGATAGAAGCAGCCATCCCAGCCGACGACGTCGAACGGGTGGTGGTCGAGCACGACCTCCTGCAGCGCGTCGTACTGCTTGACGAGGATGCGGAAGTCACCCATCTCGTCGTACGTCCTGAGCTCGCGTGGGATTCCGAAGTCGCGCTCGGAGTAGGGCGCTCCCTCGATCATCTGGCCGAACTCGTTGCGATAGCGCTTGGGCGGGCGGACGTGGCTGCGGCTTTCGTGCACGAGGAGGCTGGTCGGGCCGGCGCTGGTGTCGAGCTTCCATCGGTGCATGATGCCGCGATGGATCACGACGTAGTCACCCTCGCGGTAGGGCAGATCGCCGAACTGCGTCTCCAGTGTGCCCTGTCCCCTGGCGACGTACACCACCTCATCCGCCTGCGCATTCCGGTAGAAATGTGCGTCGGTCTCATCCGGCGCCACGAAGTGCATGGCGATGTCGGAATTGAAGAGCAGCGGGACCCGGTCGAGGGTCGGGCTTCCACCCTCTTTCAGGCGCGACGTGAACCACTTGCGGTGCTTGAGCGTCCCATCGTCGTCGGCCTCGAGCGTCATGTCGCGCAGGCGGCGAACACTCTTGACGGTCGTCGGCGGGTGAATGTGATAGAGCAGCGCCGAGGTGCCGGTGAAGCCTTCGTGCCCCATCAGCTGTTCTGAGTAGATCCCGCCATCAGGGCGGCGGTGCACGGTGTGGCGCTTCTGCGGGACGCGACCGAGCGAGTGATAGTAGGGCACGGGAACCTCGGGCTTCGGAACGAGAGCGGTGCAGCGCAGGCCGCTGCACCGTGGATAAACGCTAGCGCACGGCGATCGACAACGTGCCCAGACCGGGCGCGCTGCAGCGCACCCAACTGCCACCGGCGACGGCGTCCTGCGCGGTCATCAGGACATCGGGAAAGATGGTGAGCACGTCACCGGGCCGCAGCGTGTGCGAGCGCAGCGCCCGCCGCGCCAGCGCCACGACATCCGCGTCACTCGGCGCCGTGACGACCCTCTGCCGGTCGGCCGGGGCGCCGGGCGCCAGCGGTGCAACTCGCGAACAGACCAGCGATTCCGGCCGACGTCGCGGGACCGCCACGAAGGGGCCGAACGCCACGGGGTGACACTCGGGCCCGCCGTCGTCACCACGGCGCGCACAGCCGAGCATCAGGACGCTGCCGATCAGTGCCTCATCGAGTTCGTCGTCACTGATGACGGCGCCGGCCGCGAGTGTGCTGCCGACCACGGTCCCGAGCCCGACACTGGCCGACTCGGCTTCGATGCGACTGATGTGCCCACCAGGCCCATGGAGCGTTGCCGGGTCGAGAAAACGGAGCGCGTCCGTCCCCAGAGGGTGCCCCTGCGGCACGCGGCCCGGCAGCGCGCTGGCCTGCACCACGCTGCGCACGAGCGGGATGGGCGCGACGAGGTGCAGGCCCTGCACCGGGATCGCTCGTCGCGCATCGCCGTGCACGATGGCACCGGCGGCACGGCGCAGCATGTCGATGGCGTCAATGGCCTCGAGCGCGTCCGTGACGCCGAGTGGTGCCAGGTCGATCACGTGCTGCGCATCGGGGGTGAGCAGGCCCACGTGCACCGCATCGCGCGCGGCCGGAACGAACGAGACGAGGCGCAGCGCGCTCAGTCGAGTCGCACTGGCAGTGGCCTGGCTGGTCATGCGGCGCGGCGCGCAGGCATCGGCGCCGGCGTCAGAGATTGCCGCGCAGGGCCTGCTCGCGCTCGATGGCCTCGAACAGCGCCTTGAAGTTACCCTTGCCGAAGCTGCGGGCACCCTTGCGCTGGATGATCTCGTAGAAGACCGTGGGGCGGTCCTGCACGGGCTTGGTGAAGATCTGGAGCAGATACCCGTCGGGATCGCGATCGACGAGGATGCCCAGCTCCTGCAGCGGGGCGAGATCCTCGTCGATGTGGCCGACACGGTCCAGCAGCGTGTCGTAGTACGTCGTCGGCACCTGCAGAAACTCCACGCCACGGCGCTTCAGCTCGGAGACCGTGTGCACGATGTCATCGGTGGCGAGGGCGAGATGCTGCACCCCGGCACCGCGATAGAAGTCGAGGTACTCGTCGATCTGGCTCTTCTTCTTGCCTGCGGCGGGTTCGTTGATCGGGAACTTGATCCGGTCGTTGCCGCTGGCGACGACCTTCGACATCAGCGAGGAATATTCGGTGCTGATGTCCTTGTCGTCGAAGGTGATGAGGTTGCGGAAGCCCATCACGTCCTCGTAGAACTTCACCCACACGTTCATCTTCCCAAGCTCGACGTTGCCGACGCAGTGGTCCACGTACTGGACACCCACCGGCGTGGTGACGAGTTCGGTGCTGCGCGGCACGAAGCCCGGCATGAAGACGCCGGTGTAGTCGCTTCGCTCGACGAGCGTATGGATGGTCTCGCCGTAGGTGCAGATCGCCGCCGTGACGACGCGGCCATGCGCGTCCTCGGTGACGGTCGGCTGCGCCCACGGCGTGGCGCCCCGCTCGAGCGCACGCCGGAACAGCTCGCGTGCGTCGTCCACCCATAGTGCGATGTCCTTCACACCGTCGCCATGGAGGCGCACGTGCCGGTTGATCCAGTGATCGGGATCGAAGGCGCTGGTGAGCACCAGCCGGATCTTGTTCTGCTGCAGCACATATGAGCAGGTCTCACGTTCGCCCGTCTCCGGGCCGCGGTAGGCGACCAGTTCGTAGCCGAAGGTGGTGCGGTAGAAGTGCGCCGCCTGCTTCGCGTTCCCGACCAAAAACTCGACGTAGTCGGTGCCGTTGATCGGAAAGGTGTCTTCCGTGGCCGCATCGTCGGGCCGCGTCTGTGTCGCCATCAGTGTCCTGCCTCCAGGAAGCTGCGCAGGTCTGCCTCGCTGATCGCGGGCTCGCCATACGCGACGTTGTTCAGCCGGCCATCCTTCATCCACTGGGTGAGACGGTGCACCTCACCGAAGAGGTGGTCGAAGTCGTGCACCACGAAGAGCAGCGGCTGGTAGCGGTCGATCTCGAACGACTGGTTGATCACCCACTCGAGCTGCATCGGCATCCGTTGCACGATGGGACTCTCGACGGCGTGCTGCATCTCGCCGAAGCTGCTCAGCAGTCCGCTGCCGTACACTGTGCACTCGCCGGCATCCGGCCCCTTCATCAGCCCGAACTCGATCGTGAACCAGAAGAAGCGCGCCATCGCCTGCTGGATCGATGTCAGGGTCCGGATCTGCGCATCGGCGTCGCGAATGCCCCTCACGATGTCGGCCGCGATGTGTGCACACTCACCGAAGCTCACGAGCGTGTCGGCGAAGGCGACGTCGGTGTGCATCGGCACATGGCCGCCGATGTCGTGAAAGATGTCCGGCTCCGGGAGGTAGTCGAGCACCGCGCCGTCACGGATGGTGACGGTGGTGGGGAACTCGCGGTTGCGCAGGCAGTCGAAGAACCGGAACGCCGGCACGTAGCCACGCACCGCTCTCGCATGAAAGCCGGTGCGTGGGGACATGAACGCGTTCACGTCCTCGAGCCGGGGCACACGGCGCGGATCGAGGTTCAGCGTGCGGATGCCCTCGAGGAACCTCGGATTCGCGTAGCGTTCCCAGCGCGGCGCCATGCGCTCGTAGAGGCGCCGCCACGTGTCATGATTGGCGTCGGAGTACTGCTCGTACGACTGCAAGATGAAGAGCTCGCCACTGGGCTCGGCGGTGTACGCAGCCTTGGTCGTGGTGAGTCCGGGAGCAGCGGCCGCTGGTGCCGTCATCGGTCGGGAATGGGAGGGCGTGCGGGGCAGGACGTCCACGGGCTGAAAGATACCGGGAAGGACCGGCGTCGTGCGACCAGTTGCGGGCGCCGCATGCTTCAGGCGCGTCCGCCCCGACGACGGTTGGAGCGCCGGCATCGTCATCGCACCGTCGGTGCGCCTCGGTGCGTCTTCAGCGCGAGAGCGGCGCGAGTGGGGGCGACGCGGCGAGGGTGCGGAAGAACTCCAGCGAGCCGGGGTTGGCGAGTGCGTCGGCGTTAGCGACGGGCCGGCCGTGCACGACGTCGCGCACGGCGAGTTCGGTGATCTTGCCGCTCACGGTGCGCGGCAACTCCGGGACGGCGAGGATCACCTTTGGCACATGGTGCGGGCTGGCCTCACTGCGGATCAGGGTCGTGATGGTCGTGCGCAACGCATCATCGAGCACGGCGCCGTCACGAAGGCGCACGAACAGCACGATCCGCACGTCGGGGGTTCCGTCCGCGACGATCTCCTGGCCGATCACAAGACTCTCGAGAATCCCGGGGACCTGCTCCACCTGCCGGTAAATCTCGGCGGTCCCGATCCGGACACCACCGGGATTGAGCGTCGCGTCACTGCGGCCGAGTATGACGAGACCGTGATGGGCGGTGCGCCGGGCCCAGTCGCCGTGCCGCCAGACGCCAGGGAAATGCTCGAAATAGGCGGCGCGGTACCGGGCGCCATCGGGATCGTTCCAGAACGCCACGGGCATGCTCGGGAAGGGCCGGGTGCAGACGAGTTCCCCCGGCATGCCGATGACGGGATTGCCGTCGGCGTCCCACACCTCGACAGCCATCCCCAGCCCGAGGCACTGCAGTTCACCGCGATGGACGGGCAACGTCGGCGCACCGAGTGCGAAACAGGAAATGAGGTCGGTGCCGCCGCTGATGCTGCTCAGGCGCACGCGCGGCGAGACGGACGCCTGCACCCAATCATAGGAATGCTCCGCCAGAGGGCTGCCCGTGCTGTAGATCACGTCGAGCGCGCCGAGGTCATACTGCTGCGCCGGCAGTTGGCCGAGCTTCTCGGCCATGGCAAGGAATTTCGCGCTGGCACCGAAATGTGTGACGTGCTCTTCGGCCGCGAGACGCCAGAGGATGTCCTCCTCGCCTGATGGAATCGGAGACCCGTCATAGAGCACCACGGTGGCACCGACGGCCAGCGCGCTGACCAGCCAGTTCCACATCATCCAGCCGCACGTCGTGTAATAGAAGATGCGGCTGTCGCGCGTGAGGTCGCCGTGCAGCACATGCTCCTTCAGGTGCTGCAGCAGCGTCCCGCCGTGACCGTGCACCATGCACTTCGGCAGTCCGGTGGTGCCGGACGAGTACATGATGCAGAGTGGATGATCGAACGGCAGCCGCGCGGCGACAAGTTCGCGCCCGGGTGTGCCCTGCCCCAGGTCGTGCCAGGCGACCGCGCGCGGCAGCCCGTCGAGCGAGGGCGCGACCTCACCGGAGGGCACGATGATCATGTGGCGCACAGAGGGCAGCGCGTCGCAGAGTGCACGGGCACGGCCAAGCGTCTCGAAGGCCCGCCCGCCGTACTGGTAGCCGTCGCTGGCAATGAGCACGACCGGCTCCACCTGGCCGAAGCGATCGAGGACTCCCTTCTGGCCGAAGTCAGGGGAGCAGGACGTCCACACGGCGCCAAGCGCCGCGGTCGCGATCATGGCGATGACCGTCTCGCCGACATTGGGCATGAATGCGGCGACGCGATCGCCGGGCTGGACACCGAGCGCGCGCAAACCGTGCGCAACGCGCGCCGCCTCGTCGTGAAGCTCCCGGTAGGTCCACCGGCGTGAAGGCCCGCGTTCCGTCCAGCCAACCAGCGCCACCGAGTCATCACGGTGGCGGACCAGATGCTCGGCGTAGTTCAGCCGCGCGTTCGGGAACCAGCGTGGCCCGGTCGCGGTGCCGGGGGGCTCCATCCGGTCGAGCGAGATGCCGGCCGGGCCGAACGGGTCGCCGCGCCCATCGGCATCGGACGCCGCGACATCGCAGAATCGCGCCAATTCCCGCCAGAATGTGCCGCGCTCGCGGACTGACCAGGTGTGCAGGTGCGTGAAGTCGTCACCGACCGCGGCTGGACTGTGTGACGCGCGCATCAGGTGGTGGAAGCGCGTGAGTTGCGCATGGGCGGCCCGGCGGGGGTCCGGGGTCCAGACGGCGGTCACGACGGTCCTCCTGCGGCGCGCTCGCCACACCCAATGGCCGAGTTCGCTGAAACGCATGGCGCGCGCCGGACGCCGAGACGAAAACCTGTGGCGTGGACACCCCACCGCCTCCGGAAAGGCGTCGCACCGTTGCCGCTATGTCGCTGCCGTGCAACCATTTACGACCTCAATGGATGAGTCCGCCTTCATGTTACCGTGAATGGTCGGGCTCGTCATCGCACCGACGAGCAACACCCCTGCGCCACCGCGCGAAGACGCGCCCTGCGGCATGGTCACATGAATCGATTTCTCACGAAGCTGTCCTTCCTGTCGTGCGCCGTCAGCCTGCTGCTGCCGGCCCCCATGTCGGCGCAGGACACGGCGCCGGCGTATGCCGGTCGCACGACGCCCGGCGAGCTGTTCGCGAACGGCATTCCGGCGATGGTTCGTCCCGCGACGGGGCCAAGTTACCTCACTGAACTGCTCGTGGCGCGTGACTCGGTGGTGCGTCGGTGGAACCTCGGTGCCGACGCCCCGATCCGGGTCTGGATCCAGGGCGCCACGGCCATTGACGGATGGGACGCGAGCTTCCCGCAGATGGCCGCGGAGGCCCTGCGCGACTGGTCTGCCGTGGGCCTGCCGGTACGATTCGCCACGGTCACGGACTCTGCCGCTGCCGAGCTCCACATTCTGTGGACCGACCGGCTCGGGCAGGACGAGAGTGGCCGGACCGTGTGGTGGAGCACGGCCCGTGGCGCGATCACGCGGGCCCGCGTCACGCTCAGCACCCACGCCAGCGATGGCACTGCCCAGACGGCGCGTGCGCTGCGCGCCGTGGCACTGCACGAGATCGGGCATGCGCTCGGCCTCGGCCACAGCAGCGATGCCAGCAACATCATGGCACCGTGGGTGGAGGTGGCGGAGCTGAGCGATGCCGACCGGAGCACCGCGCTGCAGCTCTATCAGTTGCCCGTGGGTCGTCTGGCGTCGGCCGACACGCGCGCATCCGAGGCCGGCGCCATGCTGCGCGGTCGCCCCTGACGTTCGCCTGCGAGCGAGGCCAGACCCCCGCGTAGTCCGGACTTCGCTGCAGGACCATGGTGCCCGCTCCGGCGGGCATCATGCGTTTGTGGCGCTGGCGCCGCGCGCCGATCGTGTCACGAGCGCGCACCGCGGGCCCGCTGCCCCTCGCGCCGGCGCGTGCAACTGCGCAGCATGTAGCCATGGCACATCTCCGCTCGGTCGCACTGCTCCTGACGCTCGCGGCGTTGCCGTCGGCCGCTCCGCGTCTCGATGCGCCGACTCGCGCGCCGCTGCCGATCGTGATCGGCCATCGCGGCGCGAGCGGCGACCGGCCGGAGCACACGCTCGAGAGCTACGCGCTGGCGATTTCGGTCGGCGCCGACTACATCGAGCCCGACCTCGTCAGCACGAAGGACGGCATCCTCGTGGCGCGGCACGAGAACGAGATCGGCGGCACCACCGATGTCGCGACGAAGTTTCCTGATCGGAAGCGAATGCAGGTGATCGACGGCGACACGATCACAGGCTGGTGGACGGAGGACCTGACGCTGGCCGAGTTGAAGACGCTGCGCGCCCGCGAGCGCATCGCGACGCGGAAGCATGCCTATGACGGACAGTTCGAGATCCCGACGTTCGATCAGGTCCTGGATCTGGCGGTCCGCCTCGGACGCGAGCGGGGCCGGCCCGTTGGCGTGTATCCGGAGACGAAACACGCGGATCACTTCCGGCGGCTCGGCTTGCCCCTCGAAGAGAAGCTGGTGGCCTCGCTGCGGCGCGTCGGCTGGAACCACCGCACGGCGCCGGTCTTCATCCAGAGCTTCGAGATCCGCAGCCTGCTGCGCCTGCGCCCGATGACGCCGGTGCGTCTGGTGCAACTGGTCAACGTGACGCAATCGCCGCCCGACTCCGCCGCCGTGACGTTCGCGTCGATGCAGACACCGGCGGGGCTGCGGCGCCTGCGGCGATTCGTGGACGGCATCGGGGTCGCGAAGGAGCTGATCCTCACGCCGACGCCGGCAGGCACGCCGGGCGCGCCGACGGCACTCGTCCGCAACGCCCACGCCGCCGGACTGCTCGTGCACATCTGGACCATCCGGAGCGATGCACCGTTCCTTCCGGCGATGTGGCACGGTGATGAAGCGGCCGAGATACAGGCGTTTGCGCGCGCAGGCGTGGACGGCATGTTCACCGACTTCCCTGGCAACGCCATCCGCGCCCTGGGGAGATAGTCAGGGCTGCTGCAGTGTTCGCTCCACGCTGATACACTTGGGGCATGCTGCTACTCATACTCTCCGCGCTCGCGCAGGAACCCGCCGCGCGTGCCGTGCTGGAGGCCGAGCAGGCGCGCGCCGCGGGGGCCCCGACGCTGGTGCGCAGCGCCACGCAGGGCTCGCCTCAGGCCCGTGCGCTCGCAACCCGCGCCCTTGGCCGACTGGAGGATTCATCGCAACGCGCGGCGCTCGTGCCGCTGCTGACGGCTGCCGATGCGCGCGTGCGCATTGCCGCCGTCAGCGCCATGGCGCAGTTGCGCGCGCCGTATGCGTACGACGCGCTGCTGGCACGCGAGGGCGATCCCGCGGTCCGTGCGACGGTGTACGAGGCGATGGGCCGCGCCTCGTCCGGCGTTGAGCGTGACGAGACCGATTTGCTGCGCGGCCTGCTGGACCCGCGGCTGCCGGTGCGGATCGGCGCGGCGCGCGGGCTCGAGGCCTATTTTCGTCTCGGTGGCGAGAGCCGTCGTCCGCCGGCCGTGGCGCTGAAGGTCCTGACCACCGCGTTCATCAACAATGATGACCCGACGCTGCGTCAGCTGGTGCTGCTGACGCTCAATCGCGCGGCCCATGCGCCACCGGAACTGGTGGCGGCGGCACTGGCCGATCGGAGGCCCGAGGTGCGCCGACTGATCGCGCGGGCGGCACCGGCCGCCGCCGCCGGGGATTCGTCGCCGATGGTGCGCTACGAGGGGCTGCGGTTTGCACCGCGCTGCGCCGACGTGGTGCCGTTCATCAACGATCCCGACGACGGCGTGGCGCTGGCCGCGATCGAGGCACTCGGACGGCGCACCGGGTGCGACGCCACCGCTGCGGCGCCACTGGTGCGCAGCGGAAGCAGCTGGCGACTGCGCGCGGCAGCGCTGGTCTGGGCAACGCTCGACAGTGCCGAGGCGCTGGCGGCCAGCCGCCGGATGGCCGGCGACACGATCTGGCAGGTCCGCGTGGCAGCCGCCACCGCCGCCCGCAAGTTGAAGGACACCGTCACGCTCGCCCGCCTGATCCGGGATGCGAACCCGAACGTGGTGATCGCCGCGATGACGCGCGCCGACGAGGCTGCGCGGAACCTTCGCAGCGATCATTCGGGGCTGCTGCTCGCGTCGGCGCTGCTGCTGCGCAACCTGGGCGCAGACCTGCAGCCTCACCTCCCGCGCATCACGTCGGCATTCGCACGCCTGACGGCCGACGGCAGCATGACCAACCGCGATCCGCGGGTGGCGCTGCTGACGCTCATCGGCATCAACCGCGATACGAGCACCAACCCACTGCTGCGCGACGCACTGGCCGACCGCGACCCCGCGATCGCGCTGCAGGCGGCGAAGATCCTGAGCGCGCGCACCGGGACGTCGGTGACGCCGGTCACGACCGCCCTGCCGATCCCGCCGATTCCGCCGGCCGGCTTCATCGCCGGCCTGTCCGGCGCGCAGGCCCGGATCATCATGCGTGGACTCGGCACGATCACGGTGGCGCTGCTCACCGACGACGCCCCGGTCACGGTGGGCGTGTTCGCGCAGCTGGCCGAGTCGGGGCAGTACGATGGGCTGACGTTTCATCGCATCGTCCCGAATTTCGTCATCCAGGGGGGCAGCCCGGGTGCCGACGAGTACGATGGCCGCACGCGGGAGTTCCTGCGCGACGAGGTGGGGCTGGCGCGCAACGCCCGCGGCACGATCGGCATCTCCACGCGGGGGCGCGACACGGGCGACGGGCAGATCTACTTCAATCTCGTCGACAATTACCGCCTGGACCGCGACTACACGGTGATGGCGACGATGGTGAGTGGTTTCGAGGTGATGGACCGGGTGCAGGAAGGCGACGTCATCGAGCACATCGAGATCATTCGCCAGTCGCCGACGCGTTCAGCCTCCCCGGCGCGGCGCACGCGGCGGCGCTGAGGAGGCTGCGCGGTCGCAGTCACTTCACGCGCTTGCCCGACTGGATGACGACCTTCACGTCACGCATGACCGTCATGTCGGTGAGCGGATCACCGCGGACGAGAATGATGTCGGCGAAGCGTCCGGGGGCCAGCACGCCGAAGTTCGCCTCGTTCTTCAGGAAGCGTGCAGGCCAGAGGGTGGCGCTCTGGATGGTCTCCATCGGCGAGACGCCGAGCTCCACCCACTTCACCATCTCGCGCCAGGTGGCGTCGTTGTGGAACATGCTCGGAATGCCCGCATCAGTGCCGATCATCATGCGCACCCCCGACTGGCGCAGTTGCGCGAACTTGGCCGGCAGCAACGGAATGCGTGACGGGAAGAGCGCGTAATAGCCGAGGTGCGGAATGTCATTGAGCGAGGCGCGGATCTCCTTCCACATCTCCTCCGGCATGAACTCGTGCCACGCCGGATCGTCGATGCGCTCGGGGAAGACGCTGCCGGTGAAGTACATCGTGTACAGCGGCGAGATGGTCGGCGTCCAATAGAGCCCGGAGTTGCGCTCGCGCATGGCCTGCAGCACGTCCTCGGCGTATCCTGGGGCGGTACCGAGGCCGGTGTGCTCGAAGTTGTCCACGTTGAACTTGAGCCCGACGCGGATCTCCTCCATGCGATGGGCGTGCGCCACGACCGGCTTCCCGCGTTTGTGCGCCGTCTCGACGACCGCCTGCACCTCGGCCTCGGTCATCTGGTCCTGGTCGATCAGCTTGATCATGTCCACGCCGGCGTCGAGCAGTTCCGTCACGCGCTTGCGCGCATCGTCCGCACCGTTCACCCCCCAGCGAAACGCCTCTTCATACCGCTCATACGCCTTGTGCTGGATGAACGGCCCGGTGACGAACAGGCGCGGGCCGGGAATCTCGCCCCTGGCGATGCGCTTCTTGACCGAGATGATGTCATCGAGGCGGGCCCCGAGATCGCGGGCGGTGGTGACGCCGGCGCCGAGGAGCTGGCGCGCCGCGATCGGCATCACGAGCGATGCGTCGCGCGTGCCGTACAGGTCGTCCCAGCGCTTGTAGTCGCCGTGCCCGAGGATGTGCAGGTGCACGTGCATGTCGATCAGGCCGGGCATGACCGTGTGCCCATTGGCGTTGATCACGGTCACACCGGCGGGCACGGGCACGTCGCCTTCACGTCCGACGCGTACGATCCGTTCACCGGCGACGAGGATCACCCCGTTTTCGATCACCGGGCCGCCGTATCCATCGATGATGCGGCCGCCCACGACCGCCATGGTGATGCGCGGTGCCGGCGCGGCCTGTTGTGCGACGACGAGCCCCGGCACGCCAAGGAGCCCGCCGAGCAGCATTCCGAGCAGCGCGCCGACCCGGCGTGTGCGGCGCATCAGCGGCTCCCGCGCGCGGCAGGCCGAGCCGCGGTGGCCGACGCGACGCCTGGGGTGAGCGCGTTCCAGTTGGCGATCGCGTTGAACGCGAGTGCCATCGCGCCCTGATTCTGCCAGCGATACCACGGGCGTGTGCCCATGTAGATCACGTGGCCAGCGCCGACCGGCGCATCGACGACGGCGGCGCGGCCGGCCATTTCGCCGCCGGCGGCGATCAGTCCCGAGAGCAGCAGCGAGTCGGCATTCTGCGCCCACCGAACCACGACCTTGGCGCGCGTGCGCTCGTTCTCGGCGAGGATGGCGGGATCGACCGGTCGGCCACCGATGCCCATCGCCGGCCCGGCTGCCGCCGCTCCTGCGCCACCGCCACCGCCGCCGCCGCCGCCGCCGCCGCCACCACCGCCGCCAACCTGCAACACCGGCGCCTGCGAGAAGAAGAGCGGGAAGTTGCGTCGATCGTAGCCGTAGAGCATCGGATGCGACGCCGTGACCACTTCACCCCGGAACACGCCACCGCGCGCGCGCAGGTTCGGCGTGTCGACGGCGGACACCTGGCCGTGGAAGCCCATGTCCGCGATGAACCGCGACGTGCCGCCCTCGGTCACCAGCAGGCCGCCACGCTCCACGAAGCGCCGCAGTGCCAGCAGGCCGTCGAAGCCCATGCCGGGACGCACATCGTCGGTCTCGTCGACGCTGCCCAGCTGTGGAGTCTCGGCGCTCTTCTTCCACGGCACCGGCGGACCGGACATCGACCGGCCGTTGAGCAGTGTGGCCGAGTTGGCACCGACGTGCGGATAGACGACGACATCGAAGCGGTCCAGCAGGCCGGCGGTCCGGATCTCCTGCTCGGAGATGATCGTGTACGGGACGGCGAGACGGTCGAACGCGTAGCGCACCCAGCCCTCGTCCTGCGTGGACGTCCACGAGTGCATGATCGCGATGCGCGGGAGCGCGAGCGTGTGCGACGCGACGCTGACCTCGGCCGTCGCGACGGCGCCCATGCCGAGTGAGGCGGCGGCCGCTCGCACCGCCGGTGCATCCGCGACGAGGAAGGTGCCGGCCGGGTACTTCGTGCCACCGACATCGAAGGTGGAGTCGGCGACGCGCACGCGTGCGCCGGCGACCTTCCACGGCAGGATCGAGGAGCGCCAGTCACCGAGGTGCGGGATCACCAGCGTCGGGCCGTTGCCGGCGACCGTGCCGGTGACGGCGGCATCGCTGGTGAGCGGCTTCATCGGGCGGCCGAAGACCGACGGATCGGCCACCTTGATCGTCGTCACGTGCCGCAGCAGGTCCATCGTCCAACCGGTGTCGTCGTACGGCTGCGGATCGGTGGGCTTGAATGACTGCAGTGAGAGCACCGTGCGCGGGAACTGCGTGTAGGGCTGGTCGAGACGGACGATCCAGTCCCCTGCCTCGACCTTCACCGAATCGCGACCGCCGGCCAGCGTGAACGCGGCAGTGGCCTCGTGCACCTCGGTGCCCTGCGTGCGGAACAGGTTCACCATGTCGGCCGCTTCGGCGCCGTGGCGCTGACCACGCGGGATCACGAAGGCGTACGGTGCCTCACGCGTGCCGCGGGCGATGGTACGCTCGGCCTTGATGGCGGCGTTCTCGAGGTAGCGCTCGCGGTTCTCGGCAACATTCCGCAGCGCGATGAGCACGCCCGACTGCTGGTAGTTGATGTTGCTGCGGATGCACCAGCGGATGCCGTTCACCGGGGGGTTGGTGCGGTACCACTGTACCGAGGTGGCGGTGGCCGGGAGGGCGACGCTGTTGACGCAGTCGGCACCACTGGAGGTGTAGGTCTCGTAGAAGCGGCCGATGGAGTTGTGCAGGTTCGCAATCGAGAGGCCGTAGTTCGGCGCCCATCCGTCGTAGAACTGATAGGTGAAGACGCCGGGCAGCCCGCGCTTGGTGAGCTCGGTGATCTCGGTGTAGGCGAGCTGGAACCACTCGTCGATCTGGATCGCGTCGTACTCGGTATTGTACGGTCCCGTGCCGGTGCTGGTGTAGAGAAACGGCACCGACTCGTGCAGGTCATGCGTGACCGTGGGGCGCCACTCGAGGAAGGTCTTGAGGAACGACCGCGTCAACTCGAGCGTGAGCGCCATGCCGTCGCGGTTGTTGTCGTGCGCGACGTACTTGCCCCAGTACGGCAGGCCGACACCCGCACTGGCGGGGAGATTTAGGCGCCGGTTCTGCTGGTAGAAATCCACGTAATGATCGCGACCGTCGACTTCCCAGACGGGGATGATCATCGTGATCACGTTGTCGCGGATCTTGCGGATGTGTTCACCCTCGTCCACGGCGAGGCGATAGAGCATCTCGATCATCGCCTCCGGGCTGCCGGTCTCGGTGGAGTGCAGCGAACCGCTGAGCAGATAGATCGGCTTGCCGCGCTTGACGAGGTCGGCCTTCTCGGCAGCGGAGAGGCCGCGTGGATCGGTGAGCTTGCGGAGGATCGCCTTGTACTCGTCGAGATGGGCGATCGTGGCCGAGTCGGCGACGATGGCCGCCACCATCTCGCGGCCCTCCTCCGACTTGCCAAGGCTGATCACCTTGACCCGCGGCGTGGCGGCGGCGACGGCGCGGTAGTACTTCGCGGCTTCCGCGCTGTAGGCGAGCCGTCCGATCGTCCCAGGCACGTAGCCCAGCACCTGCAGCGGCGTCGGCACCCGGGCCGACGACGGCAGATAGTCCACCAGTTCCGTGATGAACTTGTATTGCGGGTGTGTGGGCGTGAGCTCGAGGATTCGTGCCGTGTAGGCGGAATCGATCGGCTGCGATCCCCGCTGCGCGGCGAGCGGAGTCGCGAGGACGGCCGCGAGAGTGAGAGCGGTGAGACGTCGCATGTATCGGCTGGGTCGGGAGTTGTACGACAGTACGTCGCGGTCGAGGATCTCGCTGGCGTCGCTCTCGCTGGCGTCGGTTGCGGTCAGCGCGGTGCGACGGTCAGCTCGGCCAGCCGGATGCGCGAGGTGTCGCCCGGCGCGGTCCAGGCGAGGATGATGTCGCGGCGGCGGCGCGCCATGCGGGGAAAGCCGCTGCCCCTTCCCGGCCCGAGTGCGGCGATGGTCAGCGGCGGTTCGGCACCCTGGGCCGGTGACACGAGCCGGGCGCGCACCTCGGCGGCGCCGGCGCCGGTGCGTTCGATCCAGGTGACGACAGCATCGCCCGACTCCAGCAGCTCGATGTCCACGCGACCGGCCGGGCTGCCGCCATCGATCCGCACCGGTGGGCCGAACGTCGCGCCCGCGTCGGCCGAGAAGGCGACCTGCACGCGGGCCGTGTCCTTCGCACCGGTGAACCAGGCGGCGGCGACGCGCGATCCCTGCGCAGCGATGGCCGGACCGTTCACCGGGCAGGCGTCGATGATCCAGCCATCGGCATGGAGCGGCACCGGCGCGGTCCACCGGCCATCGACCTGACGGATCACGCTGATGTCGCGCTGCTCCGCCTCCGAACGGTCGCGATAGAGCACGACAGGGCCACGATCGGTGAGCGCGGCTGCCGTCTGGCAGCAGTCGCAGGTTCGTTCATCGAGGATGGTCGGCGCGGCGACGGCGCCGGCACCACGCCACTGCGCCTGGGCCAGTCGCATCGGGGGACCGTGGCCTTCCGCAGCACCACTCGCTCCGGTGGCGGGACGCGCTGGCGCGGGACTGCCGTTGAGGAACACGATGTCGGCCGACGAGTCGGCGCGAGGCAGCAGCGTGACGAAGCCGTGTTCCGCGGCGACGCCCGCTTCGTGCGGCAGGACGGCGTCCGTCCAGGTCTTCCCGAGATCGGCCGAGGCAGCGAGGCGGATGTCGTACGAATACTTGCCGGTGCCGTTCTTCTGCAACCAGTGCGCGAGCAGCCGTCCGTCGGCCAGCGCCACGACCGACGGGAAGTCCGCCCAGTTGACGAACAGATTTGTGGCGTGCACGATGTCGCGCGTCTCACTCCACGCACCGCTGGAATCGCGGACGGCGACATGCAGAGTCACGGTCGTCGAATCCGCCTCGCGCTGCAGCCAGCTGAGGGCAAGGCCGTCACCGGGGAGCGCGCTGACGAACGGTTCGGCCGCCATCGGTGCGAGCGGCGCCTCGAGCGGGCGCATGCGGATCCGCTGCGCCGGGGCAGCGGTGTCGCGTGGCGAGCAGCCTGCGGCCGCGAGTGACAGGGCGGCTATCGCCAGCCGATGGGCATGTGTCTCGCGCATGGACATCCGAGGTTCCGGGGAGGCAGTGTGTTCCCCACATGATACGCGCGGAGCGCAGCGAGTGTATCGGTTCGGTGATGGCGCTGGTGCCGGAGCGCCTCCGGTGCGTTCATTCTTGATCCCGGAATCCGCGCTGCCCCCGTCCTGCTGCCGATGTCGACCCAGCCCATCTCCCCGCGGGAGCCTCGACGCTCGTTCATGGCGCGGCTTGCCGCTGGCCTTGCCTCGCTGTCCGCCGGCGCCGCGCTGGGTCCGGCGCCCGTCCGGGCGCAAGCGACCGGGCCATGGCTGCCAACGCGTCACGCGGCGGACGACTGGCTGGACCAGATCCCGGGGCAGCATCGTTTCTTCCTCGACGCGACGTCGCCGTCGGGCGCGGGCGAGGCGCTGCAGTACGCGAGCAATTTCCAGGTGGCCAGTCGCACGGGCTACCAGCTCGGCGACGCCGACAACGCGATCGTCATCTGCCTGCGGCACTGGGCGACACCGTTCGCGCTGTCCGATGCGCTGTGGGCGAAGTATGGTGGCGCCTTCACGGAGCGCAGTCGCTTCATCGATCCGAAGACGAATGCCGCGCCGGTGATCAATGTCTATCTCGCCACCGGCTATGGGATGCAGCTGCCGAATCGTGGCAGGACGTTCTCGGAGGCCGTGCAGCGTCGCATCCATTTCGCGGTGTGCGACCTGTCGATGCGGGCGCTGGCCGGTGTGGCGGCGGAGCGCCTGTCGGTGCCGCTCGATGCCGTGTATGCGGAGATGCGATCCGCCATGCACGTCAACTCGCACCTCGTGCCCGCCGGGATCGTGGCGGTGAATCGTGCCCAGGAGCGGGGGTACACGATTGCACACATCGGGTGAGATGAGCCTCGCAGGCCTGCGCACCGATGTCATGCCACCGCTGCGGCGAACCGTGTCGTCGGCCGCCGCGTCGCCGTCGCCGGCGCACACGGGGCTGCGAGCGTACGGCCCGCGTGCCGGGCGCGTGCTGTTGCTGGCGCTGGGCTACTTCGCGACGGCGCTGATCGGTCTCGCGATCAGCCGACAGGCGGGCAACATCGCCACGCTCTGGCCGCCGAACGGGATGCTGGTGGCGGCGTTGCTGCTTTCGCGCCGGTCCCGGTGGCGGGATGTGCTGCTGGCCGGTGCGCTGGGATCGCTGGCCGCCAACGTCTTCAACGGCAACGGGATGGTGGCCGCCGGATCGATCACGGTGGCCAATCTCGTCGAAGCCATCGTCGCGTCATCGATCATTCGACGCCGGACGGGGACACGCCGGCTGTTCCAGCAGTCGGATGACGTGGTGGTGCTGATCATCGCGTCCGTCGTTGCCGCACTGACGGCCGGCACGCTCAGCGCCGCCTCGGCACACCTGCTGGCCGGTGCACCGTTCGCGCGGATCTTCATCAAGTGGGTGCTCGGCGACGTGCTCGGCCTGCTGGTGGTGATGCCGATCGCCGTGATCGTGCACGATCTCGTGACGCTCGGGCCCGACCTGATGCTGGCGCACCGCTCCCGCGTCGAAGGCGCGCTCGTCCTGCTGGGCGTGAGCGGCGTGGCGATGGGGGTGTATGCGCCGAACGCCCCACCGATCCAGTACCTCGTCATGCCGGCGGTGCTGCTGGCGTCGTTCCGGCTCGGGCCCTTCGGTGCTGCGCTCTCGACGATGATCGTCGCCTCACTCGGGTCGCTGGGCACGGCTGCGGCGGCGGCGCTCGTCAGCGCGCCCGACGACGTCACGATCCGCGTGTTCTACTTCCAGTTGAATCTCGCCGTGCTGTTCCTGACGGCGCTGCCGATCGGCGCCGCGATGGCGCAACGTGCCCGACTCGAGCGTGACCTCACCGAGCAGAAGGAACGTGCGGACACATTCGCCATCGAGATGGCCTCGCTGGCGAACGTCGATGACCTGACCGGACTCGCCACCCGGCGACACTTCCTCGACCAGCTCGACATCATGGCCGGTGCGGCGCGCCGGGCGGGTCACCCGTTGACGCTGGCGATGCTCGACATCGACCACTTCAAGCCGATCAACGACCGTCACGGGCACGCGATCGGCGATGCCGTGCTGACCGCCATCGGGGCCGCGTGCCGCGCCTCGGTGCGCGGCGATGACGTGATCGGACGGCTGGGCGGTGAGGAGTTCGCGATGCTGATGCCGATCACGGAGGCGGACACGGCATTCCGCATCGTCGACCGCTTGCGCGAGGCGGTTGCCGCGATTGCCATTCCGCTGCGCGACGGGGCGACGGTGTCGGTCACGATCAGCGTCGGCATGGCGGTGTTCCGGGACCAGCAGATCGATGGCCTGTTGCTGGATGCGGATCGGGCCCTGTACCTCGCCAAGGAGCAGGGGCGCAACCGGGTGGTGCAAGCCACGCAGTGACGTGACGCGGCGCGCGCCTCTCGTCGGCGCGCAGCCTGCGGCATATGCGGCAGCGCGGAGTTCGCGCGTCGCGTCGAGTCTGCTCGTCGCGACGTGCGACGTAGCGGCTTCATCCAGGCCGTGATGTGCATCAGCTGACATCGCGATCGCGTGTCGTGTGACTCGCCTGCGTGCCGTCGCGCGACACGTGACGGCACAGCACGTCAGGCGCGCTGCGCACATCGCGTCACGGTGCAGTTCGGTGCGACGGTCCTCTCCGGGTATATACCACGATATCCCCGCGCGACGGCGGCCACTCCCGCACGCCGCACCCAGACTCTGGCGCGCCCCGCGCGCTGGTCGGATTCATCCAGCCACGCGTCATGCCGCAATTCTCCGCTCCCGTTTCCAGCGGCGGCGCTTCCCGCCGACCGTCATTCCACTCGTGACGTCCCGCGCGGAACGCTCACGTGCCGTCGCCACCGACGAGCTCCTCAGCGGACCGATCGTCGGCGAACTGCTCGGCGCCGAGCATCTGGCGGCGCGCGCGCGGTCGGTGGCCCGAGGTCAGCGACTGGTGCCGACACGGACCGGTCTGCGCCCCGCTCGGTTGCTGGCGCGCCTCGCGCACACGCGGCGCATCCTCAATGATGCGCAGCAACGCCTGCAGGTCACGGTCACCGCCGGGCTGGACGCCGGACCAGCCGCCGAGTGGCTCCTCGACAACTATCACGTCGTGGTCGAGCACCTGCAGGAGGTGCGTGAGAGCCTGCCCGGCGGCTACTACCGCGAGCTGCCTGAACTGGCGTCGGGACCGCTCACCGGCTATCCGCGCATCTACGAGATCGCCATTTCGCTGATCTCGCACACCGAGGCGAGGATCGACGCCGAGAACGTGGACCTCTACGTCGAGGCGTTCCAGAGCGTCACACCGCTGACGATGGGCGAGCTGTGGGCGCTGCCGGCGATGTTGCGCATGGCGCTGATCGAGAGCGTGCGGCGGATGACGCTGCGGACCGTGCAGCGACTCGACGAGATCGAGTTGGCGGTGCTCTGGGCGAACCGCGTGTTGGACGCGAACGCGAGCGGTGGTGCCGCACTGCGCGCGACCCTGCGCGAGTTCGCCGATGGCGGACAGGAGCTGACACCGAACTTCGTCTCGCGCCTGCTGCAGCTGCTTCGGCAGGCTGAAGGGTCGTCGCCACCGTTGGCGTGGCTGGAGCACTGGATGCGCGAAGCCGGTATCCGACCGGAGGCCGCTACCGCCCTCGCGACGCACCGGGTGACGCTGACGCAGCTCATGATGGCCAACAGCATCATGAGCCTGCGCGACATCGGCCGACGCGACTGGCGGCAGTTCGTCGAGCGACAGAGCGTCACGGAGGCGGTCTTGCGTACCGATCCGTCGGGCTGCTATGCCGACATGACGTTCAGCACGCGGGACAGCTACCGTCACGTCGTGGAGCGCATCGCAAAGCGCAGCGGACACCGCGAGTCCTCGGTGGCGCAGTGGGCGATCGACCTCGCAGCCGAGGCCCACCGGTCGGCTGCGTCGGAGCGCGACGCGGTCCGTGCGCACGTCGGCTACTACCTCGTGGACGCCGGACTGGTGGCGCTCGAGCAGCGCGCCGGCTACGCGCCCCGCCTGAGCGAACGCCTCGAACGGGCGGCGCACGCGAATCCCAATGTCGTGTTCGTCGGCGGAGTCTCCGGGCTGGTGGTGGTGGCGACACTGTTCGTGCTGCTCCTGATCACGCCCGAGGCCCGCTCGGCGACGCTGCTGCTCGTTGCCCTGGCCTTCCTGCCCGCGCTCGACGTGGCCGTGACGGTGCTCAACCAGCTCGTCACCGCACTGCTGCCACCGCGTCCGTTACCGCGGCTGGACATGGACCGCACCGGGGTACCGGCGCACTATGCGACCGCCGTGGTCATCCCGACGCTGTTCGACAGCGTGGAGGACGTGCAGGACGCGCTCGCAACGCTCGAGATGCAGTACCTCGCCAACCGGGAAGAGAACCTGCACTTCGCCGTGCTCGGCGATTTCACCGACGCCGACACGGAGCACGTGGCGGGCGACGCCGCGATCGTGCAGGCGGCGGTGGACGGCGTGACGGCGCTCAACCAGCGCCACGCCCCGCAGGGCGCGGGACCGTTTCACCTGCTCCACCGGCCGCGTCGCTGGAACGCGACACAGGGCAGGTGGATGGGCTGGGAGCGCAAGCGCGGCAAGCTGGCCGAATTCAACGCCTTCGTGCGCGCCAGCACCGCCAGCGGGTTCAGCGTCACCGCCGGTGCCACCTCGGTGCTGGTGGGCATCAAGTACGTCATCACACTCGACGCCGACACGGTGCTGCCTCCCGACGCGGCGCCGTCACTGATCGGCGCCATGGCCCATCCCCTCAATCGCGCCGTCGTCGATCCGATCCGTGGCGTGGTGCGAGGCTACGGCATCCTGCAGCCGCGGGTGGGCGTGTCGCTGCCGAGCGCCCATCGCTCGCGCTTTGCCGCCATCGCCTCGGGCCATCCCGGCGTGGATCCGTATTCGACCGCGGTCTCTGACGTCTATCAGGACCTGTTCGGCGAAGGCACGTTCACCGGCAAGGGCATCTACGACGTGGACGTGTTCCAGCTTGCGACACATGGGCGGTTTCCGGAGAACACGCTGCTGTCGCACGACCTCATCGAGGGAAACTACGCCCGGGCGGGGCTGGCGACGGACGTGATCGTGTACGATGACTATCCCGCGACGTACATCGGGTACACGCGCCGCAAGCATCGCTGGATCCGCGGCGACTGGCAGCTGCTGCCGTGGTTGGGCCGCACCGTGCCCGGACCCGATGGCCCCGAGCGGAACCGACTGTCGTTGCTCTCGCGATGGAAGATCGTGGACAATCTCCGCCGCAGCACGGTGGAGCTGTCGCAGCTGCTGTTCCTGTTCGGAGGCTGGACGGTGCTGCCCGGGTCCATGCTGCGCTGGACGGTGCTGGGCATGGGCGCCATCGCCGCACCGTGGGCGACGGCGCTGCTGCTGGCGCTGGTGCGACCGCCGAGGGACAAGTCGTGGCGCGCGTACTATGGGGCGGTGGGCCAGGACGCCGCGGTCAGCCTCGAACAGGTGATGGTGGCGATCGCGACACTGCCGCACCAGGCGCTGGTCTCGGCTGATGCGATCGCAACGACCTTGTGGCGCCTGCTCGTGTCGCGTCGGCAGATGCTCGAATGGCAGTCGGCGCAGTTCGTGGCGCGGAGCGTGGGCGACGTCGCGGCGGTCACACGCCGCGCGATGCGCGGGAGCGTGCTGCTGGTGGCCGCCGTGATGGCGGCCGTCCTCTGGCGGATGGTGGTGCGGCAGCAGGCGCTGGGCGAGGCGATGGGTGCGCTGCAGCTGGTGGTGTTCACGATGGCGCTGCTCACGTCCAGTTGGCTGTTCGCGCCGTGGCTCATGTCGTCGCTGAGCCGTCACCGCTCGGTGGCGCGCGCCGAACTCTCCGCGGCGCAACGTGCCACGGCCATGCGGTACGCCGCCCTCCACTGGGCGTTCTTCGAGACGTTCGTGACGGCGGAGACGCACTGGCTCGCGCCAGACAATCTCCAGACCGATCCCGAGCCGGTGGTCGCGATGCGGACGTCACCGACCAATGTCGGGCTGCAACTGCTGGCGACGGTGAGCGCCTTCGACCTGGGACTGCTGAGTGCTGCGGCCATGACGGTGTACCTCGAGCGCACGATGGGGACGCTGGCGGTGCTGCGACGGCATCGCGGCCACTTCCTGAATTGGTACGGGCTGGAGGACCTGCGCGTGCTCGACCCGCCGTATGTGAGCACGGTGGACAGTGGCAACATCGCCGGCCATCTGCTCGCGCTGCGGCAGGCCTGCCTTGCGATCAGCGCGACGGAACCGGCACTGGCCGTCCGGTTGCAGGCGCTGGCCGATGCGGCGTACCGCTTCGTGGCAGAGATGGATTTCACCTTCCTGTACGATGGTGAACGCAAGCTCTTCACGATCGGCTATCATCCCGAGTCGTTCACGCGGGACGATTCGTATTACGACTTGCTGGCGAGCGAGGCGCGACTGGCGAGTTTCATCGCGATCGCCCGCAACGACGTGCCGCTCGAGCACTGGTTCCACCTCGGGCGGGGGCTGAGCCGCACCGCCGGCCGCACGGCGCTCGTGTCGTGGAGCGGCAGCATGTTCGAGTATCTGATGCCCGTGCTGGTGATGCGGTCCCTGCCCCAGACGTTGCTGTCGCAGACATATGGTGGCGCGGTGGAGCGACACGTGGCCTATGTGCGCGGGCGCAACGTGCCGTGGGGCGTGAGCGAGAGCGCCTACAACCTGCGTGACCGCCAGCAGACCTACCAATACCGTGCGTTCGGCATTCCCGACCTCGCACTGAAGCGCGGCCTCGGCACCGAACTCGTGATCGCGCCGTACGCGACGGCGCTGGCGGCGATGATCGACCCGATCCGTGCGTTCGACAACCTCGCGACACTCGAGGGCATGGGGGCGCTGGGCGACTACGGCTTCTGTGATGCGCTCGACTACACGCGGCCGGCCGCCGGTGCACGCTTCGCCGTGGTGCGGGCGTACATGGCGCACCATCTCGGCATGTCGCTGGTGGCGTTCACGAACATCCTGCGTGATGACATCTGGCAGCGGCGCTTCCATGACGATGCACTCGTCCGGTCGGTGGAGCTGCTGTTGCACGAGGGTGTGCCGCGCCGCCTGGTGCTTCGGGAGGCGCAGGATTCCCCGCTGGATGAGGTGCGCGCTGCCCCGGCGACCGCGCAGCCGGTGGTGCGCGAGGTTGATACGCGGCAGCCGTCGCCGCCGCGCATCGCCCTGCTCGGCGCGACGCCGTACACGGTCATGCTCAATCACACCGGCAGCGGGTACAGCCGCTACGGGGACGTGGCGGTGACGCGGTGGCGCGCCGACGCGACGCAGGACGCGACGGGCCAGTACTGCTACGTGCACGATCTCACCACCGGCACGTTCTGGTCGACGGCGACACAGCCCGTGGGTGCCTCGGCGTCGCGCAGCCGTGCCACGCTCGCGTCGGACCGCGTGACCCTGTCGCGCACCGACGGGAGCATCGAGACACGGACCGAGATCACCGTGGTCCCGCACGACGCCGCCGAGGTGCGGCGTGTCACGCTCACGAACAACGGCAGCACGTCCCGCGACCTGGAGCTGACGAGTTACGGTGAGATCGTGATGACCACGGCCGCCGCCGACACCGCCCATCCCGCGTTTTCGAACCTGTTCGTGGAGACGGAATGGCATCAGTGGTGCAGCGCCGTGACGGCCACGCGACGCCCGCGGTCGCCCGACGATCCGGCGCTGTGGTGTGTGCACGTCGTCGATGCGGGGCGGGACCACGTCGGGCTCGTGACGTGCGAAACCGACCGTGCGCGCTTCATCGGGCGGGGGCGCACGCTGCGCGATCCCGCCGCGCTGGCGGAGGCCGGTCCGCTCTCGGGCACGACCGGACCGGTGCTGGACCCGATCTTCGCGCTCCGCACACGGGTGCGGGTGGCGGCGGGCCAGTCGGTGAGCGTCGCCTTCACCACGCTCGTCGCGACCGACCGCCGGCAGGCGTTCGAATTGGCGGGCCGGTACCACGACTCGCACGCCGCGCAGCGGGCGCTCGATTTCGCGTGGACGTCCACGCAGGTGGAACTGCGTGAGATCGGGATCACGCCGGAGAGCGCCTCGGTGTACCAGGAGATCGCATCCCAGCTGCTCTTCCCCGGCGGATCGCTGTCAGCGCCCGCCGACGAACTGCGCCGGAATCGCGGCTCCCAGCCATTGCTGTGGGTGCACGGCATTCCGGGTGACAATCCGATCGTGCTTGCCACGATCGACTCGCTGGACGGACTCCCCACCCTGCGCGAGCTGATGTCAGCGCACCTGTACTGGCGTTTGCGCGGGCTGCACGTGGATCTGGTGGTGGTCAATGCCAGCGCACACGACTATCTGCAGGAATTGCGCGATGCGATCACGGAGGCACTCGTGGCCGCGAACGACGCCACGCTGTTCGACCGGGCCGGCGGCGTGTTCATCCGGCGTCGCGAGTCATTCAGTCCTGAGGAGCATCTGCAACTGGCGGCCACGGCGCGGGTCCAGATCGCGTGCGATGGGCGCGCGCTGCACCGCGTGCTGGCCATTGCCGACGCTGCGGCGACACCCGATGCCGCCCTGGCCTCGACGGTGCAGCCCGAACGGAGCACCGAGTCGCCAACGCCGTACACCCTTCCGGCGATCGAGAAGGGTGGTCCCATCGCCTCGCTCGTGTCGGCGCTGAAGCCGCTGGTGTCGCCGCGGCCGGAGGGTCTTGTCGTGCCGCCCGAACGTCGGCGATCGCGATTGTCGGCCGGCGAGCCGCTGCGCTTCAGCAACGGCGTTGGCGGCTTCGATGCCGCCAACCGGTATCACATCACCGTCGACGATGACGCGTTGCCACCGGCACCCTGGGCCAACGTGATCGCGAATGCGCAGGGAGGCTTCCTCGTCACCGAACGTGGCGCCGGCTGCACGTGGGCCGAGAACGCCTACTTCTATCGTCTCACGCCATGGCACAACGATCCCGTCTCCGATCCCGTCAGTGACGTCATCTACCTGCGCGACGAGATCAGCGGCGAGCTCTGGGCGGCGACACCAGCACCCATAACGGGCGACGGTCCGTACCGCGTGATCCATGAGCCGGGCCGCAGCAGCTTCGAGCACGAGCACGATGGCATTCACACCATGCTACGCCTTGCCGTGCCCTCGGATGCGGCCGTCAAGATGTCGGTCCTCACCGTGACCAACCGCTCCGCTCGCCCGCGAACGATCACGATGACGGCCTACGCGGAGTGGACGCTGGCGGCGCAGCGTGAACGCTCGCAGTCCCAGGTGCGCACGGCGTTCGTGCCGGAGCACGGTGCCATCCTGGCCTCGAGCCGCTTCGATCCGCTCTTCCGTGACTGGACGGCGTTTCTCGCCACGAGTGAACCCGTCGCCAGCTTCACTGCCGACCGGCTGGCGTTTCTCGGTCGCTGCGGCGACCTGTCCGAACCGGCCGCGCTCGACGGCCAGACCCTCGATGGCGCACAGGGCTTTGGTATGGATCCCTGTGCGGCGCTCCAGGTGGTCATCAGGCTTGCCGCCGGCGCGACGCGCGACCTCACGGTGCTGCTCGGTGCCGCGCCCGACGAACGCGCGGCGCGAGCCCTGCTGGCGCGCCTGCGACCTCCGGCCGTCGCGCAACGCGAACAGGAGGCGTCGGTGGAGGCCTGGACCCAGCGCCTCGGCACGATCACGGTGCGGACGCCGGAACCAGCGTTCGATGCGATGATCAACACCTGGTCGCTGTATCAGGCGCTGGGCTGCCGGATGTGGGCGCGCATGGGGCTGTACCAGAGCAGCGGCGCGTATGGGTTCCGTGACCAGCTGCAGGATTCGATGGCGCTGCTGTACGCCGAGCCGGCGCTGGCGCGGGAACACATCCTGCGCGCCGCCGGGCGACAGTTCGTCGAGGGCGATGTGCAACACTGGTGGCACGCGCACAGCGGCCGCGGCGTGCGGACGCGATTCTCCGACGACCTCGTCTGGCTGCCATTCGTGGTGGATCGCTACGTGACCGTCACCGGCGACGTCGCCATCCTCGATGCCGTGGTGCCCTTCATCACGATGCGCGAATTGCGCGCCGACGAACATGAGCTCTACGACCTGCCGCAGGTCACCACCGATGGTGCGACGCTCTACGAGCACTGCCGACGGGCGCTGGAGCGCGCCTGTACGACCGGTGTGCACGGCCTGCCGCTGATCGGCACCGGCGACTGGAACGATGGCATGAGCCGCGTCGGCGCCACCGGACAGGGCGAAAGTGTCTGGCTCGCGTGGTTCCTCGTCACCACACTGCGCCGATTCGCCCCGCGCGCCAGTCTCCGGGGCGACGCCGCGGCATCGAACGTGATGCTGCAGTGGGCTACACGGTACAGCGAGGCGATCGAACGGGACGGGTGGGATGGCGCCTGGTACCGACGCGCTTTCTACGACGACGGCACGCCGATCGGCAGCGCGATCAATGCGGAATGCCGCATCGACTCGATCGCGCAGAGCTGGAGCGTGATTTCCGAGGCCGCGCCACCGGAACGGCAGGTGCAGGCCATGCGAGCGTTCAATGAACAGCTCGTGCGTCCGGACGCCCGGCTGATCGAGCTGCTCACTCCGCCGTTCGATGGCAGCCACTCGGATCCCGGCTACATCAAGGGATACCTGCCCGGCGTGCGGGAGAACGGCGGCCAGTACACCCACGCCGCACTCTGGGCGGTGCTGGCCACGGCGATGCAGGGCGATGGCGACCGCGCCTTCGAGCTGTTCCAGATGTTGAACCCGATCACGCACACGGCCACTGCCGATGCCGTGGCGCGATACAAGGTCGAGCCATACGTCGTGGCCGCCGACGTCTATTCCTCACCGTCGCATCTCGGCCGCGGCGGCTGGACGTGGTACACCGGCTCGGCGAGCTGGATGTATCGCGTGGGCCTGGAGGCGCTGCTGGGATTCACCAAGGAGGGCGACACCCTTCGACTCCGGCCCTGTGTGCCGGCGGGGTGGAGCGGATTCACCATCAGCTACCAGCACGGCACGTCGCACTACGACATCGAGGTGGTCACCTCAGCAACCGACGCGGCCGACGCGGCCGACGGTGCGGACGACAGCGCGCCGGGCGCCACGACGCTGGACGGCACTGCGGTGGCCGATGGCGTGATTCCGCTGGTTCAGGACGGTTTGCGGCACACCGTGCGGGTGCTGATGCACACGCGACGAGCGCACACCGGCCACGGCGCGGCGCATCGACCAGGCGTTGCGATCAGTCCTGCCTGACCACGTGCCGGACCGGATGGCGGACGTCAGTGCGCCGCTCGAGCTCGGCCAGCTCGCGCAGGAAGCCGTGCGCCTGCGCGCCGCTCATCGTCCACGGTTCGAAGTGGTGCATGCCCGAGTGGCGCAGCACCAGCTCGCGGCGCTGCGGCGTGTGCGCGTCATCCCAGCTGATCATCTTCATCGACCACTCGATGAAGCTGCGCACCTCGATCGGTCCGCAGGTGAGGATTTCGCAGTCGGTGTGCCGCGGGTCACGCACGATGCGGTTGTAGAGCCGGTTCACCGCCACGCGCCGGCCTTCGATGGCCTGCAGGAATGCCCCGCCGCTGTAGCACAGGATTCCACTCAGGCCCTGACGATCGTTGTGCGCCGCGGCGCTGGCGAGGATGGAGCGCAGCTCCTCGTACCCGACGTCAGGGCGGGCGACACTGGCGTAGATGAGGCGGATGATCTGCATGCCGGTCGAGTCTCGACCCGTGGCGCCGTGAGGTTGACCGCCCGGCGAGTCGCGCCGTCCGAGCCGGGGGCCTCAACCGACAGGCAGGTTCGCTGGCACGGCCCGATGTCGCGCCGCATGGCTCGCGGCCGAGTGGACACCGCGCCATTCAGCTTCCTCGATCGGCTGCCGACGCTCGACTGGAGGACGGGCGCACCACGCCCACCGCCGGTCCCCTCTTCACTCTGCGATGCATGGACGAGCTCCTCAGGGATTTTCTCACGGAAAGCAGTGAGAATCTCGCCAAACTCGACAACGACATTCTCGAGCTCGAGCGCACGCCGGGGGACATGGGGCGACTGAACGGCGTCTTCCGGACCATCCACACCATCAAGGGAACCTGCGGGTTCCTCGGTCTGGCGCGCCTCGAATCGGTGGCGCATGCCGCGGAGAATGTGCTGGACGCGCTCCGCAGCGGGCAGCTGGAGGTGCGACGCGACCTCATCGGCGACGTGCTGGCGGCGGTGGACTGCATCAAGCTGGTGCTGGACGCGCTCGAGACCACCGAGCGCGAACCGGCCGGAGACGACAGCCACCTGATCGAGCGGCTCGAGCAATGGCTGCGCGAGCCGGACGGGAGCGCCCCGCCGCTGGCCCCGACGCCACACCTGGCCACCGCGCCTGCACTGCCCGACGTCAGCGCCGATGCCCGCGGCAGCATCGGCGACAGCACGCTGCGCGTGGGCGTGGACGTTCTGGACAAGCTGATGAACCTCGTTGGCGAGCTGGCCCTCGGCCGCAACGTGCTCGTGCAGCTGTCGACGGCGCTCGAGGACTCGCCATTCGCCAAGCCCGTGCAACAGCTCGACCGCGTGACCACCGACCTACTGGAAGCGGTGATGAAGACCCGCATGCAGCCGATCGGCAACGCATGGTCCAAGCTGCCGCGTCTGGTCCGCGACCTCGCGCACTCGAGCGGCAAGGAGATCGTGCTCCAGATGCACGGTGCCGAGACGGAGCTCGACCGACAGATCCTCCAGGCGATCCAGGATCCGCTCACGCACATGATCCGCAACTCGGCCGACCACGGCGTCGAGCTGCCCGCGGTGCGCCGAGCGGCAGGCAAACCCGCAGACGGAACGATTCACCTCTCGGCACGGCATGAAGGGGGGCACGTGGTGGTCGAGATCATCGATGACGGTGCCGGCATCAGCGCCGCACGTGTCCGCCGGAAGGCAGTGGAGCGCGGCCTGCTCCGCCCCGACCAGGCGGACGCATTACCGGACGCGCAGGTGTTCCGCCTGATCTTCGAGCCGGGCTTCAGCACAGCCGAACAGGTGACCAACGTCTCTGGACGCGGCGTCGGCATGGACGTCGTGCGCAGCAACATCGAGGCGATCGGCGGCACCGTCGAGCTGTCGTCACAGGAGGGCTGCGGCACCACGGTGCGGATCAAGATTCCGCTCACGCTCGCGATCATCTCCGCGCTGATCGTGGGCGCGGGCGGCGAGTCGTTTGCCATTCCGCAGATCGGGATCGTGGAGCTCGTCCGCGTCACCGAGGAGCAGCAGGCCCTCGTGGAGCAGGTGCACGGTGCGCAGTTCTATCGCTTGCGCGAGACGTTGCTGCCGCTGGTGCCACTCCGGTCGCTGCTCCGCCTTGGCGACGAGCGGCACGATGACACCTTCAACATCGTCGTCTGCCAGGTGGGCAACGTGCGCTTCGGCCTGATCGTCGACGAGGTGTTCGACACGCAGGAGATCGTGGTCAAGCCCGTGGGCCGGTTGATCACGCACCTGCCGGCCTACGCCGGCTGCACGATCACGGGTGATGGGCGGGTGATCATGATCCTCGACACCGCGGGCATTGCGACCATGGCGCAGGTGGCGACCAGCCACACCCGCGACGACACGGCGGCGGCCGAGCGTGAGGCCGAGCGGCTGCGTCACGAAGCGCAGGCAACGCCGACGGAGAGTGTGCTGCTGTTCGACGCCGGATACCCGGCGCTGCAGGCGGTGCCGCTGTCGCTGGTCGCCCGGCTGGAGGAGTTTCCGTTGGCGAGCCTCGAGGAGGCGGATGGGCACTGCCTCGTACAGTACCGCGGCGAACTCATGACCGTGGTGGCGGCCAATCCGGCCATGGACCTGCGCGCCACCGATCCACGCCCGGTGATCGTCTTCCGCGACCGCACGCGCACGATGGGCGTGGCCGTCAACGCGATCCACGACATCGTGGAGGCACACGTGACGCTACAGCGCCGCGCCACACGTCCCGGTGTCCTGGGGGTGGCAGTGATCGCCGGTCGAGCCACCGAGGTGATCGACACCGATCACTACCTGCGTCAGGCTGCAGCGACGGAGGTGGCATGAGCAGCGTCGCGCCCGTGATGCACAGCAGCAAGACAGCCAACATGGCGCAACAGGAGTTCGTGACGTTTCGCGTGGCCAGCCAATGGCTGGGCATTCCGGTGCTGACGGTGCAGGAGGTGCTGGTCGCGATGCGGATCGCCCGCGTGCCGCTGGCACCACCGACGATCGCCGGCTACCTGAATCTGCGCGGCCAGCTGGTGACCGCGGTGGACCTCCGAACGACGCTCGCACTGCCGCCCCGCGAGGCGGGCGCCGAGGTGATGAACGTCGTCGTCCGACACGACGGTGAACTCTTCGCCCTGATGGTGGATGAAGTCGGGGACGTGCTGTCGGTGGAGACCGCCAGCGTCGAACCGACGCCGCCGACCCTCGACGATCGCTGGCGGGACGCGTGCAGCGGGATCGTCCGACGGGAGCGCGGGCTGCTGCTGATCCTGCGCGTCCACGCCGCGCTTCGCGCGGAGCCCGGATCCGGCTGATCCGGACACGACCACGCGCCCGACTCGGCGCCGCCTGACGAATGCCGCACTTCGGTGCGCCCCACACTTTCACTGACCACGCTGCCCATGCCGACCAAGCGCGCAACGACGCCGAAGAATCGCCCGACCACGTTCACCAGCACCACGCCCGCGCAGCGCCCGACGCGCGCGGTCGGCCGTGCCACCGACTTCGCCGCAGCGCCGCCTGATTCGCACGCGTTGGAGGTGCACCGCGACAATGCCGGGAAGGTCGCTGCGATCACGCGCGTGATGGCCATGATCGAGTTCGCGCTGGATGGTACGATCCTCACCGCCAATGACAACTTTCTCAGCGTACTCGGGTACACGCTGGACGAGGTGCAGGGACGCCACCACTCGATGTTCGTCGACGCCGACTATCGTGCCAGCGCGGAGTACCGCGAGTTCTGGGCGAAACTGAACCGTGGCGAGTTCCATGCGGGCGAGTACCGGCGCATCGGCAAGGGCGGCACGGCGGCCTACATCCAGGCCACGTACAATCCGCTCTTCGACGAGCGCGGCGCCGTCTACAAGATCGTGAAGTTCGCGACGGAAGCCACCGCCGCCGTGCAGTTGCGACGCGAGATGGCACTGTACAAGCCGATGGTCGAGTCGGCGAAGGTGAACCTGATGTTCTGCGATCTCGACTACACGATCACCTACGTCAATCCAGCGTCACTGGAGACACTCACTCGCATCGAGGAGCAGTTGCCGGTGCGGGCCAGTCAGGTTGTGGGCAGCAAGATCGACATCTTCCATACGGATCCCGCACACCAGCGGGCGATGCTCGCCACCGACCGGCACCTGCCCCACAGCGCGAGGATCCGGGTCGGGACCGAAACGCTGGAACTGAATGCGGCGGCGATCTACGACGACGAGCGGACGTATGTCGGGGCGATGGTGAACTGGTCCGTGATCACCGAGCAGGTGGCGATGGCGGACGAGTTCGAGTCCACCGTGGCCGCGATTGCGGCGGTGGTCTCGTCGTCGTCCACGGAGCTCGAGGCGAGCGCGCAGGGCATGGCGGCCTCCTCGGAAGAGACGACGCGACAGGCCCAGGCCGTGGCGGCGGCGTCGGAGCAGGCCACGCGCAACGTGCAGACGGTGGCCAGCTCCGCGGAGGAGCTCACGGCAAGCATCCGCGAAATCGCGGGGCGCGTGCAGGAAGCCTCGCAGATCGCGCACGTGGCGGTGCGGCAGGCGTCCGACACCACCGAGACCATGTCCAAGCTGGGCATCTCGAGCCAGGAGATCGGCCAGGTGGTGAAGGTGATCACCTCGATCGCCCAGCAGACGAACCTGCTCGCGCTCAACGCCACCATCGAGGCGGCGCGTGCCGGTGAGGCCGGCAAGGGATTCGCGGTGGTGGCGAACGAGGTCAAGGAGCTGGCCCGACAGACGGCGCGCGCGACCGAGGAGATCAGCAGCAAGATCAGCGGCGTGCAGCACGAGACCGCGCTGGCCGTGACGGCGATCCGCGACATCACCAGAGTCATCAACAAGATCGACGAGATCTCCACCACGATCGCCGGCGCCGTGGAGCAGCAGAACGCGGCCACCGGCGAGATTTCGCGCAACGTCGGCGAAGCCGCGCGCGGCACGTCCGAGGTGAGTTCGAGCATCGGCACGGTGACCCTGGTCGCCGCCGAAGGCGGTCGGACGGCAGAGAACATCCGCAGCGCTGCCGGCAATCTGTCGGTGGAATCGGAGCGCCTGAACAGCGCCGTCACCAGCTTCCTGAGCCGCATGCGCACGGGAGTCTGAGGATGAAGCGCATCCTCGTCATCGACGACTCCGGCACCATCCGGAAGGCGATCCGGCGCATCCTCGAAGGCATGGCATACACGGTGAGCGAAGCGGCCGACGGCGAGGAGGCTCTCGCAGCCCTCGAGGCAGGCGAGGCGTTCGAGGCCGTGCTCTGCGACATCGACATGCCGGTGATGGACGGCCTCGGCTTTCTGGCGGCCGTGGCTGCCCGGCCGCAGCTCGCGGTACCGCCGGTGATCATGTGCACCACGCACACCTCGTTCGACAAGGTGCAGGCGTCGCTGACTCTCGGCGCCTCGGAATACATCATGAAGCCGTTCGATGCCACGATCATCGCATCGAAGCTCGGGATGGTCGGGGTGCAGTGACCAAGCCTGCCGATGCGATTCGCGTGCTGATCGTCGACGACAGTGCCGTGATCCGCGGCGCCCTCGGGCGCATCATCGATGACGAACCCGACATGCTCGTCGCGACCACGGCGCCGAACGGCCGTGTGGCGCTCGATGCCCTTCGCCACACGGTGGTGGACGTGGTACTGCTGGACGTGGAAATGCCCGAGATGGACGGGCTGACGGCGCTGCCGCTGATCATCGCAGCCTGCCCGCAGTCGCGCGTGATCATGGCCAGTTCGCTCACCCAGCGCGGCGCCGAGGTGACGATGCATGCCCTCGCACTCGGCGCCGCGGACTACATCTCGAAGCCGTCGGCGAAAGCCGGGTCGGCCACCCTGACGGCGATTCGGACCGAGATCGCCTCGAAGGTGCGGGCGATCGGCCGCGCCGCCCGCGGCAGTCCGCGCGCCGCGCCCGTGGCGACCGCTCCGGCGCGTGTCGGGCTGCTGGCCACCCGCACCGGCACCGCCAGACCGCGCATCCTCGCCATCGCCGCGAGTACGGGTGGCCCCAATGCCCTCGCCGACCTGCTCAGCGCCCTGCCCGTCGACTTTGCATTGCCGATCCTCATCACGCAACACATGCCCGCCGTGTTCACGCATCTGCTCGCACAGCGACTCGAGCGGGACACCAAGCGACGCTGCACCGAGGCCAGGGATGGCGAGCCGATTCTCGCCAACCGCACCTACGTGGCACCGGGCGAGTTCCACATGGTCGTGCAGACCCACGAAGGTCAGCCGTTTATCCGGCTCACGAAGGGCGAGCCGGAAAACTTCTGCCGCCCGTCGGCGGACCCGATGTTCCGCTCGATTGCCGCGCTGTATGGCGCATCGACGCTCGCGGTCGTGCTCACGGGCATGGGTGAGGATGGCGCGCGCGGCGCGCGGGAGGTGAAGCAGTGTGGCGGGCGCGTGCTGGTGCAGGACCAGGCAACGAGCGTCGTCTGGGGGATGCCCGGCGCGGTGGCCAATGCCGGCCTCGCCGATGCGATTCTGCCGCTGCCGTCGCTGGCCCCGGCCATCCTCGCGGGCACCCGCGCTGTGGCGGCATGATCACGCCGGCGGAGTACGCGTTCCTGAGCGACCTGTTGCACACGCACAGTGGCCTCGCGCTTGGCCCCGGGAAGGAATACCTGATCGAGAGCCGCCTGCCGCCGGTGGCCGTGACGGGTGGTCACGCCGACGTGAATGCCCTCATCGCCGCACTGCGCCGCGCCCCGGCACCGAGGATGATCAAGCAGGTCTGCGACGCCATGACGACCAACGAGACGCTCTTCTTCCGCGACAGCAAGCCATTCGTCGCGCTCGAGACGGCGATCCTGCCCGCTGCGGCACACCGCGCGCGGGCGGCAGGCCGACCGGTGCGCATCTGGTGCGCTGCGAGCTCCACGGGTCAGGAGCCGTACTCGATCGCGATGATCGTCCAGCAGCTGGAACCGCAGCTTGGCGGGGTGAAGGTCGAGATCATGGCGACCGACTACTCCTCCGCCGCACTCGCTCGCGCCCGTGCCGGCCTGTTCAACCAGTTCGAGGTGCAGCGTGGCCTGCCGGTCTCGATGCTGATGAAGCACTTCATCCAGTCGCCTGCGGGCTTCGCGCTCGCGCCGGCGATCCGCAACCGGGTCACCTTCCACGAGATCAACCTCCTCGATCCGTATCCGGCCTACTGGCAGTTCGATGTCGTGTTCTGTCGGAACGTGCTGATCTACTTCGACGTCCCGACCAAGAAAGACGTGATCGACCGCATCGCCCGCACACTCGTGCGCGGTGGCAGCCTCTTTCTCGGCGGCACCGAGAGTACGCTCGGGATCACCGACAGCGTGGTCCGCGTTCCCGGAAATACCTCCGGCGTCTTCTGCAAGCCGACCGACGTGGCTGAGCACCCGGCGACTGCGGCCGCCTGACTAGCCCCGGACGACGGCACCAGCACGCAACACCCGGACGCTGACGACGGAGTCGTCGGCCGTGGGGTGTCGTGCGATCAGCCCTGCAACGCGGCCGATCGTGCCCGGTGGCACCGGGTGGGTCATTCCAGCCAGACCGTGACCTGACGCCCGGGTTCGGACAGCGAGAAGATGGGCCGCGGATAGAGGATCTCCTGTTGGTTCAGATCGTCGGTGATTGCATCGAGGGGAATGGCCTCCTCGCGGATCTTCCGCACGACATCGGCCGGGATCAGTTCGATCAGCCACTTCGCACTGCGGGAGGGGAGCGCCACCCGGACACGCTCCTCGCCGTCGCGCACGACGCGCACCATCAGATTCTTCGCCGGCTCGCCGGGCGCGGACTTCGTCCCCGACGAAAAGAACCCGCGAACCCATGTGTAGGGACAGGACGCCATGCGCCAGCTCCTTCGGAGGACAGGGGGACGGCGACACCGCCACCTCACCAGCGGAGTGTCGTCAGCCGCCGCACCGTTCCTGAGTCATGCGGACCGCCCGGCGTTGCCAGTCCGCTGTGCTGACAGCACGTTTTGAGCAGTCGAACACCGTGCACGTGGCCCAGATCACTCGTCTGGGGAGGTCAGGCGCTGCCCGACACCGCCGCCCTGGCCTTGGGGACACCTTCCAGTGGCGACCACCGCGACTCGCGGTCGGTGTCCGTCATGTCGACGCGATGCGTGCGACCTGGCGTCCCGGAACACCCAAGCGAACTGCCCCATGATGCCGACTGCGAACGCCACCAGTGCCGACTCCACCACGTCGGCGCCCACGCAACTCCCCGACGGGCCGATCATCGTCGCGACCGATACCAGCGCCGATGCCGACGCGGCCTTCCCGCTCGCCGCGTGCCTCGCCGACTGTGTCGATGCGGCGACGGTCGTCCTGAGCGTCATCCCGCCAGTGACCATGCCGGTCTACGGCGTGGACGGGATGGTCGTGGCAATGCTCCCGCCTGACGGTGCGGCAGACGCACATGCCGCGGCGCTGGAGGCACAGCTGCAACGCGCCGTGGCGCACCGTCGGGACTGGACGGTGGAGGTGCGAGAGGGAGAGCCAGCTGCGCAGATCACCGCCACCGCATCGCAAATGAAGGCCCGGCTGCTGGTACTCGGCCGCGGTCGGCACGGGCCGATCGAGCGTGTGTTCAACGGCGAGACGATCCTGCGCCTCCTGCAGATCGGCGACACCCCGGTGCTGGCCGCGGAGCACGGGCTCACGTCGTGTCCGCGTCGCGTCGTGATCGCCACCGATTTCAGCCCGTTCAGTCTCTACGCCGCCCAGGTGGCGATGACCGTCTGTGCGCCGGACGCGACGATCTGGCTGGTGCACGTCGGCCCATCGTTCGACGAATCGATGCCGATCCTGAAGGAGCGGGCAACGCAGTATCGTGTCGAGGCGGCAGCGGCATTCGCGACGATGCGCGGGACGTTGGCGCACGCGAAGATGCGGTTCGAGGATGTGATCCTGACTGGGACGGCATCGAACGAGCTGCTGGCATTCGTGCAGCGGAACGGTGCCGACCTGGTGGTATCGGCGGCGCATGGGTACGGCTTCCTGCGCCGGATCGCCCTCGGCAGCGTCTCGGCCGCGCTGATCCGGCAGGCGCCATGCTCGGTGCTGGTCGTGCCAGGCTCGGCGCACGCCACCGCCACGATGCGCGCACGCCGGAGTCCCGTCACGCGCACGCTCGATCTCGCGACGATCGATGCCGAGCTCGCGGCATTCTCGACGCGCAACGTCGGTCGCGGCTGTGCGGTGGAGCTGGATGATCGCGAGCAGGGCGTGCAGGTGCTGGGTCGCGACATGCCGCTGGCCGGCGCGTCGTTCGACCGGCGCACGGCCACGGTCGCGCTCATGTTCGGCACGTCGAAAGTCAGCGCGATGCACATGTCGCACAGCATTCCCGGCGTGACCGGCGTCGACGTGTCGAGCAACGACGGTGGCGTGGACATGGTGCTGCGCATCGCGCACGCCGGCGGCCAGACACTCGTATCGCTGAGCTGATCGCACGGCGGGGACCGATCGGCGCCGTGCAGCGCGGCGGCACCGGCGGTCGGCGACGGTAGCGGCGAGCGGCGGTGGCGGCGGTGGCGATGGCAGTGCCGGTGGCGGGGGTGGGCGGGGCGGGCCACCGCAGCGGCTCCCCCGCCCCGCGCGTATCGTGGAGAACGTCCGGGTGCCACGGCCCGGCGCGTCCCTCCGCCCCGACTGCCCATGCGATCCATCCGACTCCCGCTCCGCGCGCTGCTCCTCGGCGCCCTGCTCTCGAGCACCATCACGGCGCAGGGCACCCCCGTGCCGCCAGCGTCCGACTCCGCCGACGCCATCGTCCGGACGATGGTCGGGCGCCTCGACTTCGAGCGCTACAAGGCGACCGTCAAGGGCCTGACGCGCTTCGGCGACCGTCGGCAGGGCACGGATCGCAACCGGGCCGCGATCGACTGGATCGAGGCGCAGCTCAAGAGCTACGGCTGCACGAACACCGAGCGGCTCACCTACGATTTCCAGCCGCCGGCACCGGTGGTGCGACCGGCCGGAGCCATCGGCACCGCACCCGTGCCGGGTGCAATCCGTCGCGAACAGGGTGGCGGCCGTTCGCGCGGCATGCGGACGCGCACGGGCGTGAACAACGATTCGCTGCGCCAGACCGATCCGCGCCTCCGCGCGCTGAACTCGCAGCCCAGCGCGCCGGGCATGCGACAGGAGGTGTACTGCACCAAGATCGGCGCCACGCACCCCGAGGAGATGTACATCATCGGCGCACACATGGACGGCATCGGCTGGGGTGAGGCCGCCAACGACGACGCCTCCGGCTCGGCGCTCGTCATGGAGCTTGCGCGCGTCTTCAGCAGCCCGGATGTCGTCACCGACCGCTCGATCCGGTTCATCCTCTGGAACAATGAGGAGACGGGACTGAATGGCGCCCGCGCCTACGTCGAGCAGCGCGCGCCGCTGCAGGGCATCGAGAGTCCGAAGGGGTCGGGCAAGTATCCCGAGCCGCGGTGGCTCGGCATGATCCAGCACGACATGATGATGTTCGACCACGGCATGCCGCGCGCCGACAGCACCATGGCGCCGGAGCAGCGTCCCGAGGCCGACGTGAACATCGAGTTCCAGTCGAACTCGAAGTTCGCCGCGCAGTCGGCGCTGCTCGCCTGGTTCCTGCACGGCGCCAACGAGAAGTTCGCCACCGACTATCCGGCGCAAGTGGGGCCGCACATGACCAACACCGACTCGGGGCCGTTCCAGGATCTCGTGGCCGCGATCAGCCTGCGCGAGAACGAGCGTGGCGTGCAGGTGGGCAGTGGCTGGGACCCGCACTGGCACCAGCCGACCGACCTTTTCTCGACGTTCACCGACAAGGATTTCCGGCTCGGGCTCAACGCGGCGCAGACGACGCTTGGCGCGGTGGCGCTGCTGACCGGTGCAAAGTTGCGTCGCTGAACGTGACACACGCGTGGTGATCGGTGCTGGATCGCCGTCGTGTGCTGCGGTGCCTGACGATGATTTCGGTTGGCAATGTGATGTATTCGACTTGAATCCAATGCCATCGGTAGCTCGGGCGGCATACGCTGCTCGAGCACCTGCCGATCGGTCGGCCGCCGGCGTATGACGCCGCCGCCGGTCGTGTGTGTACGCCAGCGAGATCGCCGCCATCGCCGATGGCCTGCTCACCGATCCCGCCGACGCTCCCCGCTGACCGTCAAACCCCGCGCTTGCCGATGATCGCGAAGTCCTCCTTCGCGAGCCCAGCGGCAATCGCCTGATCCATGCGTGCTGCCAGCGCGCCAAGCATCGGCGCGCGCTCGGTGCCAAGCGTCTCCAGCATCAGGCGCAGGTCCTTGCGCGCGACATCGAGCGTGAAGTTCCGCTCGTACGTGCCCGAGACCATCATCTTGCCACGCAGCCCCAGCGGGCCGTTCAGGTTGACCTTGGCCAGCATCTCGAGCACACCGCTCCGCTCCACACCAGCCGCATCGGCCATGCGCATGACATCGGCCAGCACGCCGACGACCGACAGCGAGGCGGCGTTGCCGAACAGCTTGTATGCGGCGGCGAGGTCGGTCTTCTCACCCAGATACCACAGATCACCGGTCATCGGCGTGAGCGCTGCACGCACCGCCTCGAACCGCGCCGCCGGACCGGCGACGAGCATCATCCCCTGCGCCTGACGCGCCGCGCCCGGGCCCATCATCACGGGCGCATGCAGATACTGCAAGCCGGCCGCCTCCAGCGCCGCCGCACGTGCCGCGGTGCGGGCCGGCAGCGTGGTGGTGTGATCGATGATCACCGCGTCGGGATGCAGCGCCGCCTGGAACTCCGCGATGGTGGCATCCACGCTGTCGTCGTCGAGCAGCACGAGGTGCACCCGCTCGGCACCCTCAACCGCTTCGGCTGGCGAGACGGCGGCGCTCGCGCCCAGCGCCGCCAGTGGCTCGGTGCGTGCCGCCGTGCGGTTCCACACCACCAACTCGGTCCCGCCACGCGCCAGCAACCCTTCGGCGAAGCCACTTCCCAGCAATCCCAATCCCAGCACGGCAACCCGGGCCATCGTCTTCTCGTGATGTGTGTGAATACGGCGTGCCGAGCGGCCGGCGCCATGGCCACCTGCTCCAGCACGCGCTGATCCCACCTCGAGGCTAATGCACGAGTCGGGCCTGAAACAGATGCGTCAGCCGCTACGCGTCGTCGGACCGCAGCCCGTCCCGCGCCGCCGGTAGGGTGAGCATCGCCGACGTCCCCCGCCCGACTTCGCTCTCCAGCGAGAGCGTGCCCCCGTGCGCACGCACGATCCCGAGCGCAATCGCGAGCCCGAGGCCCGCCCCGGAGCGATCGGTGCGCTTGCTCTGCCAGAACCGGTCGAACACGAACGGCAGGTCCTCGGCAGCGATCCCGGAGCCCGTGTCCTGCACGATGACCATGATGCCGTGCTCGTGGCGCAGGGCGCGCATGCGCACGTGCCCGCCCTCCGGGGTGAACTTGACCGCGTTGCCGACGAGGTTGGAGAGGACCTGCGCGATGCGATCGGGGTCGATGTCCACCAGCGGCAGCCCGGCCTCGAGTTCGGTCTCCAGCGTGACCCCGCGGGACGAGGCGAGTGGCGCGAGCAGGTCGGCCGTGGTGGCAATCAGAGCCGCGATCGCCTCCGGTCGTCGCAGGATTCGCAGCTGCCCCCGTTCGAGGCGGGTCACGTCCAGCAGGTCCTGGATCAGGGTGTCCATCTGCGTCGCGGCCTGCAGCATCACGCTCGCGTGCTCGGACGCCGTGGGCGGCAGCTTCGTCGCCGTGCGATCCACGGGGAACCGCGTCAGGGCCGCGGCCAGCATCTTGACGGCGTTCACGGGATTGCGGAGATCGTGCGAGACGAGCCCCATCAGGTCGTCCCGGTCACGAACGGCATTCTCGGCGTCAGCGAGTGCGCGATTCACCAGCGCCTCGGTGCGTCGCTGCGCCGAGACGTCGCGCATCACGACGGCGAACAGGGTGCCGTCCGTGGTACCGACATGGACGATCGCGGCCTCGGCCGAAAACTCCTCCCCGTCGCGACGCAGGCCGAAGATCGGCGAACGTTCGGCCATGCGGCGGGCAACCGTCTCGCTGCGGCCGAACCCCCGCACGTGCCCCCCGTGGGCCGCGTGGAACCGAGCCGGCAGCAGCAGTGACAGGGGCCGGCCGAGCACCTCCTCCTGTGCATAGCCGAACATCTCGGCCGCGCCGTCGTTGAAGTAGCAGATCAGCTGCGCCTCATTCACGCACACGATGGCATCGGTGGCGATGTGGAGCACGCGCGCGAGGACGGCGTCGGGGACGGTGGAGATCGACATGTGGCCTAACACTACCTTGTCGGAGGTGAGTAGCTGTCGGTGTTTCCCCGACACCGGAGGCGCCGGCCCGGCTGCACTCTTCCCGCCAGACCTGGAGGTCGCCATGGACAATGACGTCATCACCGTGCTGCTGGCCGACGATCACGCCGTCGTACGGTATGGGCTCAAGGCGGTGCTGGGGACGGCACCGGACATCACCGTCATCGGCGAAGCGCGGAACGGCCGCGAAGCGGTGGATGCGGCGATGCGCCTGAAGCCGGACGTGGTCGTGATGGACCTCAGCATGGACGTGATGGACGGCGCCGCCGCGACCCGGGAACTTCAGCGGCTCGAGTCGAGCGCCCGGATCCTGATCCTGACCATGCATGCCGAGGACGATCATCTCGTCCCGTTGCTCGAGGCTGGCGCGAGCGGGTACCTGGTCAAGAACGCCGCCGACCGTGAGCTGGTCGACGCGGTGCGGATGGTGGCGCGGGGCGACCAGTACCTGCGGCTCGGCGCCGTCAGGGCGCTGGCCAAGGAGCTGAAGAAGCGGGAGCACCGCGCCGTGGAGCAATCACAATACGAGTCGCTCTCGGACCGGGAGCGGTCCATCCTCAGGCTGATCGCAGCCGGGTATACCGGGCCCGACATTGGCGCCCAGCTCCACATCAGCGCCAAGACGGTGGACACCTACAAGCAGCGGATCCAGGAAAAGATCGGCCTCGCGCACCGCCCCGACTACGTCCGGTTCGCCGTCAAGCTGGGCTTGCTGGACGAGGAAGTGCGCCTGTCGGGCAACGCCTGACAGGACCGTCAGGCAATCACCCCCGGAATGGAGGGGCAGCCTGACATCCCTGCGTCAGCGGAAGTGGAAGTTTGGGACAGACACCAGCGCGCACGGCGCGGTGCCTGTCCCACTTTCATTTCGAGGCACTGCCGATGACCGCTGCCGTCGCTGCGCAATCGCGAACGACAACGACGCCCCTCGACGCCTTCTCGTACGACGACGACATCGTCAGGAAATTTCTGGTGGCCTGCGTGGCCTGGGGCGCCATCGGCATGCTGGTGGGCGTCCTGATCGCGCTGCAGCTCGCTGATCCGGTCTTCAACCTCGGCCTGCCGTTCACGAGCTTCGGGCGCCTGCGGCCGTTGCACACGAACGCGGTCATCTTCGCCTTTGGCGGCAACGCCTTCTTCTGCGGCTGCTACTACTCGACGCAGCGGCTGGTGAAGGCGCGGATGTTCAGCGATGCGCTGAGCCGGATCCACTTCTGGGGGTGGCAGGCGATCATCCTCTCGGCGGCGCTCACGCTTCCCTTCGGCTTCACGCAGGCGAAGGAGTACGCCGAGCTCGAGTGGCCGATCGACATCGCGATCGCCGTCATCTGGGTGGTGTTCGCGGTCAACTTCATCGGCACGCTGATCAAGCGCCGCGAGCGACACCTGTACGTCGCGCTCTGGTTCTATCTCGCCTCGATCATCACCGTCGCGATCCTGCACATCTTCAACAACCTGTCGATCCCGTCCGGCCCGCTGAAGAGCTACAGCGTCTACGCCGGCGTACAGGACGCCTTCATGCAGTGGTGGTACGGGCACAACGCCGTCGCGTTCTTCCTCACGACGCCGTTCCTGGGCCTCATGTACTACTTCATGCCGAAGGCGGCCGAGGGACCGGTCTTCAGTTACCGGCTGTCGATCCTGCACTTCTGGTCGCTGGTGTTCATGTACATCTGGGCGGGACCGCACCACCTGCACTACACGTCGCTCCCGGAATGGGCCGGGTCGCTCGGCATGGTGTTCTCGGTGATGCTGTGGGCGCCGAGCTGGGGCGGCATGATCAATGGCCTGCTCACGCTGCGCGGCGGCTGGCACAAAGTGGTGAACGACCCGATCCTCAAGTTCTTCGTGATCGGCATCACCGCGTATGGGATGTCCACGTTCGAGGGGCCGATGCTGAGCGTGAAGAGCGTCAACGCGCTCGCACACTACAGTGACTGGATCATCGCACACGTGCACACCGGCGCACTGGGCTGGAACGGGTTCATCACGTTCGGCATGATCTACTGGCTGCTGCCGCGCCTCTTCCAGACGCCGCTGTACAGCAAGAAGCTGGCGGAGCTGCACTTCTGGATCGGCACCTTCGGCATCATCCTCTACGTCGTCTCGATCTACTCGGCCGGCGTGACGCAGGGCCTGATGTGGCGCGCGTTCGACGAGACCGGGCGGCTGATGTATCCCGACTTCATCGAGACGGTGGTCCGCCTGCTGCCGATGTACTGGGTGCGCGTCGTGGGCGGCACGCTGTACCTGGTCGGCGTGTTCATGCTGGCGTGGAACATCTTCATGACGTGGAAGGCACGTCCCGCCACCTACGACGTGCCGGTGATCCATGCGGCGCCACTATCGAACGCGTGGAAGGAGCCGGTCATTCCCGCTCCGGCCGGCGAGGGCGTCATCGGCTGGATCCGCGCGATGCGCTATCATCGCAAGTGGGAGGCGATGCCGGTCACGTTCACGGTGCTCGTGACGATTGCCGTCGCCGTCGCCTCGCTGTTCGAGATCATCCCGACGTTCCTGATCAAGTCGAACGTCCCGACGATCGCCAGCGTCAAGCCCTACACGCCGCTCGAGCTCTACGGCCGCGACATGTACATCCGCGAGGGCTGCTTCAACTGTCATTCGCAGCAGATCCGCCCGTTGCGCTACGAGACGGAACGTTATGGCGAGTACAGCAAGCCGGGTGAGAGCGTCTACGAACACCCCTTCCTCTGGGGCTCAAAGCGCAACGGTCCAGACCTGGCGCGCGAGGGCGGCAAGTATCCGAACCTGTGGCACGTCACGCACTTCAACAATCCGCGCGACATCGTCACCGGCTCGATCATGCCGTCCTATCCGAGCTTCGCGGCCAACCCGATCGACTGGAACGTGATCCCGGGGCGGATCCGCGTGTTCGCCATGCTCGGCGTCCCCTATGGCGACGCGATCAACAACTCGATTCCGATGGCAAGGGCACAGGCCGCGACGATCGCGGCGGACATCGCGAGGAACGGCGGACCGGCCAACCTCCAGAACCAGGAAGTCGTCGCCATCGTGGCCTACGTGCAGCGCCTCGGTCAGGACATCAGGCTGGCGAATGCCCCACCGGCGACCGCGGCGGCGATCCTTACACCGACTGCGGCCGCACCGCAGGTCGCGAGGACCACGCCATGAGCCTGACGGACCTGATGAGCGGTGCCGGACTCTCACGGTACGCCGAAGTCGCACTCGTGATCTTCTTCGTGACCTTCATCGCCCTCGCCGCCTGGATCTACTGGCCCACGCACCGCCGGTCGTTCAGTGAGGCCGCACGCCTTCCCCTCGACGACTCCCCGACCCCCAGCCCTGCGGAGGCGCTGTGAGCAGCCCGACCGACCGTGACCGCCTGATCGAGCACTCGTACGACGGCATCCAGGAATACGACAACCCGATGCCCGCCTGGTGGGTGACGACGTTCTGGCTGACGATCATCTTCTCGGTGTTCTACTACATCAACCCTGGCGGCACGGGGAAGGGCGCAGGGCGCGAAGCCGAGTATGCGGCCGACATGGCCGCATTTCGGAAGGCGCACCCCGAGAACACCGGCGGCGGCAACGCGGCGCTGTTGCTCGCCGCCGCCGCGAAGCCCGACGAAGTCGCCGAAGGGAAGAAGGTGTTCGCCGGCAAGTGCGCCGCCTGCCATGCCGCCGACGGCGGCGGGATCATCGGCCCGAACCTGACCGACGATCACTGGCTGCACGGCGGCACCATCGATGCGATCTACGCCACCGTCAACAACGGCGTCCTCGCGAAGGGCATGCCGGCCTGGGGCAAGCTGCTCAAGGCTGACGAGATGACCGAGGTCGTGGCGTACGTGTGGACGCTGCACGGCACCACGCCGGCCAAGCCCAAGGCGCCGGAAGGCGAGGTCGTGACCCGGTGAGCGCGCCCCGGGCCGCTGGCCGCGTTCTGCCTACGCTCAACGAGGACGGATCGCGCTACTGGATCCGTCCCCGTGTCTCGGCCGGCGCGTGGTGGAACCGTCGCCGCGTGGTCGGCTACGCGCTGATCGCGTTTTTCATCACCCTGCCCCACCTGCGCTGGCAGGGCAAGCCGCTGATCCTGCTCGACGTGCCGCGGCGCGAGTTCACGCTGCTTGGCAGCACCTTCCTGCCGACCGACACGCTGCTGCTGATGCTGTTGCTCGGCAGCGCCATCATCGCCGTGTTCCTGTTCTCGGCGCTCTTCGGCCGCGTCTGGTGCGGCTGGGGCTGTCCGCAGACGGTGTACATGGAGTTCGTCTTCCGCCCCATCGAGCGCCTGCTCGAGGGTGGCCGGAGCGGCTCGCTGGCGATGGACAAGGCGCCGGGCCTCATGTCGCCGCGGCGCGTGCTCAAGTACCTCATCTACATCCCGATCTGCCTGCTGCTCGCGCACACGTTCCTCGCCTACTTCGTCGGGACGGACACGCTGGCACACTGGGTGCGCCTCTCCCCCACCGAGCACCCCACGCCATTCATCGTGATGGCGGTGACGACGCTGCTGATCTTCGTCGATTTCGGCTGGTTCCGCGAACAGAGCTGCCTCATCGCGTGCCCCTACGGGCGCTGGCAATCGGCGCTGATCGACCGCCGCTCGATGATCGTCGCCTACGACGCCGCGCGCGGCGAGCCGCGGCGATCGGCCACGGTGCGCGGCGATGCCGCCGGCGACTGCGTCTCCTGCAACGCCTGCGTGTTCACTTGTCCCACCGGCATCGACATCCGCAACGGCCTGCAGATGGAGTGCGTGCACTGCACGCAGTGCATGGATGCCTGCGATCACGTCATGACGGCACTCGAGAAGCCACGAGGCCTGATCCGGTACGCCTCGCAGGAGCAGCTCGAGGGCAAGGCCGGCGGCCTGCTGCGCCCGCGCGTCGTGCTCTACTCGCTGGCGCTGCTCGGCACCCTTTCCGGGCTCACCGCCACGCTCACGCTGCGCAAGGACGCGGAAGTGACACTGCTCCGGTCCGCGTCGGAGCCGTATCGCGTCGAAGCGAATGGGGCAGTCGTGAATCAGCTGCGGGTGAAGATCGTCAACCGGTCGCACCTGTCGCACGAGTACACCGTGCAGGTCACGGGGCTGGATGCGGCGGGCGTGATCGCGCCCGAACTGCCCCTCACGGTCCAGGCGGGAGCCCAGCGCACGACGAGCCTGTTCCTCGTCGCCCCGCTCGACTCGTTCGCCGTCGGACGCCATGTGATCGCGCTGCGCGTCAGCGACGGTGCCCGCTTCGCCGCGACGATTCCGTTCACGCTGCTCGGTCCAACCCGTGCGTCGGCGGCCGTGCCACGCGTCGAGCGCGCCGCCTCGTCAGACAAGGAGTAACATGCGCCTGGCAATCACCGACGCGAACCGCTGGCCGCTCGCCATCATCACGGTGCTCGTCGCGCAGGTCGGCTTCGGCGTCTGGATGGCCCGCGTGGCCAATGCCGATCCCCACTTCGCCGTCGAGCCGGACTACTACGCCCGCGCTGTGCAGTGGGACTCGACGATGGCCCAGGCCCGCGCCGACAAGGCACTGGGCTGGCAGGCGGGCGCCACACTGCGGCGCGAGCACGGGACGGTGGCATCGCTGCACGTCACGCTCACCGACGCGCAGGGCCAGCCAGTGCAGGCTGACACCGTCACCGCGACGGCGCTGTCAGTGGCGCATGCCGGCATCATCGACACGCTCACCCTCACACGCGAGGGCACCGGCTACATGGCGCCTGTTGCGCGCGCTGAGCGCGGCGTGTGGGAAGTGGAACTGCGGGCGACGCGCGGTCGCGACGTCTTCACCGCCAAGCTGCGGCCGGAGCTCGAGTGACGCTGCTGATCGGGGTGCTGGTGGCGAGCCTGCTGGGCTCCGTTCACTGTGGTGCGATGTGCAGCGCGTTCGCCTGCCTGGCGAACGGCTCGTCGCGCCGCGGCCCCTGGTACCATGGCGGCCGGCTGGCCGCGTACCTCACGCTTGGCCTGGCGGCCGGCGTGCTCGGCGCAGGGCTGGACCGCGCCGGAGCGATCGCGGACGTGCAGCGTACAGCCGCCCTCGTCACGAGCGTGGCGCTGGTCGGCTGGGGCGCGTATCAACTGCAGGCGGCACGCCGGGCACGAACCTTCGCTGGCGCGTCGCAGTGGGGCGGGACACTGGCTCGCGTGCTGGCGCGCACCGCCGACTGGGACCCTCGACTGCGCGCCACCGCCATCGGCCTCACCACCGGCCTGCTGCCCTGCGGCTGGCTGTGGGCCTTCGTCGCGACGGCCATGGGCACCGGTGCCCCGCTGCGCGCGGCCACGGTGATGTTCGTCTTCTGGCTGGGCACCGTGCCGATGCTCGTCGCCGTGACGGCCGGTGCCAAGCGGTGGGGCCCGGCGGCGCGCGTCCGCTGGCCGCTGGCCAGTGCATCGCTGGTGCTCGTGCTCGGCCTCGGCGAACTCGCCTCGCATCTGCTGATGCCGACCATGCCGGCGTTCGGCGCGGCGGCCGCGGTGACGCCACACCGCCACCACGGGGCACCGTGATGGCGACGCTCGTGCCTCCCTCGCCAACGCAACAGGCGGACATCGCCTGTACCCATTGCGGATTGCCGGCGCTCGGCGCGGAGCCGATGGATGGTGCGCCGGTGTTCTGCTGCAGCGCCTGCGCCACCGCCTTCGCGATGATCGAGACGCACGGACTCGGCGCCTACCATCACTTCCCCGATCGTCGGCTGGCCGCCGTGCGTCCCTCGGGACGCGCGTTCAGCGACTTCGATCACGAGGCGTTCCAGTCGCGGTACGTGCGCGTGGATGCCGACGGGCTGGCGCGTGTCGAGCTCGCGCTCGAGGGAGTGCACTGCGCGTCGTGCGTCTGGTTGATCGAGCGTGTCCCATTGCTCGTGACGGGCGTGGCGCGCGCCGAGCTCGATGTGCGGCAGCAGCGTGCGGTGGTGACCTGGAACCCGGCCGCAACGCGGCTCTCCGACATCGCACGCACGCTCGATGCGCTGGGGTACACGCCGCATCCGTACCGCGGCGGGGCGCGCGCAGAGCTGCGGCGGAACGAGGACCGGGCGATGCTGGTGCGCATCGGTGTGGCGGGAGCCATTGCCACCAACGCGATGCTCGCCGCGCTGGCGATCTACACCGGCGAGTTCAACACGATGGATGCCGGCTCGATGCAGCTCTTCCGCTGGATCAGCCTGTTCCTCACCATCCCCACCCTCGTCTGGCCGGGGCGCATCTTCTTTGCGAGTGCGATCGCCGCGCTGCGCGCGCACACGGTCCACATGGACGTGCCGATCGCGTTCGCCCTCACCGCAGCGACGCTGCGCGGGACGATCAACACCGTCACCGGCTCAGGCCCGATCTATTTCGACGGCGTCTGCGTGCTGGTGTTCCTGCTGCTGGTGGGCCGCTTCCTGCAGGCGCGCGGCCAGCGGGCGGCGACCGACGCCACCGAGCAGCTCTTCGCACTCACGCCGGCCACCGCGCGCCTGCTCGAGCGCGACGGCAGCACCACCGACGTGCCCGCCGATGCCATCGCGATCGATGCGCTGATCAGCGTCCACGCCGGTGAGACCATTCCCGTCGATGGTGCCGTCGAATGGGGCGAGAGCCGGCTGAATCGCGCCATCCTCACCGGCGAGTCGGAGGACGTGCACGTGGACGTCGGCGACACCGTGTACGCCGGCACGCTCAACCGGTCCGCCGAGTTGCATGTTCGGGTGAAGGCCTCGGGTGATGACAGCCGGCTCGCACGCATCCTGGCGCAGGTGGATGAAAGCGCGCGCCGCCGCGCCCCGGTGGTGCTGCTCGCCGATCGCATGGCCTCGTGGCTGGTGCTGGTCGTGCTCTCGCTCGCCGTCGCGACATTCCTGCTCTGGGTGCGTCGCGACAGCGCTGCAGCATGGGATCACACCATCGCGCTGCTGATCGCGACCTGCCCGTGTGCGCTGGCCCTCGCCACGCCGCTGGCGATGAGTGCCGCCGTCGGTCGCGCGGCCCGCGCCGGCATCTTCGTGAAGGGCAGCGACACGCTCGAGGCACTCAGCCGGCCGGGATGGCTCGTGCTCGACAAGACGGGGACACTCACTGTCGGCGAGACGACGCTGGTGCAGTTCACCGGTGACGACGCGCTCCGCCCTCTGATCCTCGCGCTGGAGGCGACGTCCACCCACCCGATCGCCGCCGGCTTCCGCCGCGCCTGGACGGGTGTCGTGGCGAATCCTGCCGTGCGCGTGACGCACACGATCGGCGGCGGCATCGCAGGCGTGGTGCAGGGCCACGACATGCTGCTGGGCTCACCACGCTTCCTCGCCGCACGACTCCCGGGCGGCGTCGAGTCCTCTGCACTGACCGACGATGGACTGACGCCCGTGCTGGTCGCGGTGGATGGCGTGATCGTCGCACAGGCCAGCTTCGGCGATGCCATCCGCCCCGACGCCGTCGACTCGCTGCGCACACTGCGCGCGCGCGGCTGGCGCACGATGCTGCTCTCCGGCGATGCCGCCGCCGTCTCGGCGCGAGCGGGCGCGGCGCTCGGCTTCGCGCCGGACGAGATCGTCGCCGAGGCGAGCCCCGAGGAGAAGGCGGCGCGGGTGCAGTCGCTGGTGATCGCCGCCGGCGGCGGACGCACACCGCCCTGTGTGGCGATGGTCGGTGACGGCGTGAACGATGCCGCCGCCATCGCCGCCGCGACGGTGGGCATCGGCGTGCATGGCGGTGCCGAAGCCTCGCTCGCCACCGCCGACATCGCGATGACCCGCGACGGACTCGCCGCACTGGTGGCGCTGGATGATGGTGCCCGGCGCTCGATGCGGCTGATCCGCCTGAACATGGCGTGGGCGCTCGCCTACAACCTCGTCGGCGTCTCGCTTGCGATGACCGGGCATGTGACGCCGCTGGTGGCGGCGATCATGATGCCCGTCAGCTCACTCACGGTCGTGTTGTGCAGCTGGTTCGGCAGGACCTTCACTCCGGAGACCCGATGAGCGTGCTGTATCTGGTGGTTCCGCTGGCGCTCGTCATCGTCGCCATCGCGCTCGGCGGCTACCTGTGGGCCGTGCTCAGCGGGCAGATGGATGATCTCGAGACGCCGGGTGTGCGCGTCATCCGCGACGACGTGTGACGGCACCGGGCGCGTGCAGCGTGCGGCATGGCACCACCCGCTGCCGTGCCACATTCTCGGGCCTGCCGAGGGGAGGTGGTGATGCGAACGGCGATACTGGTGGTGGGGATCGTGGTGGTGATCGGTGCGCTGGCGCTGGTGCTGTTCGTCTTGCTCGCGCCTCGCGTCGCCGATGCGCGGGCGGACGGATTCCGCGCCCGATTCGAGCGCGATCGCGATGCGATGCTGGCACGCCCGGCGAGGCCGGACACACCCGTCACGGAGGCCGAGCTCGCGCCGCTGCCGGAGCTCATGCGAACGTACCTGCGCCGCTCAGGCGCCGTCGGACGGCCACACGTGCGCAACATGCGGGTGGTGTTCGACGCCCGGATGCGGAGCAGCGCCACGGCGGCCTGGATGGCCAGCACCGCTGAGCAGTACGAGAGTTTCGACCCGCCGGCGCGGCTCTTCCGCATGAAGGCGTCACGTGCCGGCGTGCCGTTCGACGTCCTGCACCGCTACGTGGACGGCGCCGCCACGTTTCAGGTGCGCATCGCGGGGATGCTGCCGATGGTGGACAAGCACGGCCCGGACATCACCCACGACGAGACCGTGACGCTGATGAACGACATCCTCGTGATGGCGCCGGCAGCCGTGCTCACCCTGCCCTTCACCTGGGAGGTGACCGATCGCAGCACGCTGCGCGCCACGTTCACGAATGCGGGGTATGCGGTGCGCGCGGATCTCCGGTTCGATGACGCCGGCGACCTGATCGGCTTCGTCTCCGATGACCGCGCACATGATCGCGACGGTGGGCCCGCACGCTGGTCGACGCCGATTGGCGAGTACCGTGTCGTGGACGGCATTCGCGTCGGTACGCGTGGAGATGCCAATTGGATCGAGCCGCGCGGCGAGTGGACCTACGGCCGCTTCACGATCCGGTCGATCGCGTACAACGTTGCGCCATGAGGGTGGTTACCACACCACCACGATGGTGTCACTGCTGGTGGCCGACTCCACGCGCATGCGTGGGGCATCGGGATCGGGCACCAGCGTGAAGCGTGCCGCATCGGGCAGCGACGTCCACGCCCACTCGGCATCCGCAGGATTCCGGGGGTCCCGCCAGCACGCGGCCGACCGCACCGTGGGCCGCGCACGGGCCACCAACTCGGGTGGTGCCACAGTCCGGTGCACGACCAGCGCCGGACAGGCGATCAGCTGCGTGACGCTGTCGCCGCGACTGACGATGCGGAACGCCATCCGGCTGTACGCGGCCTGATACCGAACGGCGTGACCGAGACAGGTGAGCAGCGTGTCGCGTCCCGCACCGGTGGCTGGTTTGCAGAACAGCTGCGCCTCGCGCATGAGGCGGCGGACGTCGGTCAGTCGCGGCACCGGCGGCAACTGGTCGGCCAGCAGCCGCTCGGCCTGTGATGGAATACGGTTCAGCGCGAAGCTCTCCAGCGGCACGGGGAGCTGCGTCGGCATCTGCGCCACCACCCCGAACGCCGTGCCGAGCAGGACCACGGCGCCCAGCGGCACCGCGAACCGTTGTCGCAGCGTACGTCGGCGGCGGTGGCGGCGCCGCGCGGCAGGCTCCGGTGCGGCTGGCGCAGCCGGCTGCTCCATGAACCAGCGATTCGGCTCGCGGGGCGGCGACGCGAAAGTGACCATCCGCCGAATGTGGCGCTGACGCGCGGCGTCCGATACTCCCCCCAATGCGCCGCCACGCTTCGCTGCTGCTCGCCACGGTCCTGCTCGTCACGCCACTGCGCATGATGGCACAGGATCGCGCCCCGCTCGTCGCCGGTCGCACCGAAGCCGACTGGCGCGACGACCTGCGCAATCCGCAGCCGATCGTGCGGCAGGCGGCGCTGGAGGCCCTGGCGCAGTTCGCCGATGTGACCAGCGCCACCATCACCTACCTCACCCCGCTCATCAGCGATCCCGACGTCGCCGTGCGGCGCACCGCGATCCGCGCCATCGGTCACGGCGGTCCCGCGGCCAAGCGCGCGTCGGCGGCGCTCTGGCGCGCCTGGCGGGATGATGACGCACTCGTCTCCGCGGATGCCGGCATCGCCCTGGTGCAGATCGGCGAGGAGAACATCCGACTCTTCCGGCACCGACTCGGTGTGGGCGAGCCGCGCGATCGGGCCCGAGCTGCCGCCGCCCTCGCGAACGCCGGCCCGGCGGCGCGCGCGGCGATCCATGCGCTGCGCGACCACCTCCGCGACGATGACCCGCGCGTCCGTGGCGCCGCCCTCGCCGCCCTGACCGCGCTCGACGAGACGCCCGGTGCGACGACCGCGACACTCGTCGGCCGAAGCCTCGCCCGCGAGCTGAGCGACTCGCCACAGCTCGGCGACGGCGATGCCGTCGCGCGTGCCCGCAGCGCCCTCGCCCTCCTGCTTCGTGCAGGACGGCAGTCGGCCGGCGCGCAGCGCCCGCTCAAGCTCTTACTCTGGGATGGCCCCGCGCCGCTGCGCGCTGCCGCCGCGCAGGTGCTCGGCAAGCTGGGTGGTGCGGGTGACGAGGCGCTCATCCTGGCCCTCGCCGCCGGCGACGCGCCCGTCCGTGACGCCGCGCTGACGGGCCTGCTCTCCGATCGCGAGCGGCGGCGCGCCCTGCGCCCAGTCGTGGACACGCTGCGCGCGATGGATCCCGCGCGCGACACGGCCCGGGCGCGCGCGCTCGTGGATGCCATCGGCTTCGTCGCCGTGCGCAATCGCGATGTCGATCGCGCCCTCAGCCATGCGCTCGACAAGGCGCCCGCACTGGCCCCGGCCGTGACCCTCGCCCGACGCCGCCTGACGATCGGGTTCTGACGGCGCGGCGCACCGGCGTTGCCCGGCACCGCCCGAACGCGTAGCATCGCCGGGATGGTGACTGAACCACACGGCGATCCGCTGCAACGCTTTCGCTCGCAGGACCTCGACGCGGCCATGGCCGACGTCCATCGCAAGCAGGGCGTCGTCACGCCGATGTTCGACGTGATCGCACCGCGCTACGACGACTTCACCCGCCGCTTCTCGTTCGGCATGGATGCGGCCTGGAAGCGCGACCTGGTGCAGGCCGTCCTTTCGGCGACACCTGGCGCCACCCGCGCCCTCGACCTCGCCTGCGGCACCGGCGACATCGGCTTTGCCCTCGCCGCCCTGCGGCCGGCACTCTGGGTGACCGGCGTCGATCCGTCGGGCGAGATGCTTGCCATCGCGCGCGCGCGCACCGCGCCGTCGGATGAGCGGGTGGACTTCGAGCAGGGCGAGATGGCCTCAATCCCGGCGGCGTCAGGCAGCGTGGACGTGCTCACGGCGGGATACGGATTCCGCAACGTCCCCGACCTCGAGGCGGCGGTGCGTGAGTGCGCCCGCGTCCTCCGCCCCGGCGGCACACTTGGCTCGCTCGACTTCTTCCGGCCGCGCAACCCGATCTGGCGCGCCGCCTTTCTGGGCTACCTGCGCCTCTCGGGTGATCTGGTGGGCTGGCTCTGGCACCGCACGCCGGCGATCTACGGCTACATCGCGCGCTCGATCGCCGCGTTCGTCTCCGCCGAGGAGTTCGCCGCCATCCTGCAGCGCCATGGTTTCCGCGTGATTCAGCAGCGCTCTCGCCTCCTGGGCGGCATCGCACTGCACGTCGCCGTCCGCGACGACACACGATGACCACCCTTGTCCTCGGCGCACACGGCCCGCTCGGCCTCGCCTGCGTCCGGGCCGTGCTCGCCGCCGGCGCGCCGGTCATTGCCGCCGTGCAGGCGCCGCACCGCCTCCCGCCAGCCCTCGCCGACCTCCGCGAGGAGTACCCGGCACTGCTCGGCACCTTCACCTGGCAGCCCGGCCGATGGCCGACGCTGGCTGACGTCAGTCGCGCGCTGATCACCGAGTTGCCCATCCCGCCGGCGCAGGCCGACGAGCCGGACGACCCCACCTCGCTGCTCCGCCAACTCTCGCCTGAGCAGGCGCTCCATGACGCGCGCAGCATCGTTCCGCCGACACTGGCGGCACTCCAACTCGTCGCGACCATCCGCCCGGCGCGCGTGCTGGTGCAGGCGAGCTGGCTCGGATCGGTCGAGGACAAGATCCGCGGGGGCGGCTACGGCACCGGCATCGCCTACGCCGCGCAGCTGATGCTCGCCCGTACCGCGGCGCTCGATCTCTGCCGCGACGGCATGACCGTCGTCGTCGGCAACGCCGGTCGATACAAGCTGGACATGGCCGGCCCCGGCTTTCACGCCGAGGTGGACGAAGTGGCGCGCGGGCTGCTGGAAGTGCTCGATGCCGCGACGCCCGGCGCAGAACCGGAGTTCCGCGACTGGCGGGGGGCCGTGCGACGCTGGTGACGGGTTGGCCTGCGCCGGGGGTCAACCTCGACGCGCACACAGCCGATCCTCTCCGGGATGGACTGCCCTGACGCCAGCCGCCCGCGCCGATGACGATCCCGCCGATCCAGACGGGTGGATCGGTGGTGCCGCCGGCGCGGATGGCACCGCTGACGGCGCCGGTGCGCACCGGGGTGCCGCCACTGGTGGACGACGAGGCGCTGCTCCGACCGCTGGCGTCGCCGAAATCACAGGCCGACGCCACGTGGACGGGGAGAACCGACCCACCGATCTCGTTGGCCGGCCGTCTCGATCAGGGCGACCTGCTGCCCGACCCGACCCGGCTCGCCCTGTCGCTCGAGTCGGCGACACGCGCCCTGCAGCACGGTCGTGCGTCACAGGTGCTGGCGGAGCTCGACGCGGTGTGGAGCAACCAGCTCGCCGCCGATTCGCCATGGTATCTCCGCACCGCCGCGCTGCAGCTCCTGGGTCGCACCAGCGACGCCGAGCAGGTGCTGCGCAACGCCATCGAGCGCCTGCCGCGCTCGGCGGCGATTCTCTACCTGCTCGGCGTACACACGTCGAACAAGGCGCAGTACGAGGCGGCGAAGCTGGCCAGTGATCATGCCCTCGCGCTGCACCCAACCGAGCCGCTGCTCTGGCTGCAGCGCGCCGCGCTGGCGCAGCGGGCGGGTCAGCCGGAGTTGGTGGCGTCGCTGCTGCAACAGATCGCCACGCTGCAGCCATCGTTCCCGGTGGCCGCGTGGCTCGCGACGCTGGTCAAGCTGGGCGATGGACGTGGGCGATCGCAGACACCGTCGGTGCAGCGGGCGATCCCGCGCCTCACACCGTCGTCACTGCCCGCCCTTTCGGCGCTGCCCGCCAGCGACGCCAGTGCAGCACAGACGTCGGCGCTGATGCCCGCCCTCGAGTCGGCGCTGCGCTACGGTCTCACGCTGCTCGACTCGCCAACGCAGAGTGCGCGCACGGCCACCGGGGCGTCAGCGACCGAGGAGCGTGGCGTGAGCGATGGTGCGATCTGGACGGCCGGCGCACAGCAGCAGCCACCGCCGGTCCGCGCACCGCTGCCGCCGTGGCACCTGTTGCTGATCGCGGCCGGCGTGATCGTGATCGCGCTCGTGCCGCCGTTGCGCGCTGTCGCATTGCTGTGCTGCGGCGGCGTGGTGCTGCACCGGATGTCCCGGCCAGCGTCGTGATCGCACCGACCGTCAGTCGAGGCCGTTGAATCGGCGGGCGACGACGACGATGTGCGATCGCTGCAGGTGATAGAGTGCCGCGCCGTACGCCGCCGTGCCGAGCGCCAGCACCGCGCGCACCACGCTCGCCCCTTCGAAGCCGAAGACGCTGCGCGCACACTCCAGCCCCATGATCACCGCTGCCATCTGCATCAGGATACGCGGGCCGATCTCTCGCAGCGACGCGCCGATGCGCCCATGGAACTCCGCCGCCACGTAGCCGAGCACCGTCGCCGCAATGCCCATCTCCACGATCGGCAGCACCAGCAGCAGTCCCGCTTCCGACACCGGCATGCCGAGCGTCACCAGCGGGTAGGAGCGAAAGCTGCTGCCGGGCCACACACCGGCACCGATGCAGTACACGAGCAGGAACGGCGCCGCGGCCAGCAGCGCCGGCGCCTCGTACCGCCGTTCGGTGAACGCCGGTGCGCTCCATCGACCGCGCCACGACGTGTGGGCGACGACGAGCACGATACCAGCCAGTCCGTAGCGCCAGTCCACCAGCAGCGCCGGCGTCAGGCCGAGCAGGCTCCACAGGAGCGCGACGAGCGGGACGCTCCACCACGGCCGGTCCGGCGTGTAGCCGCGGACGGCCCGCGCGATCGACCCGAGCAGCGACGCGCCCATCATCGCCACGCTGATCGTGAGCAGGAGGCGCGCCGGTTCATCCTCCGAGACCGCGGCGCTGATCCAGAGCAGCGGCAGCAGCAGGTAGGTCAGCGCCATCAGCGGCAATTGCAGCAACATCGCCTGCAGCGCACCGGCGGCGCTCCGCTCACCTTCGTGCACGCGGGCGCAGGCCACCGCACCGAGAGAGGCGCCCGCCACCGCCGCCAGGATGTGCCACGGCGACGCAAGGCACGACCGCTCGAAGAGCTGCGCCACCTCCAGCGCGGCCGACAACAGCGCGGCGGAGAGCGCGATGACCATCACGTGCTCGCCGATGCGCCCGGCCCGGGCGCGGCGCGAGAGGAAGCCGTACGGCACGAACAGCGCGAGCGTGCCCAGAACACCCATCGGATCGACCGCGAGGCTCGGCGCCAGCTGCTCGGGGACCGCGAACTCGTAGGGGAGCAGGGTGACGAGCGCGATCAGCAGCACCACGTAGCTCAGGAGCGCGTGCGAGAGCCGGGCGCCCGTGTCACGCCTGGCGAGGGTGACGCGCTGCCCATCCGCGAGGTGCAGTTCGGGGACGTGCGTGGCGTTCATGGTTCGCTGGCTCATCGGGCAAGGGTGGTACAGCCGGGGACCATCCGGCCGCCGCGTGCTGCGGAATTTCTGCTTTTGCGTCGTCCTCATCCATCTTTCCAGCATGTCCAACGCGACCGTGGTGCTCCGCACCGCCACCGACACCGATGTCCCTGCCATCCTCGCGCTGATCGAGGCGCTGGCCGACTACGAACGCCTGCGCGACCAGTGCGTGGCCACGGAGGCGCAACTGCGTGCCACGCTCTTCGGTGCGCACCCGCAGGCCGAAGTGGTGATCGCGGAAACGGCCGCGGGGGACGTGGCCGGCTTCGCGCTGTTCTGCAGCAACTACTCGACGTTCCTCGCGCAGCCGGGCATCTGGCTCGAGGACCTGTTCGTGCGCCCCGAGTTCCGGGGCCAGGGCATCGGCAAGGCGCTGCTGGCACACCTCGCGTCACTCGCCGTGCAACGCGGCTGCGGCCGCGTGGAATGGGCCGTGCTCAAGTGGAACACACCGTCCATCGGGTTCTACGAGTCGCTCGGTGCGCGCGGCCTCGAGGAATGGACGACGTTCCGGCTCAGCGGCAACGCCCTTGCCACCCTCGGTCAGGAGACGCGCTGATGCCGCCGGCGAAGGAACGCATGCCGCTGCCACCGGCCACGCCGGCGAGCGAGGCCGATGTGCCCGCGATCGTCGCGCTCAACAACCAGTTCTCCGCCGACGGACTCACCCTGCCGCGCACTGAGGACTTCGTCGCGCAACACCTGAGCGACTATCGCATCGTGCGCGGCCCCGATGGCACACCGTGGGGCCAGGTCGCGCTCGACGAGTATTCGCCCTCACTCTGCGAGCTGGTGTCGCTGGCGGTGGCGCCGGCGGCGCAGGGCAAGGGGCTCGGCAAGCACCTGATCGCGGCCGCCGTCGACCTCGCCACCCGACGCGGATTCCCACAGCTCTTTGCCGTCTCGCTCGCCGATACGCTCTTCCTCGGTGCCGGGTTCACGCAGTCGTCCATCGACCAGTTTCCCGAGAAGATCTGGCGCTACCGCGCCATCTCGCGCTCGGAGCTCTCCATCGGGAAGAAGTTCCTGTTCGTCCGCGACCTCCCGCCGCGACCGCCGCGCAAGCCGCGCAAGACCCGCTCACGGAAGCCGCGCACCTGAACGGCAGGACGGCACGGCTGGCCGGCGAGGCTTGACTCTCCGGTCCGGCATCCGTAGCGTCACCACACAACCGTTCACGTGGTGATTTGCCGCCGTATTGCAGCCACGATAAACAACTCGCTAAAATGGAGGCGCCTGGCGGCCGGTTTTGCCCAGGCGCGCTGTGTCGATGCCCCGTTCACCGCACGCCGACCTGCCGCAGCAGCCGATTGGCCCGTTCACCTTCGAGCGGGGCATCACGGTGCCCGACGCCGCGTTCTCGTATGACATCACGCGGCCCGATGGTCCGAGCGAAGGCCTCGTGATCGTCTGCCCCTCGCTCACCGGCACGCCGGCGATCCTGCAGGAGTGGTGGCGCGACGTCGGCCCGGCCGATGCGCACGCGCGCTACACCACGCTCTATCCGCACGACTTCACGCCGCGCACGACCGCGTCGCTCGACCGCACCACGCCACCGACGATTCGCGACATCGCGCGCGGCATCGTGCGGCTGGCCGCGGCGCTGCACCTGCCGCCGGCATGCTTCGTCACCGGCGGTTCACTGGGCGGGATGCTGGCACTGGAGGTGGGCCTCGAAAGCGGCGCACCGACGCACGCGCTGGTGCTGGCCGCACCCGCGGTGCAGACCGCCTGGGGCGCCGGGTGGAACCTGATCCAGTTGCAGGCCCTGCAACTCGGCGGCGGCACCGACGGGTTTGCCCTGGCGCGAGCCGTCGGCATGATGACGTACCGCACCGAGCGCGAGTTCGAGACCCGCTTCGGCGCCGACAGCGGCGCTGGCGATGATCGCACCATGGCAGGCTACCTGCGTCATCACGGCGACAAGCTGATCGCGCGTTTCGATGCCCGCGAGTACGAACAGCGCGTACGCGCGATGGACACGCACGACGTGGGGCGCGGCCGCGGCGGCTGGCTGAACGCGATCACGCCGCATGCGGATCGCATCAGTGCGGCGGGCGTGATCGGCGACGCGCTCTACAGCGCCGACGTGGTGGAGGCGTGGACACGCGCCACCGGCGCCGCGTTCACCGTCGTGCAGTCGATCCACGGGCACGATGCCTTCCTGCTGGAACGTGCGCAGATCGGCGCCATCATCGCTCAGGCGTTCGCGCGGGCCACCGCGACGCGCACCCCGGCCGTCACGCCAGCCGCGGTCGCGCTACTCGCCTGAGGGAACCGCCATCGCGCTTCGACCCGCCGCCGGACGATTACGCGACAGCGTCGCCCAGCCGTTGCGGAACGGATGGGACGCCACGAGTCCGTCCAACGGGAGTACGACGCGCCCGCGATCGTAGCGCAGCAGGAGACCGTCACGATGCGTGCCGAGCCACGCGCCGACGGCGGCCACACTGACGACGTCGATGTGCACGTCCTGCAACCGCCCCTCGAAGTGGTACTCGCCGTTGTACGTGCCAAGCATCGCGATCGGGTGCCCTGCCCTGACCGCGCGCCGCACCGCGGCTGCCATCGGCGCGGTATCGTAGGGCACCGCGGCGGGGGTCGCCGCCGCGAGCTGCAGCGCGGCCAGCAGCACCGCCGTGCTGGCCGCCAGCGCATGCACGGCCGTGTTGCGTGTGGCGTGGCCACGCTGCCACGCGACCAGCATCACGGCCGCCGACAGCGGTACAAGCGCCCACCACCACGCCACGTCGCCGTGTGGCCACCACAACAGTCTCGCCGCAAGCCGGGCGTTGGCCGCGAGCACCAGCACCGCCGATGCGACGATCGCGATCACGATCGCCACCAGCCACGGTCGAGCCAGCGGTGCCGCCTCTCGCAGGCTCAGTCCGCGCGAGAGCAGCAACGCGCCGGCGGGGATCAACGGCAGCAGGTAGTGCACCTGCTTGCCGCTCAAGAGCGAGAAGGCGACGACACCCGTCAGCGCCCACGTCACGGCGAACCGTACGCCGGCATCGCGCGGCGCCGTCCGCAGCCCGCGCAACGCACGCCATGCTTCCGGCCACGCGAACCACGGAAAGCAGAGCAGCGGCAGCAACGGCAGGTACCACCAGAGCGGTCGCCCGTGCGCGAAGCTGCTCGCGATGCGTCCGGTCGTCTGGCCCAGGAAGATGGCCCGCTGGTATTCCTCCCCACCCGCTCTTCCCGCCGGCACGGCCCAGAGCAGCGCAGCACCTGCGCCGAGGAGCAGGGCACCCGCCAGCGACAGATACCAGATGCCCCAGCGGCGCCCGGCGCGCGGCGTCGTCCACCACGGCGCCAGCAGCGCCACCGGCAGCACGTGGACGAAGATCACCGGTCCCTTGGCGAGGATGCCGAGCGTGATGCCGGCCGCGAGCATTGCGATGCCACGACGGCGGCCATGTTCCGCGGCCTGCACGACGCCCAGCAGCGCCAGCAGCGCCGCGCCCGCCAGCAGCGTGTCGAACATGAGCAGCGAACTGAACACGCCCCACAGGACCGCGCCGGCCGTGACCAGCGGCGCCCAGCCGCGCGTGCGCGCGTCGCGCGGCCAGAGCGCACGGGCCAGCGCGCCGACCAGCGCCAGGGCGCCAACGCCGACGAGCGGCCCCACCAGTCGCGCCCACACCGTGCTGACGCCTGCCACCTTCCACCCGGCGAGGATCAGCCAGAAGAGCAGCGGCGGCTTGTGGCTGTACGGCTGCCCGTTCAGGTACGGCACCAGCCAGTCGCCGCGGTGCAGCATTTCGAGTGCCACGGCGGCGTACCGGGTTTCGTCGATCGCGAGCAGAGGTCGCGTCAGCAGCCCTGCCACCGTCACCAGCGCCACCAGCGCCGTCGCCATCGTCAGGCCACCGCCGCGAGGAGCGGTGGATTCGTAGACGCTCATGGCGTCGTCAACGGTCGCCGATGACGGCCGACGGCGTCGGCTCGGTCTCGGAGGCGCCCACGCGCCTCGCACGCAGGATGAGCATCAGGTTCCGCACGTACACCAGCAACCCAACCGCCTGACCCACGATGAAGACCGTGTCGCGACGGTGGATCGCATACGTCAGCAGGATCACGCCACCGGCCAGGCTGAAATACCAGAACGCAACCGGTGTCACGCTGCGCCGGCGCCTTTCACTGACCACCCACTGCAGGATGAAGCGTGCCGAGAACAGTGTCTGTCCGAGGAAGCCGATGGCGAGCCACATGGCGGAGGTATCCATCAGGGGACGTGCGTGCGGGGGCGTACGAGTTCGACGCTGCGCGGCGACCGTGCACGACGCGTGAGCCAGATCACACCGACGAGGTCCACGATGCCGGCCCAGAGTCGGTTCATCACGCCATAGTGCGAGGCACCACGCGTGCGCGGACGATGACGCACCGGCAGCGACAGCACCTGGCCGCCGTCGCGCCGGACCAGCGCGGGCAGGAAGCGGTGCATGTGATCGAAGTACGGCAGCGCGGTGAACGTGCTGCGCGCAAACACCTTGAGGCCGCATCCCGCGTCGGGCGTGCCATCGCGCAGCAGGCGCGCGCGCACCGTGTTCGCGACCCACGACTGCCAGCGCGTGAACGCCCTGTCGTGACGCTGCGTGCGCCACCCCGCGATCAGCACGCGATCGTCACCACGCTGCGCTGCAAGCGAGCAGGCCTGCGTGAGGAGCATCGCAATGTCGGCTGGATCGTTCTGCCCATCGCCGTCGAGGGTGGCGATCCATCGCCCGCGCGCGGCGAGCACCCCGGTGCGGATCGCGGTACTCTGCCCCGCGCTCCGGTCGTGGCGCAGCACCCGCAGCAAGGGCTGCGTCTGCTGCATCACCATCAGGACGTCGCTGGTGCCATCGGTGCTGCCATCGTCCACGTAAATGATCTCGAAGGGTACGACGCCCCCGAGTGCTGCGACGATCTCGGTGACGAGGGGCACGATGTTGGCGCACTCGTCGCGCACCGGCACCACCACCGTGAGGTCGGGGGGGCGCGTGGGCACAGCGGGTACCGGCAGCTCGCGAGCCGCCGTGATGTGGGTGTGAGTCGGATTCAGCATCTCTGGTGCGACATGGCGGCATGGCCTCCGCTCACAAGTGTAAGATCAGGTGATCGCGCTGGCGACCACCCATCTGGCGGGCTGGTGCAGTGGCGCCGAGCCATATTGGCCACGGCGAGCGCGCAGGTCCTACACCCCAGGCGGCAGCGTTGTGATTTCGCTCGTTCCGACATGTCGAGCCGCCATCATGGCGCTGCTGCTCGCCACCGGCATCACCCCCTGCCGCGCCCAGCCGGCCTCGGTGGCCGCGACATATCGCAAGCTCGAGGTGCAGATCCCGATGCGTGACGGTGCGCTGCTGCACACGAGCGTCTATCTGCCCCGCGATACGAGCCGGACCTATCCGTTCCTCATGCAGCGGACACCCTACTCCGTCGCCCCGTATGGCCCCGACGCGTACCCGGCGCGATTGGGGCCATCGGACGCCTACGAGCGTGAAGGGTTTATCTTCGTGTATCAGGACGTGCGCGGCCGCTACCAGAGCACCGGCACCTGGCTCGAGATGACGCCGCATCGCCCAGTGAAGAGCGGACCCGCCGATGTCGACGAGAGCACGGACGCGTACGACACCATCGCCTGGCTGCTCGAGCACATTCCCGGTCACACCGGCAAGGTGGGGCTCTGGGGCATCAGCTACCCGGGATTCTATGCCAGCGCCAGCGCCATCGATGCGCATCCCGCGCTGGTGGCCGTCTCGCCGCAGGCCCCGGTCACGGACCTGTGGGACGGCGATGACGCCTTCCACAACGGCGCGTTCATGCTCGCGGCGAACTACGGCTTCTACCAGTCGTTCCGGCCGCACCGTGCGCCGATGCTGCCGCAGAACCAGCCGCGCACGCCACAGCCGCCCGAGGCACGCGATGGCTACCGCTACTTCCTCGGCGCCGGCCAGTTGCAGCAATCGCCGTCCACGCCGCTCGGCGAGAACGAATACTGGATGGCCTACTTCGACCATCCGATGTACGACGCACACTGGCAATCGCGCGCGATCCAACGACAGATCGTGCCGGGCATCCAGTGGCCGCCGGCCACACTCGTCGTCGGCGGCTGGTACGATGCCGAGGATCCCAACGGGCCGCTGCTGACCTGGCGGGCGTTGTCGGCCACGCTCGGGCTGTCGCGCGCGCGCGGCTCGACCGACGTCGCGCATCACCTCGTGATGGGGCCCTGGTCGCATGGGCAGTGGGGGCGCGACAGTGCGACCCACCTCGGGCCGCTCCAGTTCGGATCGGCCACGGGTGTCTTCTTTCGCGACTCGATCGAGTTCCCGTTCTTCATGGAACACCTCAAGGGTGCCGCGCCGGCACGGCTCAGCGCGGCGACGCTGTACGACACCGGCCGGGATGCCTGGCGTCGCTTTTCCCAGTGGCCCGAGATCGACCAGCCGGTGCAGCGCTGGTATCTGCGCGAGGCGGGCCGGCTCGACACCATTGCGCCCTCGGCGCCCGCACCGACCCGCGCGCTGGCACCGGCGGCGGCGCGCGGCCGGGCGGCGCAGCGACGCGCCCCGGCGCGAGCGACGCCCGCCGCCGCGGTCGTGACCCAGCGCGACCGCTACACGAGCGATCCCGGCGCGCCGGTGCCCTACGTCGAGCGCGTGGTGAGCGGGATGGCGCGCGACTACATCACCGACGACCAGCGCTTCGCCTCGCGACGCCCCGATGTGCTCACCTACCGCTCGGCGCCGCTCAGCCGTGACGTCACCGTCGGCGGTGGCGTGACGGTCACGCTGCACGTCGCCACGACCGGCACCGACGCCGACTTCGTCGTCCGGTTGATCGACGAGTATCCCGACAGCACCGGCAGCGACACGCTGGCGCTGCGCATGAGCGGTTACCAGCGCATGGTGCGCGGCGAGCCGTTCCGCGCCCGCTACCGGCGCGGCTTCGATCGCGCCGTGCCGTTCGTGCCCAACCGGCCCGACTCGCTGCGCTTCACGCTGCCCGACGTGCTGCACACCTTCCGCGCCGGTCACCGTGTGATGGTGCAGGTCTCCAGCAGCTGGTTCCCACTGGTGGACCGCAACCCGCAGACGTTCGTGCCGAACATCTTCCGCGCGAGACCGACCGACTTCCGGCGCGCCGACATGACGGTCTTCCGCACGCCGGCACAGGCGTCGCGGATCGAGTTGCCGGTGCTGCCCTGACCGTGCTGCCGACGCGGGTCCTGCGTGCTGCGCGCACGGGGTTCGGGCTGTCGCGCGGGCACCTGCGGCTGCTCAGCACGCGCTTCGGCAAGGTGTGCCTCGCGCATCGCGACGCGCGCACGGGACGGCTGACGCAAATGCGTCTCGTGCAGGAGCAGCCGGACAGCGCGGCGCGGCTCGCCAGCGAGATGGCCTGGCTTCAACACCTTGCACACGGCCACCACCTACCAGTCCCCGTGCCGCAGCCGTGGCATGACGGCACGATGCTCTCGCCGACACTGCGCGACGTGCAGGGCGCGCCGTGGCGCGCGGTCGCCTGCAGCTGGGTGGCGGGACGGCACATCGGCCGCGGACTGACGCAGGCGCACCTGCGACGCGCCGGGGCACTGCTGGCCCGGCTGCATCGCGCCAACGTCGATGCGCCGGCGGCGATCGCCGTCGAGCGGCCCACCTGGTGGATTCCGCGCCTCTTCGCGCTGGCGACGGCACTGCGTGACGTGGTGGAGGATCGTGGGCCGCTGCCACCGTCCGTCTCTCCTGCGCTGGCCAGCGCGCTGCGCGGCGCCACCGCGGCGCTTCAGGTGCAGCATGCCGCGCTGCCCGATACGTCGGCGCACGCGGGGTTGATCCACACCGATGCACACTGGCAGAACATGCGCTGGACGCCGCAACGCCCCGGCCTCGTGGACTTCGAGGATGTCGCGACGGGACGCTTCATGCTCGACATCGCCTGCTTCATCGACCGCGTACAGGACCGGCGCGACGGCGCGAGACTGCTCGATGCGATGCTCGCCGGCTACGACGCCGTGACACCGCTGCCTGCGGGCCATCGCCACGACCTGCAGGTCATGCGCGCCTTCCGCCGCCTCGACTACGCCGGGTGGGTGCTGAGCTGGCCGCGCCCCGACCTGTACCCCTGGGGCCCGTCATTCCTTGCCGCAGCGCCAGCGGCGATGCAGCGACTGCTCGACGGCTGATCGCGCCTCACTTCGGGGCGCGCGGCACCACCAGCAGGGGCATCGTGTCCACGGACGCCACCATGATCGTGTCCACCCGGAGCGGGGTCCGGCGGTCACCGAAGTCCACCGGCGTCTCGCCATCGCCATAGCTGCCGACGAGCACGCGCGGCCCGTCTATCCGTCCGAGCGCATTGCGCATGCGGAACACCGCCCCACGCCGCGGATCGGCGACGGCGACGTGCAGCGATCCGCGACCGCCGTCGCGCATGTGCACGATCAGCGCATCCCGGCCGCCGGCCGTGGCGAGTTGCACGAGGACGATGGCGAAATAGTCGGCCACCACGCGGCGCCGATGCCCGCTCGCCAGATCGATGACCGTGACGGACTGGCCCTCGTTCTCGAAGCCGCCCGCACCGTCTGCGCCGGAGACCGCCACGAGGCGACCGCCGTCGAGCCGCCAGGCGCGAATCGCGCTGTCGGCCAGCACCAGCGTGTCGCCGGTGCTCAGCGTCGCGACGGCGCGCCCTGTGCCGAAGGTGGTCGTGTCGCGACGCACCACCACCGATCGCGCCGTCACACCCGGCCGCGGCCCGAGAGAGTCGAGGTCCACCGGCATCACCGCGACGGGCTGCGGTCGCGCAGCCGCCGAGTCGGGGCTCACGGCATCCGTGTCACGGGCGGTCTCGCCGGAAGGCCCGCAGCCAGCAAGCACCGGCAGCCATCCGAGGGCCACGCAGAGCGCGCGACGGGCGCCGCGCATGGAGGAAATCGTGGGATTCACGGAGGAATACGGCGCTTGACAGGCAGGAGGCACGGAACCGTGACCGTCGATCACATTGACACAACCGCACGGTGTGTGTGCAGATTAGTGCACGACCCGATCCGGAGGCAGGAACAGTGAAGGACAATCAGCTGCAGAAGCTCCTCAAGAAGACGCAGGCCAAGGCGGAGGAGAAGGCGAGCAAGCCGAAGCCGTCGTTCGATCATACGCTGCAGGCCACCAGGAAGCCCGGCGTCGAGGATGTCGATGGCGAGGCGGCCGAGATCTTCAAGGAGATGAAGCGGCGCGAGTTCTGATGCGCTGACCGCGCGTCGTCGGAGACGCCCCCGGCAGACGTCAGGTGGCACCGGATCCTGATCGCGGCCGTGCTCAGGGCGACGACGGGGGCGATGCTCCCGGAGCCGGGCCGGACGTCGGCGTCGGGATCAGGCCATCAGCGCCGTGCTTGCCCCCTCAGCGCGCCGCGCTGGCTCGGCGCGACGGGCGCTTGGCTGGTGCCAGCTTGGTCCGTCCGGTCCGCGCCTTCGCGGCGAGATCGGCGACGGTCTGCCGGTCCAGCAGGGAGGCGACCTTGTCGCGCAGCGGGATCCACTTGTCGTGAATGGGGCACGCGGCGTGATCGGTGCAGCGGCTCAAGCCGAGCAGGCAGCCCGGGACCAGATCCTTCCCGTCGGCGACCGTCACGATCTCGCGCACCGGTGCCTCCAGGGCACGCCGCCGGATGCGATATCCGCCCCCTCGCCCCTTGGCGCTCTCAAGGTAGCCGAGCTGAGCAAAGCGCTTGAGCACCTTCGCTAGGTAAGGTCCAGGCACTTCCAGATGTTCCGCCAGGTCGCGATTCAACCGGTACTCGTCGGGAGTCATCGCGAGATGGACGAGCGCCTGCAACGCATACTCCTGCGTCTTACTGAAGAGCACGACGGCTGACTCCGACTGGGAGGAAAGAGACCCGACCGACGGCGGACCGTGACGATCGACACGGTCGGGCTGCGTGCCCCGCCGTGTGTCGCGCTGTGACGACATTATGTCGCACTATACTACCAGATCAGCGGCGGGGAAACAACGGTTCATGCGAGATATCTAATGTCCCTGCCACCGTATCAAAGCGCGACCAACGGACAGGTTGCCTGCCCATTGGCAACTGTCCTCAGGCATCTCCCTGTTCCCGGCGACGAACTCAGCCATTCTTGGATATTCGAGCCAGCGGAATGAGACGGCGGCGCATCCGTGCGGCCGTTCGTCTCGCAGCGCGGCGAGCACGCCCTCTCTCGCGATCAGTACGCCATGCGGACCGAGATGGTCGTGTCCCGCGTGACGAGAACCCTGGACTCCGCAAAGCGCGGCGCCCGGAAACGGGGGCGCGGATCGTTGCTCACGGCGTAGCCTTCCCGGGGCATCCCGAACGCGTTCGCATCGACCCGTCCGTTGGCATTCGCGTCGTGGTGGACGGCGACGGCATACTCACCGGGAGGCGCATCGAATGTCGCCAGCGGCGCGTCAGCGAGAGCGACCTCGACGTTGACCAGTGGCGAGCGTCCGGGAAAGGCCGAGCCCGGCGCGGGATGCAGGCCCACGCGCAGCACCCCGCCTTTCTGCGGTCGCACCTCCAGGAGCTGGACCGTGATGCGCACGGTGGCAGGGACCTGCCGAGGTGGCGCGGCGGAGAGCAGCAGGGCGATCGCGATCAGGTGGCGCATGTCGTGCTCCCATGAGATCGCACGGGACGGGGACGCGCCGTGCTGCTGGAGAATGCGTCGTCACCGGCACGGCGTCCAGCGCCGCGCGTGCCACGGCCGGCGCTGCTAGCTTGCCGCGCATGCCTGATCGCTCTGCCAACGAGAATATCATCGAGATCCGCCGCGCGACGACCGCCGATGCTGCGGCACTCTCGGACCTCGCGCGACGCACGTTCAGCGAGACGTTCGCCGCCGACAACGACGCCGGCGACCTGGCGGCCTACATGGAAGCCACCTATTCGCCGGCGATCCAGGCGCGGGAGCTCGACGATCCGTCGCGGCCCTGCCTCGTCGTCACACGCGACGCGACGCTGGTGGCCTACGCGTCGTGCCGCGCCACGCCCGACGCCGAGCTCCCTGCGGGCGTGACGTCACGTCCGTCGCTGGAGATCCAGCGGTTCTACCTCGTCCGCGGTCTGCAGGGCAGCGGGGTGGCGCAGGCGCTCATGGGCGAGTGCCTGCACCTGGCCCGCGCGCGCGGCGCGGCCGCCGTGCACCTCGGGGTCTGGGAGCGGAACGCGCGAGCCCTGCGCTTCTACGCCGCGCAGGGCTTCGTCGAGGTCGGGGAGCAGCCTTTCGTGCTCGGCACCGACGTGCAGCGTGACCTGGTGCTGGTCCGTCGGCTCGATGACGCGCCGACGAAATGACGCGCCGACGGGAAGACACGCCGCCGCGTGACGCGAGTGCTCAGGGCTTCGTGCGCAGTGCCAGAATGATGTACTGCCCGCGCGGCAGGAACTCCGTCGCGTCGGCCGTCGTCGGTGATGCGGTCGGCACGGCGCTCACCACCGTCGTCCGCAACGCGGGCATGCGGCGCGTCACGCGGGCGACGGTGCCGAGTCCGTAGTCGCTGTGAAAGGCGCCGGTGACATGCACGACCGTCGAACCGGCACCGGCCGCCACGCGCGCCGCGACGATCGCCTCGGCCATCGTTTCGTCCTTCACGCACTGGGCCTCGTAGAAGAGGTCCGTGGGCGCGCGCACTGCCGCGGCGCCGCCGGCCGGGGCACCACCGGCACCGCCATGCCCGCCCCCCATCACCTCGACGAAGTTCTCGTAGTACTTGTCCTTCGGGCAGGCGAGTTCGCGTGCCACGAAGGCGCGATCGGTTGCGGGCAGCGAATCGACGGCGGCCAGCCCGCGGCGGCTGACGACGCTCGCCAGCCGCCGTGGCACGTTGGCCGCGATCACGCGCCAGCCACGCTCCTTCGCCAGCTCCACCATGGGACGATAGTCCGCCACGTAGTTCGGCCAGGGACGCGACTGGGTACGGAAGTCGGCTTCGGAGAGCTTGCCGGCGAGATACGCATCCAGCACCTGCTGCACGTCGCGTTCGAACATCTCGAGCGACAGGACCACCCTGCCCTTCTTCCGGTTGCCGATCTCGGTCAGCAGCGCCAGCTCGGCGCGGTGTGTCTCGTCGTCGTCGTGCTGCTCGCCGAACAGCACCACATCGGTCCGCGCGGCGGCATCGGCCATGGCGCGGAACGTCACCGTCGCGCCACTGGACGACTGCACGACGCGCTGCACACCGGCGGGAACCGGCGCCGTGCGGATCGCCGCGCCGCCGCCGCACGCCGTCAGGAGCGAGGTGAGAAGAAGCAGCGGCATGGTGCGACTGGCGTGCATCGACATCTGGGGCGACCGGTGAAGTGGAGTGTGCGCGGCGTCAGCTGATGGGCGCGGGTGCGGCGGCGGTCTTGCGGACCGTCACGCCGGACACCTGCCCATCCTGCAGCAGCTTGTTGAAGGCGGGCACGTCCACGGTCTCGATCACGTCGATCTCGCTGCGGATCGCGGCCCACTGTCCATCGAGTTCGGCGAGGCGCTCGCGGGCGGCCCGGGTCAGGATCGGATTGCCCTCGACCTGACCCATCAGGAACCCGAACTGTCCGTTGATGCCGTTGGCGAAGTTGATGATGTCCTGCCCATTCGTCGCCTTCGTCGTGAGGCGTGGGTCCATCGTCTCCAGCTTGGTCGCGAGGCCCTTGCCGGCGGTTGCGATCGCCGGCGCGTTGCTCGCGTCGCGCCCACGGGCGATGGCGGCCTGCACCTGCGTGCGCGTGTCACGCAGCCGGAGCACGGCGTCGTGGATTTCACGGATGCGATCGGCGATCAGCGCCGAGACCGAATCCCGTTCGGCGACGGCGACGGCGGGCACCGTCAGTCGCGGGTCCTGCAGGACCTGCAACGGCTGCGTGCGGACCACGGCGCCCATCGTCATCCGCACGCTGTACGTGCCGGGCGAGACGCGTGCACCGCCGCTGCCAGGCGCGCCGAACAGCACCACGCCGGTCAGCCGGGTGGGGGCGGTGCGGCGAAGGTCCCAGTTCACCACGTTCAGGCCGGGCTTCGGCGCGAGGCGAGCCGCCACCACGGAATCCTTGCTCGAGAGGCTGCGCAGCACGCGGCCCTTCGCGTCGAGGAAGTCGAACGTGATCGCGACCGTCGTGTCGAGCGGTGCCGCGATGCGGTAGTACACGTTGGCGCCGGGCACCGGGTTGCGACCGGCACCGCGTGCGGGTGCCGACGGACCGCCGGCAAGGACGGCCGCGCGCGGGGCGTACAGGTGCGCCGCGGACGACAGCAGCGAGTCGGCGTGCTGGCGGTAGGGCGTCAGGTCATCGAGGATCCAGAACGCGCGCCCTTCGGTGGCGGCGACGAGGTCCCCGTCATGCACCTCGAGATCCGTCACCGGCACGACGGGCAGCGCCGACGGCAATGGCATCCACTTCGCGCCAGCGTCGAAGGAGACGTAGACACCCGTCTCCGTGCCGGCATAGAGCAATCCCTTGCGCACCGGGTCCTCGCGCACGACACGCACCGGCTCACCCTCGCGCAGGCCGTTCACCAGGCGCGTCCAGGTGGCGCCGTAGTCGGTGGAGCGGAAGACGTGCGGCGCATTGTCGCCAAGGCGATCCGTGCGGTACGCGACGTACACCGTGCCCGGATCATGCGGCGACACCTCGATCTCGTTCGTCAGGCCGTCGGCGAGCCCCTTCGGCGTGACGTTGGTCCAGGTCGCCCCACCGTCGCGCGTGACCTGCACCAGCCCGTCGTCGGTGCCCACGTAGAGCACCTTCGCATCGTGCGGTGACTCGTGAATGACGACGATCGTGCCGTAGACCTCACCGCCGGCGCCCTCGTTGGTGATCGGACCGCCGCCCTTCCCCTGGCGCGCCTTGTCGTTCTTCGTGAGGTCACCGCCGAGCGGCGTCCAGCTCTGCCCGCGGTCGGTGGACCGGAACAGCACGTTGCCGCCATGGTAGATCACGCTCGCGTCGTGCTGCGAGACACGGATCGGCGCCGTCCAGTTGAAGCGGTAGCGGGTCTTGTCGGTGGGCTCGGTGAGGTTCATCGCCGGCCACGGCATGATCTCACGCGACAAGCCGGTCTGCTGATCGAGCTCGTTGATCAGCCCCTGATAGCAGCCGCCGTAGACGTAGCGCGAGTCCTTCGGCCCGACGCCCATGTTGGCGCTTTCGCAGCCGGGGCCGTCCCACCAGTCGCGCACGCCGATGGCCTGGTCGTCGCTGCGGCTGCGGATGATCACGCTCGAGTTGTCCTGCTGGCCGCTGTAGAGCCGGTACGGGTACTCGTGATCGGTGGTGACGTGGTAGAACTGCGCCGTCGGCTGGTTGTCCTGCGAGCTCCAGCTCGTGCCGCCGTCGAGCGTGATCGCGGCGCCGCCGTCGTTGGCGTTGATCATGTAGCGGCTGTCGGACGGGTTGATCCAGAGCAGGTGGTTGTCGCCGTGTGTCGCAGGCGCCACGCGGAAGGTGCGGCCGCCGTCGATCGACTTCGTCAGCGGGGCGTTGATCACCCACACGATGTCGGCGTTCTTCGGGTCGGCGGTGACCTTCATGTAGTACCAGCTGCGCGACTGGATGAGTCGATCCTCGGAGGTGCGCGTCCACGTCCGGCCTGCGTCGTCGGAGCGATAGAGCCCACCCCGTTCGGCCTCGACGATGGCGTAGACGCGCTCGGGATCGGCGGGTGATACGCTCACGCCGATCTTGCCCATCAGCGCCGGCAGTCCGCCCGTGAGCCGCGTCCAGGTGTCTCCGCCGTCCACGGACTTCCAGATGCCACTGCCGTCACCGCCGCTGCGCACCTGCCACGGTGTCCGCTGATGGTCCCAGAACGTGGCGTAGAGAATGCGCGGGTTGGTGGCATCCATCGACAGGTCGCTGGCACCGCTGAATCCGTTCACGCCCTTCAGCACCAGCGTCCACGTCGCGCCGCCATCCTTCGAGCGGTAGATGCCGCGCTCCGCGCTCGCCTTCCACCGGTCACCCTGCGCCGCGACGTACACGACGTTGGGATCGGCGGGATGCACGCGTACCGCCGAGATCTGCCGCGTGCCGGTGAGGCCGACGTTGGTCCAGGTGCGGCCCTGATCGGTGCTGCGGTACACGCCGTCGCCATAGCTGGAGGACTGCCCGCGGACGGACTCCTCGCCGGTGCCGACGTAGATCACGTTCGGGTCCGACGGGGCCACCGCGACCGAGCCGATCGCACCCGTCCGGAACCAGCCGTCGGAGATGTTGCGCCAGTTGATCCCGGCATCATCGGTCCGCCACAACCCACCGCCGGTGTAGCCGGCGAAGTACGTCATCGGCTGCGAGGCGATCCCGGCGACGGCCACCGCGCGCCCCCCGCGAAACGGACCGACGTTGCGCCAGCGCAGCGCGCGGAACGCGGTGCTGTCGAGCGCCGGTGCGGCTGCCGCGGGCGTCGCGCTGACGGGGCGGCGCTGGGCATCGGCCGGTCGCACCGCCGTGGCAAAAGCCGCGGTCACGAGACCGTAGGAGAGGAGACGGCGGAGCATGGGCGCGAGGGTGAAAGTTGACGGACGCAGGGCTGCCGATGGGCTCGCCCGTGCGGGAGTAATAAAGCGCCCTGTGGCCGCGAGGCGACCCCTCCCGGCGCGGCCGCGCATCCCCGCGGGGCGTGCCTCAGCGGGCGAGGTAGTCGGCAAAGGTGCCCTGCAGCAGGGCCGAGCCGTTGCGCTGATGCACTGGCCCGGCGCCGGCGGACCGCTCCAGCACGCGCCGCGCACGCTCGTCGTAGACGAGAAACCCCTGCCTGTCGATGTAGGCGACGGCATCATCATGCGCAAAATACGCGAACTCCGGCGCTCCGGTGCGCAGCAGGTCGCGGCCCCAGCGGAAGCCGGTGGCGGGCACGCCCAGCTGCGCCAGCAGCGTCGGGGCCACGTCCACACTGCCGCCGATGCGATGCACCACGGTGTCGCGCACGCGTAGCGCCCCGCCCACCCACAGCATCGGGATGTGGTGCCGACGCACGAGCGACTCGGCGCTGTCGCCGACGGGGATCGGCAGCGGGCTGCCGTGGTCGGCCACGATCACCACCAGCGTCGAATCCCACCACGGCTGGCGCGAGGCACTGTCGAGGAACGCCCCGACACTGGCATCGGTGTAGTGGTGGGCGTTGAGGAACTGTGTCGACTCGTCGCGGCCGGCGAACACCGGTGCGACCGGCACCTCGAACGGCTCGTGGCTGCTGAGCGTGAACACCGTCGCGAAGAACGGGCGCGCCTCCTGGCGCAGGTGCGTCAGGGTTCGTCCGAGCACCACGTGGTCGTGCGCGCCCCACTTCGAGTTACGCTCCGCGGCGTCGAACACCTCGATGCCGGCGAGCGTGTCGAAGCCGCCGCGCAGCAGGTACGATTTCATGTTGGCGAAGGCGAGCTCACCGCCGTAGGTGTATGACGTGCGGTACCCGGCCTCGTGCAACTGCCGTCCGAGCTGCGGCAGGCTGGCCGCTTTCTGCGCACGGTTCATGATCGCCTCGGTCGGTACCGAGGGAAATCCACTCAGCAGCGAGACGAGTCCCTGCGCGCTGCGCTCGCCCGACGCGAACAGCGAGTCGAACAGCACACCCTGATGCGACCAGCGGTCGAACTGCGGCGTCACGCCAGCCCGGCCACCGAGCCGCGCCACGACTTTCGCCGTGAAGCTCTCCCAGACGATCAGCACGACATTGGGACGCGCGACGCGCAGCAGCGCACGCGTCTCGCGTCCGGCGGGCGTTGCGTAAAGACTGTCCAGCACCTGGCGCAGCGCACTGTCGGGGAGGACCGCGTAGGGATTGCCGACGGGCCGGTGCTGTGCGCTGATCGTCGACTCGATCAGGGTCCAGCCGGGGTTCTGCGCGGCGTCGTTGGCCATCGCCGAATGCGAGAAGGCCACCGTACTCTCGTTGATCGGCGTCCACTGGATGCCGCCGCGAATCGGGATCGCGAGCAGCGCGCCGGTCGCGAACACCAGCGTCGTCGCGCGCACTGCCTCCCACCCTGTCGCCACCTGCGCAGCGGCGAGTCCGCCACGCGCGAACCGGCGGTGCGCCCACCAGGTCAGCGGCACCAGCAGGAGCAGCAGCCACACCAGCGGCACCACCGAGGTGGATGACGCCGAGGCATACGCTTCATTCGGCGTCGCGAGGTAGGTCCAGAGGCTCGCGTCCAGCCGCCGCCGCCAGGCCGGAAACGTGCCCAGGTCGGTCAGCATGACAGTGGTGACGACGGCGGCCAGGCCAAGATCGAGCGCGCCAAGCATGCGCCGCGTGATCCGCATCGGCACGGCCACGGTCAGCACCAGCACGAGCCACGTCAGGGCGGCGATGTACGACGCCGTCGCCAGGTCCATGCGTGCGCCGTGCAGGAAGCTCGCGGCGACTTCGCTGCGCTCTGCAGCCGGCAGCAGCGACCAATGCCAGCCATAGAACAGGCCGCGTGCCGCCGTGAACCAGAGCACCCAGAACAGCAGCGTTCGCAGGAGCAGCCGGATGCGGAACATCCACACGGACGGCTGCCGCGCGGCACCCTCATCCCGAACGGCAGCGGTCATGCGAACGGCAGGAGCAACGTCTGGAGACACGAGAACCGCACGGGGTGATGAGCAGTGAGCAACACTGGATAATCGCACGGTCGGCGCAACGGGGCCACCATCCCACCGGAGTTGTACGCCGCGGCTGCCGCGGAACGAGGCGCCAGCGCCCGGTGTTCTCCGCTGACGGCCTTCCCGGCAGGGCGGCAGATTGTCCGGTGTTCCTTCACGCCCCGTTCGCCCTCACTGTGCCATGACGCCATTGCGCCGGATCGTTCACCTGCGTGCGCTCGTCCGCCATGCGGCCCCGCTGTTGCTCCTCGGGGCGACCGCGGGCTGTGCCACGATTCGGCGCCCCGCCACCACGATTACGGCGCTGGTGGCGGATGCCGACACGTCCCGCGGCGCGGAGCGGCGGTTGCGTGACACGGTGGTGGCGCGGCTGGCGCGGCGGGCGATCGCCAAGGCCGACCACTCGCTGGACGTGCTGATGCTTTCCGGCGGCGGGCAGAACGGCGCATACGGGGTCGGATTCGTCCGGGGCTGGCGGGCGCGCACCGACCAGCGGATGCCGCAATTCGACCTGATCACCGCCATCAGCACCGGCGCGCTGCAGGCGCCGTTCATCCTGCTCGATACGCCGGCCGCCATCGACACCGTCACGTCGCTCTACCGCAACGCCGCCGAACAGATCGCGCCGACCCTCGACTGGCTGTTCTGGCTGCGCAAGACGGGCGGGCTGGTGAATACGACGCGGTATGACGCCAGCGTGGCGCGCACCGTCGACGGGGCGTTCCGCGATTCGCTGCGGGCGCAGTTCGCGAACGATCGGCAGGTCGTGTTCGGCACGACCGACCTCGACATCGGCACGGGTCGCACCTGGGACCTCGCGGCGAGCCTCGACGGCGGCGAGGCAGGGCTGGTCCGCACCCGCGCGCTGCTCAAGGCGGCGTCGTCAATCCCCGGCATCTTTCCGCCGGTGATCGTCGACGGGCATGTGCATTCCGACGGCGGCATCATCACCAACATCCTCCCGCTCCTGACGGCCGACGACTACGCGACGGTGGTGCGTCGCGTGCGGGCGGCGGGCGTGACGACACCGATCGCGATCCGTGTCTGGGTGATCGTCAACGGCTGGACACACCCCGCGCCGGTGGTGATGAACCCGGCCAGCCGGAAGCAGATCCAGGGTCGCTGGAGCACGGTGCAGTTCTTCACGCACCAGCCGCAGGTGCTGGAGCTGCTCGACTATCTGGCGCGCTCGGCGCAGGCTGAGGTGCCGGGGCTCACGATGCAGATGCGCTGGACGGCGATCCCGTCGGACGTGGCGCTGGACCCGGCCGCGTCGACGCTGTTCAACAAGGACTGGATGCAGCGGCTCGAAGACCTCGGCACCCGCCGCGCCCGCAGCGCGCAGCCGTGGGACGTGCTCACGTCGCCGTACGTCCGGCCGGAGGCTGCCAAGCCGTGAATCCTTCAGCATTGGCCGGAGGGATGTCGAGACACGCCAGCATCGTTTGAACAACGATCACAGCATATCGCAGAACTGAAAAGCCGCAGAACGGCACAGCCGCTGAACTGCTGGCATGATGCGATGGAGCGAGTGGCGACGGCGGTACTCAATCTGACGGGTGTTCAGTCTGCGTGGTGATCGACAACGCGATGAATGCCTTGACGCAGCGATCGCTCACCGAAGTTGATGACGAGCGCGAGCGTTCGACGACTCAGGCGGAGGTAGGTGAGCGCCTGAGATGTGAACAGTGGGTTGTACTTCGTCACGGCTTTGCACTCCACGATCACGACATCGTTGACAAGCAGGTCGATACGCAGCGGTGTGCTGAGTGGATTGCCCTTGTACCAGACGATCACGGGCTCTTGGCGCCTGACAATACAGCCGCGGAGAGCCAACTCTGCGGCGAGCGCCTCCTCGTACACACTTTCCAGCAGTCCGGGACCGCGCAGCACGCGATGCACCTCCAACGCTGCCTCGACGATGACCCCCGTCAATTCCCGCATTTCCATCGTCGCGCCCGTTCTCGGGCACTCGCAGTTCCGCGGCTGTGCAGTTCTGCGGCGGTGCCGTTCTGCGATATGCTGTTGCAGTTCGCGACGCGCGTCGACACATATCCGTGCGAGGCCGGGCAAATTCGTGCAGCGCCGCTCGCCCTTTCGGGTGCTTGCGGCCCGCGTGCGCGGCGGTGAGGTTGGGCTCGGCGGATGCGTTCATCCCTCGCTGCGGAGCGTGACGGTGACCCAGGACCAGAAATCGCGCGCGGCCGGCGTCGTCTTCCTCGTCTGCGGAGCGCTGCTTGGGTATCTGGCGATCTGGCGACCGTATCAGGAGGCGCTCCGCGGCGTTCCGACCGTGGCGCTGAACCGGACCGGTATCGCGATGGCGATCCTGTTCCCCATCGCCGGCCTGATCCTGGCCACGCTCGGCGAGTCCGCCTCAGCCCATCTCAGGCAGCACGTCGGACCGACCAAGACGCGCCGCGGCTGGGCGTACATGCTCGTGATCGGCGCCGTGGCGCTCGCGACGTTCTTCATCGTCGAGCGCAGGTTCGAGGCGCTCGGGTACACGATGTGAGGTCCGGTGCGCCGCAGCTGTGCGGCGCGCCGGCAAAGACTCAGGTGAGTGTCGCGCCCGCCGGGAGCGGCTCGGCCGCTGGCACGTCCATCACGCCCTCGGCCGTTTCGATGATGAGCTGGTCCACCACCGCCTTCAGGTCCTTCGTCTTCGCGAACGTGGCGAGCTGCCGGTCGGCACTTGAACCCTCGGCGAGGATCTTGTAGGCGTACTCCACCTCCTTGCGCGTCCCGAGCTCGTCGACGATGTCGCCGAGGAACCAGTCGAGGAACTCGCGAATGAGTTGCGGCGCCGGCAGTTCCACCTGCTTGCCGAAGTCGATCAGCTTGCCGCCCAGGCCATAGCGCACCGCACGCCACTTGTTCTCCTCGATCAACGCCGACGAGTAGACACGGAAGGTCGTGTTGTCGCGGCGCATCTTGTAGAGCTTCGCGATCAGCGCCTGCAGGATGGCCGCGATGCTCACCGCCTCGTCGACGCGGGTGCAGACGTCGCAGACGCGGAATTCCAGCGTCGGATACTTGCCGTGCGGCCGGATGTCCCACCAGATCTTGTGCGGCCCCGGAATCGAGCCGGTGTCCACCAGCGTGTCGATGTACGAGGTGTAGTCGTAATACGAGTTGAGTAGCGGCGGCACGCCCGATCGCGGAAAGGCGCGGAAGACCACGCTGCGGTACGAGCGCAGCCCGGTCTCCCGACCGTACCAGAACGGGGAACTGCTGGTGAGGCACAGGATGTGCGGCAGGAAGTAGCGCGCCACGTTGCAGGCATCGACGAGGAAGTCCTTGTCCTCGATGCCGATGTGCACATGGGTGCCGAAGATCAGCAGGCGCTGGGCCAGGTCGCCCATGTCGTTGCGCGTGCCGAGGTAGTGGTCGTAGGGCGTGATCTCCTGCGTCTGCCAGTTGGCGAACGGATGGGTGCCGGTGGCGGCGATGCGGTAGCCCTTCCTCGCCGCCAGCTCCATCACGCCCTTGCGCAGCATCACCAGCTCCTTGCGCACCTCGGCCGGGGTCTGGCAGACGTTCGTGCCCACCTCGATGATCGACTGGTGCAGTTCCGGCTTCACCTGCGTCAGCACGCGATGGTCCTCGGCCAGCATCTGGGTCACGTAGGACACCAGGTCCCGCGAGACCGGATCGATGATCTGGTACTCTTCCTCGACACCCAGTGTCAGGGACGGAGCCTTCATGGGAGGGGGCTGGCTGAGGTGATCCTGGCAGACGAGGCGCGCCGGCGGCGCTGCCGCACAATACTGCTATCGGTGCTGCACGAGAAAGGTGGGCACGGTGGATCCGCCACCGGCCGACACGTTGAGCAGCGCGGCAGTCGAGAGGCGGCAGAGCCATCCCTCGGCATACGCGCCGTCACAGAGGAACGGCGCCGTGTCGTACATCCGGTCGATCACCTCGGCGCGGCCATCCACCAGCGACGGGAACCCCTGCGACGGGATCCCGACCCGCTCCTGGATGACGTACGGATTGGTGACGGCGGTCTGCAGGGCGGCGTTCCAGGCGTCGCCGTCCACCGTCCAGCCGAGCACGATGCCGGCCCCGCCGTAGTCGTCGTTGGGCTTGAGCACGAAGCGGTCCCGGTGCACGGCGGCGTACGGCAGCAGGTCCACGTGCTCACCGTGGAACAGCGTCATGCGCGGTTCGACGACGCGGGTCCACGGAATGCACTCCGCCACCGCGGCATGCTGGCCCGGGGTGAGCAGGTGGGCATTCCGTTCGTCGGTCAGCGCGGCCAGCGACGCCTTCTTGTGCAGGATCTTGCAGCGCGGCGGGTTGACCATGCAGACGTTGCCATCGCGAAGCGCCTGGAAGACCGGATGGTCGGCGCCCCCCCGTTCGGCCAGTTCGTGCAGCAGGACGCGCTTGTAGAGCAGCGTGACGGGCGTGCCGGCAAAGGTCAGGGTCGTGCCATCGTACGCCGCATCACGGGGATCGACGATCGAGCACGGAATGCCGAGTTCCCGGAAGTGGCGCTGGAAGATCTCGAACTCGCTGAACGTCGGCACCTCGCGCCAGTCGATGATCCCGACCTGTGGCACCTCGCGGATGCCACGCCATTCGGTCCACGCATCGAGCACGGCGCGGATCACCCCGTGCCGTGTGTGCAGCGGGAGCAGTTCCCAGTCCCGCGCGAACCGGCGCGTCACCGGCAGGTCGCAGAACATGTCCGAGAGCGCGTCGTTGTACCCCGCCCCCGCCGGTGTCTCGGCGTTGTACTCGGTGAGCGAGATGACACCGGTCTCGTCGTCCACGAAGTAGTCCAGGCGCGAGGTCGGGCTGCCGGCGCGGAAGCCCGGGGCGAGGGTCACCAGCCCCTCCTCCCAGTCCGCGAGGCGAAACTGTGCGCGCACCGATGCGTCGCCGAGTGCCGCGGCGAGCATCGCATCGAAGGCCGGCATGAGGCGACGCGTCAGGTCCTGCACGCGGTCGTATTGCGCCCGCGACACGAGTCGCGGCCGCAGGACGGTGCACAGTGGCCGCCCACCGAAGACGAGGCCTCGGCTGGCAAGCTGTGACGTCATCAGCGACGAGGACTCCTGGGCGATGGCGTCATCGCGGAGGATGTCGTGCCATGCCGCAATCGCGTCGGCCGAGGACATCAGACGCTGCGTGAGGCCGTGAACATCGCATCCCAGCCCAGCGCCTTGGTGGTGGTGCGCGGGTCCTTCGCGAGGCGGATCACCATGTCGGCCATGTGCTCCACCGCCCAGTTGAAGTAGGTGGGCGTCAGCGAGTTGATGTCGAAGTCGGGCGCCGGGTTCATGAAGTCGATCGCGTACGGCACGCCGTCCTTGATCGCGAACTCGATCGAGTTCATGTCGTAGCCGAACGCCTTCACGATCGTGCGCGCGTCCTTGATCACCCGCGGCCCCATCACCGGGCCGAGGAAGTCGGGCGCCACCCGGTACTTCCGCTCCTTCGGGTCGTACTTGATCGGCAGGATCTCCTCCTGCCCAAGGCAGATGCAGCGCACGAATTCATCCCACTCGATGAACTCCTGGACGATCATCGTCAGCAGGCCGGAGTGATCGTAATGGTGGATCAGTTCGGCCTTCGTCTGGCAGACGTACACCTCCTTCCAGCCGCCGCCATGCGCATCCTTGAGGATGCAGGGCAGGCCGATCTGCTCGAGGATGCCGTCCCAGTCGAGCGGGTACTTCAGGTTGCGCAGCGATTCGTCGGGCACGATGCCGGGGATGTACTCCTTGTTCGGGAGCACCACCGTCTTCGGGCTGACGACACCGAGCTTCGTGATCAGGGCCGCGCCGAAGAACTTGTCGTCGGCCGACCACATGAAGGGGTTGTTGATCACGGTCGTGCCCTGCAGCACCGCCTGCTTCAGCATGGTGCGATACATCGGCACTTCGTGCGAGATGCGGTCCACCAGCACATCGTACGCCTTCGGCGCATCCATCGACTCACCACCGAACTTCGCGAGCGAGGCCACCACGCCCTCGTCGCGCGAGTTGACCGCCTCGATGAATGCGGGCGGGAACGACCACTCGCGCCCCACCACCAGTCCGACACTCTTCACAGCCGCCATGCGACGCACCTCTGGTTAGTCGTGACCACCCACATACATCCGGATCATGCGCTCCCAATATGGCCAGTCGTGTGCCCCGCCGTCCCACACGCGCAGGGCATGGCCGATCCCCTTCGCCCACAGCATCCCGGAGAAGGCCTCGTTATTCGCGTAGCTCGGGTCATCGCGGCCGATCGCCATGATGATGTCGATGCGCCGCATCGCCTCGAGCCGCGCATGGTCATGCTCGTTCGGGATGAAGGCGAACGGGTTGGCCGCATACACGTTGCCATCCATGTGTCCCGACGCCTGTCGGCTGATGTCGTACAGGCCACTGAGGCCGATGATGCGGTTCACGAGCGTCGGAAATCGCAGCCCGAACGACATCGCATGGTACGCACCGAAGCTCGCGCCGGCCGCGATCACGAACGGCGTGCGGTTGCGGTGGTGCATGAACGGCATCAGCTCGTCCTTGATGTACGCATGGTACTGCAGGTGCCGCCATGCCCGCGCTCCCGGATGGCGGGACCGGTCGTACCAGCTCTCGTGGTGCACATGGTCCACCGAGAAGAGCTGCAGCCATCCCCGCTCGAGGTGATCGGCAAGCACGCGGTGCATCCGCCGGTCGGTCCACTCGCGATGACTGCCGAGCGACGTCGGGAAGACGATCATCTTCGCCCCGCCGTGGCCCCACACGTGCACGCCCATCTCCTTGCCATCGAGCGCCGGGCTCCGCCACGCCTTGTATTCGTGGTGCATCAGGCCTCCCCGGCCGGTCTGGGGACGGTCAGCAGCGCCGGCAACGCCTTCCGGAACCGGCGGCCCCAGGCGCTCTCGTGGTGCACACCGATGGAGTCCTCCACATAGCGGAGACGCTCACCCGGAGCATACCCCTTCTGCTCCAGCAGCGTGCGCAGGCGCCGCGCGTTGGCGAGCGTGCGCTCTCCCTCGCGTGCGCCGGTGTCGAGATAGATGCGCACGTCGCAGAACGGCTGCGCCCGCACCCAGTCGAAGATCGCGCCACGCGCGAACCAGAGCGACGGGCTGAGCACGGCGGCAAAGCCGAACATGTCGCTGCGTGCCAACACGGCATAGAGCGAGAGCAGGCCACCCATCGACGAGCCGCCCACGCCCGTGTGCTCGCGCGCGGGTAACGTCCGAAAGCGCTCATTGATGGCCGGCCGCAGCACGTCGGCCAGCCACGTCACGTACGCGGCCGCGTTTCCACCCCCCACGCGATCGTCCACGAACGGGCTGTACTCGTCGATGCGGTGCTGCGAGGCATGGTACACTCCGACCACGATCGCATTCGCACCGAGGCGCGACGCCGACACGAGCTCACCCGCGAGCCCCCACGATCCGGCGTACGATGTCCCGTCGTCGAAGAGGTTCTGCCCGTCCTGCATGTAGATCACCGGGTAGCGCCGCACTTCCTCATCGTACTCGCCGGGCAGATGGACCACCACCGTCCGCATCACGGCCGGGTTCGGACCGGGGATGTCGGTGATGACGTGGTGCGTACCCGGATGCGTGCGGGTCCTGAACAGCCGCCGCAGCGAGCGGCGCAAACGCAGTGGCATGGATTACGACGCGTAGAGTTGAAGATCGGTCCCCACGGCGTCCGCGATCATGCACGCCTGCGCGAAGTCGGGGTGTCGCACGGTCAGGTACCCGTCGGAGATCAGCGTCAGCACCCAGTCGCGGCGCGTCGCGCCAACCGGCAGCAGGTCGATGTTGACGATGTGCTCCCCGAAGCGCTGCACCAACTGCTCCAGCCCCGTCACGCGCTGGATCGTGCCGTGACCCTGCGCACGCTTGAAGATGTTGACGGCGTTGTACTTCCGTGTCACGTCCTGCGAGAACGTCCCCCGCAGCTCGGCCTCGGCGTAGCCCATGTAGAGATCGATGTCCGAGACGTAGTTCATCAGGTCCACCGTCCGCGCCCCGGGGGGCCGCGCCGCGATCTCGCCGAACACCACCTCACCGTCAGCCTTCCGGTACCACTCCATGTGCGTGAAGGCGTTACCCGGGTTCATCGCCTTCAGCACGTCGGCACCCATCTGGCGACCGCCGGCGACCCAGTCGCTGTCGACGTCACGCAGGCAGAGCGTCTGCGGGCTGATCCACTCGAGGCTTCGTGCCACCAGCGGGCGCGGGCGGTAGTAGCCGATGTTGAAATACTGCATCTCCCCGTTCACGCAGATGGTGTCGAACGTGAACTCCTCGGCCTCGATGAACTCCTCGATGTTCACATGGTCCACGTGCGTCATCCGCTTCAGCGCTGCGTCCAGCTCCGCGACGTCGTCCACCCGGAAGGTGTCCATCGAGCCGGCGCCGTCGATCGGCTTGATGATCAGCGGGTAGCCGATCTCCTCGGCCGCTTCGCGCACCTCGGCGGCCGAGGTGGCCCCGCGGTGCTTCGGCGTCCGGATGCCGGCGGCCGCCACGCGCGCCTTCATGATGTCCTTGTTACGGAAGGCGATCGCATCCTCGACACCCAGGCCCGGCACACCGAGGGCCTCGCGCAGCCTGGCGGCCAGCACCACGCCCGGCTCCCAGAGGCAGATCACCCGGTCGAAAGTGCGTCCCGCCCACGCGGTGGCGACCGCCGTGACGACGGCGTCCTCCTGGTTGAGCTGCGGCGTCTGCAGGTAGCCCGCGAGGTGACGACGCGTCAGCTCGGGCAGGTTCTGCGCCGGCACATCGCTGATGCCATACACCTTGGCGCCGAACGTCGACAGCGCGCGGCAGAAGAGCGGCATCTCGTCCGGGTAGCCCGGTGCAATCATCAATACGTTCATCCACGATCCCCTTGGCAGTGCGTCCACGTGACCGACGAAATCTCCGCGAGTGTGCTCACGGGTGTGCTTCCGATTGTGCTCATCCCAGCTCCACGTGCACCAGCTCCACCACGCGGCGGATCGCCCGCTCGACGACCGCCGTCTCGGGGTGTCGCAGGATGATGAAGCCATCGCCATCGTAGGTCTGCGCCGGCGCCTGGCCGACCTCGGGCAGCTTCACATCGCAGACGAGATGGCCGACTTCGGCGTGCACCCGGTCCAGCCCGTGCACGGCGCGCACGACGCCGCTCCCCTGTCCGCGCAGGAACGCCGCCGCCACCGCGAACTTCCGCTCCGGCGGCGTGAATTCCCCATGCACCATCAGGTGCGCCCAGGCCCGCACGAAGTCCATGTCGTTGGCGCGGCTGATCAGCGTCGTGATCTGCGCCCCTGGCGGCCGGGCGGCGACTTCGGAAATCGCCACCGACCCGTCGGCACGACGGAACCACTCCATGTGTGTCAGCCCGGTCGTCTGGCCCAGCGCGTGCAGCGCCTCGACCGCCGCATCGCGGATGTCATCGAACATGGGGTGATCCACTTCACGCGGCAGCACCACCACCCACTGGATCCAGGGGTTCCGCAGCACCTCGAGCGGCGTGGGATGATAGTGCGTGAGGGAGTGCCACACCGCACGCCCGTCGATCGAGATGGTCTCGAACGAATGCTCGGTGCCCGTGATGAACTCCTCCAGCATCACCGGGTTCGCCGTCGAGGGCCGCGTCAGCTCGAGTGCCTGTGCCAGCGCCTCCGCGTGATCGACGCGATACGTCGATTGCGCGCCGGCGCCGGCCTGGGGCTTGACCACCAGCGGGAAGCCCACCCGTTCGGCGAAGCGGATGGCGTCGACGTACGTCTCCACCAGCGCATGGCGCGCGCACGGCAGTCGATGGGCGCGCATCACGTCCTTCATCCGCGACTTGTCACGGAAGTTGAGCGCGGCCCGTACCGGCAGCCCCGGCACGCCGATCGCCTCGCGCACGGCCGCCAGCGGCACCTGCAGTTGCTCGTAGGCGCCGAAGAGCTTCTTCACGCCGCCGATGCGCGCCGCCACCTCGTCCACGGCCGTGCGCAGCTCGGCCACGTCGAGCACATCGTCCACGCACCAGTGCTGCGCGATGACGGCGCGCGTGGACGGCGCCGCCTGTTCCACACCGTCGCTGCTGATGACACCCAGCCGCACACCCGGCAGCGCACCGATCGCCTCGACCATCTTCGATGCGTTGTCGGACAGGCGCGGTGCCACGAAGATGACGGGAATCACGCGAGCGCCGCCCGCAAAGCGGGGAGGATTTCCGGGAAACAATCGTCGCGCAGCTTCAACTCAGCCGCGTACGCGTGCGCCTCCGTGAAGTCACCGCCGTCGAAGCCGGCCTGCATCAACGCCAGCAGCGCCTCGAGATCGGCACAGTGCGAGTGGAAGCGATGGTCGGCGTAGTCGGCCGCCTCCGCCATCGTGATGATGAACTGCCAGTCACTGGACTGCGCCAGCAGCAGCGTCCGCGCGGCCTGCTCCAGCGCGGTGTGCGCCAGCGGATCGCCGAGGGCGCGGCCGGCCATCTCCCAGAACTGGTTTTCGAGCGGCCAGAGCCGGCGCCAGGTGTGGGCGACCTTCGGCCCGACCCAGGTGGACCAGTCGGCGTGCGCGCCCCATGACCCCGGCTCGACCGGGATCGAGGGCGCCTGCGGGTTGTCGGCGAGATGCTGCGAGGCGGTGACGGCACGGAGCTGCGGCTGGTGCCCGAGCTCGCGATAGAACTTGTTGAGGAACTCGGGGCCCTCGTGCCACCAGTGGCCGAACAGCTCCGTGTCGAACGGTGCCATGATCAGCGTCGTGCCGAACGGATGCTGTTCCCGCGCGATCGCACCGAGCAGCGTGGCGAAGTGGCGGGCATGCTCCTCCACCTTCGTCTGCGCCACCTCGGGCCAGTACGGATGCTTCTGCCCGAGATCCACCGTCCGTCCGGTGATCCGCCAGAGCTTGAGGCCACCCTCATGGTGCGTCTTGTGGAACTCGAGGTAGGCGCCGTCACCCGGATAGCCACCGTCGGCGCTCCAGATCTGCGCCGCCGTGCGCTGGTCGCGGGCCAGCGCGTGCACGTGCGCCTCGCCGTTCTCCTGTTTGATGCGGTACGCGCGGTACGCGGTGCGCTCCTTGTGCCGCCCCTGCACCAGCGGCGCGTCGAGGGTCACGTACTGAAAACCTGCCGCCCGCACCTCATGTTCGATGCCATGGCGCACGCCGCGATTCGGTGCACCGCGCAATGGCTCCCACCACCCGCCCGGGCGATAGGCGCATTCCGGCAACCAGCACCCCGTCGGCCGGCGCCCGAACAGCCGCTCATGCTCGCGTCGGCCGAGCTGCAACTGGAACTTGATGCTCTCATCGCGGCCCAGCAGCGGCAGGAAGCCGTGTGTCGCCGCCGAGCCCGTGATTTCGATGCGGCCGGCGTCGGCAAAGCGCCGGAACTCACCGAGGATGTCGCCACCGAGCGAGCGATAGAGCTCGAGGTACTTCCGCATCACCCCGGCCGACCAGCTGCAGACGTGGCTCAGGCCGTCCTCGCCGCGCGCGGCGAACTGCGCGCCCTGCTCATCGTACGCCGCGAGCTTCTGCCCGACCCACCTCTCGAAGATGGCCGGGAACGAGGGATGGGCGAGCTGGTTGGCGAGGATCGGCGTGATGCCCAGGGTGAGCGGTGCCCAGACCCCGTCCGCCTCCAGCCAGCGCAGCTTCTCGATCAGCGGCAGGTAGGTATCGGCGGTCGCCTCGGACAGCCAGTCGGAGCCGTGCGGCCAGTCACCGTGGTTGAGCACCCACGGCAGGTGGGAATGCAGCTGCAGGACGAAGTCCATGGCGTGTCAGCGAGCGGAGAGGACGGTGCGGTACACATCGCGATAGCGCTCTTCCGAGCGTTCCCAGCCGAAGTCACGAGCCATGCCGTCACGCAGCATGCGGAACCACACATCGCGATCGCGGAAGGCCACGATCGCCCGCGCAACCGCCTCGGCAAACGCCGTGGCGCTGAACTCGTCGAAGACGAATCCCGTGACACCGTCATGCACCGTGTCGGCCAGACCACCGACGCGCCGCACCAACGGTACAGTACCGTAGCGCTGTGCACGCATCTGCGTGAGGCCGCAGGGTTCGTAGCGGCAGGGCATCAGCAGCACGTCGCCGCCCGCCATGAGGCGGTGCTCCTTGTCGTCGGTGAATTCCGTATCCACCACGACGCGGCCGGGGTGGCGCGCCGCCAGCGCCCGCAGCCCATCGACGAAGCGCCGGTCGCCTTGGCCGAGGAAGACCCACTGCGCGTCGGCATCGAAGATCCAGGGGTTGTCGAGAATCAGGTCCAGCCCCTTCTGCTGGACGAGGCGCGCCGTCATCACGAAGATGGGGGTGTCGGCCCGCTCGTCCAGACCCAGGTCACGCTGCAACGCCTGACGACAGGCGAGCTTGCCGGCAAGATCGTCCCGCGAGAAGGTGGCGGCGATGTCACGATCGACGGCGGGATCCCAGCGGCTCTGGTCGATGCCATTGAGGATGCCGGTGAAGCGCTCGCCCTTGGCGAGGAAGTTCTGGTGCAGCCCGAAGCCACCCTCGGCCGTGCGCAGCTCGTCGGCGTGCGTCATGCTGACCGTGGTCACCGCGTCGGCGTAGCCCATGCCGCCCTTGAGCAGGTTGACACGGCCGTACCACTCGAACTGTTCGTAGTTGTACAGCGACATCGGCAGCCCGAGCTCGTGCATCGTGTCGGCCGCGAAGTGTCCCTGATAGGCGGCGTTGTGCACCGTGAGCACCGTGGCGACGTCGGCATGCCAGGGGCTGTCGGCATACCACGTCCGGAGGTACGTCAGCGCGAGCGCCGTGTGCCAGTCGTGGGCATGGAGGATGACCGGCGCCGCGGTGATCGTCGGGAGCACGCGCATGGCGGCGGCGCCGAAGAAGGCGTAGCGCTGCGCGGCATCGGTGTAGTTGCCGGTGGCATCGCCGTAGATGCCGGGGCGGTCGAAGAGGGTGCGATTGTCGATGAAATAGACGGCAGGCATGGTGCCGACGCCGCGCACGCCGATCACCTCCGCGGCGGCGGCGGCGGGGAGCCGGTAGAGCTGGGCGCCATGGCTGCGGGAGGCCACGTCGACGGAGAAGGGCTGACCCACCGGCTCGAGGTCGGGGAACTGCGCCCTGATCTGCCGGTAGAGTGGCATCACGATCGCGACGTCCAGTCCGGCCGCGGCCTGGTAGGCGGCGAGGCTGCTGACGACTTCACCCAGCCCGCCGGTCCGTGCGATTGGAGCGAGCTCGGCCGTGAGATGCACGATCGCGACCTTCCGTCCGTCGCTGGCGAGGAGGGGCGAGGCCACCTTGGTGCGCCGGAAACGCCCGTCGGATCCGCGCACGGCTGCCGGCGGTCGTGGCGCGGCGGCCTTGCGGACCTTGGGCGCCGCCTTTGGCTTGGGCGCGGCTGTCGGCGCGGGTTTCGGCTTCGGGGTGGGCACCGGCTTGGGCTTTGGCTGAGCCGCCCGCTTGGGCGCAGGCACGGTCTTGGCCGGCCGGGGCGGGCCCTTGGCCGTCACCGCCGGCGCAGCCGCCTCGGTGAGCGGCGGCTTCGCGAGCGTGGCCTGAGGCGCTGGCGCCGGCCGGGAGATCCGTTTCGACATTGGGGTTCCGCAAGCCGCCCGGCCCTGCGCGTCGCGCGCGGGGGGTCGAGCGGATCTTCAATAGTGGACCGCGTCAACGACCGCGGCGGGCAGGCAGCCGGCAGAGATGCAGCTCGCCGACATGCACTCGCGGCGCGATGGTCGCAGCCGACGAGACGGGCGCAAGGTGCGCAGCCTCGGTCGCGATTTCCAGTAGCGACGCGGAAACGGACGATCCCTTGCGGACCGACCTCGGCGGAGAGCTGCCCGAGTAACCCTGGTTGCCCTAGTTTGTGGGCGTGACTACCTCCATACCCAGCCGAATTGCCGGCCTGCAAGAGCTCGCGAGCAACCTCTCGTGGAGCTGGAACCGTGAAGCGCGCGCGTTGTTCGCGGCCATCGACGACCGTCTCTGGCTCGCCACCCGCCACAACCCGGTCACCTTCCTCGCCCGTGTCGCACCCGAGCGGCTCCAGGCCTGCGCGGATGACCCGGCGTTCCGTTCCGTCTATGACGAGGCCATGCATTGGTCGCGCACCGAGGCGCAGAGCGATACGACCTGGTTCGCCAGGACGTACCCGGAACTGACCCAGTCGAAGATCGCGTACTTCTGCGCCGAGTTCGGGTTGCACTCCTCGGTGCCGATCTACTCCGGCGGTCTCGGCGTGCTCGCCGGCGACCACTGCAAGACGGCGTCCGATCTGGGGCTGCCGCTGGTCGGCGTGGGGCTGCTGTATCGGCATGGCTACTTCGACCAGCGCATCAACGTCGATGGCTGGCAGGAGAACATGGACGACACGTTCGACCTCGCGACGACGCCGATCACGCCGGTGCTCAACGCCGACGGGTCGGACCTCACGGTGACGGTGCAGGTGGCCGGGCACGACGTGCTGGTGCGTGCGTGGCGCCTGATGGTCGGCCGTGTCCCCCTGCTGCTGCTGGACACGGACATGCCGGAGAACCGCCAGGAAGACCGTGAACTGCTGAGCCGGCTGTATGCCGGCGGCGTGGACCTCCGCCTCCGGCAGGAATGGCTGCTCGGCGTCGGCGGCGTGCGGATCCTGCGCGCGCTCAGGATGCAGCCGGACGTGTGGCACGCCAACGAGGGTCACGCGAGCTTCATGTTCATCGAGCGCCTGCGTGAACTGCGCGAGGCCGGCGTCGAGATGGCGGCGGCCGTGACGAAGATCCGCCGCGCCTCGGTCTTCACCACACACACGCCCGTCCCGGCCGGCCACGACGTCTTCCAGCGCAAGGCCGTCGAATCCGTGCTGGGCGACGTCTGGACGGAGCTCGGCATCACCGCCGACGCCTTCGCCAACTTCGGATTCCACCCGCATTACGGGCGCGACCAGTTCCACATGACGGCCTGTGCCGTGCGTTTCGCCTCGCGCGTGACCGGCGTCGCCAAGCTGCACGGTGAGGTCTCGCGTGAGCTGCTGCATCCGATGTGGCCGAACCGTGCCGTGAATCAGGTGCCGGTGGGCCATGTCACCAATGGCGTACATCTCGCCACCTGGATGGCCAACCCGATCATGTCCACGCTCGACAAGCACCTCGGCAAGGGGTGGGGCTTCGCGCTGGACAATCCGGACACCTGGAACCGCATCATGAAGGTGCCCGATGCGGACCTGTGGGAGGCGCATTGCGCGCTGAAGGATGTCCTCGCAGATCGCATCATCGAAAAGGCGCGCCGCAGTTTCGCTCGGGGGCGAAAGGAAGCGACGCAGATCGTGGGCGCCGGCGTGCTGCTCGACCGCTCCAGCCTGCTGATCGGCTTTGCGCGGCGCTTTGCCACCTACAAGCGCGCCGACCTGCTCTTCCACGACCCCGAGCGCCTGCGCCGCATCCTGACGAACCCCGAGGCGCCAGTGCAGCTGGTCTTCGCCGGCAAGGCGCACCCCGCCGACGGCCCCGGCAAGTCGGTGCTGCAGCGCGTCTACCAGTTCACGCGCGACCCGCGCTTCGAGGGACGCGTCGCGTTCATCGAGGACTACGACATGCACGTCGCCCACCTGCTGGTGCAGGGCGTCGACATGTGGATGAACCTGCCGCGCCCGCCGCTCGAAGCCTCCGGCACCAGCGGCATGAAGGCCGCGCTCAATGGGGTGCCCCAGCTCAGCACGATCGACGGCTGGTGGGCCGAGGGCTGCGACGGCACCAACGGCTGGTCAGTGACCGCGCCCAACGACGAGTCGAAGGACGCCGAGGCGGCCAACAACGTCTACGACCTGCTGGAGCGCGAAGTGGTGCCGCGGTTCTACGATCGTGCGCACCGCGATGCCATTCCGCACAAGTGGCTGGCGACGATGAAGCACAGCATCCGGCAGGCCGGCCGCCTCTTCACCGCCACCCGCATGGTGCAGCAGTACACCACCGAGTACTACGCACCGGCCATCATCGGCGGCGACTTCCCAGACGATCCGCCGACGGCGTGAGTTCGGTCGTCATTCACGCGCACTGCTACCAGCCACCGCGCGAGGACCCGTTCACGGGCCTCGTGCCGGTGGAGCCGACGGCAGCCCCATTCCACGACTGGAATGCGCGCATCACCGATGAGTCGTACCTTCCGCTCGCCACCGCGCGTGACCTCGGCGCGCGGACGCGGGTGAACCTGTTCGAGTGGATCAGCTTCAACGTCGGCCCCACGCTCGCGAGCTGGCTGGATCACGAGGCGCCGGCGGTGCTCGACGCGATGCGAGCCGGCGATGCGGCGTCGGTGCAGCGACTCGGCCACGGCAACGCGATCGCCAGCAGCTACAATCACGTCATCCTGCCGCTCGCGTCGCACCACGAGCGCGCGCGAGAGATCGAATGGGGCCTGCGCGACTTCCGCGCCCGCTTCGGGCGTGACGCCCGTGGCTTCTGGTGCCCCGAGACGGCGATCGACGACGACACGGCACAGGCGCTCGCCGAGGCGGGTGTCCAGTTCGTCATCCTCGCGCCGTATCAGGTGCGCGAGGGTCACGATGGCCAGCCGCGGCGCTGGCATGGCGCCAACGGCCGAACGCTCGTGCTCGCGCCCTACCATGGTGCGCTGAGCGGCGCGATCGGCTTCGGAAACCTGGCACAACAAGGTGACCGGTTGGCGCACACGCTCGCGGCGGTCAGCGCAGAGCATGGCATCGCCAGCATCGCGACCGACGGCGAGACGTTCGGCCACCACAAGCGACATGGCGAGATGGCACTGGCCGAGGCGATCGGGACGCTGCGCCGCGCTCGGCTGGCCGAGGTGACGAACTTCGACGCCATCATCGCCTCGCGCCAGGAGTGGCGCGACGGCACGCTCGTCTCGCCGAGTGCGTGGAGCTGCTCGCATGGCGTGGAGCGGTGGCGCTCCAACTGCGGCTGCGGCGCGACCCACGAGTCGGGCCGCGCGCAGGCGTGGCGAGGCCCGCTGCGCGAGGCCCTGCGCTGGCTGGCAGAGGCGCTCGACGCGGCCGATGGCGACGATCCGGCACTCACGCCGCAGCGCATGGCGCGCTATGGCATGTTCACGAGCTGCGGCTGGTTCTTCGATCGCTTCGAGGGACACGAGACACGGTTGCTGCTGCGCATGGCGGCATTCGCGATGGCGGGCCGGACCGATGTGGATCAGCTCGAGGCGGGCTTCGTCGCGCGCCTCATTCACGCGAATGCGAACGATCGCGCGCTCGGCAACGGCGCCGACATCTGGTATCGCGACTTTCATCACCTGCTGAGCGCGCCAGCAGCAACCTGAGCACGACGCGCCGCGCCGGAACCGTCGGCGATTCGTTGCACGTCCGTCGTCGCACGAAATGATCGCGCCGTAGATTGCTGGAGCGGATGGGCGGACCGATCGGCCCGCCACGTGACGCGTTCACACCCACTTCCCCACCCTGCGATGCATCCCCTTTCCCGCTGCCGGTCGCTGATGGCCGGCGGGTTCGCGCTCGCGCTGCTGGCCGCGTGCGGGCGGACCGCCGAGATCCCGTCGGCACCACTCGCGCCGCCGATCTCGCCCAGCGCAGCCCTGCCGGCCGGCATCACCAGCCCCACCACCCTGGTGATCTCCGAGATCATGGCCGACCCGGCCACGATCAGCGACGCCAATGGCGAGTGGTTCGAGCTGCACAATCCCGGCGCCACGCCGGTCAGCCTGACCGGATTCCAGATCGGATCGGCGAACGACGCCACCATCACCGTCACCACCCCGCTCTCCATCGCAGCGGGCGCGTACATCGTCTTCGCCAAGAACACCGACAACGCCGCGAACGGCGGCCTGAACGCCGTGTTCGGGCTCGGGCCGATGAACCTCGCCAACAGCGCGACGGATTTCCTGGTGATCAAGGACGCGAGCGGCGCCACGGTGGACAGCGTCTTCTGGGGTGCGACGCCGCCGACCGGGGTCTCGCGCAGCAAGCGTGCGATGGTGATCGACTGCACGCCGATGAACGACACGCGGGCCTGGGCGCCGGCCGTGGCGAACTACGTCGCCACCAACAAGGGCACGCCGAACCTCGCCAACGACGTCACCGGCTACACCGCGCCCAACCTCTGCGCCGGCACGGCGCCGGGTGGTCCGGTGGCGACCGTCACGGTCTCGCCGAATCCGGCCACGGTCGCCGTCGGCGGCACCCGCAGCTTCGCCGCCACCCCGCGTGACGCCGACGGCGTGACCGTCAGCACGACCATCGTGTGGACCAGCAGCAATCCCACCGTCGCCTCGATCAACAGCGCCGGACTGGCCACCGGTCTGACCGTCGGCACCACCACCATCATCGCCACGGCCGCCAACGGCGTGAAGGGCGAAGCGGTCCTGACCGTCTCCGCCGCCGGCGATGTCGCGACCGTCACGGTTGGTGGCGCCACCATTCCCGTCGGCTTCCAGACGCAGGTGTTCGGCACCGCCCGCGATGCGGGCGGGACCACGCTCGCCAACACCACGTTCACCTGGACGGTGGACCCAGCCGATGCCGCCCGCCTCTCGGTCGACGCCAACGGCGTGATCACGGGTCTCGCGACGGGTTCCGCCAAGGTGATCGCGACCGCGGCGAACGGCGTCAGCGGCTCGGCCACGATCACCGTCGAGGCGCCGGTACTCCCCAATCCGTCGGTGTACGGCAACAACGTGGAGTTCGGCACCCCGACCGATGCCAATGGCGCCGATGACTTCATCATCAACCGGGCGCAGGCCACCATCAGCTACAACCGGAACACCGGTGGCCCGAACTGGGTGGCGTACAACCTCGACAACGGCCACTTCGGCGCCGAGGACCGCTGCAATTGCTTCACCAACGACCCGGCGGTGATCGCGGCCGGCTTCCCCGTCATCAAGACCTCCGACTACACCAACGGCGGCTTCGATCGCGGGCACATGATGCGCTCGGCCGACCGGACGCTCACCAACATCGACAACGCCACCACCTTCTATCTCTCCAACGTCGTGCCGCAGACCGCCGACCTGAATCAGGGCGTCTGGGCCAATCAGGAGCTCTTCATCGCCGACCTGGCCCGCGTCAGCAACAGGGAGTTGTACATCATCACCGGGCCGGCCTTCACGGGACCCGCCAAGTTCATCAAGGACGAGGGCAAGATCCGCATCCCCGACTTCACGTGGAAGATCGTCGTGTCGATGGAGCGCAACACGGGCCTCGCCACCATCAAGACGTGGGAGGACCTCGCCAGCGTGCAGCTCATCGCCGTCTCGATGCCCAACCTCGTCGGCAGCGCCATTCGCAATGCGAACTGGCGTGACTACCAGGTGTCGGTGGACAGCCTCGAGAAGCTCACCGGCTACAACTTCCTCGCGGCGCTGCCGGATGACTTCGAGAACGCGCTCGAATCCGGCAGCCGTCCGCCGGTTGCGAACCTGAGCGGACCGGCCAGCGGTGTGGAAGGTCAGTCACTGGCGTTCAACGGACTGAGCTCCACCGATCCGGACGCCGGCGATGTGCTGACGTACAGCTGGAGCTTTGGCGATGGCACCAGCGCCACCGGCGGCTCGGTGAGCAAGACGTTCGCCGACAACGGCGCCTATACGGTGAAGCTCACCGTGACCGACTCGTTCGGCTGGCAGGCCGCGACGTCGCAGGTCGTCACGGTCTCGAACGCGGCGCCGGTGGCGACACTCACGCCCGCCAGTGGTACCACGACCATCGCCGTGAATCAGGGGTGGCTGCTGCAGCTCCGATTCAGCGATGCCGGAACCAAGGATGGGCCCTGGAAGGTGGTGTTCGACTGGGGCGACGGCACGAACTTCAGCGCCAGCCTCACCACTCCGCCCGCGACCACGCCGCTGCAGCGCGGCAAGGTCTGGACGGCGCCCGGCACCTATCTCGTGCGCACGACCGTCACCGACAAGGATGGCGGCACCGTCGTCCGCGACATCAGCGTGACGGTGACGCCATGACACTCCCCACTCCCGTATCCATGCGCCAGTTCCTTCTGACGGCCCTCGTCGCCGCCGCCCTGACGCAACCGGTCGTGGCGCAGGTCACCATCGGCGCCGCGCGCACCACCAGCGTCGGCACCTTCACCGGCGGCCCCGGTGGCGTGCGCAGCATCGGCCAGTCGTTCACGGTGCCGACGCTGGCACCGGCGCTGTCGAGCTTTTCACTGTCGCTGACGAATGCCTTCGATGGCGCGAACCTGCGCTTCTCGGCGTACATCTATCGCTTCGATGCGGCGACCCGGAGCCTCACCGGTGCCGCAGCGTGGTCACGGGCCACGGTGGCCGGATCGGGCAACGACTTCAGCTTCGACCTGCGGACGTTCGACACGGGCAACGTGCTGCTCGCGCCCGGATCGACGTACCTGTTCCTGCTGACGACGCTCGGTGAGGCCGTGGCCTTCCCCGAGGCCGGCAACCTGCTCGGGGCGAGCACCGCGGATGGCTACGCCGGTGGTGCGCTGTGGGCGTCGGACGCGGCGACGAACGCGGCGCTCTTCGCCGGCGGCTGGTCGCAGGTGGATGGGGTCGCGGACCTCGCCTTCACGGCGACGTTCACGAGCGCGACCGTCGTACCTGAACCGGCGACGGTGGTGCTGGTGGGTACGGGGCTGCTCGCCCTCGGCGGGCTCGCCCGCCGTCGCGGACGCGGCGCACAGGGATGAGCCTGTCACCGGCAGCCCTGATGCGCCACGCCGTCAGGGCTGCCGGTGTGCTGGACCCTGCCGCATCGGCGATGCGGTGGGTCGCGTGAGGCTCAGGCCTGGCGGAGCACCTGCCGCTGCTGGCCGAGTCGCTCCACGGCGAGCGTGACGACGTCGCCGGGGGCGAGGAAGCGTGGCGGCTTCATCGCCATGCCCACCCCGGCCGGCGTGCCCGTGGCGATCAGGTCGCCGGCCTCCAGCGTCATGAACTGCGACAGGTAGTGCACGAGGAAGAACGGGTCGAAGATCATCGACGCCGTCGTGCCGTCCTGCCGGCGGACGTCGTTCACGTCGCAGGTCAGGGCGAGTGCGCGTACGTCGGGGATCTCGTCGCGAGTGGCCAGCCAGGGGCCGGTCGGCGCGAACGTGTCGCACGACTTGCCCTTGGTCCACTGCCCGCCGCGCTCCACCTGGAACTCGCGCTCCGACACATCGTGCACGATGCAGTAGCCGGCGATGTACTCCGCGGCTGCGCCCACGTCGTCGAGGTAGCGTGCGTCCCGTCCGATGACGATGCCCAGTTCGACTTCATGATCCGTCTTCACGGAGCGCCGCGGGATCAGGACGTCGTCGTAGGGTCCGACGACGCAGTTGGTCCCCTTGAGGAAGACGATCGGCTCACGCGGCGGTTTGGCCCCGATCTCGGTGGCGTGGTCCATGTAGTTGAGGCCGATGCAGACCACCTTGCCGGGCCGCGGGATGCAGGCCGCCCAGCGCTCGGACTCGGGCACCGGCGGAAGCCCGGCGACCGATGAGGCGACCAGGGCCCGCAGACGGTCGAGCCCTCCGTCGCGAAGGAATGCCGGTGTGAAGTCGGCGACATGGTCACCACAATCGCGGCGAATGCCTTCGACGATCACGCCGGGTCGCTCGGCGCCGGGGGCGCCCCATCGGATCAACTGCATCGGACTCCCGGGGTGGTGGTGGCAGGAGGGTACACGCGGGGGGTGAGTCTACCGCCACACCGGCCGTGCGCAACGTGAACTTGGCGACGGCTGGTTTCGGGTGGATACTGTCCGCAACGGACGGCACCCGTCCGTGCGCCGCACCACCTCGACTCCCCCCCAATGGCCATCGAGTACGTCAGTCCATCGCTCGCCCGGCATCGCACCAGCTGGTTCTCGACGCGCGTCGGCGCGCACATGCCGATCGTCACCTATGGCCACGCCGGCCCGCCGGTGCTGCTCTATCCCACCGCGGCGGCCGACTACCTCGAGAACGAGCGGTTCTTCCTCGTGAAGTCCGTCGAACCGCTGCTGCTGGCCGGGCGCATGCGGCTCTTCTCGATCGACAGCATCAACCAGCATGCCTGGATGGACCGGTCGCTGCCCGTGTCACTGCAGGCGCGTCGACAGATGGCCTACTCCGGCTACGTCGAGGAGGAGGTCGTGCCGTACATACGGCACGCCTGCAACGACGGTGGTGTGCGCATCACGACCACGGGGGCGAGCTTCGGGGCCTTTCACGCCGCCAACCAGTTCTTCCGGCGGCCCGATCTCTTCGGTGGGCTGATCGGGATGTCGGGGTTCTATGACCTGAACCGCAGCTACCTGAAGGGCTACACCGACGACAACGTCTACCAGAACAACCCGGCCTGGTTCGTGCCCGACATGACGGGCTGGCCGCTGGACCAGCTGCGGCACCACGCGAGGATCATCCTCACCACCGGGCAGGGTGCCTACGAAGCGCCGGATGCGTCGCGCCAGATGGCGACGATTCTCGGCTCGAAGGGCATTCCGCACCGGCTCGATGTGTGGGGCCATGACGTGAACCACGACTGGCCGTGGTGGCGCCGGATGCTGCCGTACTTTCTCTACGAGATGGGGTACTGATGCGAGTCCACGCCTGCGCGCGCATCGCCGCCTCGCTCGCGGCCCTCCTCGCCACACTGACCACCGGACGCTCTGCAACGGCGCAGGCTGCGCCGCGGCGCCTCGTGCTGCTGCACGCCAACGTCATCGACGGCACCGGTGCCCCCCCGCAGCGCAACGTCTCGATCGTGATCGACGGTGGGCGGATCACCAGCATCGGTGCGACTGCCGCCGCTGGCGCGGACACGATCGATGTCGGGAACCGGTGGGTGATTCCCGGGATGATCGATGCGCACACGCACATCAACTCGACGGCCGGCATGAAGCGCGCGCTGGAGTCGGGTGTGACGACGGTACGCAGCGCGAACACCCCGCATTACGAGGACGTGGGGCTGCGGGCGCTGGTGCGGCAGGGCGCCATCCCCGGCCCGGAGATGCTCGCCGCCGGCGTCTTCGTGACGCCGAATCTCGGCGCGACGGTGCTGGCCGACCCACGCCTGGCACCCTTCGCCGGTGGCGTCCTCACCCCTGCACAGCTGGCTGCGGTGGTGAACATCAACATCGACCGCGGCGTGGACTGGATCAAGACACGCGCCACGGAGCGTGCCGGTCTCGCCGAGCAGGACCCGCGCAAGCAGGTGTACGACGAGGCCCAGTTGAAGGCGATCGTCGATGCCGCACGCGCCCGCGGTGTGGGCGTGCTGGTGCATGCGCATGGCGACGAAGGGGCGTACGCCGCCGTCAAGGCCGGCGCGCGCAGCATCGAGCATGGCACCTACCTCAGCGACTCCACGCTGCGCCTGATGAAGGCACGCGGCACCTGCTTCACGCCGACGTACACGACACTGGTGGACCTCTCGGAGCCGGGCGGTGACTACGACAGCGCACCGCTGCAGCTCCGCGGTCAGCACATGATCCCGCGTGCGGCCGAATCGATCCGCAACGCGCACACGCTCGGTATTTCGATCATCACCGGCGTGGACACCGAGTACGGGCCGGCCAGCACGTCACGCGTCGCCCTCGAGGTGATGCACTTCACCGAGCTTGGCATGACGCCGATGGAGGCGATTCGCGCCTCCACCGCCGTCGCGGCGCAGTGCCTCGGCATCGAGGCCCGCACCGGCACCCTGCGCGCTGGCATGGAAGCCGACCTCGTGGTGGTGGAGCGCAACCCGCTCGATGACATCCGGGCGCTGCAGGACGCCGTGATCGTGATCACCGACGGCAGGGTCGCCCTGAAGCGCATTCCATTCGGGCTGCGCTGAGCCCCGCGCCGGGAGTGGTCGCGTGCCATCGCTGATCAAGTACCTCGCGACGCTCGGCTATGGCACGCGACGTGACGTGACGGCGCTCGTCCGGCATCGCCACGTGACCCGCACCGACGGCACGCTGCTGCGGGATGACGATGCGTGGCGGCATGACGACGTGCGCGTGCACGGCACACCGCTCGACCCGCCGCCCGGCACGCTGCTGATGCTGCACAAGCCGACCGGAGTCACCTGTTCCGCGCAGGATGTGCCCCCGCTGGTGTACGACCTGCTGCCGCCGCGCTTCCGTCTTCGTCGTCCGATCATTGCACCCATCGGCAGGCTGGACCGCGACACCAGCGGGCTGCTGCTGCTCACCGACGACGGCCCGCTCAACCACCGGCTCGCCTCGCCACGCCGGCACCTGCCGCGCACCTATCGCGTGACGCTCGCGCATGACGTGCACGGTGACGAGGGCGCCACGTTCGCCGCGGGGACGCTGCTGCTGCGCGGCGAGACGGTGCCGCTGGCACCAGCCACGCTGCATGTGATCGATCCGCGCACCGTCGACCTCACCATCGTCGAGGGGCGGTATCACCAGGTGCGCCGGATGTTCGCCGCCGTGGCCAATCATGTCGTGACGCTGCATCGGGGCAGCATCGGTCCGCTCACGCTCGGCGACCTGCTGCCGTCGGCATGGCGGATCGTCACCGATGCCGAACGCGTCGCGCTGACGGGCTGACACCCGCGCAATCTCAGCGGCGCGCGGCGAGCACCTTGAAGCGCGGACCGTCGTGCAGCGTGACGAGGTTGCCGAAGGTGTCCTGCACCAGACGTTCGTACGGCAGTGTGCGATTCGCCACCAGCTGCAGCGTGCCGCCGGGCCGCAGCACGGCGTGTGCATCCACGATGAACTGCTGCGGGACGGCGAGATCGACGGACTTGCCAACGTGAAACGGTGGATTCGTCAGTACCACGTCGAATCGCTCCGTCAGGACGGCCGACGCCACGTCGCTGCTATGCACCTCGCCGTTCGAAAGGCCGGCGTTGGCGATCCCGCGTGCGGTGCAGCGCACCGCCTCCGAGTCGACATCCACCATGGAGACGCGCCCGGTCTCCGAGAGGCGGGCGGCAACGAGGCCCAGCGGACCGCTGCCGCAGCCAAGATCCAGCACGTCGTCGCCACGACGCACCTGCATGACATCGGCGAGGATCGCGCTCGCTTCGTCCAGATGCTCCCACGAGAACACGCCCGGCCGCGTGAACAACCGCACAGGCCGCCCGCGCAACGACACATCGATGGGCTGGAAGTCGTCGTGCTGCAGGTACGCGTTGGCCATCACGGTCGTGTCCACCGGGGTCGGTGCAGTCTTGACGGCCATCACGACCCGGTGGCCGGCCTCGGTGGCAAGCACGGTCGCATTGCCGAAGAGACTCTTGAGCACGGTGGCGGCCGACTTGATGCCTTCGTCGGTCGCGCCGGCGATGCAGCACCGGCCACCGACGCGCAGGATGCCGAACGCGTCGGCCAGGAGTTGCAGCAGCGCCATCTTTTCGGTCGGGATCCGGATCGTCACCAGGTCGGCGCGGACGGTGTCACCGAACGGCGCGGATCCGTGTCCACTGGCGACGGTGGCGTTGGTCACGCCGTTCGCCGCCAGCGTGCGCCGGGTGGCCTCGACGGCGACGGCGTGCCGATCACTGAGATACACGTGCGCCGCCCCCCCGCTCACGGCGGCGACGACCCCGGAGAGGCCAGTGCCGCACTGCAGGCTGACCACCACCTGCCCCCGCTCGACCTTCACGCGCTCGGCCAGCAGCCGCAACGCCTCGTCACGGCCCTGCCCCATCAGCCCGGGCTTCACCGCCGTGGGGTAGCTCACGCCGTGCACGGCGACTGCCCCTGACCGCCACGTGTGATACTCCGTCGGGCGGGGGTCGGGTGCGGAGGGCATGCGACGGGGCTCGATGTGCATGAATTGCGGGGTGGCCAGCTGCGGAACGCTAACCAGCGCATCAACGAGCAGTTGGCGCGGGGACTGGGATGGTCGGGGTGTCGAGGAATGCTCGCCCGTTGCGAGCCGTCCTTCCGATTACCACCTTCCGAGAGCACCACTGCGTCCCGCGCTCATCATCCCGCCGGTCATGCGTCAGCTCCGTCATCTCACCAGACGCACCGTCAGCCTCAGCAGCTGCCTCGTGGCAGCGGCGGCGATGCAGGCGCAGGAGGTCCGCGGGGTCGCCCGGATCGATGTGCGCGGCGGCGACGCCGTCTGGGGCGCGTCGGTCGGCCTGATGGACTCGCTGGGACGCGAAGTGGCCTTGTCGAGGACGAACCGACGCGGCGAATTCTCCGTCACGGCGCCAGCGGCGGGGACCTACTGGCTGACGTTCTCTGCACGTGCGCTGGGGCGGACGGCGTCGCCCGTGTTCGTACTCGACAGCGGCATGGCACTCAGCTACGAGCACTTCTTCCGCCGCAGTCTCGCCGAGCGCGCGAGTGGCGAGGCGGTCACGTCGGAGTCGGTGCTGCCGGGGCAGCTCGCGGACAGCAGTGCAGGGTCGGTGTACCGCGGGGTGAGCAGCGGCGCGCTGCGTCAGGTCCGTGTGCGGGTGCTGGACGCGCGCACGGAGGCACCGCTTGCCCGAGCGGAGGTGGCGCTCGTCGCCATCGATCCGCGCTTCGAGCAGGTCGTGGGCGGCGCCACCGACTCCAACGGCACCGAGGGTTGGCGCGACGTGCAACGGACCTGGTATCGCGTCGTGGCACGCCGGCTCGGATTCGAGCCCGGGGGCACACTCTCCTTCCCCATCATGGGCGATGCCGACAGCGTGGATGTGGTGCTGCGGCTTCGCACGGTGACAGTGCTCGATCCGGTCACGGTCATGGAGCAGCGGATCAATGCCTTCGGCTTCAACCTGCACCTGATGAGCCGCTATTACCTCGGCGGCGACGCACTCCGGGATCGCAATCCGGCGGCATCCGGTGTGGAGGACCTCATCGGGTCCCTCCGTATCCCGGGGATCAGCATCGCTTCGGGCGACGGCACCTCGGTGATGCGATACCGAGGGCAGCGGGTCCAGGTGTTCATCCTCGACGGGAGCCGCACGTCGGGGGAGCTGCCGCTGGTGGAGCCGGGGTCGGTCGAGTCACTCATGTTCGTGCCGCCCCACGAGGCGGGGGCCATCTTCGGCCCGGATGCCAGCGGCGGCGTGCTGATCATCAATACGAAGTCAGCGCGGCGCCGCTAGCCGGGCCGCCCACACATCCGTCGCGGAATGCTCGTGTCGATTGGCCGCTGGCCACTGTGGTGCGCATCTTCGACGCCACCACGACTGATCAGGTGCGGCCGCGTTTCACTCCGTCTCACCCCCGTACATGATGACGTCTCACCGTGCCCACGGCGTTGCACCCATGCCCCTGACACCGCCCGCCGCGCCGCTGAGGAGAGTGCAACTCGCAGTCCGCTGCGTGACGATGCTCTCGCTGCTCCTCCCGGGTCATCTGCCAGCACAGGCCACCGCGCGCGTACCGCTGACGATCGCGCGCATGACCAGTGGGCGGTCGCTGACGGGTATTGCCCCCGCGGCGCCCGCATGGTCACCCACCTCGCAGCAGCTCGCATTTCTCTGGAATGATCGCGGCCAGCCGCAGCGCACGCTCTGGCTGGTGGACCGTGATGGCGCGCAGCCGCGACGCCTGCTGGCCGATACGCTGACGGCGGCGATCAGCGAGTATGTGTGGGCTCGCGATGGTCGCTCGCTGCTGTATGTGCAGGGCGGTGACGTCCATCGCGTGCCTGCCGACGGAGGCGTTCCGATGCGTCTCACCGTCGACGGCGGGGACAAGTCCGACCTTGCCCTCTCGCCTGATGGCACGCGCCTCGCCTACCTGAGCGATGGCGACCTGTATCTCCTCACGCCGGGTCAGCCGGCGGAGCGCCTCACGCGGCTCGCCGTCGCGCCCATCGGCAGTGTGCCACTGGGGACCTATTTCCGCCGCGACGTGGAGATCGGGAGCGCGACCTGGGGTGGTGATGCACCGTCGCTCGCCTGGGCGCCGGACGGGCGCACGATCGCCGTGCACTTTGTGGATCGACGCGGCGTGCCGGTGCTGGAGATGCCACTCTACGCGAAGGGACGCGCCACGCTCAATCGCGTGCGCCGCAGTGCGCCCGGCGAGGCGAACGAGGTGCGCAAGGTGGGGCTCGTCGACGTGAGCACGCGGCAGCTTCGCTTCATCGAGCTGCCAGACTCGTCGAGCACGCGCGTGGTGAACGTCGCGTGGTCGCGCGACGGCGCGCTGCTCATCGATCGGGCTACCGACGACGAGATCGACCGCACCATCCATGTCGTCGCGCCCGGCAGTACCACGCCGCGCCGAATCTGGAACGACCACCGCGAGTCGCGCATCTACAACGACATCGCCAGCGCCTGGACGGCCGATGGGCGGCAGGTGCTCATCAGCGGTGACCTGGATGACCGCTATCGCCTGTATCTGCTGACGCCGGGCGACAGCACGCCACGGCCGATCTCCCCCGCCACCTCCGATGTCACGGGGGCGGCGCACGACAACGCCGCCACCGGTCGCATTCTCTACCTGAGCAATGATCCGCTGCCATCGGAGCGTCACGTCTGGACGGTGCGCGCCGATGGGTCGCGACGCGAGCGCATCACGCAGCGTGCTGGCACGCACACGGCATTCCCATCACCGGACGGCCGAACCCTCGCGCTGCTCTCCACCGACGATGTGACGCCGACGGAACTCTGGCTGCAGGCACTCGCCGCCGGCGCGACGGCGCGGCGGATCACGCGCTCGCCGTCGCCGGACTTCGCGGGCATCGCCTGGGTCACACCGCAGTACGTGACGCTGCCCGCGCGTGCCGGCCTGCCGCCGCTGGCATTGCGCATCCTGATGCCGCCGGTCCTCGACTCCACGCGCCGATATCCGGTGCTCTTCGGCCCGGTCTACTCCAACACGGTCCGCAACCGCTGGCAGGGCCTCTACGCCACACTGCAGCAATACCTCGCCATCGAGAAGGGGTACATCGTGGTGCAGGTGGACGTGCGCGGGAGCACGGGCTACGGGCGCGACTATCGCGAGAAGTTCCTGATGGACTGGGGCGGCAGCGACCTCGATGACCTCGAGGCGGCGGTGCGGCACCTGCAGTCGATGCCGTTCGTGGACCCGGCCCGCATCGGCATCTGGGGCAGCAGTTACGGCGGCACACTCACGGTCTACTCACTGCTCAGGAAGCCGGGGCTCTTCGCCGCGGGCGTGGCCGGTGCGCCAGCCACCGACCCGTTCTTCTTCGGCAGCGACGACGTCGCGATCGCACGACGCCCGCAGACCAATCCCGAGACCTTCGGTCGCGGTGCGCTGCAGTACGCCGGCAACCTCCGCGACCACCTGCTGATCATCCACGGCATGCAGGATGACGTCGTCCCCTTCGCCACCTCGGTGGCGCTGATGGACGAGTTCATGCGACTCGGCAAGGACGTGGACTTCGCCTTCGCTCCCGCAGCCACCCACGGTTGGACGCAGCGACCGGCGTACGCGCGCGCACTGCTGACGCGGCTGGTCGAGCACTTCGATCGCTACCTCGGCGCGGGACCGCGCTGACGCGACGACCGGGTCACCATCGTGCGATTCACGCCGCTTGGACGGCGCCTCCTGGCCACAGTGTTCGAACTGGTGCTGGAAATCGAACACGACTTTGCCGCGCTGCTCCCCGTCGGCGAATTCACTCGGGTGCAGGAGGGGCTGCATACCATCGCCGACGAGATCGATCCCGAGGGCGCGTTTGGCGTCGGCGACATGGCACCGGGGCATGCCACGCATCAGCGCAAGCGCGCGAGACCCGCGACCACGACATGATCGAATGCGACAGGCGCTCGAGCGTTGCGGCCACGTACGCGCGCGACTGCGGCTCGGAGCAGCGCTCGCTGGCCCGACGACGACCCAGTGACATCCTGCGGACCTGCAGGACCGCAGCGTGGCCAAGTCCAGTGTATTGCGGTGCGCCGCCCGTGCGATCACCGAAGGCCGGCTGTCGGCGTGACCTCTACGCGTTTCGCGCCCGAACCGAGTTCTGCCGCTGCGGCTCCTGTGCCTGCGGCCCGCAGCGCCGACGTGCGTTCAATCCGGCCCAGCACGGCGCGCGTGAACTCCGCCGTACTGCAGGCAAGCGTGCCCGGCTCGGCACAGTCGGCGGTGCGTACCCCTTCGGTAATCGCATCCGCGACCGCCTTCTCGACCTGCGCCGCCTCGTCGGCCAGTCCGAGTGAGTGACGCAATAGAAGGGCGGCGCTGAGGATCGCGCCGGCGGGGTTCGCGATCCCCTGCCCCGCGATGTCCGGGGCCGAGCCGTGGATCGGTTCGTACAGGCCGCGACGGGTGCCACGGTGGGCGTCGCCGAGCGAGGCCGAGGGGAGCACACCGATCGTGCCGGCGAGCACCGCTGCCTCGTCGGTGAGGATGTCTCCGAAAAGGTTTTCCGTCACCACCACATCGAACCTCGCCGGCGTGGTGATCAGGTGCATCGCGAACGAGTCCACCAGCGCGTGCTCCAGCGTCACGTCGGGGAACTCGTCGCGCATCACCCGCGAGGTCACCTCGCGCCAGAGGCGCGACGTGGCGAGCACGTTCGCCTTGTCCACACTGAGCAGCCGCTTGCGCCGTGTTCGCGCGATCCCGCCGGCCATGCGCACGATCCGCTCCACCTCCTCGGCGGTGTAGACGCAGAGGTCCGAGGCCCGTACCGACGCACCTGAGGCATCGCGGTCGTGGCTCTTCTCGCCGAAGTACAGGCCGCCCGTCAGCTCCCGCACGAAGACGATGTCCACACCCACCAGCAGCTCCGGGCGGATGGGGGCAGCGCTGGCGAGTGCCGGGTGTACCGCCACCGGCCTCACGTTCGCATACACGTGCAGCAGCGCGCGAAGCCCGAGCAGTCCCTGCTCCGGCCGCACGGTGGCGGCGGGATCGCTCCACTTCGGGCCACCCACGGCGCCGAGCAGCACGGCGTCGGCCTGCTTCACGATCGTGCGGGTGGCTACTGGCAGCGGTTCACCAGTCTCGTCGATGGCGATGCCGCCGATCAACCCGTGGACGAAGGTGAACTCGTGCCCACCCTGCGCGGCCACGGCCTGCAGCACGTCCACCGCCGCCGCCGTGACTTCAGTGCCGACACCGTCGCCGGGCAGGACCGCGATCAGCGCCCGCATGACACCTCCCACGCCTGAATCGCCGGGAGATCCGCGAGCAGCGCGCCAAGCTCGTCGAGGCCATCGATGAGGCAGCGCTTCGAGAATGGGTCGATGTCGAATCCGGCGTCGATGCCGTGCGGGAGGTGCACCCGCTGCTCCGACAGTGCCACCGTGATGCGCGCCGCAGGCTCGGCCCGGAGCGCGTCGTGCGTCGCCGCGAGCGTCCCCTCGTCGAGGGCGATCGTGAGCAGCCCGTTCTTGTGCGCGTTGGAGCGGAAGATGTCCGCGAAGGACGATGCGATGACGGCGCGGAAGCCCCAGTCGGTGAGCGCCCACGGTGCGTGCTCCCGGCTCGAACCGCACCCGAAGTTGCGTCCCGCCACGAGGATCTGCGCGCCGACGGACGTCGTCGCGTTCAGCGCAAACTCGGGCCGTGGCGTGCCGTCGGGCTGATACCGCCAGTCGGAGAACAGGTGCGCACCGAGTCCGCTGCGCGTGGTCGTCGTCAGGAATCGCGCGGGGATGATCTGGTCGGTGTCGATGTCGTCGCGCGCAACCAGCACGGCGTGCGACGTGAGCGGTGCCCAGGGCTGTGTCACAGGAAACTCCGTGGGTCAGCGACGGCACCGGCGATGGCCGACGCTGCCGCAGTGAGTGGTGAGGCGAGCAGCGTGCGGGCACCCTTGCCCTGCCGTCCCTCGAAGTTCCGGTTGCTGGTGCTCACGGCGTACTGTCCGCCGGCCACCGTGTCGCCATTCATCGCGATGCACATCGAGCAGCCGCTCTCACGCCACTCGGCGCCGGCGGCGCGGAAGATGTCGGCCAGCCCTTCACGCTCGGCCGCCTGCTTCACACGCTGCGACCCCGGCACCACCAGCATGCGCGTGTTGGCAGCAACGTGGCGGCCCTTCATCACACCGGCCGCCGCGCGAAGGTCATCCATGCGACCGTTGGTGCAGCTCCCGACGAACACGATGTCCACGGGCTGCCCCAGCAGCGACTGACCCGGCTCGAGCCCCATGTAGGTGAAGGCGCGCTGGTTCGCCGCATCATCCACCGCGCCAGTGGCAGGCACATGACCATCGACCGCGATCGCCATGCCGGGATTCGTGCCCCAGGTGATCATCGGGGAGATCGTGCTCGCATCGAGGACGACGCTGCGGTCGAACGTCGCGCCGTCATCCGTCCGCAACGCCTTCCACTGCGTCACCGCTGCCGTCCACGCCACTCCGCTCGGTGCATGATCCCGTCCCGCCAGCCAGGCGAACGTGGTCGCATCGGGCGCGATCATCCCCGCCCTCGCCCCCGCCTCGATGCTCATGTTGCAAACGGTCATGCGCCCTTCCATGTCCAGCGCCTCGATCGCCGAGCCACGGTATTCGATCACATGACCGGTGCCGCCACCGACGCCGATCTTCGCGATCACCGCGAGGATCACGTCCTTGGCCGAGACACCGGGGCGCAGCCGGCCATCGATGCGCACCTCCATCGTCTTCGGTTTCGTCTGCAGCAGGCACTGCGTGGCGAGCACATGGCCCACCTCACTCGTCCCGATGCCGAAGGCCAGCGCACCGAAGGCACCATGCGTGCTGGTGTGACTGTCGCCGCAGACGATGGTCATGCCCGGCTGCGTCCGGCCCAGCTCCGGGCCGATCACGTGCACGATGCCGCGGCGATCGTCGCCCATGCCATACAGCGGTACGCCGTGCGCCTCGCAGTTCACGGACAGTGCATCGAGCTGTCGGCCTGCCGCAGGATCCAGCACCACCAGGCGGCCGCCGGTGGCGAGCGTCGGGGTGGAGTGATCCATCGTCGCGAGGGTGCGGTCAGGCCGTCGCACGCGCAGGCCGCGCTCGCGCAGCGCGGTGAACGCCTGCGGTGAGGTCACCTCGTGCACCAGGTGCAGGTCGACGTAGAGCACCGCTGGTGCCACGTCGCTCCCTTCGCGCACCACGTGCGCATCCCACACCTTCTCGAAGAGCGTACGGGGCGCGGTCATACGGCCACCTCCGCCAACTGGCGCGCACGCGTCCGGATCAGTCCATTCACCGCGGCAACGTAGGCCTCGGCGGTCGCCACGATGATGTCGGTATGCACACCGAAGCCGCTGGCGGTGCACCGCGACGCCTCCGTGGCGTGGGGCTCCACCGACGCAGCCGCCTCGCCCTCCGGTACCCGCTCGCGCAGGCGGACGGAGACGCCACCCACGGCATTGATCCCCTCGGCGGCGGCATCCACCGCAAACTCGATCAGCTCGCCGATGTCGCCCACGCAGTCGTTGATCGCGCGACAGACGGCATCCACGGGGCCGTCACCCTGCGCGGCGGCCACCAGTTCCGTCCCGTCGGGCCCGCGCAGCTTCACCGTCGCGGTCGGGATGGCGTGTGTGCCGCACGAGACCTGCACCAGCTCCAGCCGGTAGGTGCTCGACCCACGGTGGGTCTCACCGGCGACGATCACTTCCAGCTCACGATCGTCCACCACCTTCTTGCGGTCGGCCACCTCCTTGAAGCGCGCGAACACCGCATCGCACTCGGCGTCCTCGAGCACATGGCCGAGCGTGGCGAGATGCGCGCGCAGCGCCGCGCGGCCCGAGTGCTTGCCGAGCACGAGCCGACCGCCCTCGAGGCCCACATGTTCCGCGTGCATGATCTCATACGTGTCGCGGTTCTTCAGCATGCCGTCCTGATGGATGCCCGCTTCGTGCGCGAAGGCGTTGGCGCCCACGATGGCCTTGTTCGGCGGCACCCGCACGCCAGTGCAGCGGGCGACGAGCCGCGAGGTGCGTCCGATCTCCTCGCTGCGGAGGCGCGTGTCGGCGCCGAACCGTGCGCCGCGTGTGCGCAGCGCCATCACCACTTCCTCGAGTGCGGCATTGCCGGCACGTTCGCCGATGCCGTTGATCGTGCACTCCACCTGCCGAGCGCCCGCTGCCACGCCGCTCAGCGAATTGGCGACGGCGAGCCCGAGGTCGTCGTGGCAGTGCGTCGAAATCACGATCTGGCGCGAGCCGACGACTTCGGTGCGGATGCCGCTGATCAGCGCGAAGTACTCGTCGGGCGTGGTGTAGCCGACCGTATCGGGGATGTTGAGCGTCGTGGCACCCGCCGCGATCGCGACCTGCAGTACCTCGTGCAGGAACCCCACATCGCTGCGCGACGCGTCTTCGGGCGAGAACTCCACGTCCGGCGTGAACATCGCCGCGAACGCCACCATCTCCTCCACCCGTTTCAGCACCTGCGCACGTGTCATTTGCAGCTTGTACTGCAGGTGCACGTCGGAGGTGGCCAGAAAGGTGTGGATCCGGCGGCGCTCGGCGCCTGCGAGCGCGGTCGCCGCGGCCTCGATGTCCTTCCGCGTGGCGCGGGCGAGGCCGCAGATCACCGGTGGTGTCACCCAGCCAAGCGAGTCCTCGGCGATGGCGCGGACGGCGTCCCAATCGCCCGGCGAGGCGGCCGGGAAACCCGCCTCGATCACGTCCACGTGCAATCGTGCGAGTTGCCGCGCGACCTGCCGCTTCTCGTCCACCGTCATCGAGCAGCCGGGAGCCTGCTCGCCGTCGCGCAGCGTCGTGTCGAAGATGCGTACGATGTCGTCGCTCATACGGACCCGGTGGCGTGGGCCGTTGCCGGGGTCCGATCGACGGCGCCGGCGTCGGGGCGCACGACCTTCGCATGCAGGAACGGCATCAGCTCGCGCAGCCGCACACCGACCTGCTCGATCGGATGCTCGGTGTCGGCGCGACGGGCCGCGGCGAAGTTCGGACGACCCGCAGCGTTCTCGGCCACCCAATTGCGCGCGAAGGTGCCGTCGCGGATCTCGTCGAGGATCTTCTTCATCTCGGCTTTCGTCTGCGCCGTGACGATGCGCGGGCCGGCGGTGTAGTCGCCGTATTCCGCGGTGTCCGACACGGAGTAGCGCATGTAGTTCAGGCCACCCTGGTACATGAGGTCCACGATCAGCTTCAGCTCGTGCAGGCACTCGAAGTACGCCATCTCCGGCTGGTAGCCCGCCTCGGTGAGCGTCTCGAATCCGGCCTTCACCAGCGCCGACACGCCACCGCAGAGCACCGCCTGCTCGCCGAACAGGTCGGTCTCCGTCTCCTCGGCGAAGCTCGTCTCGATCACACCGGCGCGGGTGCAGCCGATGGCGCGGGCGTAGGCCATCGCGTCCTCACGGGCGCCGCCACTCGCGTCGACGTGCACCGCGATCAGGCCCGGCGTGCCACCGCCCTCGGTGTAGAGCTCACGCACGCGATGCCCCGGCGACTTGGGCGCGATCAGTGCGACGTCCACGCCCGGCGGTGGGTCGATCAGCTTGAAGTGGATGTTGAAGCCATGCGCGAAGAGCAGCGTCTTGCCGGCGGTCATGGAGTGTGCGATGTCGCGCTCGTAAATGGCCTTCTGTTCCGTGTCTGGCGCGAGAATCATCACCAGCTGCGCCTCGGCGGCCGCGTCGGCGACAGTCCGCACGCGCAACGCCGCCGCCTCAGCTGCGGCCCAGCTCTTCGAGCCCGGACGCAGACCCACGCGCACGTCGCAGCCGCTTTCCTTCAGGTTCAGCGCATGCGCGTGGCCCTGGCTGCCGTACCCGATGATCGCGATCGCGCGACCCTGCAGGCGCGTGATGTCGGCATCCTGGTCGTAGTAGACGCGGGTCACGCGGCCGCCTCCTCATCGTGCGGGGCACCATCGGCCTGCGCGCGGTAGTGCGCGGGGGCCTCGAGCTTGGCTGGCGTGCGCCCGCGCATCATCGCGAGGCGACCAGTGCGCATCAGTTCCGCCAGGCCTTCGGGACGGATCAGCGCGATGAACTCCTCCACGCGCTCCGGCGTGTCGGTGATCTGCACGATCAGCTCCTCCTCCGTCAGGTCGAGGACGCGGGCGCCATGTTCGGCGACGATGTCCACCAGCTCGGCCAGGCGCTTCGGTGACGAGACGATCTTGGCCAGGGCCGTCTCGCGCTGCACGGCGCGCTCGTTGGTGACGTCGGTCACGCCGATCACCACGACGAGGCGGTCGAGCTGCATCACGACCTGGCTGGCGTCGGTGGCGTCCACCACCAGCGTCATGCGGCTGATGCCCGGCACTTCGCTCCGACCGACGGCCAGCGACGCGATGTTGAAGCCGCGACGTCGCAGCAGCGTGACGGTGCGATGCAGGACGCCGGCGCGATCCTGGAGGAGAGCGATCAGGGTGTGCTGTGCCATCGGGGTCAGACCTTGGTGGAGGAAGAGGGAACGACGCTCGCGGCAACCGGGGCTGCCATCATCATGTCGCCGATCGCACGACCGGCGGGGACCATCGGGAACACGTTGGCTTCGCGCTCGACGCGGAAGTCGATCACCACGCAGCCGTCATGCGCCCATGCCGCGGCAATCGCGGCATGTGTGTCGGCGGCATCCTCGACGCGCAGGCCGCGCAGGCCGTGCGCCTCGGCCAGCTTGGCGAAGTCGGGGCCGGTCAGTGGGGTGCCGCTGTACCGCTTGCCCTCGAAGAGCTGCTGCCATTGCCGCACCATGCCGAGGTAGCCGTTGTTGATCACTGCGACCTTGAGGTTGGTGAGGCCCTCCTGCGCGATGGTGGCGAGCTCACAGTTGGTCATCTGGAAGCCACCATCGCCGACCACGACCCAGACGGTCTTCTCCGGATCGGCGATCGCCGCGCCCATTGCAGCGGGCAGCGAGAAGCCCATCGTACCCGCGCCGCCGCTGGTGATGTGGGTGCGCGGCCGGCTCCAGTCCAGAAGCTGCGCGGCCCACATCTGATGCTGGCCCACGTCGGAGACGACGCGCCAGTCGCTGCGGCCGCGGAAGGCGTCGTTCATCGCGTCGAAGACGTCATGCGGCATCAGCGGTGCCGTACGCTCGCGACGGGTATAGCCCTGACGCGGCTGGTGCTCGTCGCGCATGGCGATGATCTCGTGCAGCCACGCCTGTCGCGGCACGCCGCTTCCGACTGCCATCGCCACCGACAGCGCCCGCAGCGCCGGTCGCGCATCGGCGACGATTCCGACGTCGGTGCGGACCAGCTTCCCGATCTCGGCGGCGTCGATGTCGATGTGGATGATGCGGGCGTTCGGTGCGAAGGTGCTGGCCTTGCCGGTGACGCGATCATCGAAGCGGCTGCCGATGTTGAGCAGCACGTCGCAGGCCTGGATGGCGCGGTTCACGTGCACCCAGCCGTGCATGCCCGGCATACCGAGTGCGAGCGGGTGGTCGTGCGGCATCGCACCGAGGCCATGCAGCGTGGTGATCACCGGGATGCCGGTCTGCTCGGCAAAGGTGCGCAGTTCGCGGGTGGCGCCGGCCTGCACCACGCCGTTGCCGGCGAGGATCAGCGGCCGGCGCGCCGTCTGCAACAGCTGCGCGGCCGCGCGGATCATGCGCTGGTCCACCTCATCGCGTTGCGACGTGGGGTGATACCCCGGCAGGTCCATCGGCACGTCCCAGTCCGGGACGAAGCGGGCGAGCTGGGCATCCTTCGTGATGTCGATCAGCACCGGACCGGGACGGCCGCTGCGTGCGATGTGGAACGCCTCGCGGAAGACGCGCGGCAGCTCGGTGGGATCGCTGACGAGGAAGTTGTGTTTCGTGATCGGCACCGTGATGCCGGTGATGTCGGTCTCCTGAAAGGCGTCGGTGCCAAGGAGTGCGCTGGGCACCTGCCCGGTGATCGCGACCAGTGGCGTGCCATCCATCCAGGCATCGGCGATCGGCGTCACCAGGTTCGTCGCGCCCGGTCCGCTGGTGCCGATGCAGACGCCCACCTGCCCCGTGGCTCGCGCGTACCCCTCGGCCGCGTGACCGGCGCCCTGCTCGTGCCGGCAGAGCACGTGCCGCAGCTGGCTTCGGTACTCCCACATCGCATGGTAGAACGGCATGATGCACCCGCCGGGAATGCCGAACATCACCGATACGTTTTCACGGATCAGTGCCTCGCACATGACCTGGGCACCCGTGCGCGTGGCCGGTGAGGCGTCGCGCGTGGGGGTGGCAGCGTGTGCCGGCGTTCGTTTGGGCGTACTGCGTGCGGTCTGCGTCATTGGGTGGGCTCGGAAAAACGAGAAGGCTCCCTTCCGCGTGCGGAGGGAGCCTTGTGTGTTCCTGCCCAAGGATGCCCCTCCGATGATCTCGGGAGGGGCGTCGGGTCGCGGTTACATCGCGATCCTCATGCCCTGCTCCCGTCCGCTAAGAAGACCGCGTACGACAAGAAGCACCGCAAGCGTAAGGCTCGCGGCGAGGCTGATAAGGAGGAGTTGCGACTGCTTCAGCGAAGCGTGCATGAACGGGGCATGGAGACGTGTCCTCGCAGGTCCGAGCGGGCGTCTGCGATCACTACCGACAGCCGACCGCGCCGCGACAGCAGCGTGATGTGTTTTCAAGCATCGGCATAGCAGTGCGTTTCCGCAAGCCCCCCCGGGTGGACCACGGCACCGTACCGGGCCTGACTCACGGTCTGTGCATAGCGCCAGATCGCTCCGGACTGGAAATCGTGCTGGCGCGGCACCCATGCGGCACGCCGCGCGTCGAGCTCCTCCGTGCTCAGCTTCACGTCGAGTGTGCCGGCTTCCGCATCGATCGCGATTATGTCGCCATCGCGCAGCAGGCCGATTGGCCCGCCCACCGCCGCTTCAGGCCCGACGTGACCGATGCAGAGCCCGCGGGTCGCACCGCTGAACCGTCCGTCGGTGATCAGTGCCACCTGGTCCCCCATGCCCTGCCCATAGATCGCCGACGTGGTGGAGAGCATCTCGCGCATGCCGGGACCGCCGCGCGGCCCCTCGTAGCGGATCACCAGGACCTCACCGGCGGCGTAGCGTCGCTCCATCACCGCGGCCATCGCCTCCTCCTCCGACTCGAACACTCGCGCCGGCCCCGTGAAGACGCGCGTGTGCAGGCCCGCCACCTTCACCACCGCACCATCGGGCGCGAGGTTGCCGCGCAGGCCGACCAGGCCACCCGTCGGCGAGATGGCACGACTCACGGGCATGACGACGTCCTGCCCCGCTGGCACCACGACACCCGCGAGATCCTCCGCGATCGTCTTGCCCGTGACGGTGATGCAGTCACCGTGCAGGAAGCCACCGTCCAGCAGCGACTTCAGCACCACTGATGCGCCGCCGATGTCGTGCACGTCCTTGGCGAGGTACTTCCCGCCGGGCTTGAGGTCGGCGATGAGCGGCGTGCGGGCGAAGACTTCGGCCACGTCGAAGAGGTCGAAGCTGATGCCCGCTTCGTGCGCCATGGCTGGCAGGTGCAGCGTGGCGTTGGTCGATCCGCCCGTGGCCGCGACCACGGCGGCCGCGTTCTCGAGTGCCTTGCGCGTGACGATCTCGCGCGGGCGCGGGCCATGCTGCATGAGGCGCATCACGGCGGCCCCGCAGGCCTCGGCGTAGCTGTCGCGTGACTCCCAGGCGGCCGGCGGACTCGCGGAGCCGGGGAGTGCGAGGCCGATGGCTTCGGAGACGTACGCCATGCTGTTGGCGGTGTACTGCCCGCCGCACGAGCCCGCGCCCGGGCAGGCGACCTTCTCGAGTTCCGTGAGTTCAGCGAGCGTCATCTTCCCGGCGGCGTGCTTGCCGACGCCTTCGAAGACGTCGAGGACCGTCACGTCGCGGTCCTGGAAGCGGCCGGGTAGGATGGAGCCGCCGTAGAGGAAGACCGACGGCACGTCGAGGCGGAGCATGGCCATCATGAGGCCGGGGAGTGTCTTGTCGCAGCCGGCGATGCCGACGAGGCCGTCGTAGCAGTGGCCTCGCACCGTGAGCTCCACCGAGTCGGCGATGGTTTCGCGGCTGACCAGCGAGGACTTCATGCCGGCGTGGCCCATCGCGATGCCGTCGGTGACGGTGATGGTGGTGAACTCGCGGGGGGTGCCGCCGGCTGCTTTCACTCCTCGCTTAGCGGCCTCGGCTTGGCGCTTGAGCGCGATGTTGCAGGGGGCGGCTTCGTTCCAGCTGCTGACGACGCCGATGATGGGTTGTTGGATCTCGGCTTCGGTGAGGCCCATGGCGTAGTAGAACGCGCGGTGGGGGGCGCGTTCGGGGCCGACGGTGGCGTGGCGGCTGGGGAGGTGGGACTTGTCCATGGGGGTGGGAGCGGGCGGGACGGCGGTGGGGGCTGGGGCGGATGCTGGTTGGATGCGGGAGCGGGCGCAAGGAGTGGACGGCGATCGCGCACAGCGAATAGTCGGGCGGCGTGTGAGCCGCTCTCATCATTCGCGTGCGGATAGGCGCGCAAACGGCCGCAAGCACGTAGTCAAGGTTACGAGCGGGATGTCATCTCGGCGCTGGGGAGACGCGCCGGCATTTTCGATGAGTGCCGGTTGTGCGCGGGCGAAGTACGCGGCAGGCTGGAGGTCGCAAGGGTGTTCGATGGCCGATATGGCGGTTTATCACGCTCAGGACTTCAGCGCGTCTTGCGCGTAAGTCGCACTGAGGAATAGTGTTGAGGGGAATCCGTGGCGAGGTGCGTGGGTTCGCTAGGCAGCCGCGAACCGGAGTAGAAGCGCTGGATGGCGGGCATTCTGGCGTTAACCGTCGTTTGAATTCTCAGGCCAATCGATGTCGAAGTCGTGCTTACGCAGTCTAAACCTCGTTAGATGCCCCTGAATCGGAGCAAGTGACCATGCGAGCTACAGGTTGGTTGGTGCGAAGTAGCTGCGTGCTCCTCGCGATCTTCGGGAGTGCGGCTTCCGGGGCTGCGCAGCCAGTCTGGCTTCAAGGAGACAGTGTCGTGATGACAAGCTCCACAACTGGATGTGCAGGGCCCTGTCCGGCATATCGGGTGCGGATCGACCGTAGTGGCGAGGTGGAATTCGAATCGCGAACGCGGGGAGACAACGGACGCCGAGAACGCGCAAGCCGAGGACCGACCGCGTGGACCGCGGTCGCAGAAGAGTTTTCGCGAATTTCGTTTGACTCGCTGCCAGTCATGCGCGTCGGCGAGGCCCCGCTGTGCCGTGCAATCATGAGCGACGGCACCACTGTTATGATTGCGTGGTTCGGCGGCACTGCGGCGCACACCCAGACGTACTACATGGGGTGCATGGGAGAGGGGAGATCGTCCGGAAGCAACGCGGCGGCGCCGTACTTGACTCGTTTCTGGGCACTCGCCACTCAGATTGATCGCACAGCTGGTGTGGCTCAATGGATTAGCCGCTGAGCGATGTTGGCAGCGCACGGCCTGTTGCGGATCGGGATTGTCGCGACAACCGAGACGGCTAGTTTGCCGGATGTCGCGTGTCCGGACGCCGTCCCGATGCCAGATCAGCAACTTGAGGCCACTGCGCACGCGCATCTAACCCGGGTTGCTGCTGACGCTGCGGCCGAGGTACCGTGAGCTGGAGAAGCATCAGGAAGCCGCAGCTGCAGCAGAACCCTGTCTCGTTGAGGCTGTAGAAAAAGGGGTCCGCGCATGCATTAAAGGCCAGACCTGATCACGGGATGCTGACATCGCGTCGATTCGCGTCCCGACATCAAATATTTCGTCTGGAATCGCCCAGATGTGACGCACTGGGCCAGATCGCGCGCCCACTCGCGCGGCTTTGCCCTACGCCGCGTACCCGTGGTGGGCGAGTTTCTCGATGTTGTGCACGAGGCAGAACAGCTGCCACTGTCCATCGACCTTGGCGCGGCCCCGCAGCGTGAACCGCGACAGGCGTTTGTTGTGCCGCAGATTGCCGAACACCGGCTCGACGGCACCACACCGGCCGCCGTAGCGCGCACGGCCCGCCTCGGAATCAATGCGCGCGCGCA
>JANNXU010000013.1:0-27565 GCA_031409715.1 Gemmatimonadaceae bacterium | reverse complement strand
ATGCGTGAGGTCCGTGGTTCAACTCCTCGCTGGCCCACTCCTGTATTGGATCGCCAGAGGGGCGGCATCGCTAAACCGCGTTGCCGCCCGTCTGGCGTTTCCGCCTGTTCAAGGACTCTGACCCCTTGATCGGCCGCCGCGTCACCGACCGTCGGTCACACCTCAGACGACCTTGCGGCCCTGAATCACCTGAACGAGGAAGAGAACGACCGCGATCACCAGCAAGACGTGAATGAAGCCGCCCATGGTGTACGCGCTCACCAGACCAAGCAGCCAGAGCACGAGCAGGACGATGGCAAATGTCATCAACATGGCTGTATCTTTTCAAGAAGTTGAACAGCGCTGCGTGGCATCGCAGAAGGACGACGTCGCTGTGGTGGCACGTTGCCGCATCGCAACGATCGTACACTGCCGAACCTGACGCTCCACGGGCAGCAGACGTGCCGTGCTGCGCGTGGTTGCAGGCTAACACGTCGTACTCCCGCGCACCGTAGGGAATCGCCTGACGACGACGGTGACGGCGCGAATCCGTCGACGCACGAATGAAGCAGAGCAGAGTTCGTGCCAATGAGTCAATCGGTGTGCACATGAGATCGTCGTTTCCCTGTCTGTGCTGAGTCAGCAACCATGCGGTAGGACATCGCGCGGATTGCACCACGCGCGCACATGATGCGCTGTGCGAGCACCACGTCGGGTGCCGTCCTGCTCGCTGCCTGCGCGGCATCACGGCAGCAGGCAATGGCACTTCGGTGCCAGCACAGCCGCGCACGTCAGCGCGCGGGTGCCGGCGGCGTCGCCGACAGCGACGGCGCACTCGCCAGCGCACCATGCGGTGGTGTGGCATCGTGAGGTCTTGGCGGACACTGCCGTGGCTATGCCATTCGTCCGGCTCTGTCAACGGTGCCCCGCTTCAGGTGCCAACTCCTCCAGCCCGCTACGCTTGACACCGCGAAAACCGGCTCCCACTTTGTTCAGCAATCGAACAAAGTGCCGGAGACCCGTCACGGATCCGGACTGCCGTTCCCTCTGTGGAGGCCTGCATGGGTCCGACGCGTATGCCCACCGCCCGTCCTGTGGGACGACAGCTCCGAGCGCTGGCCTGTTCCGCGCTGCTGGCGATCGCCGCCGCCACCGCCGCCGAGGCGCAAACGGTCCGGGTGGTCACCGATTCGGCTGGCTCACGAATTCAGGTCGATGGCCGCGATTTCATGGTCGTCGGCGTCAACTGGGACTACGTGCCCATCGGGCAGAACTACGCTTACAGCCTCTGGACGCAGCCCGACGACATCATCCGGGCGGCGCTCGACCGAGAAATGCCGCTCCTCAAATCGATGGGCGTGAACGCCATCCGGCAGTACGTGGGCGTCCCGGCGAAATGGGTCCGCTACATCTACGAGACCTACGGCATCTTCACCGTCCTCAATCATTCGATGGGACGGTACGGCTACACCGCAAACGGGAAGTACACCGCCAACACCGACTATTCGAATCCTGAGGCGCGCCGCGTCATCCTGGGCGAACTGATGGCCGTGGTCGAGGAGTTTCGCGGGACGCCGGGCCTGCTGATGTGGTTGCTCGGCAATGAGAACAACTACGGTCTGGTGTGGAAGTCTGCGGAGACGGAGGGGCTGCCGGTCGGTGAACGTGATGCGGCACGCGCCAAGTACCTGTATTCGCTGTTCGGTGAAGCAGTCGCGGCGATTCACGCGCGCGACATGACTCATCCGGTCGCGATGGCGAATGGCGACCTGCAGTACCTCGACATCATCGCAGCCGAGACGAAGGGACTCGATGTGTTCGGTGCGAACGTGTACCGTGGGAAGTCGTTCGGTGATCTCTTCCAGCGCGTCAAGGACAAGCTGGGCGTGCCGGTGATGCTCACGGAGTTTGGCGCCGACGCGTGGAATGCGCGTGAAAGTCGCGAAGACCAGCTGACGCAGTCGAAGTACCTGCTGGCGCAATGGCGTGAGATTTACGAGCAGTCCGCGGGGAAGGGTCAGGTTGGCAACGCCATCGGTGGCTTCACCTTTCAGTGGAGCGACGGCTGGTGGAAGGTGGGGCAGGAGACCTTCCTCGATGTCCACAATACCGACGCAGGCTGGTCGAATCAGGCCTATGCCGAGGACTGGGAGAAGGGCGCGAACAACATGAATGAGGAGTGGTGGGGCATCATGGCAAAGGGCCCCGCCGACTCGAAGGGACTGTACCAGCTCTATCCGCGCGCGGCCTACTATGCGCTGCAGCGCTTCTATCAGCTGCCGGCGTACGGGCCCGGGACGACGATCGCGAGCATCAGGGCGCAGGCCGAATCGACCGATCCGATGGTGGCGTTGCTGCGCGCGCGCGCCGATGCTGCCGCGCTGGGCTCGGAGTCGACCAAGAAGGTGAGCATCGCCGGGATGCGGCTGAACCTGTCCACGTTCGCGACCGGTGGGTCGCGGCTGAGCACTCCGTCGACCGTGCCGAGCGCGACGGCTCGCCCGTCGGTGACGGGCTTCGATCACATGGAATCGTATTTCGTGGACCTGGCCGCACACCCGGCCGACAACGTGTCCGCGACCCTCTCCATGAACGTGCTCGGCAAGGTGGCCGACAATCCGATCGACGAAATCTTCTACGAGAATCGCGGGCGCTCGCGCACGGTGTTGACCGACGGATCGCCGGTACGCCTCAATGGCATCGAGCGCCTCAAGGTCTATCGTGCCAGCGTCAGCTGGGATGCACGCGACTTCTCGATGCAGGGTTTCTATCGCACCGGGCATTATCACTGGGGCTACGAAGGCGACTTCTTCGGCCTCTATCGCGAGGCGAACTACGGCCCGAACATCGACATCTACAACGGCGAGGCGCCACTGGGTGTGGAGTTCACCGGAAAGCGCCAGCTGGCCGGCATGAAGGTCGCGTTCGGCCCGGAACTCTGGTGGGGCGCGAACCCGGCGATCCTGGTGAAATATCGTCGTCAGCTCGGTGCGTTCGACGTCGCGGGCGTGTTCCAGGATGACATCGCACGGCAGGGTGCGACCAGCACGTCGTTCGCGATCCCGCTCCCGCCGACGCGGACCGCCACGTTCAGTGTCGCGCGAGACTTTGGTTTCGCCAAGCTCGAAGTCGGCGGTCTCTGGTCGGGCAACAACAAGAAGGGCCAGGCCTTCCAGTTCCTCACCGGTGCGCCCGGCAGCTTTTCCGTCCTGCAGGATCGCATCAAGGCCGGCGACGCGTTCGGTGGCAAGGCGAAGATCACGGTCAGCAAGGGACGCTGGAACTGGTACGCGCAGGCGGCGTCGATGGGCCTCGTCGCTGACGGCGGACCGACAGCGGTACAGACGTTCTCGGGCTTCGGACTGAAGGACTCGGGCATCGGCAACCAGAACAACTTCATCAGCGGCCTGTCGGTGAACGTCGGCAATTTCGCGATCGCCCCGAATTTCCTCTGGCAGAAGCCTCTGGTAGGCCCGATGCGCACGGACGCGCCGGCGCCGGCGCGCCTCCGCAACTTCGTCGAAGACCCGTTCGCCGTGCGTGCGAACCGCGAGACGAAGGCCGGCGAATTGCTGCTGACGTACGATCCGACGCCGGGCACGTGGATGTATGCGTGGGACAACGACGCGCGCGAAGATGCCCGATTCGCGGCGAATCTTGGCTACACCTACAAGCGCTACGCCACGTCGCGCGACGCCAACATCGGCTTCCTTGCCGACGGCCGCACGAGCTTCGTGTTCCCCGGTGCCACGCCGAAGCGCGACCTGTGGGAAATCCGCAGTCGCATCGTCACGCGCATGGCTGGCGACATCCGGATGATTGCGAATCTCTTCAGCGGTACCGCGGAACCGAATGGCGACAGTCAGCGCCTGATCCGTCGCTGGGGCGGCGACCTGCGGCTCGTCCGCGCGCAGATCAAGGTCATGGCGGCCGCGAAGTTCAACGACTGGGGTCCGTTCGACTACCATCGTGACTTCAACCTGACGTACCCGCGCCAGCTGATGGCCGACGTGTCGTACGTGCTCGGCATGCCGAAGTGGCTGGAGTCCACCGAGACACGCATGGGCCTGCGGAGCACCTGGCGCACACTCGATCGTCTGTCGCCGCGGTACTGCCCGAGCCGGAAGGCCGATGCGCTGGGTGCGCTCGTCTGCGACCCGACGGCGGCTGGGAAGGATGGCCGCGAGTGGGAGATTCGCTCGTACCTTTCCGTGGGATGGTGACCGAGACGGCATCCGTCGAGGAGCGCATCACGGCGCTCCTCGACCGGATGACGATCGAGGAGAAAGTCGGACAGTTGTGTCAGGTGCCGGGAACGGGTGGTCATGTCTCGCACGACCTGTACTGGGCGGTGCGCGAAGGGCGGATTGGTTCCGTCCTGAATGAAGTCGACGTGTGGACGGTGAACGAGTTGCAGCGGATCGCGGTCGAGGAGAGTCGGCTCGGCATTCCGTTGCTCGTCGGTCGCGATGTGATCCACGGTTTCAAGACCGTCTTCCCGATTCCGCTGGGACAGGCGGCGACGTGGAATCCCGAGCGTGTCGAACAGGGCGCCCGCATCGCGGCACTCGAGGCGGCGGCCCACGGGATCAACTGGACGTTCGCACCGATGATCGACATCTCGCGCGACCCTCGCTGGGGCCGCGTGGCGGAATCATTCGGTGAGGATCCGTACCTGACCGGTGTCCTTGGTGCGGCGATGATCCGCGGATTTCAGGGAAACGATCTCGCTGCACCCGGTAGCATCGCGGCGTGCGCGAAGCACTTTGCCGGCTATGGTGCGGCGGAGAGCGGACGTGATTACAACACGACCAGCATTCCCGAGAACGAACTGCGCAACGTGCACCTGCCGCCCTTTCGCGCGGCGGTAGAGGCAGGTGTGGCAAGCCTGATGACGTCGTTCAGCGACCTGAATGGCATCCCGGCGACTGCCAACCAGTGGCTGCTGCGGCAGGTCCTCCGCGAGGAGTGGCAGTTCGATGGCATGGTGGTGAGCGACTGGGAGTCGATCCGGCAGCTTGTCGTGCATGGCTTTACGCCAGATGACCGGGAATCGGCCTACGAGGCGGCGACGGCTGGTGTGGACATGGAGATGGCCAGTCGCACGTACGCGGAGCATCTGCCGTCACTGCTGGCCGATGGGCGCATCTCTTACGACCAGCTCGACGCGATGGTCGCGAACATCCTGCGCGTCAAGCTGCGACTCGGCCTGTTCGAGCACCCCGTGACCGACCGTGCGGCCTTCCCCGAGGCGGCCAACCCCGCGCATCTGGCGGCCGCGAAACAGGCGGCGCTCGAGAGCATCGTGCTGCTGAAGAACGACGCGCACCTGCTGCCGCTCGCACCACACCGCACACCACGCATCGCGGTGATCGGTCCGCTTGCAGACGACGAGCATGAGCAGCTCGGCACCTGGATCTTCGATGGCGATCCACAGCACAGCCGGACGGCGCTGGAAGCGATTCGTCTCGCGGCCGGCCCCGACGTCACGGTCACGCATGTCCGCGCGTTACCGAGCACCCGTTCGCGTGATCGGCACGGATTCGCCGACGCGATCGATGCCGTGATGGCAGCGGATGTCGCGGTGCTGTTCGTTGGTGAGGAGTCGATTCTCTCCGGTGAGGCACACTGCCGCGCGGACATCACGCTGCCGGGTGCGCAGGACGCGTTGATCGAGGCACTGTCGGAGACCGGGACACCGCTCGTCCTGGTCGTCATGGCGGGGCGGCCGCTCGCACTCGAGTCGGTGATCGACAAGGTGCAGGCCGTGCTCTACGCCTGGCATCCTGGCACGATGGGCGGTCCTGCCATCGCCGACCTGCTGTTCGGCGCCGTATCGCCCTCCGGCAAGCTGCCGATCACGCTGCCGCGGGTGACCGGTCAGATCCCGATCTACTATGCGCACAAGGCGACGGGGAAGCCGCCCACGCCGGAGACCGTGATCCACATGGATGACATCTCGCCACGCGCTCCGCAGCTCTCGGTCGGCAACACGTCGTTTCATCTCGACGTCGGCCACACGCCGCTCTTTCCCTTCGGGTTCGGGCTCTCGTACACGCGGTTCGAGTACAACAACATCCGCACCAGCAGCCCGGTGCTGACTACGGACGGCGCGCTGGAGATCAGTGCGGACGTGACCAACTCCGGTGACGTCGTGGCGCATGATGTGGTGCAGCTCTACGTGCGCGATCGCGTGGGGAATGTCACGCGACCCGTGCGCGAACTCAAAGGATTCCAACGGATCCACCTGCATCCGGGCGAGAGTCGCACGATCACGTTCACGATCGTGCCTGACGACCTTGCGTTCTACGGCCGCGCGAACACCCGGCTCGTCGAAGCCGGGCATTTCGATGCCTGGATCGGCGGCAGTTCGCTCGCCGACCTGCACGCCGGCTTTTCCATGATCGACTCTCCTTCGCACTGACTCGACAACGGCTGCCCCATGACCGCACCCACGAACGCCTCCTCGGTGACGCAGCGCATCGAGGCGCTGCTGTCCCGCATGACGCTGGAGCAGAAGCTCGGGCAGATGATGCAACCCGAGCGGATGGCCGCGACGCCGGACGATGTGCGCGACTATCACCTTGGCTCGATTCTGAGCGGTGGCGGCTCGACACCGGGCGCGAACGAGCCGGCGGACTGGATCGCGATGAACGACGCGTACTGGGCGGCATCGATGAGCGATGCGCCCGGGCGTGTGCCGATTCCGCTCCTCTATGGCGTCGACGCCATTCACGGACACGCCAACGTCCTCGGCGCGACCGTGTTCCCACACAACATGGCACTCGGCGCCATGCGCGACGGTGCCCTGCTCGAACGCGTGGCGCAGGCGACGGCGCGCGAGATCCTGGCGACTGGTGTCGAGTGGACGTTCGCACCGACTCTGGCGGTGGCGCGCGACATCCGCTGGGGGCGGACGTACGAGAGCTATTCGGACGATACGGACCTCGTCGCCTCGTACGCGGGCCGTTTCGTCCGCGGGCTGCAGGGCGACCTCGGACGCGACGGGGTGATCGCGTGCGCCAAGCACTTCGTCGGTGATGGTGGCACGACGAAGGGACGCGATCAGGGCAACACGGAGTGCACCGAGGAAGAACTCGCCCGCATCCACCTCGCGCCGTACGACCCGGCGCTCGCGGCCGGCGCACTGACGGTGATGGCGTCGTTCAACAGCTGGAACGGCGAAAAATGTCACGGGCACCGCTATCTGCTGACCGACGTGCTGAAGGGTCGGATGGGGTTCGATGGCTTCGTGATCTCCGACTGGGATGGGCTCGACTACCTCTCGGACGACCCCGCCGAAACGGTGGCGCTGGGTGTCAACGCCGGCCTCGACATGCTGATGGTCTCGGTGGAGTGGAAGCGTGTGCTGCGCGATCTCAGGACGCATGTCGAGGCCGGGACGATCCCGATGGGGCGCATCGACGACGCGGTCCGCCGGATTCTGTCGGTGAAGCTCAGGTACGGCCTGTTCGAGCGTCCGCGGCCTGCGGAACGCTACTGGTCGCTGCGTGCCTGTCTTGGCGCAGCGGAGCATCGTGCGGTGGCGCGTGAAGCGGTACGGAAGTCGCTCGTGCTCCTCAAGAATGACGGTCGCCTGCTGCCGCTGGGGCGCACGGCGCGCATCCTCGTGGCGGGCAAGAGCGCGGACAATCGTGGCTATCAGTGTGGCGGTTTCACGGTGGCGTGGCAGGGCGTGAACGGCAACGAGCAGATCGTCGGTGGGACGTCGGTGTGGGAGGGAATTCGGGCCGTTGCGCCACGTGCCGTGCTCAGCGAAGACGGTGCTGCGGCCGATGCTGCGGCGCATGATGTCGCGATCGTCGTCTGTGGCGAACGGCCATATGCCGAGGGCATGGGGGACATCCGGCCAGCGACGGAGAGCACGGGCAAGGGGTCTGGCGAAGGGCAGAAGACATCGACGTTGGCGCCGTACGGCAGCAGTATCGAGCTGGCAGCGTTGCATCCAGAGGATCTTGCGCTCATCCAGCGCGTACAGGCGACCGGTGTTCCGGTGGTGGTCGTCCTGATTTCGGGCCGTCCCCTGGTGGCGACGCCGGAGCTGGCGTGTGCGTCCGCATTCGTCGCGGCATGGTTGCCTGGTTCGGAGGGGCAGGGGATCGCCGATGTGCTGTTCGGTGATTTCGATTTTCAGGGCACACTGCCATTCGCGTGGCCCGCGGCCGCGCTCCCCGGCATCGCCGGGGCGGCGGAAGGTGAAGTGTTTCCGCGTGGCTACGGTCTGCGCTACACAACGGCTCCGGTGGTCTGACCAGCGGACGGACACAGGCCACAGTGAAAGCGGCGCCACGATGAGATCGTGGCGCCGCTTTGTTGTCGGTTCGTCTGGGCGACGCCGGCTATGCCGGTGCGAGCTCGGGGGCGCCGCGGCGCCGCTCCAGCTCGGATCGTACCTCGCGCGCACGCGCCTCGGTGATCGGATAGGCCATGATCGACCAGATGGCGAGGAGTGAGCCGATGATCGGGATCACGGCATCGCAGAGGCGCATCAGCACGATGGTGCGTGCCGACTGCGCTCCAGCGAGCGCGACGTCGAACCCCGTGGCATTCAGCAGATATCCACCGCCCGCAATCGCGGCGGCCATGCCCAGTTTCACCACCCACCAGTAAATCGATCCGAACATCCCTTCCCGCCGCTGGCGGGTCTCCAGCTCGTCGCAGTCCACCACATCGGCGATCATCGAACCCATGAGGGTGAAGAGTCCACCAAGTCCGAAGGCGAGCAGCGGCGCGGGCAGGAGCAGCAGCGCCGGATACTTCGGATTGTAGCAGAACCACTTGAGCGCATAGCCCACGATCGAGATCGAGGTCGAGACGACGAACGCGCGCCGCTTGCCGATTTTGGTGCCGAGCCACGTGATGAAGATGATCACGAGGAAGGTGGAGACGGCGCCGATGGTGCCCGAGTAGCCGGCGTACTTTGCCCCGAGTTCCTGGTTTCCCGCGAACACGTAGTAGATGATCACGTAGTACTGGAACGACGAGATCATGATGAACCCGTTGAATACCAGGAACGTCGAGATGCAGAGTTTCAGGAATGGCCCGGACTTGAGCGTCGTGATGAAGCCCTTGCCGAACGCGACGAGATTCCGGGTGATGACCTGCAGCTGACTCTCGCCCGCCACGGCCGCCGTCGCCGCCTCGGCATGCTCACTCGGCCGTTCACGCAGGAAGATCGCAGGGAGCACACCGATCGCGATGGTCATGACGCCGATGGCCACGGCGAGGCCGGATGCTCCGGCCACCGGTGTCGGGAACCATCGCTTGTTGGTCATGATCCAGAGGAACCACGGGGAGATCAGGTAGGCGATCTGCCCGATGAAGTTCTGCACCCCCATCAGGCGTGTGCGCTCGTGGTAGTCCGGTGTGAGTTCGTAGCCAAGCGCCACCCACGGGGCCGCGAAGATGGTGTACGCGACATAGAACAGGATCGACCCGACGAGGAAGTACCAGAAGTAGAACTGTTCGGTGTGTCCGGTGGGCAGGTACCAGAGTGCCGCGTAGGTCAGCCCGGACGTGATCGCGCCGATGAAGATGTATGGGCGACGGCGACCCCAGCGCGACTTCGTGGTGTCGGAGATGTAGCCCATCAGCGGATCGAGGATGGCGTCAGCGAATCGCGGCAGCGCGCCGAGCAGACCCACCAGCGCCGGGTTCATCCCCAGTCCGAGATTGAGCACGATCATCATGCCACCGATCGCCGCGGCGAGCAGGTTGTTCACCAGCGCGCCCATGCCATAGGCGATCTTCAGCGGGAAGGAGATGCGATCTTCCGGCTTCGTCTCGACATGGTCGGCTGCGCCGTGCGCGGCTCCCGTTCCGATCTTCGAGTGCCATGCAGCGAGCGCCAGGCGGAAGAGGCGCGTGAGGGGGCCGGGAGTGCTCATCGCTCAGCGATACACGCGGACATAATCCACCACGAGGCTCTGCGGGAAAACCGTCGAGGCGTCCGGTGCTCCGACATAGTTACCACCGACGGCGAGATTGAGAATGATGTAGAAAGGATGATCGAAGACCCAGGTCGTGGGGACATAGGTCTTCTTGATGCTCTGGTAGAGCGAATCATCGACGAAATAGTCGATGCGATCCTCGGTCCATTCGACCTTGTAGACGTGGAACTCGTTGTCGACGCGCTGGCCGGTCGGAAGGTCGTAGGCGCGCGTGATCGCGGCACCGCCGGAGTACCCCGGGCCGTGCAGGCTGCCGTTGATGCGCGTTGGCTCCTGCCCGCGGTTCTCCATGATGTCGATCTCGCCGGATTGTGGCCAACCGACCGTGCCGATGTTCGCCCCCAGCAGCCAGAACGCCGGCCACATGCCGCGTCCGGTGGGGAGCTTCATTCGCGCCTCGTACCGTCCGTACTTCGTCTCGCGCAGCCCCTGCGTGGTGATCCGCGCCGAGGTGTAGGCGCGGTTGTTCGACGATTCGCGTCGCGCCGTGATCCGCAGGTTCCCGACGCCATCGAGCGAGGCGTTCGTGGGCAGATTGGAGTCGTACTCGAGCTGCGCGTTCCCCCAGTCGGTCCCGACGTCGAACTTCCAGTTCGCCGCATTCGGCAGGGCGCCGGCAGGGCCATCGAATTCGTCGCTCCACGCCAGCTTCAGTTCCGGGGATGCCGGATTGCTGCAGCTGGCGAGCACCGCGGCCGTAGCCGCCATCAGGAGTCGGGATTGCTTCACGGGTCTCTCGGGATAGGGTCGCCTACTGGGCGCGCTCGAACAGCAGGTGGGTCGGGTCGGACAGCGCCGCATCGAGGATCATCGTCGCCGCGCCGATCGCGATGACGAGCGAGCCGAGTTCGCCGACGCGGATCTCCGCGGCGACGACGGAACTGACGAAAGTGCGCTTCTGGATCGTCTCGCGCAGTGGCGTGAGGAGCAGCGCGCCGAGGCGCGCGAGCGAGCCACCGAGGATCACGGCAGCCGGATTGTTCAGATTGAGCAGGCCGGCGATCGCAATGCCGAGGTAGTCGGCCGTCTCGCGGACGACCTGCAGCGCGAGCGGATCGTGTGCGAGGGCGGCATCGGCGATATCACCGATACGCAGCTCGCCCTCGGCCAGAAGGCTGTCCGGAAACTGCGCGCGCAGGTGCCTTGCTCGCGCCACGATCGATTTCGCACCAGCGAACGTCTGCAGGCAGCCGCGGTTGCCGCAGCCGCACATCTCGCCGCGCGGATCAATCGCGATGTGGCCGATCTCACCGGCCACGCCGCTCGAGCCCCGATACACGCGACCGCCGATCATCTGCCCGGAGCCGATGCCGGTGGACACCTTGATGTACGTGAAGTCGCGAAAGCCGCGACCGGCTCCCCACCAGTGCTCGGCGAGGGCACCAAGGTTCGCGTCGTTATCGACCAGCACCGGCACGTTGAACTGCTGCCGGAGCGCGAAGAAGCCGTGACGCTCGTGCCACGCCGGCAGTGCAAGCGGTGACACGCGATCCGGGTGCAACGGATCCACCGGGCTTGGCAACGCGAGACCGATTCCCGTGAGCAGCGCGCGATCACCGCCCCACGTAGCGAGGCACGTGTTGCAGAACCTGGTGACCAGTGCCAGCGCGCCCTGCGGATCGGATTGGACGGCGAATTCGCGACGCTCCGAGGTGAGGATGCGGCCGCGCAGGTCGGTGAGCACGACGCCGATGTGCGACGCACCGACGTCGACACCGAGAATGACCCGTGCCGCATCCTCGAATGCGAGAACCACCGGCCGCCGGCCGCCGCGCGACGCACCAACGCCTTTCTCCGATACCAGACTCGTCGCAATCAGCGAGGCCACGATTTCCGAGACCGTCGACCGCGACAGCCCGGCTAATTCCGCAATCTCGGCGCGGGAGATCGTCTTGCGTTCCCAGATCAGTCGCAGGACCGACTCGGTGAGTGTCGCTGGCTGCTCCGATGCCGCGCGCCAACGCGCGACATCGGGGTACCCGGCTCGCGTGCGTGTCGACTTTCGCGGCGCCGTCACACGAGTGTGCCTCGCGCCGTGCTCTGCTACTTGTGGAACAGGACGTTGTCGACGAAGACCGTCTTCGGGTCGCCGGAGATGATCAACTGGGCGATGCGTGCCCGTGTGGTGAGGCCGGTGAAGGCGGTGAGAGGAATGTCCAGCGTGACCCAACTGCCGGTGCTGAGGCCTGGTGTGGTCGCCGCGGTGAGCGTCAGTTCGTGTTCGACGTCGTCACCACCACCGAATGTGCCGTTTGCCCCAAAGTCGACGAGCTTGATCTTGAACACCGCCGGCGCCGCGGTCGGGTCGGCGGTCCAGATGTCCATCCGGAAGTGGGTCATCGTCGACGCATTGATCGGCGTCGCGACCGCCTCGACGCCGGCGAAGACGAGGCTCGCGTAGCGCTTCGTGACCCGGCCGGCAATGGTGACGTCGGTCTGGGTGGCGGAGCTCCAGCCGGTGAGCCAGGTATCGACCGGGACGTTCGTGTACGGCGCGCTGTACATGGAGATGACGTTCGCCGATGGATACGTCGGCGTTGGCGCTGCCACCGACGGGGCCGTCGCGGGGGCGTAGAAGTAGACGTTGTCGATGAAGAACGTCGGCAGGTCACCGGAGAAGATCATCTGCGCGAGACGACTCTTCGTCACGAGTCCGGTGAAGGCCGAGAGCGGGATGTCGATGCCGACCCAGCCACCGGTGGCAAGTGCCGGAGTCGTCGCTGCCGTGAGCGTGATCTCGTGCTCCACGTCATCGCCACCACCGAATATCCCGTTCGCGCCGAAGTCGACCAGCTTGATGCGGAACGCCTTTGGCGCGGCAGTCGGGCTGGGTGTCCACAGATCCATGTGGAAGGTGGTCATCGCGGCGGCGTTCACCGGCGTCGAGGTGAATTCCACGCCGGCGAAGACGAAGTTCGTGTACCGCTTGGTGTCATTGCCGGCGATCTGCAGATCGGTCAGGTCGGCATTGTCCCACACCGCGGACCAGGTGTCGACCGGGACGTTCGTATACGCGTTGCTGAAGAGCGAGATGACACTCGCGGCCGGTCGCGTCGGCGTGGGTGCGGCCGTCGGCGGTGCGGTCGGCAGTGGCACCTTGTAGAAATAGATGTTCTGCAGGTACACCGTCGGGCTCGCGCCGGCGATGATCATCTGTGCGATGTGTCCACGCGCCGCGAGGCCCGTGAAGGCCGACATCGGGATGTCGAGACTGCTCCATCCGCCGGTGGTGACGGCGGGGGTCGTCGTCGTCGAGAGGGTGAGGTCGAACTCCGAATCGTCCCCGCCGCCGAAGACGCCGTTGGCGCCGAAGTTGACCAGCTTGACCTTGAACGAGCTGGCGTCGAGCGTCCACACATCCATATGGAGGAAGCCCATCGCGGTCGCGTTGACCGGTGTGCTGAACTCGATGCCGGCGAAGCCGAGCTTCGAGTACTTCTTGGTCGTGCGACCGCCGATGGTGACGTCGGCGAGATCGGCCTGATCCCACGGCGCAGACCAGGTGCTGACACCGACGCCCGTGTACGTGCTCCCGAACAGCGAGATGACGTCGGCGGCGAGTCGCGTCGGCACGGGCGCGGCGACCGTTGGCGGCTGCGAGGCTTTGACGGTCAGCGTACCAGTCGCGGCGGTGGCGCCGAGCGTCGCGGTGATGGAGGCGGTTCCGGCGCCGACGAGGGTGATCGCGCCATTCGCCGCCGTGGTGGCGACCGTCGCGCTGGACGACGTGAACGTGAAGTACGCCGGCGCGACGTCGAGCGTCTGATCGGTGCCAGCAACGTTGAAGGTGACTTTCGTGCCGGCGGCCGTCACCGCGGCGCCGATCTCGTCGTTCACCGACGACGAGGTGAACGCCGGGCGCGGATTCGTGATGGTGGCCAGCTGCTCAAATTTGATGTCATCAAGCCACAAATCATAACCAGCACCACTCTCCGCACCTTCGGCGAAGTAGAAGAGCCCACCTTCGCGCGACAGTTTCGACGCCAACGGCAGCGGAATCACGTACTTCTTCCACGCCGACGTGAGCGCAATCGTCGATGTCGAGGCGGTGAATCGCGATGTACCCGTGTTGTCGTTGCCGACGCCGGCGACATTGAGTGTGGCGCTGATGCTCGCCCGGGCCCAGAACGTGAGCGCGTTGTAGCCGGACAGGTCACGCGGCACGTTGGCCACGAAGGCACCGCCCGCGTAGCCGCCGGTGGGATCGCCGGGTGCGGGGATCGTGACCTTGATGGCGGCCGCGCCGCTGCGCCGAATCGTTGCATCGATGCTGAGTGCATCGACCTTCGATCCGCCGAAGGCCTCGAATCGGACGCCTGGGGCAAAGACATCGGTGAAGACGTCGGGCTGACTCGGGAAGGGCGCCGGCTCGGTCGAGGCGAGATCTCGGCTGCATGAGGCCGCAGCGATGCTGGCGGCAACCAGCATCAGGGTGCGGGTCGGGACGGTCCACGGGCGCATGGAGGGACTCCGGTAGGTAGCTGTGTTCCCGAACCTGACGTGCGCCGCCCCCTGCGGGATCCTGGCGCGATTCACCTTTGTTCGCTGTGCGAACAAAGGTGAATCCTGTGACTTGATTGTGTCAAGCTGACGGTCGAGCTCCGTTGACTGGCGGACGCCGGCCGGACGGAATGAGGGGGCGGGCGGCTGTCCAGGACGGAAGCAGGTTCGGAAGTCGGCGGGTTCGCGTCGAGTACCGGAGACCGGTCAGGAACTCGCTCACGGTGGCATCACGGGTCGGGCGGCATCATGGGGTTCCAGCCATCATGGGGTCGCCATCCATCAAGGGGTCTCCATCAAGGGGTCAGAGTCCTTGATGCAGGCGCGCAGCAAGGACTCTGACCCCTTGATGCACGCGCGCAACAACGACTCTGACCGCTTGACCGCTTGAGCTGGAGCACTGGCCAATTACGACGCGCCTCCCCCTCACTTCCGGAAGAAGTACACATACTTCACGATCAACCCCCCACGAATCGGCCTCGACCACGGAATCGACCGCTCCAATCCGGTCGGCCAGGCGCTGTTCCACACCACGAACAGGTCGCTGCCGGGCGTGACGGTCCACCGGACGCGGGCGTTGATGCTGGCGCGCTCGGACTGGTTGTCCCACTGGGCGAACAGGGTGCTGTTGAGCCGGGCGTTGATGGCGTAGTCGGCGCGGATGCGCACGGTGTTCGCCGAAAAGCTCGCCGTCGGCAGCGTGACGGTCGACCGGACGATGTCCACCGTCGCGAGCACGTGCGGCGCGCTGCGGATGCGTGCACCGACGGACGCCTCCGAGGAGCGACCGTCGTAGAACTGCCCCGTGCTGGCGGTCACGCTCATGCGCACGCCACGCGCTTCGGCGCCCGAGTACTGCACCTCGACACGGTTCCACCAGTACGCGCCGGCGCGCACCGTGGCACCGGAGAAGACGTTGAAGTCCTCCGTGGGCCGGTCGAACTGCCGCTGCAGGTTGAGCTCCACGCGGTCGCCGCTCTGGAATTGCAGCCCCAGTGGCTTGACCTCGAGCGAGGCGTTGCTCAGCTGCCAATCGAGATCATAGACCAGATCGTACGTCAGCAGGTCGAACTCGAAGCGACGGATCGCACTCGCCCCGCCCGGCCGTGGCGTGAACGCAGTGCTCCCGCCGAGGCGATTGATGCCGCGCTGCTGCACGAAGCCCAGTGCGGGGCTGTACGCTTCGTCGACCCGATCGTAACGCACGGTGATGTCGGCGTTGTCGTTGGGGTAGTCGGCGATGAGGCGGTAGTGGCCCCCGACCGGCGCTCCGGTGGAGTCCTGACTCCACGCGGCATTGCCAAGCAGTACCAGATTCTGCCCACCCTGCACGATGTAGGGCAGATTGAAATCGATACCGCCGGACGCACTGTTTGGTTGCGATGGGCGATCGCTGAACGTCGCCATCGCACCCACGTAGCCACGGCCGAGCACATCGTGCTTGAGGCGGACGACCGCGTTACTGGCATCCTCACCGTCGCCCGTTCGCATCGCCAGCACGCCGATCTGGTCCTTCCCGACGCGGCCCTGCATGCGCAGCCCGAACGGGATGTCGACTGGCACCCCATTGCGTCCCAGTCCGAGGCGCCGCGAATAGAACATCTGCGTCTGACGCACGCGGCCGAAATCGAAGATGCCCGCTCCCTCGGTGAAGAAGGGCCGCTGTTCCGGAAAGAACAGTGGGAATCGCGTCAGATTCACGATCTGCCGATCGGCGTCGGCCTGCGCAAAATCAGGATTGACGGTGACGTCGGCCGTGAGCGTGTTCGTGATCGGAATCTTGAGGTCGAGTCCGACGGTCGCCTTGCTCGCGGCGGGGGCGACGATCGAGTCGCGTCCACTCAGGTCGAATCGGCGTTCCGGAACGCGTGATTCGCCGAGCAGGTACGGACGCAGCTCGACCTTGGGCCGTGTCGGCAGACTGTCGAATCCTGCCACCAGTCCTTCGCGCTCCAGAAAGCGAAAGCCCTCCGTGCGCTTCCATGCGCGCCACAGCGACTCCTCGTTCTTGCGCGGGATGAAGCGCCGGAAGTTCATGCCGAAGAGGCTGTCGGCCGCTGGATAGCGAAGGGTCGCCCACGGAATCAGCATCTCCACCTGATAGCCGTCGCCGGTCACGCGCGCGCGCACGTTCCAGACGCCATCCCAGTCCTCGTTGCCCGCCTCGAAGGTGAGATGTTCGCCATCCCACATCGCGCCGTTGGCGTTGCTCCGGAAGTAGAACGCGCTGCGCTTGTCGTGCAGCCCGTCCACCATGACCGACACGTAGTCGTCGGACCGCAGCTCCGCATCGCGGCGCAGCTGTGAGCGGACGATGCGCTGCGGCTCGCGATCGTAGCACCACCATCCGATCGCAAGGCCCGCTGGCGTGGCCAGCAGTCGCACCACCGTGCGCTCGGACGTTGCGGCACCTTCCTGGGGATCACGCTGCCGGAAGTCGGTGATAGAATCGGCGCGTGACCACTCCGGCTCGGACAGCTGTCCGTCGAGGACGATGGCCCGAGGGACGCGCAGTGCACGCGGTGGCGCCTGCTGTGCACGTAACGCGCGTGCAGAGGACACACAGGCAAGGCCGACGAGCGCCGCGGCAAAGATGCGTCGCGCGGAGAGGCGCCGCGATTGTATGATGGCGAGTAACATCGAGCTAAGCTATTCACCGATTGAAGCTCAGGCATCCGGCCTGACGTGGCCGGAAGGCCGACCAGCGTGCGGCACTCGGACAGCCGTCGGAGCGCGCAACCCGTGACGATCATCGACGTCGGGATCGCGGCGCCGCAGCCGCGCCGGATACGAATCCGTGACAACCCGCGCACGCCGTGCCTCCTACATTGCCCCGCACCTCGGCCCTGCCACCGGCCTTCCCACTCCTCTCGCTTCGTCGCATGCGCGCACCTGTCGCCGCGGTCCTCGCCTTCGCCTCGCTCGCCACTGCCTGCCGCGATGGCGCTCGCACGCCCGTGGCCGACACCGCTGCCGCGACCGCGACCGCGAACGCGACGGCGGACGCCACCCTGCCCCTCAGCACCGACACGCTGCGCCCGGCCGTGATCACGGACACACTGCCCGGTGACAGCGACGATCCCGCCATCTGGGTGAATGCCGCCGAGCCAGCTGCGAGTGTGGTCCTCGGCACCGACAAGGGCGACAGCACCGGCGGCGTGTATGTCTTCGATCTGGCCGGCCACATCGACCGCGCACGCAGTGTGACACCACTCAAGCGCATGAACAACGTCGACGTGGAGTACGGGCTCACCGACGGGAAGGGGTCGATCGACATCGCCGTGGCGACGGAGCGGAATCGCAACATGATTCGTGTCTTCCGCCTGCCGGACATGCAGCCGATCGACGGCGGTGGCATCCCGGTGCTGGATGGCACGGCGGAGCGCGCACCAATGGGCATCGCGCTCTATCGCCGAGCTCGCGACGGCGCCGTCTTCGCATTCGTCGGTGGCAAGGGCGGGCCGGCGACGGGCTACCTCTGGCAGTACCGGCTCACCGCGACGAACGGGCGGGTGTCCGCCACCAAGGTTCGAGAGATTGGAGCCTACAGCGGTCGAAAGGAGATCGAGGCGATCCTCGTGGATGATGCGCTGGGCTTCCTCTACTACTCGGACGAGGGCGTCGGAGTCCGGAAGTATCACGCCGATCCCGACTCGGCTGCCACCCAACTCGCGCTCTTTGCCACGGGCGGCGTTCGCGAGGACCACGAAGGCCTGGCCATCTACGCGAGGGACTCGACGACGGGCTACATCGTCCTCTCGGATCAGGGGGCGAACCGGATCCATGTCTTCGCCCGCGAGGGGGCCAGTGGCGCGCCGCATTCGCACCCCGTGCTGGCGGTGATCCCGGTCATGGCGCAGCAGACCGATGGTCTCGACATCACGTCGCGGCCCATGGGGGCGGCGTTCGCGGATGGCATGCTGGCCATGATGTCGAACCGCGGTGCCTTCCACTTCTATCGATGGGCCGACGTTCAGGCGCGGATCGAGAAGGCGATGCGCACCAAACCGGCAGCCCGGTGACATGAACTCGCGGTCTCGGACCACGTACCGGAGATGACGGGTGCTCGGCCGTCGTGGGCGCAGGCTGGTGTGTTACTCAGCTGATACATGACGGTGGTCGAGTTGCCGCAGAGACTGATAACGATTATCCGGTCGCAATCACCCTGGTATTTGACCGGAGAGTCTCCCGTGCCCCTCGCTCGTTCGGCGTCGCGCAATCTGCGCGCCTTGCTCGTTTTCGTGTTTCCGTTCGTGGGAGTCCCGATGGCGGTCGCGCAGAGCGCGACTGGCACCATTTCCGGTTCGGTCACGGAGACGTCCGGCCGTCCGCTGGGCGGTGTCATCGTGCTGGTGGATGACGCCCGTTCCGGCGTCGCAACGGATCGCGACGGCATCTACCGGATCAACCGCGTGGCCGTCGGCTCGCACCGCCTGACGTACCGCTACATCGGGTTTGCGCCCCAGACGATCACCGTCGCCGTGCGCGCGAACAGCGCGACGACCCAGAATGCCAGGCTGGCCGTCGCCGCCAGCAACCTCGCCGGCGTGCTGGTCACGGGCCAGGTGGCCGGTCAGGCTGCAGCGCTCAATCAGCAGCGCGCATCGGCGAATGTCTCGAGCGTGGTGGACAATGAACTGGTCGGCCGTCTCCCCGATCCGAACCTCGCCGAGGCACTGGCGCGTGTGCCGGGCATTGCGGTGGTGCGCGATCAGGGCGAGGGTCGGTTCGTGCAGATCCGCGGTACCGCGGGCGAACTGAACTCGATGTCGCTGAACGGCCTGCGCGTCAGCACCCCGGAGCAGAGCACGCGACAGCTGCCGATGGACCTGATCCCGAGCGATCAGGCGGCCGCGATTCAGGTGTCGAAGACCCTGACGCCCGACATGGATGCAGATGCGATCGGCGGGAACGTGAACATCGTCACTCGCACCGCCCGCGCGAACCGCCCGCTCGCGAACCTGACGCTGGCCGGTGGACAGAATGCTCTTGGCGGCGGCGCACTGGTGAACGTCGGCACCAACCTCGGCAAGCGCTTCGGTGCCTCGCAGAAGTTCGGCGCGATGTTCGGTGGCACGTATTATCGCAATGACCGCGCCTCGCAGAACATCGAGGGTGACTGGTGCTCCCAGTCCCGGAACTGCGGCGTCGCACCATCGCTGACATCGCTCGATGCGCCCAACCTGTTCGAGTTCCGCGACTACCCGCAGGTCAACCGCCTCCGGCAGGGTGCGAACGCCACGCTCGACTACATGTTGGGCAACAACAGCAAGATCTTCCTGCGCGGGACCTACAACTCCTTTTCGGATGACGAGCAGCGCTTCCGCACCCGCTTCGGGTTTCGCGGCGGCAGCGGTTCACGATGGACACAGGTGAATGCCGACTCCGGGACGGTGACCGGTGCGCGCATGGACCGCGACGTCCGCCTGCGCAAGGTGACGCAGGAGATCATCACGGCGCAGTTCGGCGGCGAGCATTTCGCCCGCAACGGCATGGCGCTCGACTGGACCCTCGGCACCTCGCGTGCCTCGGAGGAACGTCCGGACGTACGGACGATGTCGTTCCGGCAGACCGGAATGACGCTGGCGTACAACTTCGCCGACCCGAACCGTCCGCGGGCCAACGTCGTCACCGGCTTCTTCGATGACCCGACTCGGTTCCCGTTCAGCGCCTTCACGCGCGAAGTGCGCGACACCAGGGACCGTGACCTGAGCGGCAAGGTGAACCTGGTCGTCCCGGTCGCCATCGGCACGATCAAGCTGGGTGTGGCGGCACGGCTGAAGGACCGCGACAACGTGCTCAACACCACCGCGTACACGAGCGCCCTCGGCACCAACTCGCTGGGCGCGACGGGAGCAACGCTCTTCAGCAACCTCGTGACCGAGACCACCGGTCGCACGCTGTTCGACGGAGACTACCAGTTCGGTCGCACGCTGAATGCGGGCAACGCGGCGGCGTTCATCGCGAACAACCCCGGCGCATTCACCGTCGATCAGCTCAACAGCACACTGACGTCGCAGGGCGGGACGTATGGTGTCGGTGAAGATGTGTACGCGGGCTACGTCATGGGTACGTTCAATCTCGGTGCCCTGACGCTCGTCCCGGGTATGCGCGTCGAGCGGACCGCGACCAACAACACCGCGTCGCGGGTGACGCAGACCGGCAGCGTCGTCACGGTGGCGCCCGTCAGCGGATCGACCAACTACATCAACGCGTTCCCATCGCTCAACGCCACCTACCGCGTGGACGAGCTGACCAACATCCGTGCCGCCTTCACGACCAGTCTCGTTCGCCCACAGTTCCGCGACATGACGCCGTACGTGAACATCGTGGTCGGGCAGCAGACGGCCTCGATCGGCAATCCCGACCTCCTCGCCACGACGGCCAAGGCCTACGACGTGATGGTCGAGCGCTACTTCCGCACCGTTGGCTTCATGTCGGCGGGCGCGTTCTACAAGGACCTGACCAACTACATCTTCGCGACGTCGCGGCCGCGCACGCCGGAGGACGCGCTCGGACCGGACGCGATCCTCGTCACCCAGCCGCAGAACGGGCCGTCGGCAACACTGTACGGCTTCGAAGTCGCATGGCAGCAGCAGCTGACGTTCCTGCCCGGGATCCTCAGCGGTTTCGGCCTGAACGCGAACTACACCTATACCAAGTCCGAGGCGACCATTCCGTCGCGGACCGGCACGACGTCCGCGCTGCCTGGCCAGACGGGAAACGCCGGCAACGTCGGCATCTTCTACGATCGCAATCGCCTCTCGCTCCGCGTCGGCGCGAACTACTCGGGCGCATTCCTGTCGACGATCAATCCCGTCACCCCCGATGGCGATACGCGGACGCTGTCGCGCCTGCAGGTCGACGCCTCCGGTTCGTTCCAGGTCTCGCAGGGCATCAAGTTCTTCATCGAGGCGATCAACCTCTCCAACACCCCGCTCCGCGCCACGGTCGGTGACCGCGTCAACCGCGGCGGCGGCGGCGATGACCCGTCGTACGAGTTCTACCGTCCGTGGGCGATGGCGGGGTTCAAGATCGAGCGGTGACGTTGGGTGCGCGCCGGTCCTGGCGCTGACGGGCGGTCAGGCATCGGACAGGCGTCGCACAGTCGACTCCGACTTCAAGGGGTCGACTTCAAGGGGTCAGAGTCCTTGACGTTCAAGGGGTCGACTTCAAGGGGTCAGAGTCCTTGACCTTCAAGGGGTCAGAGTCCTTGACCCATGTGGAGGTCAAGGACTCTGACCCCTTGTCCTACCAGGAGGTCAAGGACTCTGACCCCTTGAAAAGGAGACCCCTTGAAAAGGACCCCTCGAAAGGCGGCCCCCTTGATCGTCAGCCGCGCCTACGTCATCTGACGTATCGTTCGCGCCAGCGCACGATCCCATCCTGTCGGACGAAGCCGTCATCGGTCTCCCCGCACCGGAAGAGGATTCATGTCCGCCACCGCACCTTCTCGTCCCGTCAACCCGTCACGCAGTGCAGGCACGGCGCCGGTTGGCACGGTCGCCCGTCTCTTTCGGCTGGTGATCGGACGCCAGACCGTCCGTCTGCTTCTGCTCGCCACGACCTGCCTTGCGTGCAGCAGGGACGGCGGGGGGGTCGCTGCACCGGCATCCTCGCCCAGCAAGCTGCTGCCGGAAAAGCCGGGTCAACTCATTGCGGCGGGTGTCCTCTCATCGTCGTCCCGGATGCGCTGGGAGCGTGACGACGAAATCACGTACACAGGGCTCGACGAGACGGGCGCGCGGTCGCAGCTGCGGGTGGTCCATGTTGCGAACGGCACGATCCGCGTGATCGATACCGCCCCCATCCGCGATGCGCGGTACGCCGAATTTGCGGTCTCGCGAGACGGGAGACACACGTTCTTCCTGTTGGGTGGCGCACTCTACTTCGCCGCGACCGACAGTGCGCGGGTGCCGATTGCGAACTTCCCGGGAGTTGGCAACTCGTTGGGTCGGGCCGTATTGACCGGTGCCGACGCGGCACAGGTCATCTACCGCACCGAGCCCGATTCTGTATGGCTCTACGACGTGCCGTCGCAAACGAGGCGCGTGCTGGCTGCGGGGTGCCGGTCCATCGTCACGGTGTCGCCCGACGGACGCCAACTGCTGTGCCAGAGTGTCAGTCAGACATTCAGCATCGTCGACATCGGCAGTGGCGCCGTCTCACCGTCCAACGCGCTCACCGGCCCGACCTCTGCGATCCAGTCGATTCATTGGGGTCCGCGAGGCATCGAGCACATTCGTTCGGGCGCGTTCTATTTCACGGAACTCGTGAACGGTGCCAGCGGCGCAGTGACGACGCTCATCGCGTCCACCGAAGGGCAACCCGTCGACTTGACGAACATCGACATGCTTCGGCTCTCCTCACTCGCGTGGTCGAGGGATGGACGCAGCATCGCGTACAGCCGCGATCTGTGCTATTCGCCCGGATGGTCTCAATGCGCCGGCAGTCAGTCACAGCTCTACGTGTTCGATGTCGCGTCCAAGGCGACACGACTTGCAGCCGTGGTCAACCGCGACATCAGCAGCATCGCCTTTTCGCCTGACGGGACCCGTATCGGATATCTCGCGGGGGCAGGCTTCTCCTCGGCGATGTACGTCGCACCACTCCCGTAGCGCCACTGCCGAGCACCGGTGCAGGCGGCCTGTGCACACGCGTCGCGGCGCACGGACGCGAGGGGCGACGCTACGATGTTCAGGCAGCGCCGCCCGTTACCTTCGCGACATGCCGCTCCCGCGCCCGACCCCGCTTCTCCTGCCGCTGCTCGTCGCTGCGGTCAGCCTCACCGCCTGTCGCGCACGGACTGCGGGAGAGGCCGCCGCCGCCTCGGCAACGGCTGCCGGTGGCTACCCGGCGCCCCGTCAGGCCCGCCCCGCATCCGCCGACTCGGCCATGGTGGTCTCCGCCTCGCCGTATGCCACCGAGGCCGGCCTGGCCGTGCTCCGGGCCGGCGGCAACGCCGTGGATGCGGCGGTCACCATCGCGCTCACGCTGGCGGTCACCTATCCCGCGGCCGGCAACCTTGGCGGCGGCGGGTTCATGGTGGCGCGCATCGATGGACGGAACGTCGCGCTCGACTTCCGCGAGACGGCACCGGGCGCCGCCACGCGCGACATGTACCTCGATACGACTGGCCAGCTCACCGATCGCAGTACCACCGGGCCGCTGGCGGCCGGCGTGCCCGGGTCCGTCGCAGGACTCTACGAGGCGCACCGGAAGTTCGGACGGCGACCGTGGGCGGAACTGGTGCAACCCGCGATCACACTGGCCCAGCAGGGCTTCGCGATCGACTCGGCCTTCTCCGATGACGACGAGGATGGCGCGCACCGTCTCGTCCGCGATCCGGCGAGCGCGGCGCTCTTCCTGCGCAACGGGAAGTTTCCGCCGCTGGGCTCGCAGTGGCGTGCGCCGGAGCTCGCAGCCGTCCTGCAGCGCATCGCCTCGCGCGGCAGGGCGGGCTTCTACGAGGGCGAGACGGCACGGCTGATCGTGCGCGCGATGCAGGCCAGCGGTGGCATCATCTCGGCCGCCGATCTCGCGACGTACGCGCCGATCTGGCGCGACCCGATCACCTTCGACTACCGCGGCCATCACATCGTGTCGATGCCGCCGGTGTCATCGGGCGGACTGACGCTCGCGCTGATCCTCGGCATTCTCGAAGGGCGCGACGTGGCGGCGCTGGGATGGCGGACCCCCGCGTCGATCCACCTGATGGCCGAAGCGGAACGGCGTGCGTACGTGCGTCGCAACTCGCTCCTCGGCGATCCGGCCTTCGTCCCGATTCCCGTGCAGTCCTTCCTCTCGCCCGACACGTCGGCGATGCTCCGTGCGCAGATCGGCACCATCTCGTCAGGATCGTCGAGCGTCGCCGCACCAAGAGAACCGCGGCACACGACGCACTTCTCGGTGGTGGATGCCGACGGCAACGCGGTTGCGATCACGACCACGCTCAACGAGAGCTTCGGGTCGGCGTTCACGGTGCCGGGCGCAGGCTTCCTGCTCAACAACGAGATGGATGACTTCACCACCAAGCTCGGTGCGGTCAACGCGATGGGCCTGGTGCAGGGCAGCGCCAATGCGATCGTGCCGGGGAAGCGCATGCTCTCGAGCATGACACCGACGATCATGCTCGACGCGACGAATCGCGTGGAGCTGGTGACGGGGGCGGCGGGCGGCGCCTACATCATCACGACCGTGGCGCACCAGATCGTGAGTCTGGTGGACCATCGCCGTACGCTGGCCGAGGCGATGACGGCGCCGCAGTTCCACCATCAGGACGTGCCCGACTCGCTGCTGGTGGAGAAGTCGGCGTGGGCGGACAGCGCGGTGGTGTTCATGCGGCCACTCGGTCACGGGGTGATGCTCTCGCCCTGGGGGTTCCTGACCAACGTCCAGAGCATTCATCGTGAGAATGGACGCTGGGTCGGGGTGACCGAGCCGCGAGGGCGGGGACTGGCGCGCGGCTACTGAGGAGGCGCCGGCGTGGCGCGCCACGTCGCGGAGAGGGCGCCGGAGTCCTGAGGATTGACTGCGTGGCGCACCATGTCGGGGAGATGGCGCCGGAATCCTGAGGAGTGGCTGCGTCGCACGAATGGGATCGAGCCCACGGCGTCGGCGAGATGTTCGCTGCGCACGCTCGCGCGGTGCCCGACGCCGCCACAACTTCCGTGGGCGAACCGGCGCACGAGGCGTCCGGCCTGCCAGATCCCCCGCGACCCTCGACCCATGCCGCGACGCTCCCTCGCTGCGCTGTCCCTTGCAGGTGCCTTCGTCGTCGCCTTCCCGTTGCACGGGCAGCCGCTCCCGCGGCCCGCTGCAGGCACCGCCTCGATCCTCACCACGCTCGACGCCGGCGCCGCGCACTATGGCCAGATCGCGCAGCAGATCTGGACGCTGGCCGAGGTGGGCTACATGGAGGTGAAGAGTTCCGCGCTGCTGCAGGGCGAACTGAAGGCTGCAGGCTTCACGGTCACCGCCGGCGTGGCTGGTGAGCCGACGGCATTCGTCGCGGAATACGGCAGCGGCAAGCCGGTGATCGCGATCCTCGGCGAGTTCGACGCGCTGCCGGGGCTGTCGCAGGCAGCGACGCCGGAACGGAGCCCGATCGCGGCCGGTGCGCCGGGGCATGGCTGTGGGCACCACCTGTTCGGCACCGCCAGCACGGCTGCCGCGATCGCGCTCAAGCAGTGGATGGTGGCGAACAACGTGAAGGGCACGCTGCGCATGATCGGCACACCGGCCGAGGAAGGGGGCGCAGGCAAGGTGTACATGGTGCGCGATGGCGTGTTCAACGACGTGGATGCGGTGATCGCCTGGCACCCCGGTGACGACAACGCCGTGAACGGCAACATGTCGATGGCGAACATCTCGGGGAAGTTCCGCTTCCGCGGACTGAGCTCACACGCCGCCGCCGCACCGGAACGTGGCCGGTCGGCGCTGGATGGCGTCGAGGCGATGGACGTGATGACCAACTACCTGCGCGAACACATCCCCGACGGCAGCCGCATCCACTACGTCATCACCAACGGCGGGAGGGCGCCCAACGTGGTGCCCGACGAGGCCGAGGTGTACTACGTGGCGCGCCATCAGGACATGCGCGTCGTGAACGACATCTGGGAGCGCATCACGAACGCCGCACGTGGTGCCGCGATCGGGACGGGCACCACCTTCGAGCTGCAGCTGGTGGGCTCGGTGTACTCGCTGCTGCCGAACGCCACGCTGGCGCAGGTGCAGCAGCGCGCGCTGGAGCGTGTGGGTGGATTCACGTATACACCCGAGGAACGCGCGTTCGCGCTGCAACTGCAGAACTCGACGGCGTTCACCAAGCTGCCGCTGGAGATTGCCTCGCGCGTGAAGCCGCTGGTGATCGATTCGACTGGTGCCGGCGCGCTCGGCGGCGGTTCGACGGATGTGGGCGACGTGAGCTGGGTGGTGCCGACGGTCCAGCTCTCGGCGGCGACGTGGGTGCCCGGCACGGCGGCGCACTCGTGGCAGGCCGTGGCTGCCGGTGGCATGAGCATCGGTGCCAAGGGCATGATGGTCGCGGCGAAGACCATGGCGCTGACCGGTGCCGAACTGTTCGCCACGCCGGCGACGATTGCGACGGCCCGGGCCGAACTGGTACGCAAGCGCGGTGTGGATTTCCGCTACTCGACGGTGCTGGGCACGCAGAAGCCGCAGCTCGATTACCGCAAGGGGAGTGTGCCCTGAACGAGCAACGCGTGCGCGGCATCAGTCGCCGCGCACGCGTCAGGCACGTCAGTTCACGCGGGTTCGATCAGACTTCGATCACGATCGATCAGGGGTCGATCACGATCGGCACGACCATGTTCGAACTTCCGCCGGTGCCGATGCGGATGATCACACGCCGCGCCGTTGCGCCGTTCGTGTAATCGATCACCGCGATCTTCTTTGCCGGATTGGCGGTCTGCGTCTGCAGGACGGCGCCGGTGGCCGCGTCACGGAGTTCCACGGTGATCGGACGATCGGGCGTGGCGACGGAGACGCGCAGGTGGGCCGACGCCGCGAGGGCAGGGAGGATGGTGATGTCACGCTCCCGGCATGAGCCGCTGAACCCCGTCGCGAAGCTCACGCCCAGTGTCGCGAGCGTGGGAACGCAGCTCGCCCGCGCATCGGGGTTGGCCAGCGAACTCACGCTGTAGCTGCCGCTGCTGGCCGACGCAAAGGTGACGAGGAAGCCGTACGTCCCCGCGCGCACTGCAAGCAACGCGGTGACGGCGGTGTCCGATGCGGGGAGTGCGTAGCTGGTGCCGCCGATCACGAGCGGCACGAACGTGGAGCGCACGCTCGCGGCGAGCCGCAGCGAGAAGAACTGCGCCGCGGCGGTCGTGATCCGGTACTGATCCGCGAGTGAGTAGCCGCTCACGCTGCGGCACGTCGTCGCGCCGATGCTGCCGGTCGCAGTCGTGCCAACGGTGTAGGCGCGCACGGTGCAGTCCTCAGCGGGTGGAGGGGGCGGCGTCGGCGCGGGTGGCGTCGGCGCGGGCGGCGTCGGTGCGGGTGGCGTCGGTGCGGGTGGCGTCGGTGCGGGCGGCGTCGGTGCGGGCGGCGTCGGTGCGGGCGGCGTCGGTGCGGGCGGCGTCGGTGCGGGC
>JANNXU010000012.1:0-19720 GCA_031409715.1 Gemmatimonadaceae bacterium | reverse complement strand
GTACATCACGGCAACCACTCAGTGCCGTGTCACGGGACTACGGTTTGGCGGGGGCCGCAGGAGCCGGCGTCGCAGCAGGAGCCGGAGTTGTCGGGCTGAAGTCCACGGTCGGCGCCTCACGCTTCGCCGCATCGGTGACCTCGAAGTACTCGCGCGACTTGCTGCCAAGGACCTTGGCCGTCATCACTGCCGGAAACTTGCGGATGTAGCTGTTGTACGAGTTCACCGAGTTGTTGTAGTCGGTACGGCTCACGGCAATCCGGTTCTCTGTGCCGGTCAGTTCATCCTGAAGCTTGAGGAACTGCGCGTCGCTCTTCAACTGCGGATAGCTCGTGACAAGCGTCATCATCGGCAGCACCGCGCGCGACAATGCGTCGTTCGCCGATGCCAACTCTGCTGGATTCGCACCGCCGGGACGGGCCAGCGCGCCAGTCAGGCCGCGCTGCGCCTGTGCCACGGCAACGAAGATGCTCGATTCCTGTGCGGCAAACCCCTTCACGGTTGCGACCAGATTCGGGATCAGGTCAGCGCGACGCTGGAGTTGCACTTCGATTTCCTTCTGCGACTTCGCCGCCGTCTCAACGAGCGTCAGAATCGTGTTGTAGCCGCAAGCGCCGAGCGCCAACGGCAGGAGCATCACCGCACGGCGCATCCATCGTGTACGAAGGCTGCGCCTTGAGTCGGATCGAGCCATTGTCATTGCACGCATCGTTTCGCTCTCTCGAAGTTCAGAAGTGAACGGCGCTGCGGCACGCAGCGCCGGGGTCCAGTGCCGGCTCGGGCCACTTACGGTGTGGCCGCCGGCGATCGTGCGGTCCCACCCGCACGATCCAGGTGCGCCACGAGGCGCCCCAATGCATCCAGTACACCCAGCAGCAGCGACGGCACTTCGGCCAGCGGAATCTGCACCGCGCGCCGCGCCTGCTGCACCAGCCGTTCGAACGGCTGCGCGTCGAATCCAGTCAGCGCCCCCACCGACCGGCTCAGCACGACGTAATCCATCGACGGCTCCTGCCCCGCCACCCGCGATGCACCACGGAACAACACCATCATCGTCGACAGCCCGTTCAGCAACAGCTGCAGCTGCTTCGATGCGTCGTCGCCAACCGCCATGATGGCACGCCGAAGCTGCAGCAGCTTGCCCATCGCCTCGCGCTCCACGTGCAGCCGGAGGTCGTCCGGCGCCACCGCGATGCCGGCGAACGGCGCCTCGCCCACCAGCACCTGGTGCCGGTGCAGGATGTCGGCGTACTCCATCGCGAAGATGTCCGCCGACGCGCGCCACTCTGCCATCGTCAGCAGCAGCGGCGGTGGGTTGCCCGCCTTCGTCCATCGCTGGACCGCCGCCGCCTTCTGCACCAGCAGGTCGAGTGGCAGCGCATCCACGATCACGAGCAGGTTCGTGTCCGACTGGCCCGTCAGCACCTCGCCTGCCACCGCCGAGCCGAAGCGCACGACCGAGCGAAGCGAATCGCCGAAAACGCCGCGCAGCGCCGACAGCAGGTCGTTCACCGCCATCTGGCTCGCCTCCTCAGTGCCCTGCATCCCAATTGTCGTCACCAGCTCGATCCTCCGCCGCCGCCACTGAACCCGCCGCCGCCTCCGAACCCGCCGAAGCCTCCACCACCGCCGCCACCGCCACCCCATCCACCACCACCACCCCAGCCGCCGCCCCCGCCCATTGGCGGGAGGACCACCGGGATGAATGTCCCACCCCCGCCCCCGCCCCGACCGCCGCGCCCCCCCCGGCCGCCAGCGCGTGACAGCACGAACACAATGAGCATGATGATCAGAAACACGACCAGAGGATTCACCTGCACCTGCCGCGGCCCGGTCAGCGGTCGGCGCGGCACCAAGGTCGTGTCCAGCGCGAAACCGAACTCCTGCGCGTACCGCTCAGCCACCCGAACAGTGACCAGCGACAGCCCGCGCGCATACTCCTGTTCGCGGAAGAACGGTGTGGCCTCGCGGCAGATCTCGCCCGACATGCCATCGGTGATGAACCCTTCGCTGCCCTGCCCGACCTCGATCCGGCAGGCGCCTCGGCCGCTGCTGTTCGTCTCCTTCGGCACCAGCAGGATCACCACGCCCGCATTCCGGGACCGCGTACCGACGGCGTCGTTCTGGCCGACCTTCCACTGGCGGCCGATCGCCAGCGCATACTCCGCCGGATCACGGTCGCCGATGTCCGCCAGCGTCACGATGGCGATCTCGCCACCGCTCTTCGCCTTGACGTCCTCGGCAATGCGCGTCAGGAGCGTGACGCGATCGGCAGGCAGGATGTTGGCAAAGTCGTTCACGTACCCCGTCGGGGCAGCCGGGATGGTCACGCCCTGCAGCAGGGCCATGACACCGGCGACGAGCGCCGAAATGAAGGGCATCGAGTGGGCTTGAGGTGACGCGGAATAATACGCCCCAGCGTACTGGAAGTGTCACCGGCCTCGTTCGCGAACCCACACCGGCGCCGGCGACGTGCGGCCGCTGCCGCAGTCACCCTGCGCGCGAGTAACTTTCACGTTCATCTCTGCCCCTCGATCATGACCGTCCGGTTGCTCCTCGTCGCGCTCGCGGCGCCCGTGCTCGCTGCCTGCTCCAAGACCGCCGAGAGCGCCACGCCGGCGGCCACCGCCGCCACGCTCGGCGCCGACTCGATGCCGACGCAGATGGACACCGCACTCCTGCGCAAGGCGGACCTTGGCCGAATCACCGGCGCCGCGTCGGCGTCGGTCATCGTGCTCGAGGTGAGCGACTTCCAGTGCCCCTACTGCAAGACCTTCCACGATTCCACCTACACCGCACTCCGCGCCGCGTACATCGACAACGGCAAGGCGCGCATGGCCTACGTGAACCTGCCGCTGCGCAGCCACCAGAACGCCTGGCCCGCGGCCGAGGCGGCCATGTGTGCGTCGGTGCAGGCGAAGTTCTGGCAGATGCACGACTCGCTGTTCAATGCCCAGCGTCGCTGGAACGAGATCACCCGTCCCGACACGATGTTCTCGCGCTTCGCCCGCACGCTCGCGCTCGACGTGCCGGCCTACGATCGCTGCGTCAGCACACACGCCACGCGCCCGCTGATCGCCAGTGATGCGGACCGCGCCACCGGCGCCGGCATCAATGGCACGCCGGCATTCATCATCGGTGACAGTGTGCTGAGCGGCGCGTATCCGATCGGCGACTTCCGTCGCATCCTCGACGCGGTGCTCGCCGCACCTCGCTGACCCCGAACCGCCGTACCGCCACCGTGCACCGAGTGCACCCTGCGCACGCTGTGTACCCCGTGCGCGCCACGGCCCACCCCCGCGTGCGCGACGCGTGAACGGGCTCCTGCGTGCGATCTACGGCGCCGCAGGGCTGCTCGTGCGCACGGCCACCGCCACCGGAATCCCCGGATACGGCAAACTCGCGCAGTCGGTCGCCGCGCGCCGCGACCTGCTGCAGCAGTACCGAGACTTTGGTACCACCGGCCGAGATCGCGCGCGCCCGCTGGCCTGGTTTCATGCGCCCAGTGTCGGCGAAGGGCTCATGGCGGTGCCGGTCATGCAGCGACTTCGACTCGCACGCCCCGACGTGCAGCTGGCGTACACGCACTTCTCGCCCAGCGCCGCCGCGTTCGCCGCGCGCACCGGCGCGGACTTCCGCGCGTACCTCCCCTTCGATGTCGCCGCCGACATGGCCGCCGCACTCGACGCGCTGCAACCCACGGCACTGCTGTTCAGCAAGGTGGATGTCTGGCCGGTCCTGGTTGCCGAAGCGTCACGACGCGGTGTGCGACTGGGCATGATCAGCGCTGCACTCGCTGCGAATTCGGGACGCCGTGGCGGTCTCGCGGCGGCATTCACCCGCGACGCCTACGCCACCCTCGACGCCGTCGGTGCCGTCGATGATGCCGATGCCGCCCGCCTCGTCGAACTCGGCGTTCGACCTGCAGTCATCCGCGTCACAGGTGACACACGCTACGACCAGGTCAGCGCCCGCACCGCCGCCGCGGAACAGTCGGCACCATGGCTGGCGCGATTCCACGCCCAGCCACGCGTCACGCTCGTCGCCGGCTCCACCTGGCCCGCCGACGAAGCCCAGCTGCTGCCCGCCTGGCAGGCACTCGCCGCACGCTGGCCCGGCGCACTCCGCCTGATCATCGCCCCGCACGAACCCACCGCCGCACACCTCGCGCCGATCGCAGCCTGGTGCGACACCGCCGGGTTGCGCCACGCCACACTCGACGGCCCCGACGATACCACCGCCGACGTCCTGCTGGTGAACCGCGTCGGCGTCCTTGGCGAACTCTACGCTCTGGCCGACGTCGCATTCGTCGGCGGCGGATTTCACGACGCCGGCCTGCACTCCGTGATCGAGCCCGCCGCCTACGGCGCCCCGGTCACATTCGGGCCCCGACACACCGCCAGCCGCGACGCCTCCCTGCTGATCGCCGCCAATGGCGCCACCGCAGTGTCCGACACACGCGCACTCCACGCACTCCTCGAACACTGGTGCGATCCCGCCGACCCCTCTCCACGACGCACGGCCGGCGCCAATGCGCGTGCCGTCGTCGCACGCAACGTCGGCGCGGCCGATGCCTCGACGGCGCTCGTGCTGTCGCTGCTCGACCGGTGAGCGTCAGCCACCAGACGGCACACTCACGGCATCGGCGCGCCGCACCGATACACGCCCTCGACACCGGATTGCGCGAGGACGCCAACCTGCAACTGCACCATCAGCCCCACGCCTGATGGCCCGACAGACCAGAGCAGGCGCGTGACCGAGCCCTGCAGGCCTCGCGTCCAGAGACGCGAGGCCTCCTGCGGCGCATGCAGGTGTGCCGGCGCTCCAGGCGGACCCGCACACCGATCCGGCGCACCGAGACGGACCGTGAGCACCGACTGCAGTTCGGCAACACGACGGCGCAGCGCGAGCGTATCCGCCACACGCGTCATCAGCCTCACGTCCGAGACGCGCGCCGATTCGCCACTCGCCGGCGCATCGAACGTGACCACCAGCAGGTCAGCCCCGGTCAGATGCAACGGAGCCTCGCGTGCGCCCGGCTCGAGCGCGATCGGCCAGATCGCACCGAGCGCACTCGCAGGCTGGCCCAGCAGTGCCGACACGCGAAGAAGACTCTCGAGCGTGTTCACAGGCCGCCGCATACCACCCTGCGCCTGCACAACCGCGGCGAGGAGACAGGCTGCGGTCACCAACAGGAAATTGCGTCGCATCGTCTGGTGTGTTGTCGTGGACTGAAGGGAGCAATGGGCGGGGTGCACCGGCGCCGGCACACCCTGACCCTACGGTCTGACGTCAGCGACGCGTCAGCGATCCCACGTTCCACCACCATCCGGCACGAACGGCTTCGGCGACGGCCCACCCGTCGGCGGGGCGTACGGGTCATCGATCACCACGCGACCGCTGCCCGTCGCGCTGAACACCGCCCAGCCGCAGTCCACCGGCAGGGTCGTCGCGCGCGACGCGATGTCGGCGCCAAAAGCACCATTGCGCGCGAACACGATGCCAGACAGCGGCTTCGTGTCGAAAAGCGACTCCGCAAACGCGGCGGAGAGATCCGCCGTGAGCTGGAGCGTCTCGCGGCGCATCAGCACCCACCCCGGATCGAGCGTCAGGTTCTGGAACAGCAGGCACCCGTAGATGCCACCCGCCAGCAACTCGGCTGACCTGCCGGCCAGGAAGTCCAACGCGCGAATCTTCGCGCGCACCTTCGCCTCCTCCGTCGCGGGCAGGAGCTTCTGCTGGATCACAGCGCCCGGTGACCCGTAGAACGCAGGCGCCACACTGAAGATCAGCTCCGCCACCTTCAGGAGCTTGGCCCGCTCGCGGTTGGACAGCTGGCCCCATGCCGATGGGTCGACCCCGGCCGGTACCGGAATCGCAAGATCGAGCGTGTCCTCCTGCTCGACGTCACGCACGGCGTACGTCACGTCGACAGTGTTGGCGCACGGCACCATCGACGCGTCGCCGTATCCGAAATTCATCTGCTGCAGCAGGTTGCTCGGCAGGCCCAGCGCGGCGCCGGAAAAGGTCGCCGTGATCGTGATCATCGGCAGGCCTCCAAAGCTCGACGCGCTCGTCGGGTTCACACCATTGCACGGCCCGCTGGCCGACAGCACGGTCGCCCGCACCGGCAGCGGAGCCAGCGGCCCGCCGTCCCGCTCCCCACACGCCGCCAGCAGCACCGCCGCTGCCGGAAGCAGCACTGTTCCCGCCATCCATGTTCGCATGCGCACATCCTCCCGCCAGAATCCCTGATCGCGGCCACCGTGCCCTGGCATCGCCGGCACCGCGCCAGCCACGAGCCATGACTGACGCGACCACTCTGTGACCTCAGGCCCTGGAACTCACGCCGGATTCATGCGCTCGTCATTGTTCCAGCGCCCACGGGTGACGGCACGCTGCGACGGGACGACGCCGCACTCTATTCACGTCGGCATCACTCGACGGCGTCGCTTCCCGCATCGCCGTATTCGACGCCGTCGGCTGTGCTGCCGACGACGATGTCGGCAGCGCCGACGGCCATTACTCTTGACGCCATGGCGACGGCACCTCGGCATCCTGCGCGACTCTGCACGCTGCTGCTCACGATGAGCGTCGTAAGCGGCTGCGCCGCGTCGCGTGCCACCCCGCGTGCGCCGGCGACACCAGCCCCGCGCGCATCCGCCGCCGCGATACCCGACGGTCCCCCGCGGCAGCTCCGCGGCGTGCTGTACGACAGCCTCCTGTCCAACGACCTGCTTCGCGGCGCACTGCTCTCGCTCGGCGATTCGTCCCATGTCACCGCGACCGGGGACAACGGGCAGTTCGTGTTCGACAGCGTCCGCCCCGGCCTCCTGCACCTGATCGTCCGTCACCCGCTGCTCGACTCGCTCGGCATCGACACACTGGGCGTACCGATTCGATTCGAGGGTCGTGACGAACCGCTGACCGTGTCGCTGCCCGATCCCCAGACGTTCATGAACAGCCGCTGCGGCGTGCGGCGCAACGCCGTCTCGGACGGCATGATCCTCGGCATCGTCCGGCGCGCCGACTCCGATGAGCCTGTGGTCGGCGCCGAAGTGGCGGCGGCGTGGCGCGGCGCCGACACCAGCTTCGCGGGCGGAGGCATGCGCGAGCGCAGTCGCGTGCGCACCGGCGAACTCGGCCAGTTCCTCATCTGCCGGGCACCGCGATTCTCGTCAGTCGAGGTCTGGGCACGGCAGGGAACGGTCGAGACGGCCCGCGTCCGCGTGCAACTCGGCGCCGCGACGTTCGGCGCGTGGGACCTGTCGCTGGAACCCGTCACGCGCAGCGATTCCGCAGCCGTGCTGGCCCGCGACTCGGTGCGCGGCGGACGAAGCGGCGGCGGCACCATCACCGGACGCATCCTCATGCAGTCCGGCGATCCCCTGCCGCGGGTCACCGTGCAGCTCGACCGACCGGCGCGCACCGCCACGACCGATCTCGAAGGGCGCTTCACCTTCGCCGACGTGCCCGCCGGAGTACGTGCGGTGGAGGTCCGCTCGATCGGCTTCAGGCCCAGCCGCATCGGTCTCAACGTGCGGCCCGGCCGGGTGCTCGACCGTGACATCACCCTCGACCGCACCGCCGCAGTGCTCGGCGCCGTCACCGTTCGGGCCAATCGTCGTGCCACCTGGGATTCGGTGGGTTTCGAACTGCGGCGCAGGCGCGGCGGCGGCTACTTCTTCACCCGCGAGCAGCTCAACGGCATCTCCGACCTCGGCACCGCGATGCGCCTCGTGCCCGGTGTGAGCGGGCGCTCCGATGCGCGGTCGCAGCGGCTCACCGCCGGTCGCGGTGCCGGCTGCCAGCCCGCCTTCATCGTCAACGGCGTCCGATTCCAGGCCGGCGGTTCGATCGGCCCTGAGGCGATGTTCCGCGCCAGCGACATCCTCGCCATGGAGGTCTACACCAGCCAGCTCTCCACCCCGCCCGAGTATCAGCGCTGGGTGGACTGCTCGGTCTTCGTCATCTGGCTGCGCAACCCACAGGCCGAGATCGAGGCGCGCGAACGTAAGCCCTGAACGATGTCCGCAGCATTTCGCACCGCCAGCGCCGGCAACAGCAGAACGCAAAGTCGCAAATGGACTGAAAGTCGCAAAGCTGTCTGGCGCTTCCGCGGGCATCAGTGCCAGCGAAATGAGTTGCTGTGGGAACACCGAAATGGGCCAGCATCAGCCCCCCTTACCCACCGCACACATCATGGACCGCCGTCCCGCGCACGCAGTTCCCCCAGCAGTCCTCTGCGTTCTTTCTGTTCCTCTGCGACTTTGCGTTCTGCTGTTGCTGTTGCTGTTGCCGTGTTCCGTAGGACGACGTCAGCGCGTCCACACCACGATCGCACCGCAGTCGGTGCCAAGACGCGCGAACTCCGACGGCACCGACGTGCCACTGTTGTACACCTCGATGCCGGCCACCATCTGCGGTGGCACCAGGGCATCGATGCTCGCCCCCGCGTTCTGGATCAGCGTGCCATCGATGATGAGCGCCAGCGGACAGTAGCCCGAACTGATGCTGAGGCGTGGGCCGTAGATGATCGTCTCCCCGGTCTGGCCATTGCGCTGCACCGTGATGTTCGCACGGCCGCGCAGCAGGTCGCTCAGATAACTCGGCTGGCGCTGATAGATCTCCTTCTGATCGACGAAGAAGCCGCGCGCGCTGCGACGCCGCTCCTCGAAGCCCTGCAACCGTCGGCTCGTACGCTGCGCATCGGCGGTGACGCGTACCGTATCGAGCCGCTGCCCGCGCGCGGCCGTGAACGGCGTGAGCGTGACCGAGGCATCGAGTGAATCGCCGCGCACGATCTGGGCGCTGAACACCACCGGATCGTAGCCGACCTTCCTCGCTCGCAGGAAATACGGCCCCACTGGCAGGTCGGTCAGGCGAAACTTCCCTGCCGTGTCGGTCTGGGTGAAGTAGTTCGTGCCCATCGCCTGCACCTGCACCCGCGACACCGGCTTCCCATCGGGCGTCGTGACGCGTCCCTGCAGCATGCCCTTGCCGAACTGCGCGCCGGCGACCGTGGCCGCGCCAGGTGACGCCGCACCCATGCGTGGCTGTGACAGCGCCGCCGCACGCGCCTGCGCGATCGAGTCGGCGCGCTCCACCGCCAGCAGGCTGTCGGCCGTGCGCTTCATCTCGGCCCAGAGCGGGTCCTTCGCCAGTGTGATGCGGATCTGCGCCGTGACACCGCTCACGATGCTGAACTGAAAGCCTGCCGGCTCGTACTCGTCGCGCAGGACCTCCAGCACATGCAGTCCTGCCGGGAGTCCCACGATGCGGAACCGGCCAAGGCTGTCCGACTCCGCGTTCGTGCGACGCAGCGCCGCCTGGCCCGTGCGCGCCGTGTCACGCACGGCGAGGCGTGCATTTGCGAGCGGTCGGCCGGCACTGTCCACCACCACGCCCTCGATCCCCGTCGGTGTGGCTGGTACCGTGGCCGGTGGCGTGACCTGCTGCGCCTGCATCGAGACGGCGCTCATCGCGATCGCGACGACTGCCGCCAGCAACACCCGTCCACACGTCCGCGCCGCGCGGAGAACATGCTGCACCTGCGTCATCACGATCTCCAGTGTCATGCGCTCGACGTCGGGTCAGCGTGCGTTGAGCCGCGCGCGGACTTCCTTCGCAATCGCTTCCTCGAAGGTGCCGGTGGAGCTGCACCGCACGCCGGAGCCTGGGAAGTTCGGGTTTTCGGCACTGGCATCGATCACCGTGCTCACCGTCGCCCCCGACTGCCCGTCGGCGGTGACGTTCGAGATGATCGTCGCCGTCAGCGTGTAGGTCTCCGCGTTGGGCATGCCCGACGTGCCACCGCAGTCGAAGGCGCGGCGCAGTTCGATCTTGCCGAGCTGGCGGCGCATCTTGAGGCCATCATTGCCGAGGAGACGCGTCGTCGGCTCCCGGCGTGATAGCGGGATCTGCAGGGCCGCGTAGCTCGCCTCCAGCGCATCGAAGACTGCGTCGGGGGCTGCGGCCACCGTGAACTGCTGGCCGTCGTTGCGCACGGTCATCTCGAGACCCACGCCGCGCTGTGAACCGCCGCTGGCACCGACCGCGATGGCGGCCGGTGTGCCACCGGCACCCATGCCGGCACCGCCACTCGCGCAGCCCGCGACGAGCGCGACGCCGAGTGCGCAGGCCATCTGGCGAATGTCGGCTGAACGGAAATCGACCATGTCCGGCTCCTGATGGGTGGCGTGGAATCACAGCATTCTGCGTGAACAATTACTACACCTGACCCGCCAGAAGATGCATCCCCCCGGCGGAAACGCGAAACGCCGCCGCTTCGGTACGAAGCGACGGCGTTCGCGGTCCAGCATGTCGCACGATCCCGATCCGGCGCCACATCCGCCGGTGTCGGATCCGACCGGATTACGGCTCGGTCGAGTCGAGCGCCTTGTCCGGCATGAACAGGATCGACGCCGTCGTCAGCGCTGCCGGAGCGCGCGAACCAACGATCGACGCCGGGAAGACGATCGCCGTGACGACCGTCCGGCCGACCTGGAAGCCGGCCAGCGGGTTCTGTCCAGCCGTGCCGACCACGCCGAGCAGGCCGGTGGCAATGTTGTTCGCGAGCGGAACGGCGGTGGTGCTGCCCGGTGCCGTGATGTCGAAGCGATAGGTCAGGGTGCCACCCGTCGCACGGGCGGTGACCGGCAGGTACGCCGATGCGACACCCGGTGCCACGTTCGCCAGCGTCGGTGCGCCGGTGATGGCGGCCGCCGTCTCGCTCGTGCGCACGTACAGGTCCACGTTGCCCGCGCCAGGGGCGGCGTGGATCGCGCGCAGACCGACCTGCGTGGCGGTGATCGTCGCCGGCAGTTCATCACGATAGATGATCAGGCGGTGCTTGACGGCCGCACCAACGCGCGAGGACCCATAGGACACGATCGTGTAGCGGGCATTCGCCTCGAACGTGAACGTCGTGTCGAGATGCTGCTGCACGGCCACCGCGGCGCTGTTCGCGTACAGGGCCGGGTTGGTGAAGATCTTCATCTGCCGCGTGCCGGCGCGGACGCGCTGGTACGGCGTGAAGGTCCGGAACACCACGTTCGCGTACTGCGGCGAGCCTTCGATGCTCCCGTCCACGAAACGGAAGTCGAGAGGGCTCGTGTCGTTCACGGCATTGACGTACCGGATGATCGCAGCTGGCTGCAGCTGCGTGTCAGTCCCGGACACGTCCTTGTCGCAGCCCATGAGGACACTGAGTCCGGCAAAGGCGGCGAGAGTATAGCGGATACGCATTAAAAGTCGCTCCGAAATGGAATATTGAGGGTCCCGATCTTGCTGGTGCCCCCCGGCGGAACCGGCGGCTTCGAGTCGTCCTGGTTCACCTTCGAACCACCCGAGTTGACGACGCCATTCACGACGAGGATCACTGCGGCCGCACCGAGCCCTCCCGCCACGGCGCCAGTGCGGCCGCGCGAGAGGATTCTGGTGCGAATGCTGCCGAAGTAGTCACGATTGAGCGTGAGCACTTCGTCCGTCCACTTGGTTGACACCCCGCGCAGTGTGACCGACTCGCTCATGGACACGACCACGCTGGAATCATTGCTCGACATGAGCCGTCCGCGCAGCTGGTCCATCTCCGGGCCGACACGCTCACCCAGGGCCACTCGGCCCCGATCAGTGAGCGCGACCGACACATCGGCACCTGCGACCGGCGCAGTGGTGGTCGGGACGTAGGTGTAGCACCCCGTCACGCCCAGCACCGCGACCATCGCAATGGCACGCCGAGCCACACTGCCAGTCATCACGGGAACCCGTAGGTCCCGCGGGCTGCACCACCAGGCTGGCCGACGCCGCCGACGTTCGACGGCTTGTTGCCAACACGCTGGTTCTGCTCCTGCCACGGCACGGGGAAGTGGATCGGCGTGCCTTCCGGCAGGTCGCCCCACCCGCGCGAATCGAAGAACCAGGCGCCGTAGCTGACGTACGACATCTCCATCCGCTTCTCCCACTTCATCGCTTCCAGGATGTTGCCGCACACCGTCGTGAAGACGCCGGCGGACGAACGGACCGGGACGCGCGGCACGCAGGCGTTGCCACCCGGCACCGGCGTGGTCAGGTTCGTGATCCCGGCGCCGGTGAGGGCCGGCAGGCCACCGCGCGACACGCGTGAGCGATCGATTGCCGTCGCGGCCAGCGCGAAGTCGCCCGTGCGGATCGCGCCTTCGGCGATCAGCCCGTTCATCTCCGCCACGGTCATGTGCGGGAAGTTGCCGATGCGCGAAGCGTTCTGGAATGCCTGGAATCGCGCGTGGTCATAGAACGAGAAGCCCCACGTGCCATCGGCGGCCGCGCCGTCGTCGGCGATCAGTCGGTTGCGGTAGTAGATGCCAGGGAGCGGAACCGAGCCCGTGGCGGCGCCATTCGACGACACGTTCTGCGCAGCGCGCGTATCACCGGCCGGGAACCGCACGTCGCGCGTGCGGATGATGAACGGGGTGCGATTCAGCAACGGCTGGTTCAGCCACGACTCGTACGCCGCGCCGGTCGAGTCGGCCATGCCGATGATGAACGGCGTCATCACATGCCAGTTGGTGCCGACGTAATGCTGCACCACCCACGTCTGTGTCCAGCCCGTCGTCGCATTCATCGCGATCGAGATGTCCGACGTGATGCCGGCCTGCGCGTCGGCGATGACCGACGCCCAGCTCACGGCGGCACGCTCGGCCGGATTGCGCGCGACGAGCGCACGCAGGCGGGCACGATACGACCGGATGATCTGAACGAACTGCGCCTGCGTCACGTTGCCCGTGGACAGGTTGAGCCACGTGGCCGGCAGAGGGAAGCCACCCGTCCCGGTTGCGACCGGGTTGTTGGCATCCGCGAGGGCCAGATCGAGCATGCGGATGGCCGCACGGTTGATCGAGTCATACGGGACCAGCGGCGGAACGGCCTCACCACCCGGCACAACCACGGAGGCCGAGTCGTACGACAGCGACAGGTCCCCGAGCGCGACGCCGAGCACGAACTTGCCGTACGCCTGCGCACGGAGATCCTGTGCCGGCGTGCCGAGGGTCGTCCCCGCGGTCGACAGCTTCTCGAGCGCCAGCGTCACCGACCGGGTGAGGCGGGAGAGGCCGTTGAAGTCGTTCGACACGGAGGCGGAGCCCGGGTTGTTCGCGAAGTTCAGGACGGGCGTGCGCGGCAAGCCGGCGCGCGGACCCATGTTGAAATTCGCCAGACCGGAATAATTCTCCAGCGCCATCACCTGGAACGAATTGTTCGCGTTCTCGTTACTGCCGCCGGTGGTGCTGCTGACGACGCCGTTGAAGCCGCCGGCCAGCAGGTTCTCGATATCGGCCGGCTTCGCCAGCGCGCGACCGATGTCGGCGCTGTTCGGATTCAGGACCGCCAGATCCTGACTGCATGCCGCGAGCGCCACGGCGCCCGCTGTCAGCAGGAAGGTACGAAGTTGGAGTCGCATTACTGCCCTCAGGAGAAGTGCGGGCAGGCCAGCGCGGCCTGCCCGCTGAGCATGAATCAGAAGGAGGTGCCGATGGAGAACGTCACCGTGCGGATGTTCGGGAACGTGAAGTTGTCGACCGCGTTCAGCACGCCCGACCCTGCCTGACCCGAGTTGCCCTGGATGCCGACCTCGGGGTCGAATCCACGGTACTTGGTCCAGGTGTACAGGTTGCGGCCGATCACGGACACGTTCCAGTCACCCACTCCACCAACCTTTCCGAAGCGATACGAGGCAACGACTTCGCGCAGGCGGGCGAACGAGGCCTTCTCGACGACGAAGTTGTTCGGGCCAAGCACGTCGTACAGACCGCCGACGCCGTTCGCGTTGTCCGGCGGGCCGGCGCGATAGTAGTACGACTGCGGGAGGGCCGTGGCCGTCGTCTGGCCGGCCTGGTCAGCCTGGCCGTACAGGAAGTCCAGCAGCGACCAGCCAAGACCCTGATTCTGCACGTAGCGACCGATCGACGCATCGACGAGGCCGTTCAGCGTCATCTTCTTGTACGTCACCACATGCGACGTGGACCAGCGGTACTTCGGCAGCACGTTGCCGAGCGGCAACTGCAGGCCAGGGTTGTTGGTCGCGTTCACGGTGTCGCGGACGACCATCGGGTGACCCCACGCCGCCGCCACGCCGAACGGCGCCGAGGTGGCCGGAAGCGTCGCGTTCCAGAGGTTCTTCGTCACACCATCCGTCAGCGCATTGCCAGCACCAGTCCAGACGACGAAGCCATCCTTGTTCGTCTGGAAGGCCTGGCCGTCACCACCACACTGGCTGCGGAACGCCGTCGGCATCTCCGAGCAATCGCGGATGAACTTGCGGCCGTACATCGTGCCGTACGGAACACCCGTCTCGATGCGGAAGATGCCACCGGCGTTCGTCGCGCCCGTGCCGAAGTTGTACGGCGGGATGGTCAGTTCGACCACCTGCGACCGGATGCGGTCGAACGTGGCGCGGGCGGTGTAATTCAGGTTGCGGCCGACGATCACCGGCAGGCTCAACGTCACTTCGAAAGCGCTGTTGGCCAGCGTACCGGCGTTCACCCACTGGCTCGTGAAGCCGGCAGCGGCCGGCAGCGGCACCTGCAGGATCTGGTCGCTCACGCGCGTCTTGGCGTACGTGACCGTGCCACCGAGGCGCTTGAACAGCTCGAAGTCCGCACCGTACTCCTGCTCACGCGAGACTTCGGGGCGGAGGTTCGCGTTGCCCAGCGCGCCCGGCACCGCGATACCAGCGGCGTTGAGCGAGAAGGTCTCGTACTGCGCCGAGAAGTTCGGGCGGTTACCGGCCGTACCGTACGAGGCACGGAACTTCAGCTCGCTGAATGCCGGGAGGAAGAACCACGGCTCCTGCGAGGCACGCCATGCCGCCGAGGCACGGCCGAACGTCTGCCACGTCTGGTTCGACCCGAACAGCGACGATCCGTCGCGGCGCAGCAGGCCGGAAAGGATGTAGCGCTCCTTGTACTCGGCATCGACCGAGCCGAAGAAGCCGATCGCGCGCACCGTGCTCTGCGACGACGAACCGGTACGGGTCGTCGAGAGCGTGTTGCCGAGCTGCGGCACACCGACGAGCTGCAGGTTCGTACCCTGCGTCACGATGCTGCTGCCCAGCTGCTCCTCGGCCAGATAGCGCGCGGTGTAACGCGTCCGAAGGTCGCTGAACGGCGTCCAGCGGGCCGTCGCGTTCAGGCTGGCGTTGTACGACTGGCTGTTGTTGTTGAAGCGGAACACGTTGCCCTGATTCGTCGCCGGATCCGACGTCGTGGTGCGGAAGCCCTTCTCGGTGTTCTGCTTGCCGACGGCGCGCGTGTTGTCGAACGAGAAATTCGCCTCGAAGTCGAGCCACGACAGCGCCGAGTAGCGGGCCGTTGCGCCGGCCAGGAAGCGGTCACGCTCGTCCAGCCGGTCGATGTTCTGCAGCGTGTAGAGAGCGTTTTCGTTCTGCGTGCCGGCGCTCTGGATGTTGCTGCGGATGAAGAGGCGGCCGAGGCTGTCGCGGCGCGTCAGGTCCACCAGCGGCGGCGTGCGGGTCAGGCGGAAGAAGGCATTGCCGCCGTCCTCCTGGTTCAGGCCGTCCTGCTGCGAGCGGCTGAAGAACGTGTTGACGCTGAACGACAGCTTGTCGTTCACGATCTGGTCCACGTTCAGGCGCATCGTGTTGCGCTGGAAGCCCTTCAGGAAGCGGATCGTGCCACCCTGATCGTTCCGGTTCACGCTGCCGAAGAACGTCGTCTTGCCGTACCGGCCCGTGACGTCGAGCTGGTTGATCGTGCTCGGCTGCGGCTGGAAGAGCGTGTTCACCGCGTCGAACGTCTCCACCGGCCACTGGTTGGCCTGGAAGTTGTTGCGGAGCTGGTTGCCGTTGGAGCCGGCGCCCGGATCGAGCGGGAAGCCGACCGGTGTCAGTGCGAAGTCACCGCCCGCCTCGTTGATACGACGCGCTTCGGTCTGGTAGTTGATGCTGCGGTAGCAGCCGAACGACATGCCGAGGACGGCCGTCGGCACCGTCGTGCTGCACATGCGGGTGCCCGTCTCGTCGACGAACAGGCCGTGGCGCTGGGCGATCGCGATGCGGCGCTCCAGGTCGCCCGTGCCAACTTCGCTGCGGAAACCGAAGCGGATCGAGTTCTGGGTGGTGGACTTGCCGGTCTTGGTCGTGATCTGGATGACGCCGTTGCCGGCGCGGGCGCCGTAGAGCGAGGCCGCAGCCGCACCCTTGACGACTTCCACCGACTCGATGTCTTCCGGATTCAGGTCCGGCAGGCCGCCGTTGATGATGATGCCGTCGACCACGTACAGCGGCTCCTGCGAGCGGCCGGAGGCGTTGATCGACGTCGGCGCACGAAGGATCACGCTCGGGCTCGAGCCCGGACGACCCGAGGCGCTCACGATCTGCGCACCGGCCACCTTGCCCTGCAGCTGCGTCAGCACGTTCAGGCCGACCACCGGCATCTGGTCCGCAGTCACGCGGGAGATGGCGAACGGCGTCTTGGTCTGCTCGGTCGCGCCGGTCACGCCGGTCACGACGACTTCGCTGAGGCGATTGAGGTCGGCCGTGAGCACGAAGTTCTGCGTGATGGCGCCCGGGCGCAGCACGATCGACTTCGCGTCGGGACGCTGGCCGATGGCACGTGCGCGGAGCATCACCGTCTGGCCACGGACGCGCGCGCCCGGCACCACGATGGTGAAGTTACCCGCCGCGTTGGTGCCGATCGACAGGCCCAACTCGGTGATGAAGACGTTGGCGCCTTCCAGGGGACGACCCTGGTCGGACGTCACCTTGCCCTGAATGGTTGCGTTTTGCGCCTGCGCCACCGCCGCTGATCCAAACAGCAAAGCGGCAACCGCAGCAGCGCGTGGCAACCCTGCCCACGACGTACGTGTCATATGCGGGACTCCTGAATCCGGTCGCACGTGGAGATCCGTCGGCTGGTGAATCCGCCTCTGCGTGAACAGCGGCGTCACCCCGGCAGCCGACCGCCCGGGGTGGAACATCCTGCTTGACCCGGCGTACGTACGGCGGGAGCGTACCCGCGCCTGCATACGGCAGACGGGTCCTGCACTCCGATCATTTCCAGCAGATCAGCAGAGACTCCAGAAGACGGCGAGCAACGCTCCCCGTCGAATTCCACATCAGGACACGACCGGACACGGCAACGACCGGACCGGGCGCAGCGTCTCACCGCGCGCGCCAGCCGATCGCAACACACGAAGAGTAGAGGCCCGGGAATCCCGGGACAAGGCTCCCGAGCCGTCCATCGTCCATAAACGGATGGACGAGTCCGCTCGTGGCGTCAGGCCGAGCGCCTCGGGTCCATCAGCTCCGCCAGCACGGCCGCGACGCGCCGGAGCGCGGCGGGCTTTCGCAGGATCACATCCGCCTGCGCCGCCGCCTCCGGGAAGTCATCGTCCCCGGTCAGCATCACGACCAGCGGCGCCGCCGCCCCCCGGGCCTTCAGGCGCGACAGCAGCGTCCACCCGCTCAGGCCGGGCATGTTCGCGTCCATCACCACCAGGGCCGGCCGGACACTGTCGATCATCGCCGCCGCAAGCACCCCGTCCCGCGCCAGGTGCACCTCGTACCCGGCCGCCTGCAGGTATGTCCGCAGGACGTCCGCCATCTCGGCGTGATCCTCGGCCACCACGATCTTCGCACGCACCGCCGGCACCGCGTCAGCGGTGTGATCAGGCGTCCCGGACATCTCGGGGAAAGGGTCGCCCAGGTGGCGATCAGGCATCAGGATGGGAGCAGGCGGGGTGCGGTGGCGGCTCTCCCCACGGGATTGCACCATCCATGCCGAATCCGGCGTGTGCGAATGTACCACCGCAAAAAGCGACGGCGCACCAGTCCGGTGCGCCGTCGCCCTGATCCCGTGCCGTGAGCTCAGACGGGCGTCGCCGACTCCGTCACCACCCGCACCACGTTGTCCACCACCTGCAGGAATCCGCCCTCGACTCGAAAGCTCTGCGCGGCACCATCCAGTCGCAGCGTGCCCTTGCCGAGCACCGTCATCAGCGGCGCGTGCCCCGGCAGGATGCCGAGCTCGCCATCGAAGCCCGGCGCCACCACGGCACTCGCCTGCCCCTCGAACAGCACCCGCTCCGGCGAGATCACCGAGACCGTCAGCATCAGGCCTTCGCCATCGCGTCAGCCTTCGCCATCAGGTCTTCCACGCCACCACACATGAAGAAGGCCTGCTCCGGCAGGTGGTCGAACTCACCGGCGCAGAGGCGATCGAAGCTGCTGATGGTCTCCTCGAGCTTCACGAACTTGCCCGGGATGCCCGTGAACTGTTCGGCGACATGGAACGGCTGCGACATGAAGCGCTGGATGCGGCGCGCGCGGCCCACGATCTTCTTGTCGTCTTCCGACAGCTCGTCCATGCCGAGGATGGCGATGATGTCCTGCAGTTCCTTGTAGCGCTGCAGGATGCGCTGCGTCTCGATGGCCACGCGATAGTGACGCTCGCCGATGTACTGCTTGTCGAGGATGCGGCTGCTCGAGGCCAGCGGGTCCACGGCGGGATAGATGCCCAGCTCCGAGATCGGGCGCGAGAGCACGACCGTCGCATCGAGGTGCGCGAACGCCGTCGCCGGTGCCGGATCCGTGATGTCGTCGGCCGGCACGTAGATGGCCTGCACCGACGTGATCGAGCCGTTGCGCGTCGAGGTGATGCGCTCCTGCAGGTCGCCCATCTCCGACGCCAGCGTCGGCTGGTAGCCCACGGCGCTCGGCATGCGGCCGAGCAGTGCGGACACTTCCGACCCCGCCTGCGTGAAGCGGAAGATGTTGTCCACGAACACCAGCACGTCGGCGTTCTCGGTGTCGCGGAAGTACTCGGCCACGGTCAGGCCCGACAGCGCCACGCGCAGGCGCGCGCCCGGCGGCTCGTTCATCTGGCCGTAGACCAGCGCCACCTTGTCCAGGATGCCCGCTTCCTGGAACTCGAGGTACAGGTCGTTGCCTTCGCGCGTGCGCTCGCCCACGCCGCAGAACACCGACTTGCCGCCGTGTGCCTTGGCGACGTTGTTGATCAGCTCCTGGATGACGACCGTCTTGCCCACGCCGGCGCCGCCGAAGAGCCCGATCTTGCCACCCTTCACGAACGGCGCGATCAGGTCGATGACCTTGATGCCCGTCTCGAAGATTTCCGTCTTCGGCTCGAGGTTGACGAAGTCGGGACGCTTGCGATGGATCGGCCAGCGCGGCGAGTCGGCCGGGATGTCGGCGCCGTTGTCGACCGGATTGCCGAGCACGTTCAGGATGCGACCGAGCGCCGCAGCGCCCACCGGCACCATGATCGGGTTGCCCGTATCCACCACGTCCATGCCGCGCACCACCGAGTCGGTGCTGCTCATGGCGACCGTGCGCACGAGGTTGCGGCCGATGTGCTGCTGCACCTCGAGCGTCACCTTGATCACGGTGCCGTCAGGCAGCACTTCGTCAATGCGGAGGGCGTTGTACAGCTCGGGAAGGTGATCCGCCTCGAACTCGACGTCGAGCACTGGGCCGATGACCTGCACCACCTTGCCGGTCACCGCCGCGGGAGTTGCTGTTGCTGCCATATGAAGATCCGTCTCGGGGTTTCTGGTCGTGTGATACTGGAAATCAGGCCTGCAATGCCGCCGCACCGCCGACGATCTCGGCGATCTCCTGCGTGATCTGCGCCTGGCGGGCACGGTTGTACGTGCGCCGCAGGGTGCTGAGCATGTCGGTGGCGTTGTCGGTGGCGTTCTTCATCGC
>JANNXU010000011.1:0-24069 GCA_031409715.1 Gemmatimonadaceae bacterium | reverse complement strand
ACTCAATCACATCTGGGTCGTCACCGTCGCGACTGGCGCCGCGTCGAAGGTCACGTCCGGCAATTTCACCGTCCGCGCCGCCCCCTCGTGGTCGCCTGACGGAATGCAGCTCGCATTCGATGCGTCGCCAACACCGATGATTCGCGACGAACGTCGTGACGCGTATGTGGTGGATGTCGCAGCGCAGCGCCTCGATCGCATCACGACCGGCAGCGACGTGCAGAGCACACCACAGTTCTCACCGGATGGCAAGACGCTCGCGTTCACGGTGCTCCCGAGCGAGATCACGCCGCACAGTGACGGCATCAGCGCACGCACCCTCCGCAACGACCGGCTGGTGACGTTCGATCTCGCCACGCGGACGGTGACGAGTCACGCACAGCCGACCTTCGATGTCAGCGTCGGGCAACCGCGCTGGTCCGCCGATGGCGCGGCGATCTGGTTCTCGGCCAGTGATCGCGTGTACAACACGATCTACGACTACTCGCTGGCGGCGAAGCGCTACACCGCGATGACGAAGGATCTGATGGTGCAGGGTGCCGTGGCCAGCCGGGACGGCTCGAAGATGGCGTTCGTGATGGACTCGCCGACGTGGCCGAGCGAGGTGTTCGTGCAGGATGCGACACTCCCGCAGCCGAAGCGGATCACCACCACCAATGCATGGCTCGGCGAGCGGGCGCTCGGGCAAACGCGCGTGATCTCGTGGAAGTCGACCGACGGGCGCACGGTGGAGGGGATTCTGCTGCTTCCGGTGGGGTACCGCGAAGGCACACGCGTTCCGACGCTCGTGTCGGCGCACGGCGGGCCAACCGGCGTCTCGACGAACGGCTTCAAGGGTGGCACCGCGAGCCCTGGTCAGACCTGGGCGGCACGCGGCTGGGCCGTGCTCTATCCCAACCCACGCGGATCCACGGGGTATGGTGAGTGGTGGATGCGCGCGAACATCGGTGACTGGGGTGGTGGTGATTACCGCGACATCATGACCGGCACCGACGAAGTCGTGCGGCTTGGCATTGCCGATCCGGACAGGCTCGCGTTCGAGGGGTGGAGTTACGGCGGGTACATGACGTCGTGGGTCGTCTCGCAGACGTCGCGCTTCAAGGCGGCGATGATGGGTGCCGGCCTTCCCTCCCTGCTGTCGATGGCCGGAACGACGGATATCCCGGGCTACATCAACACCTTCTTCGGCGATCCGCAGTACGACGGCTCGATCGTCAATCCCGCGATCCGGAGGTACCTCGAACGGTCAGCGATCAGCTACTCGACTCGCGTGACGACACCGCTGCTGATTCTTCATGGCGGCAACGATGAGCGTGTCCCGATCGGTCAGCCGATGGAGTTCTATCGTGCGCTCAGGGATCGCGGCAAGACCGTGGAGCTGGTGTTCTATCCGCGCGAAGGGCATGGACTCTCGGAGTACTACCACCAGGTGGACCGGATGACGCGTGAGTACGAGTGGATCTCGAAGCACACGCTGGGAGCGCCGCGAGCGACCGTACAGCCGTAGTGGAGTCCGCCGGTGGGAACGCCCGTGCAGAGCGCAGGGGCGCGACTGCCGCACAGCCCACCCGCAGAAACAGCAACACGCTGACGCGAGCCGACGTGGCGTCGCGTCAGCGTGTTTCGGGGCCAGAGTGCCGGCCCCCCGCAGCCATCAGAACGCGGTCACGTTGTAGCCCGAGAAGTGGCGCAGGTTGCGGTACACCCAGTACCCGCCAGTCAACGCTGGCGTGGCCTTCGTTGTCAGGAACGAATCCGTCGCCTCTTCCTTCACGCACACGTCCTGCGCATTGCAGTACGGGATGAATACGGTGGAGAAGTTTGTGAGCGCCGCATCCCTGAAGTACAGCGACACCGGCACCGGAGCCGCGGGGTTGAACCGGATCGCCGGGAAGAACTCGGCGTGCGGACGCCCCGCCTTATCCTTCCACGCGCGAATCTCGATCCTGGTCCACGTCACGCCGACCTGGCAGGGCTTCAGCCACTCAGACGGGCCGTACCCCGACTTGTTCGGATCGCAGATCGTGCCGGCCGGGATCGCGAGCACGTTGTTCGAATTCATCCCGCCAAACATGATGAGCCGTCCGAATTTCGGATTCACCGTGAAAGACTGGATCGTGGTGTCGCCCCGCGTCGTGATGGTCGGGACCTCGGGCACCAATTTGGGATACAGCACGGTGAAGTCGATCGCGCCAGTCTTCAGCACGGCCGCCGACGTGGTGAGATAGCCCGACATGTGCTGCTCGACCGGCGGTGGCGCAGTCGTGTCACGGCACGCGGTCAGAGCGGCACCGAAGAACAGGACACCGGTCGTGAGGAGGAAACGCTTGTTCGTCAAGAACTTCGGCATCGAAGATCGCAGGGTCAGAGTGAACGGAAGCAAACACAGCTATTGCCGGCAATGGATGAGCACGGCATGTGCCAGCGCTCATTTCCAAGTCGTTTCGGTGCCAGACACGGACGAGTGCCCCGGCGCGATCACCGCGCTGCAGAGGGCAAATGGGCATCAAGCCCCGGCGCGCCGTGTGTTTGTCCGGGGCGACGCGCGTTTCGCTGCGCGGGTGTGTGCGCTGCCGCCATCAGACACTCGCCCGCGAATTACATGGCTTCTTGCGTTCTGCACGAGAGGGAATGCAATCGGGCTTGGTCGCTGAACCGCTGACCCGGTTTCCTGCAGTCGCGGCGCCCGGGGTATTGTGTTCAGGACGACCATTTGTCGGTCACCGTGCAGCTGCAGCCTGTTTCGTTCGCCGCACGGGCGCGGACAGCGAGTCGTCACGATGGGACGATGTCCCCATTGGTCCCGAGCGCGACCATTTTTCCCTGCAGCCATTCCGACGGAGCGTGTGGCATGGGCCGACACTTCGGTATCGCTCGGCACGGGCACTGGCGACGCCACGACCAGCCAGGCAGTCCATGATACTCGACGACCTCGGGCAACGAATCGGGACTCAGTTGAATGCCTGGGCGATTCAACCCGTCGTTCGCTTTTTCATCGGTCTCGACCAGCGCGACCGGACGGTTCTCTGCGTTCTCCTCGTATCCGCAGTTGCGTTGGGATTCGCCACCGGCAGGCGCTGGACCCTGCACACCTCCGGACGTCGGGCATTTGGCAGGTGGCGCGTCTCTTCAGCCCAGAATAGCGGCGAAATGCTGGTGTCTCGCGTCCTGCTTTCCACCTTTCGCCCACCTGACTATCACCTGATGAATCACGTCACGCTTCGAATGGATGACGGCACGACACAGGTCGATCACATCCTCGTTTCGCGGTTCGGCGTGTTTGTCATCGAAACGAAGGATTACAGAGGCTGGATCTTCGCGAACGCGGCTGATGACACGTGGACGCAGGTGCTGTACCGCCGACGGTTCAAGTTCCAGAACCCTATATTCCAGAACTCCAGGCACGTTCGCGCAGTGCGAGATCTCCTCGCCTTCCTGCCGCCCGATACGATCAGGTCGGTCGTCGTATTCAGCGGCGATGCTGAGTTCAAGACCGCTGTTCCTGAGGGTGTGACGACGATCGGTCAGTTCGCGGAGTACCTCGGGCAGCACACGAAGGAGGTCATGTCGCGAGACCGTCTACAGTTCTGCGTCGGACGACTCGAGACAGCGCGGCTCGCGATCACTCGGCAGACGGATGTAGAGCACGTGCAGAGCCTCGTGCGAAGGCATGGCAACGGCTCATGACCTTCAATCCAATGCTCCAACTCCGACGGTATCGCATTCGCCGCGGCCCACGCGCTGGGTGAGAGCCGCACGACGCCGGTTGTTGCTGACGAAGTGGCCCAAGTGCACTGCGCAGGATAGATATTCGGTTGCCGCTCTGCAGCAGGCCTTGTCTCGTCGTTCGGCTCACTCGGAGGTCGCTATGCCCTCGGGACGCTTTTGGTTCCTGTGCGGCGCGCTGCTCACGTCGGCGGTGTCCCTGCTTCACATCGCGATCATCATTGGCGGCCCGAGTTAGTACCGGTTCTTCGGTGCTTGTGCCCAGCTTGCGCGACTCGCTGCACAGGGGTCGCCGATTCCCGCCGTGATCACGAGCGGCATCGCCTCAGGAATCGCAATCTCTGCGCTGTATGCTCTCTCGGGTGCCGGACTCATTTCATCGCTCCCACTGCTGCGCCCTGCGCTCGCACTTTGCGCTGCTGTGTACATACTTCGTGGAGTCTGCGGGATTCCCGTCGTGTTTCTGGCCAGCGGCCCGTATGCGCGTGAATTGCGTGAGCGGACGATGTTCATGGTCGTCACGTCGTTCGTCAGCTGCGCGATTGGTGCGTGCTACACGCTCGGGCTGGTTCGCAACGACTACTCGACGCCGTTGCCATGACTGCCGGTCGCGGCCGCAAGTTCGGTGGGCGGTGCGCATCCGCGCGGCCGATACACAGCAGAACACGCGTCGTTCGGCAGTACACCGCCGGCGGTCTCAGCCACGTGTCTGGCGGAGGTTGTGGAGCGACAGTGAGCTTGGGTGATGGACCATCGGGAGCGAATCACCATCGAGCCAGGGAAGCGCGGCGGTAAGCCGTGCTTGCGCGGGCTGCGCATTACCGTGTACGACGTCCTCGACTACTTGGCTGGCGGCATGTCTGAAGACGACATTCTGGCGGACTTCCCGGACTTGGAGCGCGAGGACATCCGCGCTGCGTTGGCATTTGCCGCCAACAGGGAACGTCGGCTCGCGGGCGACGTGGCGGCGTGACTGTCGGACGCCGGGCAGCGGTGTCGCCGCGGCTCCTGTTTGATGAGAACTTGGCGCCAGCGCTCGCGCAACGGCTCGCCGATCTATACCCCGGATCTTCGCACGTTCGCGATCTCGGCTTGGCGACGGCTGATGACGAACAGATTTGATTGCGCGCGCGATGAGGGTTATCTCATCGTCACCAAGGATGATGATTTCCGGCAGCGTAGTTTCCTCAGAGGCGCGCCCCCGAAGGTACTTTGGACCAAGCTAGGTAATTGCTCCGCGGCGGATGTCGAACGAGCACTACGCGGCCGGTATGATGAGATCATTGCGTTTGCGGACGATGAGATGGCTGCGCTTCTTGTAGTCGAGCGGCCGTGAGGTCAGTCCGTGAGTCGGCGAGCATGCGCTGAAGCGGACGAGCGAGTCGTGGAAGCTTGTTATGGTCGCAATCTTTTTCGTCCGCTCGCAGCGTAGCTGGGGCGTTCGTTGAGGCGGTCGAACATGGGGTCTGGCGGCGCGTTGACGCCACCGCATCATCGTGCCGTGATGATGCCGCGCGACATCTGTGGTCTGCCGTTCGTTTTCGGCGGTGAATCGTCCGCATCGATCGCGGTCGCGCGAGATTTCGCCGTCGCGCGGGGCTGCGCCCTATGCCGCGTCCCCGTGGTGGGCGAGTGTCTCGATATAGTGCACGAGGCAGAACTGCTGCCACTGCCCGTCGACCTTGGCGCGACCGCGCATCGTGAACCGCGCGAAGTGTTTATTGTGCCGCAGATTGCCGAATACCGGCTCCACGGCGCCACAGCGGCCGCCGCAGCGTGCGCGGCTTACCTCGGCATCAATTCGCGCCCACATGCGCGCCGACGCGGTCTTGAGTTTCGGTAGTACCGGTTCGCGAATGAACGCGACATTCCGCACGCGCGTCGTGCCGGGCGTGCGGAGACACTGGTCGCGGAGCGGACAGGCGCCGCAGTCGCGCTCGGTACCGGACACATGTCCTGCGACGGTGCGCGACTGCCCTTTGCGATACAACGCCTTGCCTGCTTGACCGACACACGTCCGCGCGATCTGACCGTAGGCGAAGTCCCGCGGCTGAAACAGCGTGGGAGTGGTCGCCCCAACGGCGCTTGTCGTGTCCTGCAATGGATGCGGCGGCGGCTGATGGCGCGGCTGCGTCGCAAGCCGGTCATCGCTGTGCCGCCTCTGACTGTCCGGAGGAAGTTCCATGGCGCAACGGCGCCTGAGTGACATGGAGATTCTGCAGCGGATTCCGCAAGCCCGAGCGGCGGAACGTGCAGCTCGCTGTTGCTCGCTGCCGTCGACCCCGCGGAGCGCGTCCGGCACCTCGCCACGCTTGCTGGCCGCACGACATCGCCGGCGAGAGCCGCGGCGGCACGCGCGAATGGCGCCAAGGGCGGACGTCCTCGCACGGTCGTGACATGCGCAGCGTCGAACCCTCGCCGCAATGCGATCGAGGTCTGAGGCCATCTACTGCTGACACCGCGACTGATGTACTGTATGCACGATGCGCCGCTATGCGGTCGCGGTGCCGCATCACGTGCTTCGCTAGACGTACAATAGCAACATCAGGGAGCGACGGATGTGGTTCAAGGTGGCGTTCGCGATGGCTTTCGTCTTCGCTGTGACGGTGGCCGCCTCAACCGCTCGGCGTGCGTCACAGGTGCACGGTGCGTCGTTGAACCAACTCGCGCACGAAGTCCGTGGCTTGCTCATTGTACGAGCGATCCTTGGCCTCGTGTTCTACGCGACGCTCGCGGCCTGGCTCTTTTGGCCAGCTACACTGCACTGGACCTATCTGCCGATATCGGCGCCGGTGCGGTGGTGTGCAGTTGTCCTTCTCGTGCCATGTCTCGCATTCCTCGCATGGAGCTATCGGACGTTGGGCACCAACTACCGCGGTGGCGTTGGTCTCTATGATGACCACGCCTTGATGACGGCCGGCCCGTATCGGCTGGTTCGCCATCCGATCTATGCCGCGTTCGTGGCGGTCATGCTTCTGGTCATGCTGCTATCCTCAAATTGGCTGCTGGGCGCATCGGGACTGTTATTGGTCGTCAGCATCGCCGCTGGCAGAATCAGGATCGAAGAGGCTCAGTTACACGAACGATTTGGCAGACAGTGGGAAAGCTATCGCGATCAAACCGGATGTCTCATCCCTCGTGTGATGAAATGAGCGGACTGTTCCACATGCCCGAGCGGTGCGTGAAAGTCGGCCTCGCGCTCGAGCAGTGTCCGTGGCGGGTACGGATTTCAAAGCGGTGTGGGACGGTGACCGCGCTCCCGCCGCATGAGGATCCGCTTGAACACGGCACCTTTGGCTGGCCTGAACGGTCGGGTACATATGTGACACGCTATCGGTAACACATAGGCCACCTCTGAATGAAGTAGTCGCGTTCACGCGAATTCGGCGGCACGCCTTCGCTTGACGCGCCACAGAGCCCTCCCCACGCCCGCCGCTCCTCCGCGGCGTGACGCGACGGCGAGGAGCCGCAGATGCGCGTGCAACTGCGCCACCCCCGACCGTGCCTGCAGCGCGATGCGTCTGGCAGCGACAGTTGTCCGTTTCGGCGGCCTACCCGGTGCGAGGGTCGCTTCAAGGACTCTGACCCCTTGAAGGGATGCGCGTTGCTTCAAGGACTCTGACCCCTTGATCGATTACCATGCCGTCCACCACGCCCCGCACCCCGCCGCTCCCCGCCCGTCCACCGTGACACACCCCGCCGCCCCGCTGCACTCCGCGACCCCATGAGCGCGTCGTCACCCACCGGCGCCACGACCCCCCACGGCATGGTCCGCAGCCTCGGCCAGCTCCAGGCCGTCGCGCTCAACATGAGCAACATGGTCGGCGCCGGACCGTTCATCACCATCCCGCTGATCATCGCCGCGATGGGCGGACCGCAGTGCATGCTCGGCTGGGTGCTCGGCGCGATCCTCGCGCTCAGCGATGGGCTGGTCTGGAGCGAGCTCTCGGCCGCCATGCCCGGCACCGGCGGTACGTACGTCTACCTGCGCGAGGCGTTCCGCGGCACGGCGCTCGGCGGCGTGCTGCCATTCCTCTTCATCTGGCAGTTCATCCTCAGCGCGCCGCTCGAGATCGCGTCGGGGTATATCGGCTTCGCACAGTACGCGGGCTACTTCTGGCCGAGCATGGGTGCGACCGGTGCGCGCATCGTCAGTGCCGTGGTCGGACTGCTGGTGATCACGCTGCTGTACCGTCGCATCAGCAGCGTGGGCCGACTGACCGTCGTGCTCTGGGTCGGCATGCTCGTGACCGTGCTGGCGGTGATCGTCAGCGGGCTGACGCACTTCAACACCGCGCTGGTCCTCGACTTCCCACCCGGCGCCTTCACCTTCTCGCTCGGCTTCGCCTCAGGGCTGGGCTCGGCGATGCTGATCGCGATGTACGACTTCAGCGGCTACTTCGACATCTGCTACGTGGCCGGCGAGGTGAAGAACCCGGCGCGCGTGATCCCGCGGTCGATCATCTGGTCGGTGATCGCGGTGGCGACGATGTATGCGCTGGTGAACCTCAGCCTGATGGCCGTCATCCCGTGGCGCGAGGCGATGCGGTCCACCTTCATCGTGACGGACTTCATGCAGCGACTGTACGGCCCGCGAGCCGCGCAGGCGGTGACGCTGCTCGTGATGTGGACCGCAGTGGCGTCGGTGTTCGCGCTGCTGCTCGGCTACAGCCGCATCGCCTGGGCGGCGGCGTCGGAGGGGGACTTCTTTCGCGTGTTCGCGCGCCTGCATCCCACCGGCCAGTTCCCGCACGTCGCGGTGCTGGTACTCGGCGGACTCTCGATCCTTTGCAGCTTCTTCTCGCTTGGCGACGTGATCTCGGCGCTGCTGACGTCGCGCATCCTGATCCAGTTCGTGGGGCAGATCGCCGCGCTGCACGTGCTGCGCAACCGGGCGGGGTTCGTGTTTCCGTTCCGGATGTGGTTCTACCCGGTGCCGTCGATCATCGCGCTGACGGGCTGGCTCTACATCTTCGCCACGTCGGGCTGGGGTTTCGCCGGGCTGGGACTGGCGACGGCGGTGGCGGGCGTGGCAGCGTACCACATCTGGATTCGGGTGCGCGCACCCATCACTCCCTGACCGTACCGTGCGGCGCGCGAGTCCTGACAGGCTGCGGTGGTGCGTGCCGCCGCAGCCTGTCAGTGCGTCGTGATCAGTGAGGCCGACCCGCAGCGCATTACCTCGGGCGAGCGCGGAGCTGTCCCTGCCGTGCGCCGAGCGTCCAGGAGCCGCTGGCAAGCGTGGTCTGGCCCCCTTCGTTCTGCCGATCGAGCACGAGCGTCAGTACGCCGTCATCGGTCAGGCCCTGGAGGACGAGGCTGCGCTCGATGATGGTGACGGTCATCGGGATGGTGCGGACACCATCAGCGACCGAGACGCTGGCGAGCAGGGCACCGGCCGAGTCGGCGACGGTGACGGAGCGCGGGAAGGCGAGGTCGCGCGGGGCGTTCTGGAAGTCGTACGAGGCGACGACGCGACCCGTCTTGCCGGTGTCCAGAGCGTGCTGGACCGTTGCCGAGGCGCCTGCGACGCTGGACTGTTGTGCCGAGGCGGGGGAGGCAGCGACGGTCAGGGCGGCAGCAGCGGCGAGTGCGGTAGTGAGCGGGCGTGAGGACATGTGATGTCTCCTGTAAGGCAAGCATGACAAAGTGGACCAACAAGCTGTACTGACAGCTACAGCAATAACTTAATCCATCTGTCATATAGTTATCGGCATCAGCTGTCAAAAACAAGAGCGCTTCGGCACAAACGTGCAACGACACGCACGTTTGGACGCACGATTGTGTCACAGCGGCTGGCTTCGACCGCTGCAGAGCAGGCATTCAAGGCGATCGCCATATTCCGTCCTGACGACGAGGCCCGCCTGCCACGCGACGCCTGGATGCGGCTGTCGCCTCGCACTGCTCTCCCTCTCACTCACTCCCCGGAGCACCCATGTCGCCACGCCGGTCGGACCCACTCTTCATTGGCGTCGGCGGTCATGTCGTCGCGATCGACCCGGGCACGGGCGAGGAGCTGTGGCGCTCGAAGCTCAAGGGTGCGGCGTATGTGACCGTGCTGCCGATGGCGACGCGTGTCATGGCGGGCGCCGGCGGTGAGCTCTTCTGCCTCGACGCGCGCACCGGCGAACTGCTCTGGCGCAACAAGCTCAGGGGGCTTGGCCTGGGACTCGTCTCCTTCGCCGGCGGCGATCCGGCGATCGCCGCCGCGATGATGCAACAGGCGCAGCAGGCGGCGGTCACCGCAGCCAGCTGACGGCTGCGGCGGCGGACACGGTACCCTGGAGCGTGGCACTGCCGGTGGACTGCGCCCTCCGCAGCAGGACGGGAACGAGCGCACCGACCACCCACGCCAGCAGCAGCCGGTACCTCGAACTGCTGCGGCGTGTCGCGGTGGCGTGCTGCCGTGCGCTACTTCGCCGGCGCCGGCGCCGGTGCGGCGGCCGCTGCAGGCGCCTTCGGTGGCGCGATGTTGCTGAACATGTCCACGGCGTAGCGCCACTTGCCGTCAGCGCCGCGACGCAGGACTTCGAGGTACTTCACGGTGTCGGTCGCGCCGCCGAGTGTGAAGCTGGCCGTGCCGACCGAATAGGCGACGTCGCCCACGCCGTAGGTGGTGGTGGAGTTGAGCGCGAAGTTCGTGGCACCGGCGGCCATGAACCCGCTGAGGAAGCCGCGGGCGGCCGTCATGTCCATCGCCGGTGCGTCCTGCGGCATCAGCATCCCATCGGTCGTGTAGAGCGCCATCACCGCCGCGGTATCCCTGGCGTTCATCGCGGCGGCGAATGCGGCGTCAACTGCCCTCACCGAGTCGAGCGTGGCGGCAGCGAGCGGCGTGGCGGCGGCGGGCGCGGCGCCTGGTGTGCCGCAGGCGGTGCAGAGCAGTGCGAGAACGGCGAGCGAGGTGGTGCGCATGTAGGGTCTCCTGGCGTGAGGGGCGTTCCACGGGCGGGGACTGCTCCGGCGGCGCTGCGCCGTGCCCGATGCATCGCGGTCAAGCTACGCGCCGGTCGTCGCGACAGGCGAGGCCTGGTCTCTCGGGGATCATCGTGGCATGTGAGGCATCCGTGTCACCGCCGGTGCTTCAGTCATCCGCTGCTACCGCCGGTGCTGCACCGACCGACTACCGCCGCGACGACTGGCCCGGCGGGAGCGGACTGACGCCGCCGGTGCTCCGCTTCGTCCACATCACGACCACGCCACACCCGGTCGCGAGTGTCGAGAACTCGGGCGGCACCAGGTTCGTGCGTGCGTAGACCTCGATCGCGGTCACGTCCTCGCGGCGGGCGAGGTCGTCGAGTGTGACCTGTGCGTCGCTGTTCTTGGTGACGAGCTGTCCGTCGACGATGATGTTGGCGAGGCACTCCGCGCCGTTGAACGGCGAGCGCATCATCACCGCCTGGCCGTAGCTGCCGATCTGGGTGACGCTGACCCCGTTGATGCCGCGCAGGGCGTCGGACACGAACAGCACCGACCGCTCGCGCACCGCCTTCGCATCGAGGATCGTGCCGACGCCAGTGCGCCAGCGCCGCTCGATCGCCTTCACCTCGGGTGCGATCTGCTTGCCCGCCACCACGCGCACCGTGTCGAGCTGCACGCGCTGCACGCTCATGCGCAACACCAGCGGCGCGATCTGGCCGTCGCGCAGCTGCAGCGGGATGCGGTTCGGCTGATAGCCGATGGCCCGCGCCTCGACGGTCTGTGTGCCAGCGCCGGCGTCGGCGATCGTGAACGCGCCCTCGGTGTTCGTGCGTACCTGCGAACCGCTGCCGATGACGCGCACGACGGCGTTCGAGAGCGGCCGGCCATCGAGCGTGCGCACGACACCGCGCACGGTGGCCCTGCCGCGGCGGATGGTCGTCGTCATGCCGGCGGCCGGCGGCGTGGCGCCAGCCGGTGGCGCTGCCGACGCCCGTGATCCCGTCGCGGCCGAGTCGAGGCGGACCACGATGCGCTCCATCGAGGCGAGTGCGAAGTCCTGCAGCGCATAGGCCGACTGCGGCACCTCGAGCTCGACGGCGCCGGTGCTGTCGCCTTGCGCGAACGCGATCGCGCGCACGGTGTTACCGCCGGGCACACCGCAGAGCGCGTACCGGCCCTCGGCATCCGTGCGCGCGACGATGCGGCGCAGGTCGGTCACCATCCGGCCGCGCTGGAGCACCCATTCGGGCCACTCCACCTGCACGTTCGCGCCGGTGATCGGAGTGCCATCGGCACTGCGCCGCACTTCACCCGTGACCATGCCATACTCGGCACTGAGCGTCGGGCGACAGGTGAGGTTGATCACCGTGCGGAGCGAGGGGGTCGCGAGCGGCAGGTCGATCGTGCCGGACTCCGTGATGTCGATGCGCACGATCGCCGGCTCGATGCGTACCGAGTCGAGGACGGGGTGCATGTAGCTGGCGAGCCAGGTGCCCGCGGGCACCGTGTCGATCCGGAAGGAACCGGTCACGTCGGTGGTGGCACTGCGTCCCACCGCCGGGTCGTCGGCGCGCACGATGCGCACCATCGCGCCGCGCATCGGGCGCATCGTCACGCTGTCCCAGATGATCCCGGAGATGCGTGCGCGCACCGGGAGCTGCGCCTGCAGTGCGGACGACAGCAGAGCAACACCGGCAATCAGCACCAGCGACCGCGACCACATCGCCCGCCGTCGCTGTAGGCCAGCGGCTGTCGCTGCCTGACGTGAGGATCCGGCGCAACGCGTCAATGGCGTGTGATGCATGTGATGCGTGTGATGCGTGTAATGCGTGTGAGGCATGGGCCTGTCGCCCTGGAGGAAGAAGTCGCGGCGGCTGCCTGGCCGACCACAACTATAGCGCGGCCCACCGGCCCGTGTCACGGCGGCCGGCGTGAACCATGCATGATCGCCCCCAGAGACCGGACGCTGTCCCCAACCGGAACGGAGTGCGTGCAGGCTCTCGCCATCACGAAGGAAACGGTCAACAAGGCCCTCGACGACAAGGTGTTCCGTCTTGCGGCGGCACTGTCGTACTACTCGATCTTCTTGCTCGCACCGCTGGTGCTGATCGTGATCGCGGTGGCCGGCGCGGTCTTCGGTGAGGATGCCGCCAGCGGTGTGCTCGCACAAGAGCTCGCGTCCAGCATCGGCGCGAACGCCGCCGTGGCCGTGCAGGAGATGGTGGCGCGCACACGCACCCCATCGACGAACGTCGTCGCGTCGGCCACCGGCATCGCACTGCTGATCATCGGCGCGACGGGCGTGTTCGCCGCACTGCAGGATGCGCTGAACACGGTCTGGTGCATCAAGCCGAAACCGGGCAGGGTCTTCGCCGGCCTCTTCCGAGATCGCATCCGCTCGTTCTCGATGATCCTCGGTATCGGCTTCCTCCTGCTGATCTCGCTGATCCTCACCACCACGCTGCAGGTCGCCTCGGATTACATCGCGCGCCTCGTTGATGTGCCGGCCGCGTTCTGGAGCCTGCTCGGCAGCGCGATCGCGTTCGTCGTCGTCGCGGTGCTCTTCGCGGCGATCTTCACGGTGCGCCCCGATGCCAGGATCGAGTGGGCAGTCGGCGCACCGGCCACTGCAGGACGCAATCCGCGCGGCACCGATCATGCACTTCATGATTACCCGTGGCTGTGTCATGCGACGTGGCTGACGAGGCCGCGCGAGGGACAGTCGAATCGCACCGTCCCACCGTGCATTGCAGGAGCTCGTCATGGCAGAACTGCACATCGAAAAGAAGCGTCGCTCGAGCGGTCTCTGGATCGTGATCGGATTGATCGTCGCAGCATTGCTGGCGTGGATACTGCTGCGTCCGGATACGAACCGGTCCCGCGGCGACATCGCGCCTGCGACCACGGGCGTACTGCCGACGGTCGATGCGCGGCCGCTGGCGGCACTGGAGCCGTTCGCCGCGAATTCAGGGCACGGTATGTCCGTGGCCGCGCAGTCCGCCTGATGGCGACGCGAGGCCCTGTTTCAATTCACGCACTTCGCGAGGAGACTTCGAATGCAGAATGACAACCGCTCGGACCACGACGCACGCGTCACGCTGGGCGACAACGACTCGATGCGCACGCAGGCCGAGGGTGGGCTGGCGCATCTGGATGAACTCGACGATTTCAAGATTGCCGAGGGTGAGCCGGACATCCGGGGCTGGGATGTGCGCGGCGCCGACGGCCAGAAACTCGGCAAGGTCGAGGACCTGCTGGTCGACACCGCCGCGCTCAAGGTGCGCTACATCGAGGTGAAGCTCGACGAGGACATTGCGCGGGAGATGGGAGGCCGCGCCGCGTCCTCCGTCCAGTCCACCGCCTCCGCTGATCGTGACGTGACGCCGCCGTCGATGGTGGCTGACTCGGCGCGCGACGATGACGAACGCGACGATGACGAACGCTATGTGCTCGTGCCGATCGGCGTCGCGCGTCTCGACGACGACACGGACGATGTGCTGCTCGACACTCACGCCGCCCAGATGGCCGGCATTCCCGCATACCGTCGCACCGGCTCAGTCACGCGCGACTACGAGAGCGACGTGCTGCGGGGCTATGCGGGTCACAGGGGCGGCGAAACTGGCGCGTCGCTGTCGGGGACGATGTCAGCGGCAACGACGGGTGGGACGGGTGGCACGGACATCAGCAGCCCGGCCCTCCCGGCTGATCGCAGCGCGTCCAGTCCGACCGATGTCTTCTACACCGGGCGCTCGTTCGACGACCGCTCGTTCTTCGGTGGACGCCGTCAGGGCCGCGACGACGACTCGTACTTCTCCCGCGCTGACCGAGCCGACCGCGACGATGCGGCGCATGACAGTGCCGGACGGCGTCGTGGCGTGGACGGGAGCGATGCGCGCGATCGCGATCGAGGGTCGCTCGACAGCCCGTCCGTTGCCGATAAGGACATGCGCGACGAGATGAACGACCGCAGACGCTGAAGTGGCTGGACGAGACATGTACGACGACGGCCCGGCGCAGTGTGATGCGCCGGGCCGTCGTCGTGCATGCGCCTGCTCCGTCGTGTCTGGTGCGTCTCTCACCGCACGCCACCGACCGGCACGGCTCAGAATCTGAATCCGACGTTGGCCCGCCCGGTCGGCAGAAACTGCGCGTCGAATGAGGAATTCGCCTGATTGCCGAGGTAGCGTTTTGCGCCGGCGCCCGCCACCACCACGAAGCGGCGCGTTGGTCCCAGCAGCCACTGGTAGCTCAACTCGGTGCCGATGGTGGCACGGGTCGAGCGCGTGAGCCGGCACGTCTGCGTGAAAGAGTCGTAGCTGCATGCATTGATGAAGTATCCGGTTGACGAAGCGACGCCCGCCATGCCCGTGACTGCGAAGCCGTCCAGCACCTTCCCGTTCACCCAGTACCGCACCTTCGCGTCCAGCGCGCGGTACTCGTCGAAGTCGTCCAGCCCGGTGATGCTCCACCCGACGCCGATCGTCACCGTCGGCGCGACCGCCGTCTCGACGTCGCCGGTGAAGAACCCGACCACGGTCGCGATCGGGTTGAGCGTGATCGTGGTGCGATGTGCCGGGAGTGACGACGGTGCCGCAGCCTGCGCCTGCACACGGGCACCGAGGATGGCGAGCAGCGACAGCACGGAGGTGGCGCGCATCGCCAGGTGATGGATGGGAATGGTCATCGGCGTCTGCAACGTGAGAACGGGCGGCGTCCGCGATGCGCAGTCGCTTCGGCGGCGCCGCGCAGGGGAAGCGCGTGAACCTATTTCCCCAGCTTGTCGATCATCGGCTGCGTGATCAGCACCACGCCACGCTCCGTGCGGCGGAATCGCTTTGCATCCAGCACCGGATCCTCGCCCACCACCAGCCCCGGCGGGATGATCACGCCGCGGTCGATCACCACGTCGGTGAGGCGCGCCGAGCGCCCGATCTCCACGTAGGGCTGCACGACGGCGCCGTCGAGGTAGGCGTAGGAATGCACCTTCACGCCGGTGAAGAGCAGCGTCTTGTGGATGCGTGCGCCCGACACGATGCAGCTCCCCGACACCAGCGAGTTGAGTGCGAGGCCGCGGCGACCATCCTCGTTGTGCACGAACTTCGCCGGCGCCGTCACCTCGCTGTACGTCCAGATCGGCCACGTCTGGTCGTACAGGTCCAGCGACGGCACGACGCTGGTGAGGTCGATGTTCGCCTCCCAGTACGCGTCGATGGTGCCGGCGTCGCGCCAGTAGGCTTCGCTCTCGGTCTCCGACTTCACGCACGAGGTGCTGAAGCGATGCGCGACCGCCTTCCCATGCTCGACGACGTACGGGATGATGTCCTTGCCAAAGTCACGCGATGACGTCGGGTCGGCAGCATCCCGGCGCAGCAGCTCGAACAGGTAGGTGGTCTTGAACACGTAGATGCCCATGCTCGCCAGCGCCATCTCGGGGTTGCCCGGAATGCCCGGCGGGTCGGCGGGCTTCTCGAGGAACGTCACGATCCGGTCCGACGCGTCCACGTGCATCACGCCGAACCCGGTCGCTTCCATCCGCGGCACTTCGAGGCAGCCCACCGTGACGTCGGCATCCTCGTCCACGTGCTGCTGCAGCATCAGCTCGTAGTCCATCTTGTAGATGTGGTCACCCGCCAGGATCACCATGTACTCGGGGCCGTTCGCCTCGATGATGTCGATGTTCTGGAAGACGGCGTCGGCGGTGCCGTCGTACCACTGCGTCTCGCTCACGCGCTGGCTGGCCGGCAGGATGTCGAAGCTCTCGTTGCGCTCGGGGCGCAGGAAGTTCCAGCCGCGCTGCAGGTGGCGGATGAGGCTGTGCGCCTTGTACTGCGTCGCCACGCCGATGCGTCGGATGCCGGAATTGAGGGCGTTCGACAGGGCGAAGTCGATGATGCGAGTCTTGCCGCCGAAGTACACGGCGGGCTTGGCGCGACGGTCGGTGAGCTCGTACAATCGTGACCCGCGCCCGCCGGCCAGCACATAGGCCATGGCGGTGCGTGCGATGGTGCCGGATCGGTGGGCAGTGGTCATGACAGGTACGCTCGCGGCGGGTTTTGCGGGAATGGAGGTTCGTGATATTGGTCGTGGGTCCGGCCCGGCGGTAGGTGCCCGGCAGTCTGGCCGGCGGGACGCGCACCACGCGTTCCCCGATCGTGACGCAACGGTAGATTGTGCGGCAGGCTGCCCTGCACGTTTCCCGCCCGCCCTCACCGCGCACATGAACGTTCTCTTCGTCGCCGCCGAGGTGGCGCCCTTCATCAAGACGGGTGGCCTCGCCGACGTGGCCGGGGCACTGCCCGCCGCCCTGCGCGCCGCCGGCCACGACGTCCGCGTCGTCATGCCCTTCTACCGCCAGCTCCGCGATCGGTCCGTGGCCGTGGATGGCCCGGTCGCGGCCTCGTTCCTCCCCGCCGGCGAGCGGGCCGAGGAGCTGCGCGTCTGGCAGATCCGCGACAGCGACGTGCCGATCTTCCTGCTGGACATCCCCGCCGCCTTCGAGCGGGGCAGCATCTACGGCGACGGCGACGACCCGTTCCGCTTCATCCTGTTCGCCCGCGGCGTGCTGGGGCTGATGCAGCACCTGCGCGAGGTGGACGGCTGGCAGCCCGACGTGGTGCACGCCCACGACTGGCACGCCGCACTGGTCGCCAACTACATCCGCACCACCCACGCCTACACCTTCGGGCACGTGGCGACGGTCTTCACGATCCACAACCTCGCCTATCAGGGACAGTGCGTCCCCGACACGATCAACCTCGCCGGCCTCGCGGAGCGTGGGCTGATCGAGAATGGCATGGGCCCGGGCATCGAGCGGACCTTCAACTTCATGGGCCGCGGGCTCGCCTTCAGCGACGTGATCACCACCGTCAGCCCGACGTACGCGAAGGAGATCATGACCGACGAATACGGTGAGCGGCTGCAGGGCGTGCTGCGCAGCCGCTGGGACCGCATCACGGGCATCCTCAACGGCATCGACGGGGATGCATTCAACCCGGCCACCGATGCCGCCCTCCCCGCCACCTACGACGCCGACGCCCCCTCGGGCAAGGTCACCTGCAAGGCGGCACTGCAGCGCGAGCTCGGCCTCACCGTCGCACCGCGTGCGCCGTTGCTCGGCATCGTCACGCGGCTCGTCGAGCAAAAGGGCCTCGAGCTGGTGGACGGCGCGCTGCACTGGCTGATGGCGCGCACCGATGCGCAGTTCGTGGTGCTCGGCTCGGGACAGAAGTGGATGGAGGACGCATTGAACCGGCATGCGGCAGCCAACCCGGGCCGCGTCGCGGTCAGGCTTGGCTTCGACGCCGCGCTGGCGCAGCGCATCTACGCCGCCAGCGACATGTTCCTCATGCCATCGCGCTTCGAGCCCTGCGGCCTGGGGCAGATGATCGCGCTCCGCTACGGCAGCGTGCCGATCGTGCGGGCCACCGGCGGGCTGAACGACACGGTGCGCGAGGGCATGGATGGCAACGGCTTCGTGTTCCATCCCTATGAGACGAGCCACTTCATCGACGCGATCGACCGCGCACTGCGCGCCTACCGGGACGCGCCCAGCTGGGACGTGCTTCGCACGCGTGGCATGCGCGAGGACAATTCCTGGAGTATCGCGGCGCAGCGCTACGTCGGCGTCTATCGCTGGGCCATGAGCCTGCGCGGTCGGTGACTGGGTGATCACCGTCGGCGTCGATCTCGGCACGTCGGGCGTGAAGGTGGCGCTCATCGAGTACGCCGCCCCAGGAGCGGAACGGGTGGTGGCGAGCGTGAGCCGTCCGCTCACGGTGCAGCGCCCGCACCCTGGCTGGAGCGAGCAGGATCCGGAGTCGTGGTGGCAGGCCACCCTCGGCGCCATCGACGAGCTGCACGCGCAGTACCCCGCCGAGGTGGCAGCCTGTTTCGCCATCGGCCTGTCTGGGCAGATGCACGGCGCCACGCTGCTGGATGCACACGGTCAGGTGCTTCGCCCCTGCATTCTCTGGAACGACGGACGCAGCGAGGCCGAGTGCCGCGTGCTGGAAGAGGCGTGGCCAGCGCTGCGCGCGGTGACCGGCAACCTCGCCATGCCGGGCTTCACTGCACCCAAGCTGCAGTGGGTGCGCACGCACGAACCGGAGATCTTCGCGCGCACCGCGACGGTGGTACTGCCGAAGGCGTATGTGCGCTGGAAGCTGTGCGGCGAGTTCGTCGAGGAGATGTCGGATGCCTCGGGAGCGCTGTGGCTGGACGTGGCACACCGCCGCTGGAGCGACGACGCACTCGCCGCCTGCGGCATGACCATCGCGCAGATGCCCCGGTTGGTCGAGGGAACGACGCCATGCGGACATCTGCTGCCGGCGCTCCGTCATCGGTGGGGGATGACGTACCAGCCGGTGATTGCCGGTGGTGCCGGTGACAACGCGGCCGGTGCCATGGCTGTCGGCGCGGTGCATGCGGGCGACGCCTTCGTCTCGCTCGGCACCTCCGGTGTGCTCTGGTGCACGACGGCCGGGTTCGCACCGAACACCGACGGCGCTGTGCATGCGTTCTGCCACGCCGTGCCCGACACCTGGCATCAGATGGGCGTCCTGCTCAGCGCTGCCGCATCACTGACGTGGTGGGCCGGCATCTGCGGCATGTCGGAAGTGGCGCTGCTGGCGGAGCTGGAAGCCGACGCCACCACCAGCGCGGCGTTCATCCCCTACCTGGCCGGCGAGCGCACCCCGCACAACGACGTCGGAGTGCGCGCCGGCTTCGCCGCACTCGATGCCTCGCACACGCGCGCGGACCTGACGCTGGCCGTGCTCGAGGGGGTGTGTTACGCGATGCGCGATGCACAGCAGGCACTCGCCGGCGCGGGCACGCACCTCCGCGAGGCCGACCTGCTCGGTGGGGGCGCGCGGTCGCCGTTCTGGTGTCAGCGCATGGCCGACGTGCTCGGGATCCCGCTGCACACCGTCACCCAGAGCGAGATGGGCTGCGCCGTTGGCGCGGCGCGGCTGGCGGCGATCGCGGCGCGTGGCGGTGGGGCTGACGCCATCGCGCAGGTCGCCACGCGCCCCGTCCGACTCGGCACCTTCCAGCCCCGTCCCGATGCCGTCGCGCTGCACACGGCTCGGCACGCGGCATGGCGCACGTTGTACGGTCGGTCACACGACTTCCGGATGCCGACATCCACATGACACCCGCCTTCCGCCGCATCACACGCAGGCCGATGCATCACCACATGCCACCGGTCCACCCGCGCATCTCATGACACCCTCACGCACGTCCCGCGGCGCGTCGCGCGGCGCTGATCCGATCGCCCCGCCGGCGGCGCCGCAGTGGTTCACGCTGACCGAGCCGCTGCGCCATCAGGGACCACGTTTCACGCCCTCCGCGCGCACGCCGTTCGGGTATCGCTGGTACGATCCCGATCGCCTCGTGCGCGGCACGCGGATGGAAGACCAGCTCCGCTTTGCCGTCTGCTGGTGGCACACGCTCGTCTGGCCCGGCACCGATCCGTTCGGCGGCGAGACGTTCATGCGCCCCTGGCACGCCGCCGGTGGCGACCCGATGGCGCAGGCGATGCAGAAGGTGGATGTCGGGTTCGAGCTGTTCCGGCTGCTCGGCGTGCCGTTCTTCACCTTCCACGATCGCGATGTCGCGCCGGAAGGTGCGACGCTGCGCGAGACCAACGCCAACCTGCACCGCGTCGGCGACCGCCTGCAGCAGAAGATGGACGAGAGCGGCGTGAAGCTGCTCTGGGGTACCGCCAACCTCTTCTCGCACCGCCGCTACATGGCCGGCGCCGCGACCAACCCGAACCCCGACGTCTTCGCCTACGCTGCGGCGCAGGTGAAGACCGCGCTCGAACTCACCCATACGCTGCACGGTGCCAACTACGTGCTCTGGGGCGGCCGCGAAGGCTACGAGACGCTGCTCAACACGGACCTGAAGCGCGAGTGGGCGCAGCTCGGCCGATTCCTGAATCTCGTCGTGGAGCACAAGCACGCCATCGGCTTCACGGGTGCGCTGCTGATCGAGCCCAAGCCCTGCGAGCCCACCAAGCACCAGTACGACTACGACGTGAGCAGCGTGTTCGCGTTCCTGCAGGCGCATGGGCTGGAAGGCGAGATCCAGGTCAACATCGAGCAGAACCACGCCATCCTCGCCGGCCACTCCTTCGAGCACGAGATCGCCCTCGCCCACTCGCTGGGCATCTTCGGCTCGATCGACATGAACCGCGGCGACGAACTGCTGGGGTGGGACACCGACCAGTTCCCGAACGACGTCGCGCAGGTCGCGCTCGCGATGTACCACATCCTGCTCGGCGGTGGCTTCACCACCGGCGGCATCAACTTCGACGCCAAGCTGCGCCGCCAGAGCATCGATCCTGATGACCTGATCGCCGCACACGCCGGTGCGATGGACCTCTGCGCGCGCGGCCTGCTGATCGCCGAGAAGATGCTCGACGATGGTGCACTGGCGCAGGCGGTGCGCGACCGGTATGCGGGGTGGGATGGCACCGAAGGCAGGGCGATCCTGAAGGGACGCCGCACACTCGCGCAGCTCGCCGCGCGCGTGGAAAAGCAGGGCATCGATCCGCAGCCGGTCTCGGGCAGGCAGGAACGCCTCGAGAACCTGCTCAACACCTATCTCTGACCATCCCCGAGCGACCTGCACATGCCTGCCACCATCAAGGGTCCCGCCATCTTCCTCGCCCAGTTCGCCGGCGATGCGGCCCCGTTCAACTCGTGGGATGCGATCACCAAATGGGCCGGGGGCCTCGGCTACACGGGCGTGCAGCTCCCCGCCTGGGAGTCGCGCTTCATCGACCTGAAGAAGGCCGCGACCTCGAAGACGTATTGCGACGAGCTGGCTGGTGTCGCGCGCGCGAACGGCGTCGGGATCACCGAGCTCGCCACGCACCTGCAGGGTCAGCTCGTCGCCGTGCATCCCGCCTATGACGACGCGTTCGATGCGTTCGCGCCCGATGCGGTGAAGAAGCACCCGAAGGCGCGCCAGAAGTGGGCGGTACAGCAGATGGTCTGGGCCGCCAAGGCGTCACGCAACCTCGGGCTGTCCACCAGCGTGAGCTTCTCCGGTGCGCTGGCCTGGCCCTATCTCTATCCGTGGCCGCAGCGCCCGGCCGGCCTCGTGGAGACGGCATTCGACGAACTCGCGAAGCGCTGGCGCCCCATCCTCGATGCCTACGACGCGGCCGGTGTGAACCTCGCCTTCGAGGTGCATCCCGGTGAGGACCTGCACGACGGCATCACGTTCGAGATGTTCCTCGAGCGCGTGGACGATCATCCGCGCTGCCACATCAACTACGACCCGTCGCACTTCCTGCTGCAGCAGCTCGACTATCTCGCGTTCATCGATCTGTATCACGAGCGCATCAAGGCCTTCCACGTGAAGGACGCCGAGTTCCGGCCCAGCGGCAGGCAGGGAGTGTATTCGGGCTACCAGCCATGGATCGATCGCGCAGGCCGTTTCCGTTCGCTTGGCGACGGGCAGGTGGACTTCCGCGCGATCTTCTCAAAGCTGACGCAGTACGGCTACGACAGCTGGGCGGTGCTGGAGTGGGAGTGCGCCCTGAAGCATCCGGAGCAGGGTGCGGCCGAGGGCGCACCGTTCATCGCCGACCACATCATCCGCGTCACCGACCATGCCTTCGACGACTTCGCCGGTGCGACGACCGACACGAAGCAGATCAAGCGCATGCTCGGCCTCTGATCCGCGTACGCATTTCACCGACTGACAGGAGAACGACGGCGTGACGATCGAAGCACAGGACGGGGCCGGCGCGGTGGCATCCCGTCGCATCCGGCTCGGCATGGTGGGCGGTGGCGAGGGGGCGTTCATCGGTGGTGTGCACCGCTTTGCCGCGCGCCTCGACGATCACTACGAGCTGATGGCTGGCGCGCTCGCCTCCAGCGCCGACAAGGCACAGCGCTCGGGTCGCGCACTGGGTCTGGCCGACGACCGCATCTACTCCGACTTCGCCACCATGGCGCAGGCCGAGTCGGCGCGGGCGGACGGGATCGAGGCGGTGTCGATCGTGACGCCGAATCACATGCACGCGCCCGTGGCCGATGCGTTCCTGCGGGCCGGCATCCACGTGATCTGCGACAAGCCGCTGGCCACCAGCGGCCGCGATGCCCGAGGCCTGCATGCCCTCGCGCAGGAGACGGGGAAGCTGTTCGCAGTCACGTACAACTACACCGGCTACCCGATGGTCCGCCAGGCGCGCCAGATGGTGCGTGACGGAATGCTCGGCGACATCCGCGTGGTGCAGGTGGAGTATCCGCAGGACTGGCTGACCGAGTCCATCGAAGCCTCGGGGCAGAAGCAGGCCGACTGGCGCACCGACCCGTCGCGCGCCGGTCTTGGCGGCTGCATCGGCGACATCGGCACGCATGCGTACCAGCTCACGCAGTTCGTCACGGGCCTCGCAGCGTCGGAGCTGCTGGCGGAGCTGAGCACCTTCGTGCCGGGCCGCCGCCTCGACGACAACGCGCAGGTGCTGCTCCGCTTCGGCAACGGCGCCCGCGGTGCACTCTGGGCCAGCCAGGTTGCCCCCGGCAACGAGAACAACCTCCGCCTCCGTGTCTACGGCTCGAAGGGCGGTCTCGAATGGAAGCAGGAGCATCCGAACCAGTTGCAGTGGTCGCCGTTCGGTCAGCCGACGCAGGTGATCAGCCGCGGCACCGGTTCCGCCGGCCCCGCCGCTGCCCGCGTCACGCGCATCCCGGGCGGCCATCCGGAAGGCTACCTCGAGGCGTTCGCGACGACGTACACCGAGATCGCGCACGCCATCCTCGCTCGCCGCACCGGCGTGGCGCTCGATCCGTCAGTGCAGTTCCCGACGGTGGTGGACGGTGTGCAGGGCGTCATCTTCGTCGAAGCCGTCGTGGCCTCGGCGGCGGCTGGTGGTATCTGGGTTCCGATCGCTCCTGTGTGATGCTGGGGAGCGGCATCCGCAGAACGGCAACACTGAACGGCAACACTGAACGGCAACACTGAACGGCAACAGCAGAACGCGAAGGCGCAGAGGGACTGGAAGACGCAAAGGAACGGACTGTTGGAACTGCGTGTGCGGAGTGCGGCTCGGTGTGGGCGAAGGGCATTCTGAACGGCGTGACGCAAAGACGCGGAGGCGCAGCGGCGCAGCGCGTTCAGTGCACGCGATGGGCTGAAGGGTGCGCGTGGAATGTCCACGACCGGCCGTTGGAACTGCCTTACGCGCACGCAGTTCCAACAGCCCAGAGTCGGTCGCCGCGAGCGCATTCGTCCCAACCCCCACCGACAGCATTGCGCCCCCGCGCCTTTGCGCCTTCTATGAGAAAGGCTAGTTGTGCAAGGGGCACCGTGGTGCCCCTCGTCGTGCGCCTGACCGACGTGTCCCCCGGCCCACTCTTCTATCCGCACTCGAGCGAAGCGACGCCAGCGCGTCCTGGTGCAAGT
>JANNXU010000010.1:0-10807 GCA_031409715.1 Gemmatimonadaceae bacterium | reverse complement strand
CTACGGGGCCGGACGCCGCGGTGAGCCCCCAGGTGAGGCACGCCAGCCCCGCGGTGGCCAGCAGCGCGCCGGCCACGTCGAGCCCGCGATGATCCACATTCGGCGCGTCTTGCACATAGCGTAGCGCGAAGACAAGCGCCGACGCGGCGATCGGCACGTTGACCAGGAACATGGCGCGCCAGCCGACCACGTCGATCAGCCAGCCGCCCACCAACGGGCCGATGGCGCCCGCAACAGAGCCGGCCGCGGCCCAGATGCCGATGGCCCTGCCGCGCGCATCGCCTGAGAAACTGCTGCCCAGAATGGCCAGGCTGGTGGGCATCAGCATCGCCGCGCCCACGCCTTGCAACACGCGCGCGGCAATCAACCACGGCAGGCTGGGCGCCGCGGCGCACAGCAGCGACGCCGCGGAGAACAAGCCCACGCCCGTCAGCAACACGCGCCGATGGCCGAAACGATCGCCGGCCGCGCCGCCGATCAACAGCAGCGCGCTCAACGGCAGCAGATAGCCGCTGATCACCCACGACAGGCTGGCGCCGTCGGCCGCGAAAGACTTCGCAATCGCAGGCAAGCCGACGTTGACGATCGAGCCGTCGACGAAAGCCAGGCTGGACGCGAGCACGGTGGTGGCAAGCACGCCACGCGGGTGCGACGCTGCAGTCGCAGAGGCTGTGATCGTGGCAGCGGCAAGCGCCTGCCCACGGTCGCATGAAGCGAGCGCGGCTTCGCTCATCTACAGGCCCAGCGTCGTTCGCATCGCCGTTTCGTCTAGGGGAGGTCGCCTGCCAGCGCTGGCGTCAAGCGTAGTAGGAGCCGAGTGGGGCCGGGCGGCGGAGCTCCAGCGCAGCAGCAATCATAGCGGGTTCGTGGGCAGCCTACTGCTGCAGAGCGATGATAACACCGCGGTCAGTACCGCACACAACAGAAGCGGCGCACTTCAAGACGGGGGCATTTTCCTGGAAAACCCACGCAAGCATGGGACAGAGCCATGGCTTTTGTCCCACGCCCTCGGGCCGGGGGCTGACGTCGTCGAGGGCCACTGGGGGTCCGCCAGCCTGTGTCCAGCGGGATCTCAAAACGGTTATACCGACACATCTCCCAGACCTGCTGTCCATGGAACGTGAAGTTCTCGCAGGCGCTGGCGGCGGACTCGCCGTTCCGAGCGCGGGAGTTCATCGCTCGGAAAGACGCAGTGACGCTGGCGACGGACATCCTGGCGCTGGATCAGGAGGCGTTCAGCGCGGCGTTCCGGCAGTCGCCGATGAAGCGGGCGAAACTCGGTGGGTTGCAGCGGAATGCGGCGGCGGTCACGGAGAACCTGTGCGACGGTCCGTGAACTGCTCCCCGAGCTGGCGCCGCCATGTATTGGCACCGGGATCCCATGCAACGCCCCACCACCCACGACACGCTGCGCGCGGGGGCGGTGCGAGGAACACAGTCACGGCATCGCCGCAATCGCCGATTCAATCCGCCGCGCGAATGCGATCGGCTGAATCTCCTTTCCCTTGAACATCCACTGATTGAGCACCGCCACCGTGCGCGTCTTCGGAAAGACGAACACATACTGGCCGCCATAACCCCAGCCAAAATACGCCCCCGGATCCTGCAGCACGCCGTTACCGACGGTCCACCACATCAGGCCATAGTTCAGCCGCGGTGGCGCCTGGCCAACGATGGCTGGCCGCTGGCCGCGCACGGACTCGGCGACCCAGTCCGCGCCGACGAGTCGGGTGCCATTCCACAACCCTTGGTCGAGCATGAGCTGGCCGAGCTTCGCGAGGTCGGCGGGCTCGAGGTACAGGCCGCCCTCGGAATCGGTGAGGCCTCCCGATGAGCGTTTCCAGTGATGGCGCGCAATGCCGAGCGGTGCGAACAGATGCTGGACGGCATAGAGCTGCAGGTCCACACCGGTCGCACCGCGGAACACTTCGGCCAGCAACGCAGCAGCACCATCGTTGTAGTGGTACGACGTGCCGGGCACCGTTTCCATCGGCTGCGCGAGGACCATCGAAGCCCAGTCGGCACTGTTCTCCATGCGCTGCGTGATGTCGTCGTCGCTGCCGTAGCCGCCGCCCTCGGGCCAGCGGATGCCAGACGTCATCGTCAACAGATGGCGAACAGTGATTCTCTTCCGTAGCGAGTCGCGAAACGCGTCCGCGTGTGCCGAAAGGAATGGCGCGATCGGCTGGTCGATGGTGGCAACGTCCTTGCGCGCGATGGCGACGCCATACACGAGCGAGACGATGCTCTTGGTCACGGATTGCAGCGTGTGCAACGTGCGCCCTTGATAGAACGGATGCCAGTCCGGGTCCTGATAGTTGTACGCGCCCGGCGGCGACTGCATCGGATACACGCCGGCGTAGCTCCGGGGGAAGGTCCGCGAGACGAGCGGCATTCCATTGCGCACCACGTGCAGTGCGTCCACGTATCCGAAGTCGCCGCGCGCCATGGAGTCGGCGAGCGCCATCAGTGCTGGCGAGGGCGCCTGCGTCGCAACGGTCGCTTGCGCGTCCACCCGACCAGGAGCGGAGATTGCAGCAAAGAGTGCCAGCGCGAGAATTCGGTTCATTGGGCGACGTTGTGAGGGATGCGGATGACGTGCACGTTCAAGGCGGGAGTCGTCGCGATGGCGAGGGACGGCCGGATGACGCTGTCGCTCACGCGATCTCCACCTGCGGGTGATGGCCGATGGTCGTGTGGTATCAACTCCGTGTCATGCGGGGAGCGGCGCGCCCGGCACGATGCCGCGCAGGAACTCGCCGAGCGGAAATATGGTGATCGGTCCCTGCTGCTGCTGCATCGGCACGTCGGCCAGCGCCACCAGCCGCGCATCGGGGAACTCGTCCTGAAACGCCAGCAGCCCGCGACGATCGGCCGGGCGCAGCGTGTGCCCGCTCTTCACTTCGACCGCGACCAGGCCAGTCGACGTTTCGACGACGAAATCCACCTCGACGCCGCCGGTGGTGCGCCACGTTGAGAGTCGTGCATCGCGGTCCGCCTCGCACCACGCCGCGAGATGCTGATAGACCAGCCCTTCGCGAGCGGCACCAATGGCGTCCGGGGCGACGCGTGCGCTGTCCGTTGGCCGGAAGGCCGCGGCAATCCCGGTGTCCGCGAAGTACAGCTTCGGCTGCGCCGCCAACGCGCGACGGGAGGGCCGCGCACTGAACACGGGGACGCGGGCGATCAGGAACATCGATTCGAGCACGTCGATCCAGTCGATGACCGTACTCTTTTTCACCGCGGCGAGTTGGGCGATGGCCGTGGGGCTGATCACGCTCCCATGCGAGAGCGCCAGTTGCTCGAGCGCGCGCGCAAATCCATCGATCTGCCGCACGCGCGCTTCGGCGCGCACCTCATCGAACACCGCCACGGTGGCGTAGTCCGCCAGCGCCTGTTCCGCGCGCTCGGCCGTCCAGATGATGGGCAACAATCCGATCCGCTGCGCCGCGGGCAGCGAGAATGCGTCGCCCAGTTCGGCCGCGAGAAAGGGGGACATGATGCGCCGCCCGGCGCGGCCACCCAACAGGTTCACACCGGCGCGATGCAGCGAGCGCGCGCTGGATCCGGTGAGCAGAAACCGTCGCGCCGGCTCCCGATCCATGCGCTGGTGCACCGCGTCCAGGATCGCCGGCACGCGCTGCACCTCATCGATCACCACCCACCGGTCGACCGCGGCGGCATCGAGTCTCTCGTGGAGGCGCTCCGGTCCGGCCGCCAACATCCGCGCGATCGGCCCCGATCGCAGGTCCAGCAGGAGGGCGTCGGGGAAGCACTGCTGCGCGTACGTCGACTTGCCGGTTCCCCTCGGCCCGAACAGGAAGGTGCTCCGCGTTGGGACGGGGCTGAGCCGTCGGATGGGGGGAGTCGGTGGAATCAGGGGCGGCATTACCCTATAATGGACGGTCTCGCCGTCTAAAACAAGACCACTTGGCCGCTGCTACGGTCCAGAGTAGGCATGTGTGATCTCGGAAGCGAGGAACGGCGCCAGATCCGGGCCCATCACTGCGCATGGCGACGCTCGTCCATGCTCACCCGATGCAGGGTGCGGCTGCCGGTCGTGAGAGCGATCTCAAAACGGGTATACCGACACATCGCCCAGACCTGCTGTCCGTGGAACGCGAAGTTCTCGCAGGCGCTGGCGGAGGAGTCGCCGTTCCGGGCGCGGGAGTTTTTTGCGGGAAACGACGCGCGAACGTTGGAGCAGGACATTCTGGAGTTGAATCAGTGCGTCGGCAAGATCCCAGGTCGCGTGCGTGACCGAGATTCCCGGGGCCGTGGTACGCGAGCCCTTGACGCGATAGGTGTCTTTGATCGTGATCGGAACCCCATGCAGCGGATCACATGGTTTGCCATCGCGCTTGGCGTGATCTGCCTGGTCTGCTTGCGCGAGCGCCTCAGCCTCGTGGAGAGTCACGATGGCGGTGTACGTGGGGTTCTGCTTTCCTCTGTGCGCGAAAAAAGCCTCTACCACTTGCCGAGCATTCGTCTCACCAGCGCGGATCATTTCGGCGAGCGTGCTGGCTGGAAGAATATTGAGGGATGGTTTCATGGTTTCTCCATTAACACAGGGCGGGCTCCAAGTTGAACTGAAGGCAGCGCTGCGGTAGGCGACAGACGTTCGCAGCGCCGCCAGTGCTGCACTCGAATTGTCTCACCGATACGCAGCCACCATCCGGTACTCCACGCGCGCATCGAGGTCCTTCAGTTTGCCGCCAACCTGCTGCATGGGTGGCACACGCCCTTCGTACCGGACGAGGCTGCGGTCAGCGTTCGCGAACACGACGTACAACGGTTTGATCACCAAGCGCACCAACGCACTGCTCGGCGTTGAACTGAACGTCGTCTGACCATCCGACCCGCTCTTCATGCGTAGATCAAAGCCGTAGCTCGTCTTTCGGTTGAGCACGATCATACGCACCCGGATCGTGCGGCCCGTCGTCAGTTCGCCCCAGTGCTGGCGGATGAAGCCATGCACCGATGGCCCGGTGACCACGGGATCCTGGACATCCTCGGATGACGTCGACACACGTCCATTGTCATTGAGCGTGTATTCGAGGCGCCGCCCACCCTGACTCGAGACCACGGAACCGCTGATCCCGGCCTGCGCGTTTGCCGCATCGAAGCGCTGGAAGTCATACGCAGCGGAGAGCTGTGCCGACTCGTCGATGATCAAGGTACCGGCCGGATCACGCGTGGCGTGCGTGACCGAGATACCGGATGCAGTGGTGCGAACGCGGCGTTCATACCGGAACAGCGTGTCTGCCCCAGTGCCGCGCAATGCAAACACCGTTCCCTGATAGATCAGTGTGCCGGCCATCTCAGGTATGTGGCGCAGCGAGTCGAGTCGCGCGCGACCGGCGTCGGAGAGTTGTGCATTGCCGGCTCCGCTGATGACGAAGAGCGCCACCACTACAGTGAACACTCGCGCATGGAATGACCCGGTGCTCATGAGGCTTTGCCACGAAGGAGGGAGATTCCGAACACGATCAGGAAGAGCGGCAGCAGCACGTTCGTCACGTCGGCCGCGAGTTGCACACTGGGCGTGATGTTGCGGAACATGCCGATCCAGCCGGCCACTGCCGTGATGGCCCCCAAGGCGGCGACCTTCTTCGCGCCGTTGTGATGGAGCGCGATCGCAAACGCGAGGAATGAGCCATAGAGCGTGAGCTCTCCCACGAACTCACCGATGCCGTTGCCGAGGAACACGTTCAGGACATCGAACGTCGCGGCCAGGCCAACACGTTGTGCGGCGTCGGCCAGCTGCCAACTGATGGCGAGCGACCACTGCGCGGTACTCCAGCGCGCCAGGCCAAGCGTCATGCAGAGTGCAGAGAACACCTGCAGCAGCACTCCAATTCGCACTGCAGTGTCACTGCGACCGTCTGCACGCTTCAGGGCACCAACCGCACCGGCTGCCGCGGGAATCAGCATCAACGGCAGCAGGGCGTACACCGCCCAGACGGCACGACCGGTGCCGCCGAGTGACAACAGGCGCGGAAGCACTTCGGCGGCGGGGAGATCGAGCACGTCAGGATAGCCGAAGCGATTGGCCAGCCACGAAAAGACGATCAGAAAGCCGACACTGGCGGCCACGTACGTCGCTCCGGCCAGGCGAGGAGCGATCGAATCATGGGAACCCTTGATCGTATTCATCAGAACTGCACTCCCAGGCCCACCGTCGGATTGAACCGCGTCTGCTTGCTTTGTGGTGCGTAGAGTAAGGCGGCGCCCAGCTGGGCGCTGTAGCGGTTGCCGAACCGCTGTCGCGCACCGACATCGAACAGCGCGCTGTTCGTCCATCCCTTCGTCAGGCTCGGCGCGTACGACAGCGACACGTACGGCGAAGTGCTCGCGGCTGGCCTGCCGTATGCGGCAACACCGATCCGGATGAACTGCGTCCCGCGCTGCTCGCCGTCACGCTTGATCACGGTCGGATTGTGCGCGACGAACGCGGCGAGCTGGCCGCGGGAGATCTGCAGCCCCGTGCCTGGCGAGCGGAACAGCGTCACGGTGACGCGCCAGTCGTCGCGCGCTATGGTTGAGGCAGGCTGTGGCACGGGCGACTGCGCGCCGGCCGACAGGGGGAGGCTGGCGATCAGGGCGGCACAGAGGAGAATACGCATGGCGATATCCTTCGGTCACGGTTGGTGTGGTGAGGCGAGCAGCAACAACCGGACGATGCCGGTTTGCGGTGACCGCGGCAGTGACCGGATGCGCCAGCCAGATGGCCGATCGCGACAGGTTTTTCGGGCCGAGTCCGACGATGTGCGGGACGGCCATGCGTAGCGTCACGGTGGCGGCCTCGCTGGCGGTGGACATTGTCGCGTACCTTCGCACTCGCGGCTTCGACGCTGCGGCCGTCTGCCAACGCGCGGGTGTCGATCCCCATCTGCACGCCAAGACATCCGAGCGCATCAGCGGCGCGGCGATGGCGGCGCTGTGGCAGGAGGCGATCGCCGAGTCGGGGGATCCTGATTTGCCACTGCACACCAGTGTCACGTTCGAACCCGGGGCGCTCGACATCGTCGGCTATGTGATGCTCAGTTCACACACCGCGGGTGACGCAGTCCGGCGTGGCGCGCGACTGATCCGACTGCTGAATGACGGGCTCGCGCTCGACGTGGATCACGCGCCGCACAGCACGACGATCCGCATGCGTGTGCTGGCGCCCTCCGATCCACTGTTCGTGCACACTTCCCGGCACGTGGTGGAGGCGATTCTGGTGGGCACGGTCCATCAGCTTCGACTGCTGACCGGGCAAGCGATCGTGCCGCACGCCGTGCGCATGATGCACGCGGAGCCATCCTCCGGCGGCAGCGAACACGCGCGACTGTTCGACGTCGCACCTCGCTTCAGCGCCGACGAGAATGCGATCGACGTGCGGACGGGTGATCTCGACGTCCCGCTGCGGTCGGCCAATCCGTCGCTGCTGACCGCATTCGACCAGCATGCGACGGCGGCACTGGAGGCGCTGGACAATCGCACATCACTCGTGGGGCGCGTGAATCAGGAACTCGTGACGCAGATGAAAGGCGAAGCACCGACAATCACGACGGTGGCCAGCACACTGGCGATGAGCGCGCGAAACCTCCAGCGCGGCCTGGCAGCGGAGGGCACGACGTTTCAGGCGCTTCTCGATGATGCACGACGCGAGCTGGCGGTACGGCACCTGTCAGAACCAAACGCCACCATCGCAAAGGTGGCGTGGCTGGTGGGGTTCTCCGAGCCGAGCGCCTTTCATCGGGCGTTTCGTCGCTGGACGGGACATTCACCGCGCGCACTGACGCTGTCACAAAGCACGTAGGCGTGTGTAACCCGTTGATTTTCCGAGAATGTGCCTCGGAAACGAACGCGCATGGACTCGGCCCCCATGAACCGGAGCGACGCCGGAACGTAGGCAATCCGTCGCGCCACCAGTGTGGCCGACGCGCAACAGGTCGTTCGCAGGACACATCGGCCGAGGCGGTCGGTCATCGCCTGCTCGGGTGCCGACAGCAGCGCGCCATCGCGGTCGGCACCGGCAAGCACAGATGTCCAGCCTTCGCGCGACGCCGCCGTCGCGCAACGACTCGGGACACTGGCCCGGCTCTGCAAGGACGACAGATCGGATGGTTCTTCGCTCCGCTCGGCCGGTGCACTCCCGACTCACGCGAACAACCAACGATGGCACTCGAACGCGTGCACGAATCGACCGCCGATCGCAACACCGACCGTGTGGGTCGAACTAGAAAGTCGCGCAGCTCGCCGGTGGTGTGGAATCGTTGGGGAATCGCGCGAGGCAAACACTGATGTCTCGCGCCACGCGCATAAGCGCCGCATCGAGTCCGGCCACGAGCCCGGCATAGTCACCCACGCGAAACGCGCCGCCACGATCGTCAGTGCTGCCCCGCACCATCACAGCACCGTCGAAGGGACGAATGATGTCCCAGCCAGCCATCACGTGGACGCGTCCCTCGCGCGCTGAGGAGTCGGCGACGACGCCCTCGAAGCGCATGACGTGCAACTGCACCAGCAGGTCGTGCTGCGCGCGTGCCGTCCATGGCGCGACGTCCACGGAGTGTACCCGTGGCGATCGCGCGAGGTACACGCCGAGCGCGTGGTTGACGCTCTGATCGAGATCCCCGCCCCATCGGTGAAACTGCGAGACGATCAGCTCATTCGCGCCGCGCCGCATCATGACGGTGGGCACGGACAGATACGACGCCATCTCGACGCGCCGAAGGCCGATAGTGAATGCCCCCCGCCCCGCCGACGGCGCGCCAGCCGGCGGCGTCGGCAGTCCGCTCGCTGACCCGTCGCCGAGCACGTACATCTGCAGCTTTGGCGACTCACGCGCGAGCTTGAAACATCCGGTGAGCGCGGCGGGAACAACGAGTGTCAGCAAGCAGGCAACACGGGCGTGGGTTCGCATGGTCATCTCCGGCTCATCGGTTCTGCGGCGGCCTTTTGCCGCGGACCAGCATATCGGGGTTCTGTTCTAGCGCGGTGATCAGGACCTTCAGCGCATCCGCGGCCTCGCGCAAACTCTTCAGCGCGCCGGTGAGCTCATAGCCAGGCCCGGTGTCGGCCGAGAGCAGCCCGTGTGTCTCGTCGAGTGTCTTGCGCAGTGCTTGCAGCGTGGAGAGCGCCTCCGTGGACACACCCGTGACCTGGGTCTGCATCGGGTCGATCGCCCGCGTGGCGCGCTCGGCCAACTTCTGCGCCTCGGCCATCGTCTTGTTGAGCTGCGCCGTGGCGCCGGGCATCTGCCGGAGCGTTGCGCGGAGCTCGGGCGATTCGACCAGCTGCTGCACAGCTTTCGCCGATTGTACCACCGCCGCGTTGACCTCGCGCACGTTCACGTCACCGAGCATGCCATTGACCCGGTTCATGATCTTCATCACTTCGCCCAGCAGGCTGCCGGCACCGCCGCCGATAGACGCCATGAGCGACGGCGTGATCGGAATCTCTGGCCACACGGTCTCCCGTCTCTCGAGCTTGGGCCGCGTGGAATCACTCCGATAGCTGAGCTCGACGTACAGCACACCGGTCACGAAGCTCTCCATCTGCAACTGTGCGCGGAGCCCCTTCGCGACCTGTTGCCGAAGCACCAGGGTGTCGGACAGATCCACGAACGTGCCCCGCGGCGTCGTGAGACGCGGCAGGTCGATCTCGTACTCGACGGGCACCTGAAACGAGTCGTCGACCCGGTCGATCTCGATGTTGATCGCCGTCACGCGACCGACCGGTACCCCCTGGAACTTCACGGGCGCACCGTTCGCGAGTCCGTTCACCGACTCGGGGAAGAAACTGATGAACGTCGTGCGATCCTGAAACCAGGTCGGCGACGCGAGCACGAACGTACTGGCGATCGCGATCACCAGCCCACCAAGCAGAAAGAATCCGATGGCGGTCGGGTTGGCGCGCATGCTCATGAAGCACCTTCACTGCTGCGGGTGAGAAACCGGTGCACCTGCGGATTGGGCGGATGGTCGCGCAGCTCCGCCGGCGGGCCGAGAGCCGTCACGGTTTTCGTGTCGATATCGAGGAACAGCGCCCGGTCGGCGACGCGAAAGATGCTGTCGAGATCGTGGGTCACGATCACCATGGTCGTGCCAAAGCTTGCCTTCAGCTCCAGAATCAGGTCGTCCAGCCGACTCGCGCTGATCGGATCAAGCCCCGACGACGGCTCGTCGAAGAAGAGCACGTCGGGGTCGAGTGCGATGGCACGTGCCAGCGCGGCACGCTTGCGCATGCCGCCGCTGATGGCCGACGGATAAAAGTCCTCGAAGCCGCGCAGTCCCACCAGCGCGAGCTTGAACGACACGGTCTCTGCGATCGCCCGTGCATCGAGCTCCGTGAATTCCTCGAGCGGCAGCGCAACGTTCTCGGCCAGTGTGAGCCCGCTCCAGAGCGCACCGTTCTGGTACAGCACACCGATGCGGCGCAGCACGCGGCTGCGCGTCGCGACGGTGGTGATGTCGAACGCCTCGCCCTCGAACAGGATCGCCCCCTGTGCGGGTGACTTGAGACCGATGAGATGCTTGAGCAGCGTGCTCTTGCCGCTGCCGCTGCCGCCCATGAGCACGAACACCTCGCCGCGCGCCACGGTGAAATTGATGTCCTGCATGATGATGCGGTCGCCATATCGCATGGTCAGGTCGCGGACCTCGATGACCGGTGTTTCGTCGCTCATACGTTGAGCAGGGCGGCGAGCCAGTCGATGACCGCGTTGGCCGCGATGATGAGCGTGATCCCCAGGACGACGGCGGCGGTTGCGGCGCGCCCGACCGCACTCGCGTCAGAGCCGCCCTGCAGGCCTTTC
>JANNXU010000009.1:0-29634 GCA_031409715.1 Gemmatimonadaceae bacterium | reverse complement strand
ACCGTGCCGCTCACCGTCGGGGCCACCCGATCGAGCCGGATCGGCGTTTGGGTGTTGCTCGCCGTATTGCCCGCCAGGTCGGTGCAGGTGCCCACCGCCGCGTTGCTCGCGCCGTCGGTGCTCATCGTCTGCGTGACGGTGGCGGACACGGGACCGGAGACCGCATCGGTGCAGCTCCACGTCACCAGCACCGGCGCATTCGCCCAGCCGTTCGCGTTCGCCAGCGGCGCGCGCGACACGAACGTGATCGTCGGCGCGCCCTTGTCCACCTTGACCGTGGCGCTGGCGCTGCCGGTGTTGCCGGCGTTGTCGGCACAGGTCGCCGTCAGCGTGATCGTGCCCTCACCATTCGAGGTGCTGCTGGCCGGGCAGGTGCCGGCGTTCAGGCCGGAGCCCGCGTCACTCCAGTTCCAGGTCACGGTCACGTCGGCCGCGTGCCATCCGTTCGCGTTCGCGGCCGGCGACAGGGTCGGGGCCGCGCTCGGCGGCGTCACGTCGGGCGGGGTGCTTTCGTACGCGCCCATGTCCACCGTGCCGCCCTGGATGCGCGCGTTGCCATCACGGTCAGTGGCCGGGAGGTCGGGGTTCGTGACGGCGTTGCTGCCGGCGTTGATCGCGGGCGAGGTGGACTGGAGGTGCTGGTCGCCAACGTCGGCAACGGGCGGAAAGAACGGCAGCGTCGACGGCGTCGCGCGCACGAATTGGGGATCCACGTCGAGATTACCCTCGCCCGCGAAGCCCCCCTGCACGATGCTGTGCGTCACCGTGACGAGAGGACTGGTACCTTGGGTTGTCGCGAACACCGAACCGCGGTTCCCCCAGATGATGCTGTTGCGGAAGACGGGACGAGCATCATCCAGACAGACGATAGCTTTCCTCCGCGGGTTGTCCCCGACGACGTTGCCCGTGATGGTGACGTTCGTGAAGATCGCGCCGGGAGCCGCCTCACGAGTGACTTGCATGACGCCGCACCGGCCGCCGGCATTGCCGGCAAACGTGACGTTCGTCACGCGTGCGGCTGACTCGTCGATTCCGAGAGCTGCTGCATCTCCGGTCAGTGCGCCTGCGATGTTCACACCGGTGTAGTTGGCAGTGAACGTGGCGTTCGTAAGAGTGAGGTTGCCGCCATTAACCACAAGCATCCCGGCGTAAAACTCGGCCTGATTGTCTTGGACGGTGATGTCGCGCAGTGTCGGCGATCCAGCATTCGCGAAGAGGCCGCCAGCCACGCTCGCGAGATTCGATGCAAAGGTGACATGCTGGAGCGTCACGGCGCCCTCCCATGCGTACAATCCCGCGCCATTCGCAGCGCGGTTGCTCGTGAAACTCACATTGGTCAGGACCGACGCGCTGAGCCGCAAAAACGCACCGCCTCCGATGCCGGCCCGGTTGAAGCGGAAGATCAGATTGGACAACGTCGGACTGCCACGTTCGGCACGGAGGCCGCCGCCACCGTCAGAAAACGAGTCGATGCCCAGCGTTTCGCCAGTCAAAGGTCCACCGACGCCACCTCGAATGGTGAAACCGTCCAGGATGGTCGTGGGGTCCGTGTCATCTGCGACCACGACGCGACGCGCATTCTCGCCGAATCCGTTGTCGGTCCCGATGACCGGCGAGCCGTTCCGCGTGTCTTCCACGTCATCGCCATCCAGGTCGCCGCTCAGAACCGTGCCGTTCGTCGCCGGGTTCGCGTCGCGCTGGTTGCGTGCCGTCTCCGTGCCAGCAAAGCCGCCATAGACGGCAACCCCGTTGGACAGCCGGAACGTCGCGAGTCGCGGATCCGCCAGGCCCGCCGTCGCGGGCAGATACGTGCCGCGCTTGACCCACACCTCGTTGCCCGCAACCGCGGACGCCAGCGCGGCCGAGAGATCCGCTCCGCTCGCCCACGACGAGCCATCGCCCGTACCACCCGGCACCACGAAGAGGACGCCAGCGGCAGACGCCTGAAGCGCCAGTGCCGGCGCCGTCATGGGTGCCGTGTTCGTGTCGCTGCACGCCGTCAGCAGCAGCAGACTGGCGAGGGCGGCCGGAAGACTGCGCCGAAATGCAAGCATGGAGAGACTCCGTCGTGCGGGACGCTATGGCAGCCCCGTCGTCGGTGGCCGATATGACAGCAAAATGTCACCACATGATGCGTGCGTGCTGATCGCGTTGTCCAGTCGCGAAGCGTCGGGACGCCGTTGGTGCTGCCGCTTCCCACGCGGTGGGACGGTGGCCGTCAGGAGGCGAGGCCGCGGAGCGGGAGGGATTCACGACGCCGTGACGGAGCGAGAGGTGCCAGGATCGCGTCGCCGCGTCACTTCCCGAGCGGAGCCCGTGCCGCACCCTGCCGTCGTTGCGAGCACCGCCGGCCTTGGTCTGCCCGCCACCGAACGCCGGCATTGCGACGTCGCCCCCTCACAACGCCCCCCACACAGCCGTCATGATCAGCACATGCCGCACGGCACGCGCGTCGAACCGCTCTGCATCGAAATCCGGCCCGACCCAAGTACGCATCTCGACGTGCTCAGGGTCGGACGGATGCGCCATCACGCGCAGCAGCTCTTGGTATCCGGGGGACCGCCGCAGTCCTCCGGCGGGGCGGCGCGCCGTCCATCCACCAGAAGCGGCGCGGGCATTTCGGCCGCGCGATCCGCGGCGGTGGTGATGGTGCGGACGTCGATGCTGTGTGTCCACGAATCACCGAAGTCATACTCATACGTGAACCGCGCGCCAGCGGCCAGGCCAAGATCGGCCAGTGTCACGCCGACGGAACTGCGCGCGGGAACGCCGAAGTCGTCGTTCTCCTCTTCGGGCATGGCGTAGCGGTGATCGCCGATCGTGAACTGGTGCAGATGGTAGTCATACCACTGGAACGCCAGTTGGATCACGCGGTGCAGCTGCGGCAACGTCGTCGAGTCGAGCAGCGTGATCTCGCGCCAGATCGGGGGCTCGATGTCGTCGAGCGTGATGCGCAGCTCCACGTCCCGCGGCGTGCGCAGCTGACGGCGGGCGACGGGTTTCCTGGCGCGTGAAAGGGCCATCGGTACGCTCGCGGCTGCACAGGGAAGCGTGGCGCGTGAACCTGATGATACGCGGTGTCGCGTCAGGGGGGAAAGCCACGCCGCCATGGGACTTCCTTGACAGTGCGCGACACTCGGATCTCGAGCGACGCGCGAATCGTGACGCGTCGTTCTGATCGACCGATGCGCTTGTGGCGGCGGTGCCTCACGACCCGCCGAGGACACGTACCGCGGTTGCTGCAGCAGTCGAGGTCAAGAGCCGGCCGGGACGATCGAGCTCGTGGTGAACGAAGATGCGGCATGGGAAATAGGAAGAGGGCGGTACAACGGAAACCGTCGTACCGCCCTCTCCAATTACCCGCTCAGGGATGGGCCTGCGAGGAGTTGAACCTCGGACCTCACGCTTATCAGGCGGAGGACAAGCCGGAAAGTGGGCTGCTGTGCCCCGAATAAATGCTGAAGCAGTGGGGATTGTGCAAGGGCAGGCAGGATTGTGCAGGTACGGTGAGTTTCGGGTTTGTCACTCAAGCTGTCACTCGCAGGAACTCACGAGAGAAAAAGCGTGAGGTCTGATGCGAGCGGCGCCTCTGCGGGTACACCGCTGCCCGGCGAGGCCACCTCTCCCTTGCCGGCTGCGTCGCCGACTAGGCGCCGAGATCACAGCCCTGACCAGTGGATGCTGCATTGATCAGGAGCCCTGTCACGGTCGCGCGAACGCGTGCGACCCGCGGCTGATTGGGTGTGCCCGGTCCATAGCAGTCCAGCGTGGTGCTCACCCGCGCATGTCCCAGCTGCGCGGCGACATCATGCACGAGCGCTCCTGCCTCGAGCGTCTCGCAGGCCCAGCTGTGACGCAGCTGATCGGGATAGACGAGCGCATGCTTCGCGAAGCCCTCAGCCGCCACGGCTCCCTGGACCCGCGACAACGCGGTCGTCAGCTTCGCGACGCTGCATTCGGGAAACACGCGGCCTGCCCCCGCAACCGTCGCCAAGCGAGCGAGCGTCGTCTGGAAGCCGGCATCGACCGCGACCGTGCGTTGACGCACCGCGCCACCCTTCCGATTCGTGTCGAGCACAGCGCGCGCTCCGGCAGCACACACCTTATCACCGGTCAGCGCGCAGGTCGTACCCGGTTCGGCACCCGTCGCGAGCATGAACATGAGCGCATCCCGCACCGCCCCCTCGCCCACGCGGTCCAAAATCGAAACCCACTCGGCGTGTTGGATCCAGATGAGCTTCCGTCGCGTAGTTCCGCGCAGAGAGCGGGGTGATACGCCCGCAGCCGGATTGGTGGGCAGCCACTGTCGGGCGACCAGAAAGTCGCCGAACGCCAGAAGCGCCCATAGGTGGCGACGATGCGTTGCCGGTGCCGCCGTCTCGCCCACCGACCGTCGTACCATGCCGTCAAGGTGCGCCTTGATCCGAGCGGTGCTCCAGTGAAGGAGAGTCGGCATCACGCGCGCAGCGGCGCGGAGGTACCCGACATACTGAGCGACTGTGCGTCGATGCAGCACGGTTCCCGCTGAGCGACCATCATGGACAGGAAGTGCCTCGTACTCGTCAACCAGCTCGACCATCGGCTTCGCTGACGCGTCCGTTGCTGTCACCGGCTGCGCCGAATCGAGGTGCGCCTTCAATATCATGAGTCCTGCAGAACGTGGATCGAGGAATTCGGCCAGCCTGTCGATACCGACCAGGCCATCGAGAACCGCCCGGATCGGCCACCACATCGGCTCGGCCGAGCCGGCCACAAGGGCGTCGATACGCTCAAGCAGTGCGGCCGCCTGCCGTGGCGTCGCACAGGTCGTTCGGCGCCGGACGCGTCGACCGTCGGGTGACGGCAGCCTGATGTACAGCGCGCCGCCCTTGTACGCGACTTTGGTGAAGGCGGTGCCGACATACGATGCCGACCGACCCGATGATGCTCGGCTGCCCGGGACGCGAACCGCTCCATTACAGGGCGCGGTCACGGTGACACCTGACCACGAGCCGTGGCGTCCGTCGTCGGCACAGCCTCGGCGAGCCATGCCAGGAGCACCGGTCGTGAGTACCGGCGATGGAGACGCCGACCCTCTCCGCGACCCTGCACAGGAAGGAACGGCGCCCCAACGGCGATAAGCATCGCGGGCGTAGTGCCAAGAAGTTCGGCTGCCTCGATGGGCGTGAGCAGGAGCGTTGACGGCATGGGAACGAGGCTTTCTCATGGGTTGATGGATTGCGCCAGCACGAACGCCCCGGCGTCAGTCGTCACCGCGCCCTGCGGATTCGGCGTCCAACGTGGTCGTCGGTGCGATTGGTCGCGTCAGTGTGCGAGCAGTCGGCAGCGGGGCCGCAGCCACGGCGACGCGACGTACTCACGCCGGCGCACCCTCGAGCGAGGATGCGCAGGCCAGCTTTTCACGCGCGTCGATCCTGACGACTCCCGCCCCACGTCGCGCACACACAGTTTGCATCCATGACACCGGACCTCTCTTCAGAGCAATTTTCGACAGCACGGAAGGCACACTGGGAAAGCGTGTTTGAGACCAAGCCGACCGACGCCGTCAGCTGGTATGAAGCGTCGCCGACCACGTCCGTGTCGCTCCTCGTCGAGGCTGGGCTGACCGCCGGCAGCGACGTCATCGACATCGGCGGCGGTGACTCGCGACTCGCCGGTGAACTCATGGCGCATGGCGTGGGACACGTCACGGTCGTCGATCTGTCTGCGGCCGCACTCGCGCGCGCGCGCATCCGCACAGGCCTTTCATCAGAGCGCGTGACCTGGCTCGAAGGGGACATCACGAGACTCGATCTCCCGGCAGCGAACTATGACCTGTGGCACGACCGCGCGGTCTTCCATTTCTTGACGGATGAGCGCGACCGCGCGCGCTACATCGCGACGGCAGCGAGGTCGGTGCGCGTGGGAGGAACGGTCGTCATCGGGACGTTCGCTCTCGACGGGCCGACGCGCTGCAGCGGACTCGAGGTACAGCGCTACAGCCCAGATGATCTGGCGGCGGAGTTCGGGCCAGCATTCCTGCTCGGTCGCGGATTTGGCGCCGGACATCGAACGCCCGGAGGGACCGAGCAGCGATTCACGTGGGCGCTGCTGACCCGCGTCTGATGAGGCTCCGCCCAAGCACCAATGAATTCGAGCAGACCATAACTCGTTCGTGTTCGTGCCCGACAGGCTGACGCATGCGGGGGTGCGGAGGCAGTGCCCCCGCATCAACGAGATGACGGTCCTACCGGTCGAGCGTCCGTCGCCACGCCAGAAGGGTGCGAACCTGACGCAGTGAAGTGTTGAACGACCAGAACGGTGATCACGAACAGCGCGATGACCACACCGATGTTCGTCACCCATCGCCGAGGTATGCCGCCGGCGGGGCGGCAAACAACCTCGGCGATTTCGCTCGGCACCTCCAGTGTGCGCCTGCGTATCGCCGCGCCGTCCGAAAGCTCCCACTCGCAGCGAGTCTCAACGTCCGGCACGCGAACGAGCGTGACGCTGCCGTCGGCGTCACGCGTGATCTGATACCTCCAGCGCACACGAGTGAATCCGCGGGTGATGCGCACATCGGCGTTCGCGAGCCCCGCTGCCGCCCGGGCATCTGCGACCATCGTGCTCAGCACGGCTTCGTCCGTTGCTGCCACGTCGAGGACTTTCAGCACTCCGCTCGCCTTCTTCAGGTCTGGATACCTCTCGAGCAGTGACAGGTCAGCCCGCACGGCTTTGGCGACGACACGACGCACCTGGTCGTGCGTACCACGAATTGTCGGGTCTTCGGCGACTGCCCGCTGAGAGCGACCGCCGACTGTAACTGCGTCCAGAATGATCGCTTCCTCCTCTGCGGAAAGCAGCGGCGAGCGGCGTGGTGTCGAGTCCGGGGAACGCATGCGTGAAGCTCCAATCGAAGATGCCCGGACGGAATTGTCTCGGGACATCTGGGCTCCGGGGGGATGCGGAGGGTCCCGCAAGTGGTACGCACCACCACCCTCGCGCTGCGGGCTCATGATGTGCTCGAGGAGGGGGAGGACTACACGCTCGATCGGGTCGAGTGCGAGCGGACGAGCAGTGCGACTGGCGCACGACAAATGACGAACGACGAACGATGGACTGTTCATACGCATTCGCGATTCCAGCAGCCGCGCGGCCGCGAACGCTGCGCATCGCCAAGGCGCATGCGAGCGCGGATGGCAGTGTCCGAGGGGCAACAATTCCAAGGGCCCAATACCGAGACGAGCTGTTGAGATTGATCACGCTGTATGGACCATCCGACGCCGGGCCGTGTAGCTGCAGCCTTCTGGCGGAGGCGTCATGAATCGGAGAGACGTGCTGATCGGCGGCGCCGTAGCGGCGACCGCAGCAGTGGGCGCGACGTATGTTGGGCGGCGCCGGATGGGGTCCATGACGGCCTACAATGCGTCGGTCGCTGCGTCACGCGCTGCGCTCGCACGCAGTCCCGAGCTGAGCGACCTCGTGCGCTTTGCGGCCCTCGCGGCGAGCGGGCACAATGCACAGCCGTGGAAGTTTCGCGTCGGCGACCGTCGCATCGACATTCTACCGGACTTCACTCGCCGCACGCCGGCCGTCGATCCCGACGACCATCATCTGTTCGCCAGTCTTGGCTGCGCAACGGAGAACCTGTCTCTCGCCGCCGGCGCCTCGGGTCGGCAAGGGGAGGCGAGCTTCAATCACGCAGATGACGGCTCCATCACGTTCGAGTTTGGTTCGACACGAAGTAGCGTCTCGCCATTGTTTGACGCGATCCCCCATCGCCAATCAACGCGCGGGGAATTTGATGCTCGGCGCGTGAGCGCTGCGGATCTTCGCATCCTGGCGGGAGCAGCCGCCGTGCCGGGAGTCGATGTGGTACTGATCACCGAGCGGCCACAGCTGCTGCAGGTGCGCGACCTCGTCGTCAGTGGCAACAGCACCCAGATGGCCGATGCTGCGTTTCTGCGAGAGCTCAAGACGTGGCTCCGCTTCAGCCCGCGAGAAGCCATCGCAACGGGCGATGGGCTCTTCAGTGCCACGAGCGGAAATCCAACGCTTCCAGACTGGCTCGGTCCGCTCGTGTTTGACCTCGTCTTCAAGGTTGACTCCGAGAACGACAAGTACAGCCGGCACATCGCGTCATCGGCTGGTATCGCCGTCTTCGTCGGTGAACGCGATGACAAGGAGCACTGGGCGCGCGCCGGTCAGGCATGTCAGCGGTTTTCGCTGCAAGCCACTGCGCTCGGCCTGAAGCATGCCTACATCAACCAACCCGTCGAGGTGGAACGCTTGCGCCCGGAGTTGGCGTCCCTCGTCGGCCTGTCTGGTCGACGGCCGGACGTCGTGATGCGATTCGGTTACGGAGACGCGCTACCGTTCTCAGCGCGGCGGCCCGTTGCCGATGTGCTGGCCTGATGCTCGAGGCGCCCTTCACAACCGCGCAGTTCTTCGCGGTGTTCGCGGCGTACAACGCGGCGATCTGGCCACTCCAGATTCTCGTCTATGCCCTCGGTGTCGTGGCAGTGATGACTTTGTGGTCGAGCGGGTCAGGCGCCACACGGGTCATTGCAATCGCGCTCGCGATCATGTGGGCGATCAACGGCGCCGGATACCACTTGCTGTTCTTTTCCGCGATCAACCCGGTCGCTCGCGGGTTCGCCGCGATGTTTCTGCTGCAATCCCTTCTGTTTGCCTCGGCTGGGATCAGGTCCACCAATCTGCGCTTCGAGGTAAGACGCACCGTTCGGTCCGTCCTCGGCCTCGTGATCATCGTCTACGCGTTGCTGATCTACGAGCTGCTGGGCTCCTGGGCAGGCCACGGCCTGCTGTCTGGACCGATGTTCGGGGTCGCGCCCTGCCCTACCACGATCTTTACCCTCGGCATGCTGATGCTGGCGCGCGGCAGGTGGGTGATCCGGCTGTCGATCATACCAGTTCTGTGGTCGCTCGTCGGCGTTGCAGCGGCACGGCAGCTAAGCGTACCAGAGGACTACGGGATGCCGGTCGCAGCGCTTGCGCTGTGTCTCACCCTGATCGTCAGCAGGTATGCCGAGGCAAGGGAGCACGTTGGAGGCGCAGCGGTTGCGCCTCCTCAAGCCCGGGGGTGATCGTGACGCACCTCGTGTCGGCTAACGTGTTGGCCACGAATGCATCGTGGCAGACCGGTCGCGCGCGCGCGAGTTGCACGAAAGCCATCGTCGCCTTCTTTGGGGCGACGTTTGCCTGGAGCTGGAGCCTGTGGTGGCTCGCGTCTCGGCTGCAAACCCAGCAATCCGGATTGAGCGGTGTTCTCTTCGTCACGGCCGCGTTCGGGCCAGGGCTGTCGGCACTCGTGGTGACCTTTGCCTTCGAGGGCCGAGCTGGCGTACTCACGTGGGTCCATCGATGCCTGCGGTGGCGAATCGGTTGGTGGTGGTATGCGCTGGCATTCGCGGCCCCCCCAGTCTTGATGCTGTCGGCACTCGCGATTCATGCAGCGCTTGGAGCAGATATCCCTCCGTCGGCGATAGCTGGACATATCCCGATAGCCATCGCGCAGTTCGCCCTGGTCGCCGTCATCGGTGGTCCACTCGGCGAAGAGTTCGGTTGGCGCGGCTATGCCCTGCCCGCGCTGTCTGCCAAGATGGGTTGGCGCCTGGCGAGTGTGATCATCGGCGTGATATGGAGCGCATGGCACCTGCCTCTCTTCTTCATGTCAGGTACGGCGCAGGGCCATCTTCCGATCATACCGTTCCTGCTCAGCACCGTCAGCCTCTCGGTGATCTTCGCGAGCATATCAGTCGGGACGCGCTTCAGCGTCATGCCTGCACTCCTGTTGCACACCACGATCAACTGGTGGTCACTGGCGACGCCGGTCATGCCGGTCGGTTCTGATGTACGCGCCTACTGGCTGGTCGTGGGTCTTACCGTCGTCGTCGCAGCGGTGGCGTCTTGCAGCGCTACGCCCGCTGAATCGCCCCAGGTCGACCATCTCGCGCCCTGTAGTTGACCGCGCGTGACAAGCTCTCCAGTGCCGCAGCGAGTAACTGTGGTCACATGCATGCGCCGCACCTGCGGATTGTGGGTCTGATCATCTCGCTGGCCGCGTTGGTGCGGTGGCGTCGGGAGCCGATGCCGCATTGGGCATCGATGGGCGTGCTGGCTGCCGCTGCCGTCGTGAGTGGCATGATGGCGTACACCGGCCTGCTTGGCGGGCATCCCGGGCCCGGCGTGTGGCCGAGTGACGGACGCTCCGTGTTCGTCGTACTGGTGACGCGGTAGTCGTTCAAGAGCGCAGGCGTGCGGTCGTGGCGTCCGCGCCGATCAGCACCCGATCATCGCGTCCTGGCTGATGTAATGTTGCGCCTTGCAAATCCTGACAGGCGCACGGGCGCGATGCGACGATCACGCTGTCGAGCCTGCCCTTTCCAAACTCAACGCCGGTGCTCGCGTCAGCGCCTGCGTCGTACGCGGCTGTACCATTGCGAAGCGCCAGCGCACCGCAGATCGCACGGGATGGCGCGCGCCGCCACGGTCCACGCTGCACGCCGTGCGATGTAAGTACATGAAGTACAATCACTTACATGTGATGTTTTAAGGGTGATCCTGGGCACTACTCTTGCGGTTGAGCTCGGTGCGCCACCTTTGCGGCGCGCATGACGTCACCTCAACGCTGGAAACACATGGATTACCACGCCACCACGCGACGCAGCGTCTGGACGCTGGCTACCTCACTGTCCGTCCTCACCGCCTGCGGAGACGCCACGGCACCCGCCGGCGGCGGAGACACAAATCTGTCGCTGTCGTTCGCCGCGCAGATCGGCACACCGGCCACGGCACAGATCATCGGTCCGGGTGCTGTGCCAGGCGTGAACCTCACCGCCGCCACCAACGCCGCCGGCAATGTCATCGTGACCGGAACCGCGAACGACACGCTGCTGATCACTGGCGTGCAGCTGGTGCTGAACAACGTCGAATTGCGGCGCGCCGATGTCACGAGTTGCCCGACCACGCTGCCAGAGCGCACGAACAAGGAGCACAGCGCCGACGACAAGGGCTGCTCGCGCCTCGATCTTGGCCCGATGCTGCTCGATCTGCCGCTTAGCGATGTCGGAACGTCGAAGCTCGCCGTCGCCATCCCGGCGGGGAGCTATCGTGAGATCGAGTTCGAGCTGGACAAGGTCCGGACTGGCGAGAAGGCGACGCCGGCCGAAGTGGACTTCGTGGCCAGGAACCCCGACTTCGTTGATCGCACGGTACGAGTCACGGGTACGTACAAGGGGCAGCCGTTCACGTTCACCAGCAAGGTTGAGGCGGAAGTCGAGATGGAGTTCGACCCCGCGATTGTGGTGGAGTCGGGCGCGAACGACAACATCACCGTGGCGCTGGATCTTGCGCGGTGGTTCAGGACCGCGTCGGGGGCGCTTTTGGTACCGACTGCCGAAAACCAGTCCAGAATCGAGCAGAACATCGCCACGTCATTTGATGTCTTCGGAGACAGGAATCGTGACGGGAAGGAAGACGAGGGCCGCAAGCGCAGTCGGAGTCGTTCCGCCAAGCCGTAAGCGCTGACAGGTACGTGACCACTGGAGCCGGTCCCTCTGCGGAGGGGCCGGCTTCATTCGGTTTCCCAGCGTAACGGAGATCGAGGTCTCACGGCGTGCGATAGCCGCCGCGCGTGGCCTCGAGGTCTCGTCGCAGCGACGCTACAGGCATGGCGAGAAAGAGCCGTCCGGGTCGAACGGCACCACAGAAATTCCAGATCGCGACGCGCCGCGTGCTTTGACGCGGTGAACGGCCACCGACCGTGTGGAACGCTGACGTTCACCACTCCGCGACGCCCGACGCTGGGCACGACGCGCTCAGCGATCCCGCTCCCTGCCTCGGGCGTCACCGTCCTCCCCACCCTCCCCCTCGTCACTGGCACTGCGATGGCAGCGGGCACAGTTCTGGAAGTTGCGGATGCCTTCCTCGACATGCTTGGCACGGATGCCGGACTCCGTATGTGCATGACACCCATAGCACGTATACCGCGTGTAGTCCCCGCCGGTGTGACACGTCACACAGGTCGGGCTGTGGTTCTGGTCCAGCACGAAGAGCTTACTGTGATCGAGGGTGGCTGGTTTCCACGCCGTTTGACTGTGACACTGGGCGCAACTCGCCGTGATGCTGGCGTGGATCCGATTGATCGGCGCCACATGACACGTCGCGCATTGAGCGTTGACGCTGGGGCGCAGCAGCGCGTGCGAGAATCGCACACGATTCGCCTCGGTCCGCAACGGACCCTGATGGTCGCTGTGGCAGGCGTTGCAGTCCTGCTTGACCAGTGCCTGATGGAAGGAGGTGATCTGACGCGCACGCGTGATTGCTTGACCGTCGGTGGTGCGCAGACCGATGTCCGCGACGACGTGACACTGGATACACCGGACCGGATCAGGTCCACGCCACGGGGTGTGGCAGGAGGCGCAATCCTGGGTCAGCTGGCTGTGTGCCGCCACCAACGGTCCTGGGCTCACCATCAGATGCGGATACGCCACCACCAGTCCGACGGCGGCAGCAAGGTTCGCGGCGATCACGAGCAGCCCGATTCGGCGACTCACGACCAGCTCCAGAACAGCAACTCCGAGAGGATGTGCGCCACGGCGAGCACGCCAAACGCCAGCGAGATCGGGATGTGCACGACGCGCCAGTTCTTCACCACATCGAACGTGCGTGTGTCTCGATGCAGGCGTTCATCGACGTCCAGCGCGCTCAGCCCCGCGCGGAGCAGCAGTCGGCGTGTGCCGTCGAGGCGACGGCGCGAACGCTCCAGGAGAAACTTCCCCGTGAGGCCGCTGGCGACGTTCGCGAGCATCGCACCCACGGCCAGCCATCCGAGGATCGCGTTGAAGTGGATCCCGGCATGCACCAGCACCAGCAGCGACCCCACCCACGCCATGTACTCGTGCACCTGCAGGAGCGTGGCTGGACGCCCCAGCGTGATGATCTGCCGTCGCCGCAGCGAGTAGGCGAAGGACCCGATGATGAGCAGCGTCCCCGGAATCCCAAGGTACCGGCCGATCCACACCGCATTGGCTAGATGCAACAGCCCGTCGACCACGAGGGTGACCGCGACGAGGAGCAGCAGCGACAGGTAGAACGGCACGACTTCGCGCCGCAGCAGTTGCGCGGTGATCGCGGTCATGCGTCAAGCACCAGTGCAGACGCGGGCACGCCGACACACGGCAGGCAGAACCCACTCGTGACTGCGTAGGACGGCACGACCGGATACGTGACGCTGCCCTCCATGATCCGGGTTTCGCAGGTCCCACAACTACCCGACCGGCATCCCGCCGCTATCGTGATGCCGTTCGACTCGGCGAAGTCGAGCAGCGTCGGCATCGTCACGTCCCACGGAATCGTGCGCCCGGCGCTGAGAAACCGCACATCGAACGGCGACGCGCCAACGGCTAGCACGGGTGCGTCACGCCGCACTGAGGCTGGCCCGAACGCCTCGAAGTGCACGTCAGCAACCGCGACACCCGCTGCGGCGATGCCGGGCACGATCACCGCCATCATGGCGGGCGGCCCGCAGACGAAATACTGTGACTGCGGATCGCGGACGTGCGACGCGAGCAGCGCGAGGGTGATCACGCCGCGGTGCCGGTAGTCGCGCCCCGCCACGTCGTCGGGCGTGGGTGCGCTGTATACCATGTGCAGGTCGAACATGGGGTGTGCCGCCGCCAGATCGGCCAGCACGCTGGCGAACGCATGGTCGGCGCTGGATCGGACGCCGTAAAAGAGCTGGACCGGGCGCTCCGGGTGATTGGCGAGGCTCCACGTCAGCATGCTGAGCAACGGCGTGATGCCTATCCCGCCGCCGACCAGCACGACCGGACGCGTCGCATCGGCGCTGAGCACGAACTGGCCGGATGGAGCCCGCACCTCGAGCGTCATATCGACCAGTGCGTGCGCATGCAGGAAACCGGACACGCGGCCTGGTGCGGCGTCGGGTGAGGACCGTGGGGCCATCGCCCGCTTCACGGTGATCCGATACGCGTCAGGATGCGGCGCGTCCGACAGCGAGTAGCATCGCGTCAGCCGCTCGGGTGGAAGATCCGCGACGGCATCCAGCGGTTCGGCAGGCATCGGCACGACCAGCGTCAAGAACTGACCGGGGCTGAACGCGGGCAGCGCGATGCCATCCACCGGCACGAGCTGGAACGAGCACTGACTCCCGGACGGATCTTCGAGCGTGCGTGACGCAATGCGGAACTGGCGAAGGCCGGGCCACGCTGCCACTCTGTCGCGACTCGCTACCAGTAGCGCAACGCCCCTCTGGCGTGCACGCATCGCGAACAGAATCCCGAGCCCGACCTGCGCGATGATTACCATCGCGATCCACGCAAGCAATGTCGCTGCTGTCATCAGCTGTCTTCAGAGGAAACGCGCGCAACACGCAGCGGCGACGCGTGAGTCGACATCCACGCGTCATGAAGCGTACTGCGCGCGCACACTACAGGCGTCATCCGTTGCCTGACACGTGCGCGCCATCGTCGGGCTTGATTGCATTGCACTGCGTGATCCGTCACACTTCACACATGGCGCATGACATCAGCGCCTAATGCACGTCCAGTCCGTCTCTCGGCACGTGCCGCCAGGCACAGAGTGCACCAATGAGCACGACGTTCGCGACGACCTTTACGCGCGATGACGACCTCCTGCGCGCCGTGCTGCCCGGCTTGGTACTCGCCACACTGACACTGCTGCTCGGTTTTGGCCTCGGCGTCGTCTTTGGGCTCAACGAGGAGGCCATCACATCGCGACTGGCGGCATCTGCCGCTGCGGCACCTGCGGCGATCTACCACGGCGACACGACCGTGATCAAGAGCGTCCTTGGGAAGTCCTGGACGTATATGCAGCGCTCGCACCTGCACGCCGGTGCGCTGGGCACGACGGCCGTCGCCCTCACGATGATCGTCGTGCTGCTCGGCGTGCGACCGATGCTGGCACGCGGCATCAGCGTCGCGGCTGGAGCCGGTGCTTTGGGCTATTCATCATTCTGGGTGTGGGCCGGCTCGAGGGCACCAGGCATGGGCAGCACCGGAGCCGCGACGGAATCACTGTCCTGGCTGGCCATTCCGTCCTCCGGCCTCGTCGTCGCCGCGACCTGCGCCGTGCTCGTGCTGCGGGTGCTTCGCGTCCTGCGGCGACCGTTCGGCACTATGACGATGACTGCCCTGCCCCTCGTCGCCGCGGCGACGCTGGCTGCGTGCGGCCGCGCAGACGCTCCCCTTCAGCGCGTCGACAGCGCGAGCGCACGGTCGGCCACCACGGCACCGGCGCTCCTGACGCGCGCGGAGCTCTCGATGTTCGCGGGGCTGCCGACGGTGATGGCGCCGCAGGGCGCGCCGAACTCGCCCGCGGAAGTCGCGCTGGGTCGGCGCTTGTTCTACGAGACGCTCCTCTCGAATGGCCACGATGTCTCGTGCAACAGCTGTCACGCGCTGAACGGGTATGGCGCTGACGGGCGACGCGTGAGCTTCGGGAGCGTGGGGCACGTTGGTGGACGCAATGCTCCCACCGTCTACAATGCGGCCGGGCACCTTTCGCAGTTCTGGGACGGGCGCGCCTCGACCGTCGAGGAGCAGGCCAAGGGACCGATCCTGAATGCCGTCGAGATGGGAATGCCGAGCGCAGGGGCCGTGCTCGATCATCTGCGGGCATCGGCGACGTATCGGGCCGCGTTCGCCGCCGCATTCCCCGGCCAGGCGTCACCCATCTCGTACGATAACGTCGGCCGCGCCATCGGCGCGTTCGAGCGCGGCCTCGTGACGCCGTCGCGCTGGGATGCGTATCTCGCCGGTGACACGGCAGCGCTCACGCTGCCTGAACGCGTCGGGCTGGCGACGTTCGTCCGTACCGGCTGCGCGAGTTGCCACAGTGGCGTCTTTGTCGGCGGACAGATGTATCGGCGGCTCGGCCTGGTGGCACCGTGGCCCACCGCGAGCGACAGCGGTCGCATCGCCGTCACGCGGGCCGCGGCGGATCTCTTCGTCTTCAAGGTTCCCTCACTCCGCAACGTCGAGAAGACGGGACCGTATTTTCATGACGGCGCAGTCGCCTCACTCGACAGCGCGATCCTGTTGATGGGCCGCCATCAGCTCGGCGTTGAACTGGATGCACCGCGTATTGCCAGCATCCGCATCTGGCTAACCACGCTGACCGGTGTGCTCCCGGGCGTGTACATCGCGGAACCGCAATTGCCGGTCGGCACGCGCTGAGCGGCGTGCCGCCGATGCCCCCAGGTCACTCGCTCGTCACCCCATCGAAATGCTCCGTATCGGCGTCCGCGTCGGCCTTCGTCTGATGGCGTACGCCATCCCGGTGGTTCGGTGGCGAGTACAGCGTGTACAGTTTCAGGGCTGCCGTGCCGGTGTTGACCACGTTGTGCAGCGTGCCGGCGGGCACAAGGATCGCGAAGCCGGCGTGGACAGGCGTCGTGATTCCATCGAGGATGGCGTTGCCCGAGCCGGATTCGACGCGGAAGAATTGGTCGAGCGTGTGCGTCTCCTCGCCGATCTCACCCGCGGGAGGAATCGACATGACGACGAGCTGCGAATGCTTCGCGGTGTAGAGCACCTGCCGAAAGTCCGTGTTCGCGTCGGCGATGCCACTGATGTCCTTGACGAATCCGTGCATGGGTCGTGGCTCCTGAATGGTGACGCGGCGGCACTCGTTGCCACAGCGCATGCAATCAGGCGGTCCGAATCCCGGCGCGCCAACGAGTTCGCTGCGGGGCGACATGGTCCTGGCGCAGACGCGTAGGCAAACCTGAGCGAAAGTCAGGTGTCACACGAAACGGCAAGCACCAGCTCTCTGCGGATCGGCGTGCTGGTTCTGACCATCGGCGCGATGGCAGGCGTTGCTGCGGTCGCACTTCGATGGGACCTGCCGACGCGCGCAGCCATCATCGCCGCGGTGTGAGTCGTCCTCTGGATCGGCGAACTCGTCCACATGTGGGTGCCCACGGTCGTGCTGTGGGTGTCCACGCCCCTCCTGCTCGGGTATTCCAGCGCCGTCTTCACCGTGTTGCATGTCGTTGGCTGGTCGGTGGACCCGGTCCTCGCCCTCTTTCTCGGCGGCTTCGCCTTGGCGGCAGCGGCCACGGCTCAGGGAGTGGACCGAACGGTCGCCGCGGTGGCAATCGGCCTCTCGCGCGTGCGGCCAATACGACTCGTCGTGATGGTTGAGTTCGCCATGCTGCTCATTTCGATGTGGATGTCGAACGTGGCGGCTGCCGCACTCATGATCGCGTCGCTGCGTCCTGTGCTTGACGGCGATGATTCGCCGTCCGGATCGCTGCGACGTCCCCCGCTGGTCGCGATTGCGCTGGCGGCCAATGTCGGTGGAATCGCCGCGAAAGGACGGTCACGGCGACACAACGGCATGGGAATCGCCGTGCACGCGCTCGAACAGCGGCTTCCCCACGGCATCGAGCGGTCGCATCGGCTTGCGATCGTCGCACGATGGGCACTCACGCGGCGATAACGACCGCTGTCACACGCAGTGCACCGAGCATCCGAGGACAAATCATGTTCGTCTGCACGGCGGTTTTCCGTTGCGCTCATGTCGATTGCATGACCTGTACGCTCGAACGGTGGTCCGTCGCACGACTCGGCGTATCGTTGTCCGCCCGCCCACGGACGCGCCCGTCGTCGACACGACGCCAGCCTCGTCGGAATCGACGGCGACGAACGACGATTATGCTGAGCGAGCTACGCGGTGTGTTCGTGACGGCGAGCGCGAATGTGCACGCGTGCGATACCGACGTCGATAGTTCCTCATACAAAAAGGAGGGCGTCGCGGTGGATCATCGCTGGCTTTGATCCTCCATTTGTGCGCCTTGCACAGCGCAATCGCCAGCAACCGAAGCGTTCCCAGCAGGCCTCACGACGAACCTGATGCTACCCTCATCGGAGTATGCGTAAGGCTTCATTGCGGGTTGAGCGCTCGCGCACCCATGCACTCGACGCGATCCCGTCTCATGGACAGGACAGTTCAGGTGAGAAAAGCAACGTTCTTCTCTGCCGGTCTGATTGCTGCCTCACTTGGGGCGCTCTGGCTGCTCCAGGGACTGGGAATCGTGCGTATGCGGCCCATCCTCTGTTTCGCGGACTGTGATCCTGTTCAAGGTCCGTCAGCAACATGGGCCGTCGTTGGTGCCTTGATGCTGACAGCGGGTGACGCTGCGCTCGTGTGGTCATTGAAGCGGCGCACCCATTAGGCCGCGGGCATCACACGCGGACATCCGTGTTCTGGCGTGCTGCGCGTTGGCTTACTCCGCTGCCGCTGATCGGCAATGCTGAACCGCGCGCGCAGATCACCGCCGCAGTTCTTCGCACGGGTCCTCGGCCTGTCAGTTCCGTTCTGGCTGCTGGGCATCGAGACCGACGCGGTCGTGATGCCGGGGCTGTCCGTGAGCGCGCTGATGACGTTCTGCCCGGCGGCAGCAGCGTTCATTCTGGTGGATCGCGAACACACCGCTGGCGGCATTGCGGCTCTCCTGCGCAGATCGCTTGATTTTCATCGCATCAAGAACAAGGGCTGGTACATACCAATCCTGCTCCTCATGCCGTGCATCAGCGTCGTCGTGTACGGCCTGCTACGGTGGCAGGGCGTGCCGCTGCCGGCACCGCACGTTGCGCTATTGCCAGCGCTGCTGATGTTCGTGGCCTTTTTTGTCGGCGCGCTCGGCGAAGAACTAGGCTGGTCGGGCTATGCACTCGATCCGATGCAACAACGGTGGAACGCCGTGCAGGCTGGTGCCATATTCGGGATCGTTGGAATCATCTGGCATCTCGTGCCGCTGATCGCGCTGCACCGAACTCCGACCTGGATCGCCTGGTGGTGTCTGTACGCCGTGGCGTCACGCGTCCTGATCGTCTGGCTGTACAACAACACGGCCGGGAGTGTGTGTGCTGTGGCACTCTTTCATGCAACGCTCAACTTCGCGTACGCGCTGTTCCCCATCAACGGCTCGCATTTCGATATGCGATACGGCGCTCTGCTGACGGCCTTCGCCGCTCTTGTGGTCATTGGCCTCTGGGGACCCAGCACGCTCACGCGGCACTTGCGGGCCTGATCCATTCGATGCGAACCCTCGAGTGCCTGTTGTTGCTGGCTGATTTGATGGCATTCGCATGCGTGGCGACGTCCTCGATGCGTGCGTGGAAGTGTGTCGTTCCTTTTCCGGTGCTCGCTGGCTTGATCGCCATCGCGCAGGTTCTGGTTGAAGGTCCGCGTTGGCAACTGCTGCCGGCGTACGTACTGACGGTTCTGTTCACGCTTGTCTGGTTCGGTCAACAGATCGTATCGACGCGCGGCCTTATCAAGCCGAATCGGAAGACGCCGGCAGTCGTTGCCGCGTCTCGTGGCGCTGGCGCGTTGAGCCTGGTCGTCGCTGCTGCGTTGCCGATGCTGGTTCCCGTGTTTCGATTTGAGCGACCGAGCGGCCGATACGCGATCGGCACCGTGACTTACCATTGGATCGACTCATCGCGAGCAGACGCGTTCGCCGCGAGCCCCAACGAGCGACGGCAGCTGATGGTGCAGCTCTGGTATCCCGCGGATGCTGGTGCCGCAGCGCCGTCTGCCCCCTACATGCCGGATGCCGACGTCGTCACAGCCGCTTTCGCACGCCTTCAGGGCAAGCCGGCGTTTCTCTTCAGACACTTCAGGTACGTCACCACTAACGCGATGTCGTCGGTACCTGTGGCACTCGATAAGCCTCGCTATCCAGTGCTCCTCTTTCTGGAAGGATCCACGGGCTTTCGCCAGATGAACACGTTTCAGGTGGAGCATCTGGTCTCCCACGGCTACATCGTCGTCGCCATCGACCAGCCAGGTGCTGCCGCTGCCGTCGTCTTTCCGGACGGGCATCTGGCAGCCGGTCTGACGGTGCCGCAGTTGCGTGCCATGGTGCGCCCGAGCTACATGCCGAGTGGAACGACCACACCGAGTATTGGCGTGCGGCTGCCGAATGGCATTACGCTGCCCGACAACAGCATCATCCCATACCTCTCGCAAGATGTGAGCTTCACGCTCGATCGTCTCAGCACCCTGAACCATGCGGACCCGCTTGGCATCTTTGAGGGCAAGCTGGATCTCCAGCGCGTCGGTGTATTCGGCGTGTCATTGGGCGGCATCGTCGTCGGTGACGCATGCAGACTGGATGCGCGACTGAAGGCATGCCTCGTGATGGACGCGGCGATGTCGCACGCCGTCGTGACGGTAGGCCTGCGAAAGCCAGGCATGTGGATCACGCGGGATGCCGCCAGCATGCGACGTGAGCGGCAGCGATCCGGAGGATGGCCGGAGGCGGAGATCGAAGCACACCAAACGAGCATGCGAGCGGTATACGCGAGCCTCCCAGGCGATGGCTACTTCGTGCGCGTGCCCGGGATGTTTCATAGCAATTTCACTGACGTTCCGAACTGGTCTCCGTTGGTGCGATGGATTGGGTTCGCCGGTCCGATCAATACGCAGCGCGCTTATGACATCGTCAATGCGTATGCGTTGGCATTCTTCGACAAACACCTGCAGGGCCGCGCGGCGGCGCTGCTTGACGGGGCGGCGACGCACGATCCTGACGTGGACTTCGAGTCGCGGAAGCTCTGACTCCTGTTCGTCGGCGTTGGCGGTATCTCAGCCCCGCTGTTCGATCATCGCCCGGCGCATGCACTGTGGGTCGGCGAGCGCGTGCGCCAGCCAGCCGCGCAGGCATTCTGAGCGACGGGCGCTCGCGACCACCACGATCGCCGCCAGGCTCGGCCCGAAGCTGCCGGCAAACATCAGCAGTGTCGCCAGCCAAGACCCCTTCGGCCTGACGGCTTGCGACAGCACCCAGCAAGCCCATGACCAGGCAAAGCTCAGCACGAAGAAACCTGGCAAGGACGCCTGCCGGAGCCACCTCGCAAGCCTCATGGCAAGAGATCGCAGCGCAGCTTCTTCCACGCGCAATGCTTATCCAAACAGCAACGTCACGGCAGTTCCTTGGCAGGGCAATTGATCAACCACGCCGACACGGGCCGCATGTGATCATGATCTCGTGGGCAGATAACGTTGACGCGCAGTCGCCAGAAGTCCGATGCCCACCATGCGGGGAAGAGCGAGGCCGAGGTCTGCCAGATCGCCGCGACCTCAGCAGAACGAAGGCGCACCGCGCAAGTGACCGGCAACACGCCGTGGTGGAACGCCGGACACCGAAGACACGCTTCGGTGCAGACCTTGCACGCAGTGAATGGTGCAGCGCCGGAGCCCCCCCGTTGGCACATGCCTGCGTACATACAACGGAGTTCGCCATGCCCATGTCCCACGCCGTGCTCTGGCTGAATCACCATCGTACGCACGATCGCCGGGACGGGGCACGCCGGTCGCTGTGATCTTCCTATCCTGCAGGCATCGTCTCTCGTCGCTCCCGCTCCGGAATTCCGTATTGCTGACACCGAGATGAGTGCCATCCGTCGGCATCGCACGGCGCTGATCGTCGTTGCTGTCATGCTGCTGTTCGGTGCACTCGCAGGCCCACGCCTCCTGCTCGGCCCACAGGTGAGCGTGGTGCGGGTCGTCCGGCAGGACTTCGTTTAGACGGTGGTGGCCAGCGGTCGCGTCGAGACACCACATCGCGTGGACGTGGGCGTTCAAGTGACCGGGACGGTGCGTGCCGTGCCCGTGACGGAAGGCCAGACCGTCGCCGCCGGTGCCACTCTGATCGAACTGGAAGCCGCCGAGCTGCGTGCCGCACTCGACCAGACGCAGCACACCGTGCAGGCCGCATCGGCGCGTCTGCGATTGCTGCAGGAGGTGAAATCGCCGCTCGCCGCACAAGCACTGCGAGAGGCACAGATCACCTACGATGCCGCCCAAGACGCACTGCGCCGCAGTGAGGCGCTGCTCGCGGGTGGTGCGATCGGTGAGGCGGCGCTCGACGACGCACGACGTACGGAACAGGTGGCCGCCGCACAACTCCGCAGCGCCCGGCAGCAGGCGGCGAGCGCGAGGCGATCGGGGAGTGATGCCGCGGCGGCGGCCGCCGCACGCGAGCAGGCGCAGGCTGGTGCCGACCTGGCACGGGCGAAGCTGACCTACGCCACCGTCACGGCACCGCGCGCCAGCACCTTGATCGCGCGCGCCGTCGAGCCTGGCGATGTCGTGCAGCCGGGGCGGTCCCTGATGGTGCTCTCACCCGGCGGTGAGACGCAGCTGGTGGTGGAGATCGACGAAAAGAACCTGCGGCTGCTGCGGCTTGGACTGATGGCCTTGGCGTCGGCGTATGCGTACCCGACGGAGCGATTCCCCGCCGAGCTGGTGTACGTCAATCCCGGCGTCGATGCCGAGCGTGGAGCAGTCACCGTGAAGTTGCGCGTGACGGCACCACCCTCGTACCTGAAGCAGGACATGACGGTGTCGGTGGACATCGAGATCGCGCGGCGCGCGAACGCCGTGCTCATTCCGGCCGAGGCGGTGCATGACATCGCGACCGCGACACCGTGGGTGCTCGAGGTCGTGGGACGGCGTGCGCGACGTCAGGCCTTGACCCGTGGCCTCCGCAGCCACGGACTCTGTGAGGTCCTCGCGGGCCTGGCGGCTGGCGATCGCGTGGTGCCGGCGGCGACGTCCACCATCGCCGACGGCGCACGCCTGCGCCCGATCCTCGCGCCATGAGCACGAGACTCACCGGGGCTGCGGTGCGCCCACTCCAGCCACTCCGTCGCTGGCTGCCCTTCGAGTGGATCGTGGCCACGCGGTTCCTGCGCGAGGGCCACGTGCAGACGGCGTTCATCATCGGTGGCATCGCCATCGGCGTGGCCGTGATCATCTTCATGTCGGCGCTGATGACGGGGGTGCAGGCGAACATGATCGACCGCACCCTCACCGGCCAGCCGCACGTCCAGCTCACGCCGGCGAAGGAAACGGTGCGGCCGCTGCGCGACGGAGTGCCGGGGCTTCGCGAGGGCGCGGTGCTGCAGGCGCCGCTGCAACGACTGAAAGGCATCGACCAGTGGCAGTGCGTCGTGGCGCAGGTGCGCGACATCCCTGGCGTGGTGGCGGTGTCGCCGTCGGTGACCGGGTCAGCGGTCATCATCCGTGGCAACGCCTCACGCGTGGTGCTGCTCACCGGCATGGAGCCGGACCTCTACTACCGCATCGTCACGCTCCCCGAAAAGATCGTGCGCGGCGCCGCGCGCGTCACGGGCACCGACATCGTGCTCGGCACCGAGCTCGCGTCCGATCTCGGCGTCGGCGTCGGTGACAATCTGCGCGTGCGGGGGGCCGGCGGCGCGACCATCACGCTCATCGTCACCGGCATCTTCGATCGCGGCAACAACGGGGCGAACGGGCGCAGCATGTTCATGGCCCTGCGCACGGCGCAGTCGCCGATGGAATTGCCGGGTGGCGTGACGACCATCGACATCGCCGTGCGCAACGCGTACGACGCCGAGACGATCGCACGCCGGATCGCGGGCGCGGCGGACGTGCAGGCCGACAGCTGGATCGGCACCAACGCGCAGTTCTTCAGTGCCGTCAGCGCGCAGACCCTCTCCAACACCTCGATCCGGTTCTTCGTGGGCCTGTCGGTGGCGTTCGGCATCGCCAGCGTGCTGGTGGTGTCGGTGGTGCAGAAGTCGCGCGAGATCGGGATCCTGCGCGCCATGGGCATCACGCGCGGTCAGGTCATGCGCGTCTTCCTGCTGCAGGGCGGGCTGCTCGGGTTGGTTGGTGCCCTGGGCGGCGCGACGCTCGGCGCGCTGGCGCTCACCGCGTGGCAGAAGCTGATGCTCTCCGTCGACGGGACGCCGATGTTCGCACTCGTCTTCTCCGGCGCGCTCTTCGGGTGGAGTCTGGCGCTGGCCACGCTCACCGGCCTGCTGGCTGCCGTGGCCCCGGCGCGACGCGCGGCACGTCTCGATCCCGTCATGGCGATCAATGGCTGATGGCACGGCGTCGGTGCCCGTCGTGCAGCTGCGCGGCCTGCACAAGTCGTACGCCGTCGGGCTGGCGAACGAGACCGAGGTGCTGCATGGCATCGACCTCGATCTCCGGCGCGGCGACTTCTGTGCCGTGATGGGGCCGACAGGCTCAGGGAAGAGCACGCTGCTCAACATCATCGGCCTGCTCGACCGACCTACGTCCGGCACCGTCGCGATCAGCGGTGTGCCGACCGTGGGGCTCGACGACGGCGCGTTGACGCGATTGCGCGGCCACACCATCGGCTTCGTCTTCCAGTATCACCATCTGCTCACGGCGTTCACCGCACTCGAGAACGTGATGATGCCGATGCTGGGTGACGCCGGGTTCGCGACCGCCGAGATGACGGCGCGCGCCGCCGCACTGATCGACAGCGTCGGGCTCACGCCATGGCGCGATCAACTGGTGGGACAGCTCTCCGGCGGGCAGGAACAGCGCGTGGCCGTGGCGCGCGCGCTGGCCATGAAGCCCGCGCTGCTGCTCGCCGACGAACCCACCGGCAACCTCGACACCAAGAGCGCCGACGCCGTGTTCGCACTGCTGCGTGAGGTCAATCAGTCGGAGGGAACGACCGTGCTCTTCGTGACACACAATCCGTTGCTGGCGCCGCGGTGTGATCGCACCATCGACGTCGTCGACGGGCGTGTCGTCGCACGCGGGCATTGCGCGTCTGATCATCAGCTGTTGGCGGTCACCCGCGGTGCTGCGGTGCGCGCCGCATGACACGACTCTCCTACGCGACGTCCACCGCCGCGAGGTCGGACGCGCAGGTATCTGCGCGCGACAGCACACCGATCGACTGGATCCGCGAGGCTGTGTCGTTCGCTCTGCCCGAGGGTACACGACGCATGTCCGTCCCTGCCTTCACCCAGCAATTTCAAGCGCGACAAGGGGCCGCAGGACGGGGGCTTCTGGATCAGAACATCACACGTCGTCGCCCTGTCGCGGTAGGCTGACAACGAAGAGGGAATGCATCGCTCGGAGGACTGCCGATCCGGTAATGGTGATCGACCAGATCCCTGCCAGCCAGAAGAACGACCGTTTCACGAACTGGGCGATGAAGATCGGCACGGCCAGCATGCCAATCAGGACGAAGAGCCGACAGTGAACAGGATGCAGAAGAAGGCGGTCAGCACGGCGACCCAATGGCCAGGCGGGCGGCCGCACACGTCAGGTCGGCAGCCGATGTCATGGAACCCCGCGCACCGTCGCCGGTGCACGTGGCGACGGTGCATGCGTCGGGCCGAAGTGGTCTCGCTCGCCTCCAGCCCCGCGCATGAGCCAGAAGATGAGCACGTTCAGTGCAACACTGACGCCGAGAGGGATCGGCGCGTACCACACGATGAGCCACACCAGACCAGTCGTGAGGCCAGTGAGCCAGCCACGTCTGGTCACGGGGTACCGCAGCACACACCAGATCGCGACCACGGACGCGACAAAAGCCCATACGAGCACTGCAAACTCCACCGTCTGTCGCGCAAAGGGTTCCACGCGTCCTTCCGCACGATCCTTCACGCCACAAAGCACCTTCCTGACGGCAACGTGGTCGGCACTTTCGGTGAACAGATCCCCGGCAGCGTACTGGCCGCTTCTGCTCGGCACGGTGGCATCGGATCTCGTGCTGATGCAACTCATGATGGTGTTACATTTGCGCCGAGGGTGGCAGTGCTGAACGACAGTGAGGATCACAACACTGTCGCTATCGGCTGGCCACGTGCCGTGAAACCGACCTCCCATCTCGTGTCTGTAGTTCCCGTATCCCGGTCGCGTTCGACGAAACGATCGCCCAGAGCGCTGTCAGGACAAAGATCGTTCGCGCTTCGTGGCCAATAGGGCCAGCAGTTCACGATGCGGCACGGTCCGTGCTCGGTCAGAATCATGTACAGCAGAGGTCAGCGCACTTTGGCGCAGCGAACTCGTACATACCGCATTCATACAACCGAGGTCTTGTGAAAGCTCCAGCAGCTCAGCGAATAGTCAGCGTGGTGTTGCCGCTTCTGGTCACAATGACGAACGCACGATTGGCAGGCGCGCAGGTTCGACCCATCGTCCGAGACACGACAGTGCAGCGTTCTGGAACCATGCACGCGTCCGCTGGCATGCAGGGCATGATGGCAGGTCCGCACCACGCACTGGCGATGGCCTACGGCGAGAACCTCGCAACCTTCGCTCGCGCCGTGTATGCGGATGCGAGTCGGTCCAACATTGTCAGCACGGAGCTCGCACGACCGGCGACCGCTGAAATGCGACGGAGCTTCGAGCAGATGAAGGCCCATCATCAGGCCCAGATGTCGACCGTTGGTACCACGATGCGCATGCCGATGACACAGGATTCTGCCGCCGCCATGATGCGTTCGCCTCGTCCAGGCGCGATGGTACCAAGGCCAAGGCCAATGCCGACACCGACGCGTACCGATGCCATGCCGCCAATGACGATGGGTGACATGCAGGCCCATATGTCCGCAATCGAAAGCCACCTCGGCATGCTCGAGGCCGAAGTCAGCGGCAGCGCGCCGAACGCCGCGAAGGTTGCCGAGCACGCCTCGGAGATCCTGAAGCTGCATGAGTCGCACATGCGCTCGCCAGCCGATTCCGCTGGGAAGATGGGACGACCGGGCGCGCGCTGAGGCGAGTGGCGCAACGGTTCACCACGGGATCATGACGTGACGCGACCCTGATGCCTGACGCGACCTGGCACTCGCGGGAGATTGACGATGTCGCCCGCGAGCTTGGCGCGAGCACGACCGACGGGCTGACTGGCGCTGTCGCCGCTTCGCGCCTGAGTGAGCATGGCGAGAACGTGCTCCCGAACGCGCCCCAGCGTTCCTCGCTCGCGATAGCGATACACCAGTTCCGCAGCCTGATCGTCCTGCTGCTCGTGGTCGCCAGTGGAATCGCCTTCGTCGTCGGGGATACCACTGAAGGCGTTGCGATTCTGGTCGTGATCGTCCTCAACGCACTGATCGGGTTTGGCACGGAGTGGAAGGCAGCGCGTGCGCTCGAGTCACTGCGCACGCAGGCCGTGCCCGTGGCTCGTGTCCGCCGCGACGGCAACGAGGCGGAGGTTCCGGCACGCGAACTGGTGCCTGGTGATCTGGTCCTGCTCAGTGCGGGAGACCGCATTCCCGCAGATGCGCGAGTGACTGAGTCCGTCGAGATGCAAGTCGACGAATCGTCACTCACCGGCGAATCGCTGCCGGTGGCGAAGTCGACGGTGGCGGTGGCTGAAAGCGGTGCTGCGCTCGGCGACCGGAGCAGCATGGTGCACATGGGCGCCACGGTCATGTCCGGCCGCGGCACCGCCCTGGTGACAACGACCGGTATCGCCACCGAACGTGGTCACATCGGCTCGATGCTTGGCGACGTGACTGATCGCGACACGCCACTGGAAAACAAGCTGTCGCAGTTGAACCGCTCCATCCTGGTGATCGTGCTGGTGCTGAGTGCGGTGATCGTCGTGGCAGGCTGGCTGCGAGGGAACGAGCTCCTTCGCATGCTGGAGGTTGGTGTCTCACTGGCCATCGCTGCCGTCCCTGAGGGGTTGCTGGCCGTCACCACCATGACGCTGGCCGTGGGGATGCAACGCATGGCGCGCATGCGCGCGCTGGTGCGGAGCCTTCCCGCCGTTGAGGCGCTCGGCTCGACCACGGTCATCTGCACCGACAAGACGGGCACGTTGACACAGAATCAGATGACCGTTCGCGTGCTGCTCGCTGGCGAGCAGCGGGTCGAGGTCACCGGCAGTGGCTACTCGACCGAGGGTACGCTGCGGAACGGAGAGCAGGAGATCGACAGCGGTGCACTCGCCGTCGCGGATGATCCCGTCGCCCTCGCCATTCGCATCGGTGCACTCTGCAATGATGCCACCGTCACACGCAACGGCGCCGACGTGAAAGTGCTTGGCGATCCAACCGAGGTGGCGTTGATCGTTCTGGCCGAGAAGGCCGGCATGGTACATCCGGAGCTCGAAGCGGCGTTCCGACGGACTGGCGAACTCCCGTTCAACAGTGAAACGAAGCGTATGCTCACGCTGCACCGTGGCGCCGACGCGTCACGTGTCGTGTACGCGAAAGGCGCACCTTCCGCGATGCTCGACGTGAGTGCTTGGGTGCTCGATGCTCAGGGGCGCACGGCGATGACCGACGCGACCCGCACCCGCTGGCGTGAACGGAACGAAGAACTGGCAGGCAAGGCGCTGCGCGTCCTCGGACTCGCCTATCGTCCGCTGACGGATGCCGACGGAACGGACGTCGCCGCTCTGGCGGCTGACATGACGTTCGTGGGACTCGCAGGCATGATCGACCCGCTCAGCGATGGCGTCAAGGAAACGATCGATATCTGCCGCCGCGCCGGCATTCGTGTGGTGATGATCACCGGTGATCAGCTGGCCACCGCAACGGAAATCGCGCATCAGCTGGGCCTCGATGTCGGCGTGGGTGGCGATGCGATGCGGGTCGTGCACGCCAAAGAGCTCACCGGGCTCGACGACGGCGGCTGGCAGAAGATCGTCTCCGACACCTCCGTGCTTGCACGGGTGACGCCAGAGCACAAGTTGCAGATCGTGGGGGCATTGCAACGCCAGGGCGAAGTGGTGGCGATGACCGGGGATGGCGTGAACGATGCACCGGCACTCAAGACTGCCGATATCGGCATTGCGATGGGTATTCGCGGGACCGACGTCGCCAAGGATGCCGCCGATATCGTCATCACGGACGACAACTTCGCGACCATAGTCGGCGCGGTGGAGCAAGGCCGTGTCATTGTCAGCAACATTCTGCGCTTCATCCGCTACCTCTTCGCGTGCAACTTCGCGGAGATCCTGACGGTGTTTACGGCGATCATGCTTGGGTGGCCGTTACCGTTGGCGGTGTTGCAGATTCTGTGGCTGAACATGGTCACCGATCTGTTCCCTGCACTGGCGCTGGCGATGGAGCCTGCCGGGGATCACGTCATGAATCAGCCGCCGCGCGATCCGCGCGAGCCGCTGATGACGCGGTCGATCGCGTGGCTGATCGCATGGCAAGGCATGCTGCTGGCGGCCTGCACGCTGGTGGCCTTCCGTGTTGGATTGCGGTGGTACGGCGACACAGGCACCGGGCTCGCGCATGCGGTGACACTGGCGTTCATGACGCTGTCGATGGTGCAGATCGCGCACACACTCAATGCCCGTTCGCAAACCAGATCCCTCTTCAGCCGCAGCGTGCTCAGGAACAGGTGGCTATTGGCGGCGATTGGTTTCAGTGTGGTGGTGCAGCTGACTGCGGTGCAGGTGCCCTTCCTGCGGCGGGTGCTGGGCACTGTCCCCCTGTCGTGGCAGGACTGGGAGCTGATCGTGGCGTGTACGATAGTGCCCCTCATCGTCGTAGAGTGCGTGAAGCTGATCACTCGAGCGACCGCGCGACGGGTGCCATGAACCAAGCCTGGCGGTATCGGATCACAAAATCCGGGTTGGTGCCGTCAGCATCATGGACTGGCAAGCGCGCAACACGCGAACGACCGATGCGCACCGTACGGCGTTGTTCGAGCTTTACCTGCGGCGTCACGACCGCATCGACAACTGGGCCCTGGTTGACCGGTGCGCTCCGTCGGTAGTGGGCAGATACCTGGCGGACAAACCGCGTGTTGCTCTCGACAAACTTGCGCGCTCAAAGCGCTGGAGGGAGCGGC
>JANNXU010000008.1:0-3701 GCA_031409715.1 Gemmatimonadaceae bacterium | reverse complement strand
CCCGTCAGCACGCCGTTGATGACGAGACGCTGGTTGCCGATGCCAAGTGCGGCGAGTTCACCTCCGGCACGCGCCGCCTCGCGCAATGCACTCGCGTCAGGACGGGTCACGAGCACGACGGTCGTCGACGTCGGATCTCCGAGCGCCGTCACGGTGGCGGCATACTGCGCCTTGTGATCCTCGAGGCCGGCCAGCGGGCCGAGGCAGCTCGCGCCACTGCTGGACGTCGCCAGGAAGCCGCTCCACGCCGACGGAAGGCTGAGCAGGCGCAACGTGTGGCCCGTCGGGGCCGTGTCGAAGATCACGCGCTCGAAGTCGCGCGTCAGCGCCGGATCGGCCAGCAGTGCGGTGAACTCGTTGAACGCCGCTATTTCGACCGTGCATGCGCCCGAGAGTTGTTCCTCCATGCTGCGCACGGCGGCGTCAGGCAGCACACCGCGATACGGCCCGACCATCTTCTCGCGGTAGGTCGCGGCCGCCGCTTCGGGATCGAGATTCATGATCCAGAGCGCGGGTACACCCGGCACTGGCGTCGGCGTGGTGCCCGCGTGCATCGCGAAGACGTCGTCGAGATTGGACGCGGGATCGGTGCTGACAATGAGCGTTCGGCGTCCGGCCTCCGCCAGCCGCAGCGCCGTCGCGCTGGCCACGGTCGTCTTACCCACGCCGCCCTTGCCGGTGAAGAACAGGTGCCGCGTGGTGTGGCCGACCCATGGCGCGGTGGGTGCTGCCGGCGCGGGCACGCCCAGTCTGCCCGCGCGCGTCGTGCTGATGCTGGTCATTGCAAGGCCGTTCAACAGCAGCCGGAGCCGGGCGCGCAGCACGACCCGCCCGCATCGGCGACCGGCGCCGGCGTGAGCGTCGCCACGAGCTCGTCGCGCGTCGGGTAGCGGCCGTACGTCAGCACCGCGTCATCCACCAAGACCGCCGGAAGCGCGCCGTCGCCGAACGCCTGCATCAGACCCTGCACCCGCGCGCTGGCGACGAAGGCCTGCGGCTCCTGGCTCAGCCCCTTCCGCACCACCGTGACACCCTGGGCGCTCAACCAGCGCAGGTCACGGGCGATGCGGAGCAGCTCGGGGTCGACGCCAGGGCCGCACAGGCCTGTGTCGCAACACATCGCGGGATCGAAGACGGCCACGGTGCCTGTCATCGGGAACTCGGCGGCGACTGGTGCCTCGACCGTGTCGGTGGTGGAACTCTGAACGTGCAGTGCGCGAGCCATGACGAACCTCACTGGGGAGAGACGGACACCGGTCACGCGAGCGTCACGGGACGCATGACGGAATTGACAGATCATATGCGTGCAGGCAAGTTGCATGCGGTTAGGCAAATATGAAAGCCCCCGTTTCCCCGACACGCTCACACTCGTGACCGCCTGCGCCCTGCCCGACATCGGTACGCCTGACGACGTCGCCGTCGACATCACGGACCTCGACGCACTCTTCAAGGGCTTCGCGGACCCCACACGGCTCCGGGTCATGAACCTGCTCGTCGCGGGCGAGCTCTGCGTGTGCGACATCGTGGAGATCCTGACCCTGCCGCAGCCGGCTGTGTCCCGGCACTTGGCGTACCTGCGACGCATGGGCCTCGTCGATGCGACACGCGAGTGGAAGTTCGCGCACTACCGACTCGCGGAGCCGCGCAACGCGGTCCATCGCAACCTGATGAACTGTGTGCGGTCGTGTTTCACCGGCGTCACGCTTCTGGACGCGGAGCGTGCACGCGCCGTGGCGCGCGTCGCCGAGCGGACCGCCGCGCCCTGCTGATGTTCCCGCGCTGCGACGTCGCCCTCGTGCACGTCAGCGGCGCGACGCCCCTCTCCATACCCGATCCGTTGTCATGAGCGTTTCCGCAACCGCCCGCGCACCGCTGCCACCACGCGGCACTCCGTCCGACGTCGACACTCCGATTCTGCAGCGCCTCTCGACGCTCGACCGCTTCCTCCCGCTCTGGATCTTCGCCGCCATGGCGCTCGGCCTGCTGCTTGGCCGCATCAACCCGGACCTCGGAACGACGCTCGACCGCGTGCAGCTCAACGGCGTGTCGGTTCCGATTGCGATTGGTCTGCTGTGGATGATGTATCCCGTGCTCGCGAAGGTGAAATACGAAACCATCGGCGCGCACATCCGCGACACGAAGCTGCTCGGCACGTCGCTACTCCTGAATTGGGTGATCGGCCCACTGCTCATGCTCGGCCTGGCGTGGATCTTCCTGCCCGACCTGCCCGCGTATCGCAATGGCCTCGTGTTGATCGGACTCGCGCGCTGCATCGCAATGGTGCTGATCTGGAATTCGCTCGCGTGCGGGTCCGGCGAACTCGCCGCGGTGCTTGTTGCGCTCAACTCCGTGTTCCAGATCCTCACCTACTCGGTGCTGGGCTATCTCTTCCTGACGGTCATCCCGGGGTGGTTCGGGGCGGACACCGCAACGCTCAACATTTCGATGGGCCAGATCGCGACCAGCGTCGCCATCTTCCTCGGCGTGCCGCTGATTGCGGGGTACCTCACGCGCACGCTGCTGGTCAAGGCGAAGGGCACCGCGTGGTATGACGGCGCCTTCATGCCGAAGTTCGGCCCCACGGCGCTGCTTGGCCTGCTCTACACCATCGTGCTCATGTTCGCGATGCAGGGCAATCGGATCGTGTCGCAGCCGCTCGATGTCGTCCGCATTGCGATTCCGATGCTGGTCTACTTCGGCGTGATGTTCGGGCTCGCGTTCTGGCTCTCGCTGCGGCTCGGCTTCAACTACGAGACCACCGCCTCGCTGTCGTTCACCGCGGCCGGCAACAACTTCGAGCTCGCCATCGCGGTGGCCGTCGCGACGTTTGGGATCACGTCAGGTGAAGCGCTTGCCGCCGTCATCGGGCCGCTGATCGAGGTGCCGGCGCTGGTCGGCCTCGTCTACGCGTCGCTGTGGGCACGCCGTCGCTACTTCCCTGCAACACCGGCGCTGCGATGAGCGACCCACTGCGCATCCTCGTGCTCTGCACGCGCAACTCGGCACGCAGCCAGATGGCAGAGGCGCTCTTCGCAACGGCTGGTGCCGGTCGCATCACCGCTGCGAGCGCGGGATCCGATCCGGGCCCCGGCGTGCATCCGCTCGCGGTCGAGGCACTGGCCGAACTGGGCATCGAATGGAGCGGGCGCCCAGCGCGAGGCATCGACGCGGTGGCAGACCAGCCGTGGGACGCCGTGATCACCGTCTGCGACGCCGCGCGCGACGCCTGTCCCTTCCTGCCGACCGCCGGCCACACCGCGCACTGGGGCCTCGAGGATCCGGCGGCCGCGGGCGGAGATCACGCCGCGCAGCTGCAAGCGTTCCGGGTCGCGCGCGATGCGCTGCGCGATGCCATCCGTGACTTCCTCGCCGCGCTGGACGCGGAGGGCCCCGACGCATTGCGCCGCGCCCTCGATGCCGGACGCGCGCGCATCGCACGACACGCCACGACCATCACCACCGATACGCACTGACACGCCATGCGCTACGCCCTCATCTCCGACATCCACGCCAACCTGCACGCACTCGACGCCGTGCTGGCTGACATCGACCGTCGCGCTGACACCGACGCCACCTACCATCTCGGCGATCTCGTCGGCTACTCATCGAATCCGAACGAGGTGGTGCAGCGTCTGACCGCGCGCGGCATCAGCGGCATCGCCGGTAACTACGACTCGACCGTCGCGACGGACTACAAGCAC
>JANNXU010000007.1:0-18357 GCA_031409715.1 Gemmatimonadaceae bacterium | reverse complement strand
GGCTGACATTGGTGACGTTTTTGCTCTACGGTGGGCTGGGTGGTTTGTTGGTGCTGGTGCCGTATGTGCTGATCCAGATCGCCGGCTACTCGGCCACCGCCGCCGGCGCGGCCCTGCTGCCGATACCGATCGTCATCGCGTTGATGTCGCCGACCTTGGGTCGCATCGCCGGCCGGCTCGGCCCGCGACGACCACTGACCGCTGGCCCGCTGCTCGTGGCATTGGGCTTCGTGTTGATCACCCGTGTCGACAATGGCGGCAGCTACTGGACGACCACGTTTCCGGCAATGCTGGTCATTGCGTTCGGCATGGCCTGCGCCGTGGCACCGTTGACCAACGCCGTGCTGGACTCGGTGCAGCCGGACCATACCGGCATCGCCTCCGGATTGAACAGCGCAGTGGCGCGCACCGGCGGCCTGGTGAGCACGGCTTTGCTGAGCTTCATTCTCGCCGCGCAAGGCGCAGCGTTGCAGCGCCTGTTCGAGGTCGCCATGCTGTGCGCGGCGGCCGCAGCGCTGGCTGCTGCCGTGTGCGCCTTCGTCTGGTTGAAGCCGCCACCGCCCGCCGGTACAGGACGACAGGCTTCAGCCCGCGAAGTCCAGCACCACCCGTGACGGCACGTCGCCTGTGGCCAGGCGCTCGAAGACGGCGTTGATGGCGGACAGGGGCTGCAACTCGACGTCGGCCTTGACCTTGCCGTCGGCGGCGAACGCCAGGGCTTCGGCCATGTCGCGCCGGTTGCCGACGAAGGAGCCGCGAATGGTGATACAGTTGGCCACCACGTCGAACAGCGGCGTCGGGAAGTCACCCGGCGGAATGCCCACCAGCACGCAGGTGCCGTGCTTGCGCGTCATGCCTACGCCCTGCTTGAAAGCCGGCAACGAGGGCGCAGTGATCAGCACGCCGTGTGCACCGCCGCCCGTGAGCTTTCGCACCGCCGCCACCGGGTCGCCGGCACTCGCGTTGACCACGGCATCGGCGCCCAAGCGGCGGGCGTGTTCGAGCTTGCTCTCGTCGATGTCGACCGCGCACACCTGCAGGCCCATGGCCTTGGCGTATTGCACGCCCAGATGACCCAGGCCGCCGATTCCCGAGACGACCACCCATTGTCCGGGTCGGGCCTGCGTTTCCTTCACACCCTTGTACGAGGTGATGCCAGCGCAGATCAACGGCGCCGCATCTCGTGCGGCCAGACCCGCTGGAATGTGCGCGACGTAGTTCGGGTCGGCGACGATGTATTCGGCAAAGCCACCATTCTTCGTGTGGCCGCCAAACTGCGCCTCGGCACACACCGGTTCCTGGGCCGCGAGGCAGAACTCGCAGTGGCCACAGGCCGAATAGAGCCAGGGTACGCCGACTCGGTCGCCCTCCTTCATCACCGTGACGCCGGCGCCGAGCGCCGTGACGATGCCGATGCCTTCGTGTCCCGGCGTGAAGGGCAGCGCCGGCTTCAGCGGCCAGTCGCCGCTGGCGGCGTGCAGGTCGGTATGGCAGACGCCGCAGGCCTCGGTCTTGACCAGGATCTGGCCCGCACCGGGCGTGGGGATGTCGAGTTCCTTGAGCACCAGCGGCTGGCCGAATTGCTCGACTTGCGCAGCCTGCATCTTGCGCGTCATGCCATCGCCTTCGGGAAATCGGCGCCACGCGCGACGGCTTCGCCAGCCGTGAAGTCCCGGCGCAGTTCGTCGACTTTTGACATCGCGCCCTCGAAGGCGTCGTTGCCCAGCAGCAGATGGTGCGGCAGCTTGCCCGAAGCCACGGCCTCGACGATGGCCTTGACGGCACGCACGGGGTCGCCGGGCTGTTCGCCCGAGGATGCCCGCACCGCCAGCCGCACCTTGCCGGCGGTCGCCCGGTAGTCCTCGATCGGGTGCTCGCTCTCGTTGGCCGATCGCCCGGCCCAGTCGGTGCGGAAGCCGCTCGGATTGACCACCATCACCTGGATGCCCAGCGGCTCGACCTCGCGCAGCAAGGCCTCGGACAGGCCCTCGACCGCGAACTTCGTGGCGTTGTACTGCCCCAGCGCCGGCATGCCGCGCACGCCGGCCAGCGACGACAGGTTGACGATGCAGCCGCGGCGGCGCTGGCGCATGCCCGGCAGCACCGCCTGGATCATGGCGGTCAGACCGAACACGTTGACTTCGAACATCTTGCGCACCTCGGCCGCATCGCCCTCCTCGATGGCGGCGAAGTAGCCGATGCCGGCATTGTTCACCAGCACGACGATGGCACCGAAGCGCGACTCGGCCGCCTGGACGGCCGCGGCGATCTGGTCCGGTTGCGTCACGTCGAGCTTCAGCATGAGGACCCGGTCGCTCGCAACAAAGCCCTGCAGCTTGGCGAGGTCGCGGGCAGTCACCACCGTGCGGTAGCCACGTTCGATGGCCTGCCTGGCGAGTTCCAGCCCGAAGCCTGTGGAGCAGCCGGTGATGAACCAGACAGGCGCTTCGCTGGCTTCTGATGGGGTAGCGTGCTTGTTCATCTAATGCCTTGGTTTGCGAGCTCAGACCGGCGCAGCGATGGCGCCGCTGCGAACGAGTTTCTTGTTGACGAATTCCTGGATGCCCATGCTGCCCAGTTCACGCCCGTAGCCCGAATTCTTGATGCCGCCGAAGGGCAGGTCGGCGTCGGCCCAGTCGATGTTGTTGACGAACATCAGTCCGGTGTCGATCTGGCTCGCCACGCGCTTGCCGCGCGCTTCGTCCCGGGTCCACACCGAGCCCGCCAGACCGAAGTCGGAGTCGTTGGCCAGTGCTATCGCGTCATCTTCAGTCTTCACTCGGAAGAACGACACCACCGGGCCGAAGAACTCGTCACGGAACGCGGGGTTGCCTAGGGAAATGACGGTGAGGATGGTGGCCTGCATGAACCAGCCAGGCCGATCAATGCGCTTGCCGCCCGTCAGCAGCGTGGCGCCTCCTTTCACGGCTGCGTCGACTTGTGCCAGTAGCTGCACCAGCGCTTCCCCGGTGGACAAGGGGCCGAGTGTGGTCGCCTCCACCACAGGGTCGCCAGGCTCCAAGGCCTCGAGTGCGCTCTCGAATTCCGCCAGGAACCTGTCCGCCACCGCCTCCATGACGATGAAGCGTTAGGCCGCACAGCAGGTCTGGCCGGCGTTGTACATTCGGCCCCACACAGCCCAGGGCAGCGTCTTTTCAAGGTCGGCGTCGTCGAGCACGATGAAGGCGTCGCTGCCACCCAGCTCCATCACGGACTTCTTCATGTTCTGTCCGGCGCGGGCTGCCACCAAACGCCCCGCAGCCACACCGCCCGTCAGTGCCCCGCCCTTGATGCGCGGGTCGTCGATGACCTGTTCGGACTGCTCGTGCGAGATCAGCAGGTTTGTGTAAGCGCCGACCGAGGCACCCGCGTCGAGCAGCAATTTCTCGAACGCGATGGCGCATTGTGGTACACAACCCGCATGCTTGACCACGAGCACGTTACCCGCCATCAATTGCGCGCCAGCCACGCGGGCGAGTTGGTAGTACGGGAAATTCCACGGCTCGACGCAGAGCAGCACGCCCAAGGGCGAGCTTTCCATGTGTGCTGCACCCAGCTTGGGGTGGAGCTCGAGGGGCGCCAGAAAGCTCTCGGCGTGCTGGGCGTAGTAGGCCAGGATGTCGCCGCTGAATCTGACTTCACCGCGTGCCTCGTTGATGCGCCTGCCCATTTCCAGCGTTTCAAGTTTGGCGAAATCGTCCACATGCGCGTGCAAGAGCGCAGCGACTTTGTTCAGGATTGCGGCGCGATCCGCGTAACTCCTGTGCTTCCAGGTCTGGTAACAGAGCTGCGCGCCCGCAAGAGACTTCTCCAGCTGCCCGTCAGGTGCTCAAAGCTCTTGAGCACCTTGCCGTCATTGGGGTTGATGCTTTGATAGGCCATGTCGATTCCTTTTCAGTAGCTGGGGAATTGACAGTTCGCGCAGGGCGACGACGTGTCTGTTCGTAGCCGAACGCACCGGAACTGACGGGCCATCGGCTGCGAAACAGGCGTCGCCCAGTTCATCAGTGCCTTGCCGCTAGCGGCTGCGGCAGCGCTGGCGCTGCGGCCCGGGTGGAGGGCGATAAGTCAGTGTGCGATCCATGCTCGCCCAGCGCCACCGGTTTGCCCGCGATGATGGACGCGACCATCCCGAACGCCCGCACCATCGTGCTGCTGGACCCATCCCAGTAGTCGGCCGTATCCGGAATGATCTTCAGCAGCGCCAGGTTGCTTGAGTCCGGGCCATCAGGAAACCAGGGCTTTGCGAACACGGTCCACAAGCTCTGGATGCGCGCGCGGTCGGTATCGATTTCGCCGTGGCCCGACAGCGAAACGTAGGCGCCGTGATCCCTGTCGGTGAAACTGAGATTGACCGCGCGCAGATGATCGACTTTCGAGGACTGCACGTCGGTGAAGAACCACAGCGCGCCTTGGGCATCCATTTCCAACGCGGTCATCGGGCGACTGGCCAAGGCGCCGTCGGCCTCCAGAGTGGTCAGCATGGCGATCGGGATGTTTTCGATCAGTTCGGCGACATGGGTGAGTTCGGCACTGGTCTGGGTTGCGATCTTCATGGGTGAGCCTCGGTGTCGTGTGGTTGTGCCTCAGGGCAATTCCGAATCACAGGGCGAAGAAGAAGACTGTCAGAGTCTTGTCCCGCAGCACTCTGCTCAAAAACCTTTAGAGACGCTCGTGGGCTACCGACAGATGCGACGCACCGTGAACAGGCAGGCGAGCTCCGCGATAATGAAGAACACCCGCCAACCAGACTGCGGCGTGGCAGTCGGCAGCCACGCCGCAGTCTGGTTGCAATCAGTGCGCCGCGGCCGCAGCCACGGGTGGCATCAGGACCGTGTCGATGACGTGAATCACGCCATTTGATGCGGCGATGTCGGTGACGGTCACGTGGCTCGTTCCATTCAGCACCACCTTGCCGCCATCAACCTTGATCAGGATCTTGCTGCCTTCGACGGTCGTCGCTTCGTGCAGCGTCGTCACCGTTGCGGCCGGCACGTTGCCGGCCACGACGTGATACGTGAGCACGGAAGTCAGCTGTGCCTTGTCGGCGAGCAGCGCCTTCAGGTCGGCGGCCGAGATCTTCGCGAACGCCTCATCGGTTGGTGCCAGCACGGTGAACGGCCCTGGACCCTTCAATGTGTCGATCAGTCCTGCGGCCGTCAGTGCGGTGGCGAGCGTCTTGAATGTGCCTGCAGCAACGGCCGTGTCGATGATGTCTTTCATTGATCCACCTGGCTTTGTGTGAAGTACACGAACGGGAGGGAAGAGCACGCCATGAGCGACGTCGGTACGCAGGCACACTGCGCGGCATCTGGACGAGCGTAGCGTACTGATGCTGTCGATTGATCCGCAGAGTGACATCGGTGCGATCATCGACACCCTGCTAACCGGTGGGATTGCGATTCGTTCCCCGACGTTGGACAATCATCAAACCGGCCTACGGCCGAAGCGTACACGACCGCGACATGCGCAGGATTCTCCGCGTCGCGTAGCCACGTACTCGAGTGTGCTTGCCGCGTCGCGGTCGCGCCGTTCAAGTCCGCGATGGTCACGCTGCGCACATCGTCAATGCGCACTGTCGGCCGCGCAGGCCGCATCAGGAACATCGGTCATCGAGTTGAGCAAGACGCCCGTTTCCGTCTCGCAGAGAGCCTTTGTGCTGATCATCACGCACTGCCGCCCGTTGTAGCCAATGCGTACTTGCAGTGCGGCATAACAGATACTTCAGCATGAAACCTCAACAGTCACGCCGGCCATCGCAGCCTCGGGCTCGCGGAGACGGAGCGTGTTGCATCCTTCAACATGCGGTTCACGCAGCAGACCGCTGCGTAGCGCCAGCTTCCGGTGCAAACGGCCGGCCGGATGTCGCGCTGATTTTGGGTCCCGTCGGCAAGTACGAGCATCGTCAGTAACTGTCGTGAAGATCACGCTATCGCCAAATCCTCCGACGAGTCTCATGATGTGATCGACATGCGTGCAACCGACCAACAGGTAGTCGATGATGAACCGGCGATGACAGCGCCACCACACCGCCTCGGCACACATGATGACGTCTTGATGACCGTGCGCGAACTCGCACAGCGCGAACAGCCCGGCGTGGAATTCGTCAGTTTCAGCGTACTCGGAATAGTTTCGGAACGCCAGCACGCGCCAACAGTGATTGAACCAGGGCGGCGTGCCCTTGCGATGATCACTCTTTCCGCCGAGCGCGCGCAGGTGCCGGTCACCAATGCCGTCCTCAGCGAGCGACTCGGGGACCGCGTCGGCCTTGAACAGCCGCATGGCTCTCGTGCGAGGAAACGATCGCACATCCGCGACCAGTGTGCCGTCAACCTGACGCAGGAGCTCCACGAACTCGGCGCGCGTCCGTGTGGAGTGGCCGAGAGTAAAACTGGTCCGTCGATCGAGAACTCCGAGATCAGGACGTGCCTCGTTCACGCCCGCGAAGGATTCCGATCTGTCTCTTGAATCACTTCCGCGAATGTGTGCGTGACGGAAGGAGCATCACCGGGCTCAGCACGTTGGGAGATTCTGATCAGTCACCCGTTGGTGAGCGCCTTCGGCGTATATCGATGACGCAGATACGTCGCGATGTGTGGTACCGCGAGTCGTGGTCATCGTGCCATGCGGCTGCTCCAAGTCATGCGCAAGGTGTCGGAGTGCGGCCAACGTTCGCGTCGCTTCGTCCTGCGAGTGCAACGGCTCGCGCGCAAGGACCACCGACGTTTCGCGCTGGAGAGTGGCTGCTCACTCTGCTCCCGTGCATCGTCGAGGATTCTGAGCCCATACACGGGGGAAGCTGTCGGATCTCGGCGGTCGCCAACGGGCTCATCACTGCGTCTGGCATCTTACAGGTCCTCCGGCGATAGCACGACGGGTTGCACGCCAGCACTCGTAGAAAAGGGCATTGGCCGCAATCTTGCTGAGCTACCGTAGGTGAAGTGAAGCATTTGCCGGCAAGGAGGGACTCGGGGTCCCTTGCCGACAGCGTCGTGAGCACCACTCGGTGTTCGCAGCACCGTTGTTCATGTCCGGTGCCACCGCCGCATACCAATCTCACAGTTGGGTCTCCGCATGGCCGCAGTTCAGAAGTCGCACGTCAAGAAGGCGAGCAAGAAGGCGAAGAAAGTTGGGCGGTGCTGGACCGGCTACGAGCCAATCCCCGGAAAAAAGCCGTACTCCAGGGGAAGCTGTAGGCCGAAAACGAAGTAGCCACATTCATTTTCGGCTTCAGGCATTGGCCGCGCTCAGCGGTCGTCGAGAAACGCCAGCAGCGCCGATTCTCCACGGGTGAGTCCCGTCCGCGCACGTGAACCTTTCAGTGCGGTCAGCCACTGCGCAGCGACGAGGACGTCGTTGAGCGCTTCTAGGATCCGCGGATGGATGTAGTTGGACTTGCAGACTGCCGGCGTATTGCCGAGTTGATCTGCGACGCTGACTATCGCTGCCTTCATCGCTACGGCGCGTTCGCTGGCTGAGGCATCGTCATCGACAGTCGCGAGCGCAATCTGTGATGCCGCCAGCAAGGACCCTGCCCAGGTGCGGAAATCCTTCGCGTTGAAATCGTCGCCGGAGATCTCACGAATGTAGGCGTTCACATCAGTGGACTCGATGGCGATAGTCTCGCCACTGCCATCGCGATATTGAAACAGCGCTTGACCCGGCAGGTCTCGACACTGCCGAACCAGCCGCGCCATCCGGCGGTCAGTCACACGGATCGAGTGCGCCTTGCCCATCTTGCCGACGAATTCGAGGCGAAGTGTGTTGCCGCTGAACAGAGCATGTCGGTTCCGCAGTGTCGTCAGCCCGAATGACCCATTCTTCCGTGCATACTCTTCGTTCCCGACGCGGATGTAGGTCGTTTCGAGCAGCCGAACCACAACCGCCAGCACCTTGTCGCGACCCGGCTCACGGCGCCCCAGATCCGTCGAGACACGGAGGCGCATCTCCGGCAGTGCGGCACCGAACTGCTGCATCCTGGCATACTTCGTTTCGGCGCGCACTGCCTGCCAACGCGAATGGTAGCGGTACTGCTTCCGCCCCTTCGCATCCCGGCCGGTGGCCTGGATGTGCCCGTTCGCTGACGGGGCAATCCAGACAGCTGTCCATGCTGGTGGGATAGCCAGAGAGCGTAGTCGCGCGACAGTCGGCGCATCGTGAATCGCGCGATCCGCTGTGTCGCGATAAATGAACTTCCCCCCGCATCGGGCCCGCGTATAGCCCGGCATCGCGTCGGAGACGAAGCGAAGCGACATCTCCTTGGCCAACTCTTCTGTTGACGGCGCTGCAAGTCGCCGCGGAGTCTTCTTCCGGGTGATGGGCACAGGGGTTTTTCGCGTCAATCTGTATCCCAGTCGCGGCGCAATATGAACACCGACCATGACGACGATGCCAATACTTGATCAGACAGTTGTCACCTCTGTTCCGCAGCAGGAGTTCGAAGCTGGCTGATGGCGCTTGCTGCACCGTTCGTTGCCTCGTCGTGTATCTCGTCGAACACGCCAGTTCCAGCAAAGCATTAATCGCGCCGTGCGTCGCTTTTCACGACGACGGACGATGAACGGACTTCAATAGTCGAGGTTGACTCCGATCGAGGAAGTATCTAGCCTCACGGCGAACACCGGGCAATGCGAACTTGGCACTGTCTGCCGATTCGAAGGAACGCAGAGTCCTTCGCTGACGGCGCTGACGCAACATCACGTGCCGTAGCGCCGGTTTCTTGTTTGTATCCGCGCCGATCAGCGCTTCCTCACATACACACAGGCGAGTCGAGACATCATGACTGAACGGGCACCCACTGCAGCGAACGAAGCAGCCGAATCACTCCTCAACGGCTACACAACCGACATGCTCGCGCTTGAAACGCACATCCGGACGGTCCTCGCCGCTCAGGTTGCGGACCTTGACGAGGACACCGAGGTCAAGGGCGCGCTGATTCGCATCCACACCATGTGCGATGCGCATGTGCATGCACTCGAGGCCGTGACACAGCGACGCGAGCAAAATGTCGGCGGCGTCTCGAAGGTCGTCAAGCAGGCGGTATCGTCTGTGCTCGGCGCCGGCGCCGCCGCGATCGACTTTCTCCGCACGGACAAGACGCCCAAGGACCTCCGCGACGACTATGTCGCCCTGTCGCTGGCGTATATCGGCAACCTGATGCTGCATACCTCTGCGCTGACGCTCGGTGACGAGGAGATCGCGGCGATCGCTCAGATCAACCTGAGTGACCACGCGTCCGCCATGATGTTGCTGCAGCGGATCATCCCTGCCGCCACGGTCGCTACGCTGGTGGCGAATGGCATGACTGTCGATACCGCCGAACTGGCCACCGTCGCGAAGACGGTCGATGCAGCGTGGCGCGGCTGACGTCAGACAGACGGTTCGCTTCGTCCAGCGCTTCGCGCACGCGCTGGGTGGAGGGCGCTGCGTGTGGCGCGGACCGGGTTCGAGTCAGGCGAGGCGCCACGCGGTGTGTTGGTCGTCAGCGCGTGTGGTGGCGTGATTGGTCGCTGCCACAACACCATCATCGCCACTGGGAACACGACGATGCATGCCGAGATGAAGGGTTTCGCCAACGGCGGCGAATGGTTTGACGACACCGATGACATGTGGATCGTGTCGACGCTGGATCCATGAGTGCAGCCTACCTCGGCGGCGATGGCCTGTCGTTCGGGTGTCGGCGGTACGGGGCCTCGTCGTGATCCCCATGGGCGTTCATGCGTGGCAGTGTCGTGTCTGATGGAGACATCATTTCACCAGATCTTGCGCTCTGCGTGACGCTCCGGCTACCGAGACGCGTGCCCTCGCGTCCCTGAGCCTGAAACTCCAGCACAACCGGCGCGTCATCGCGTCGCGGGCGCCGGTTCCATCCGGCCGAAGGTTCGTGAGTCCCAAGCGGTTCCTGAGCGAGATTCGCATCACGGCGCGCATGCCGTATCCGCGCATGCTGTCGCCGCTATCTGGCCGGCCATGGGGTCAGAGTCCTTGAGCGCTCAACGACTCCGCATGGCTTCGCGTAACGGCGCGGCTGATACGTTTCAGCCGCGAGTCTGCCGGTGGCGATCAAACATCGTGATTGCCACTCCGATGTACTGGCGTTGTGGATTGATCACCAAAGTCTTGCCATTTTTGCGGAATGGCCGTCGGCCAGTCCTGCGCAGTCTCAGAGCGAGAGCCGACCTTCCACCGAATCATCCATTGTGCGACCGATCGCTGTACCGATCAGCATCTTCACGCCCGCGACGGCGCCGCCGTGTTTGGTGTCCCAGTAGTACCCCTCAGCCGGTCTCACCCGGATCGCGGTCAGTCGCGGGTCCTCCATCCCTTCCGTGAACCAGGTCTTGATGAACAGACTCCGAAGGGTCGAGATCACCGCACGATCAGGCGTGATCGGGGCGGACCCGCGCAGATGCAGGAATTCGCGGTGCGGCGAGCCTGGAAATAGAGTTGCACCCCCGGGTTGCGTATCAGCTCAGCATTCTTGTGGCTGTCAGCCGCGCTCAGAAACCAGAGCTTGCCGTCGTCATCGACCTTGCGCACGCTGATCGGCCGAGTGCCGGTTGAGGCCCAATGCTCTCTCGTCACATTCAAGCCTGGCTCAGAGACGGTGCAGAAGAAACAGCTCTCGGCGCTGTCGACGAGCGTCCGAATGCGCGTGACCGCGTCGCGCGCGGTCAGGTCAGTTCGCGTCGTTCCATCAATCGTGTGTTCAGTCTCAGAGGTGTGTGTCGTGCCTCATCGTGTGAGGAACCGCGAATCGCCGTGGGATGTCGAACTGGGGTCGTGTCGAGCCCGTTGATAACGGCGCACCGGACCACGCTGCCATCACAATGAACCCGACAAGAAGCAGGGAGCGTACCAACGAGGAAGGCGGACGAGGAAGCGAGCCGTGGAAACAGGAGCGCCAAGAAAGTGAGGTGTGCCCGTTGACGGACGTCGGTCAGGATGACTCGTGGCACGGATGCTGCCGTCGTGAGCAGCAATTCGCAGTAAAGGCGCGAACGAATCGCAGCATAGATCGTTCAGCGCAGGAGGAGACGCACACTCGCTTTCATCAAAGCTGTTGAGCTTGATGCGAGCTCAACATCCGGCATATGAAACTCCACTCCGGTGCACCGTTCTGGCTGATCAAGAATGGCATCCACAGCACGAGGCCCGCGCTCACGGCTGCCACGAGATGTGATGTGGTCATCTGGGGCGCAGGCGTGACTGGGGCCCTCATTGCAGATCGCCTGAGTCGTGACGGACTGGACGTCATCGTGCTCGATCGTCGTGTGTCGGGCGCAGGCAGTACCGCCGCCAGCACCGCGCTCATTCAGTACGAGATCGATCAGGAGCTCGTCACGCTCGGCGAACGAATCGGTTCGGCGAAAGCCACGCGCGCGTACGGCATGTCCGTCTCGGCTGTCGAGCGGCTTGGGGGCATCTGTCGCGATCTTGGCGCGGGCGACTTTCAGTCGAGGCAGAGCCTCTACCTCGCATCCAGGCGGAGGGACGCGGACCGTTTGCAGCGAGAGGCGGAGTCCCGGTCAGCGATCGGCATCGCCGTCAGCTGGCTTTCGGCTGGCGACGTCGAATCCGACTACGGATTCACGTCACACGGCGCAATCAGGAGCGAGCTGGCAGGGGAGGTGGATGCATTCGCACTGACGCGTAGCCTGCTCGAGCGCGCAGTGTCGCAAGGCGCACGGTGGTTCGAGCAGACGCATGTGCGCGGCTATGAAGAGCGCACGGACGGTGTGCGGGTGCTCACCAGCGGCGGAGCGACGGTCGATGCACGATACGCGGTCTGTGCAACCGGGTATGACCTGCCCTCATATTTCGGCCTTGGGAGCTTGGCATCGCTGCACAGCACTTATGCGCTCGTCACGGAGCGCATCCCGGATGATGCACACTGGCGCGATCGGGTACTGGTGTGGGAGTCAGCGCGCCCGTACTGCTATATGCGCACCACCCCGGATCAGCGGATCATCATCGGTGGCGAGGATACGCCATTCGAGAGCGCTCGTCTCCGCGACCGCCTGCTCCCTGGCAAAATCGAACGTCTCGAGCAGCGTCTCGGCGACCTGGTGCCGGCTGTCCGTACCGAAACCGCGTTTGGTTGGGCCGGCACCTTCGCCGAGACACCTGAAGGGCTTCCGTACATCGGAGCTCTTGAAAAGTTTCCCGCCGTGTTGTTTGCGTTGGGATACGGTGGGAACGGGATCACCTTCAGCGTGATCGCCGCCGAGTTACTCAGCGCCATGTGCTCGAATCGCGAGCCCGATGGCGCCGATCTGTACCTTCTGTCGCGATGAGCCCGGATCGCAGCCTATTCCAGATGGCGGCCCGACTCGCCCGACCTGCGACCTTCCGCATGGCGATCAGGCTCGACCTCGCATGACCGGGGCTCAGCAGGTCAGTTCATGCGAGCCGTGGATGCGTCTCGCACTCCGTGAGGCAGAGCTTGCGCTCGCCGAGGGGGAGGCACCGATTGGCTGTGTGTTGCTTGACGGCGGCGGTACGGTGGTCGGTACGGGCCGGAACGACATGTGGGCGACCGGGATCGCAACTGGGCACGCCGAGATGAACGCCTTCCGTCAAGCTGGCAAGCGTGTCAGCCCGACTGCTCGCATCGTGATGGTCTCCACATTGGAGCCATGCGTGATGTGCACGGGAGCGGCGATGGAAACCGGGGTGGAGAAAGTGATCTTCGGTCTTCGCGCACCGGCCGATTCCGGCACGGGGCGGGTGCACCCGCCGTCCAGCCCGGGCAGCACATCACCGGCGATCGTAGGCGGTGTTCTCGCTGCCCACAGCCGCGCGCTCTTTCAGGAGTGGCTCCGCATGCACGAGGGAGACGCATCACGTGCCGGTCAGCGCACCTTCATCGAACAGTTGATGGCACTGACGTAGCCGTTCCCGCTGCTGGCACCTGATCGATGGATGCGTCCGCCGACCAGGTACCCAATCACTTCATTGCGCCAGCGCGGCGCGTGCGTCGGCGGTCTCGCGCTAGACACGGTCCTCTTGCTGCCACGCCCGATGGATGTGTTCGTGCACCGTCGGTAGCACCAACACGTCTACCGCGTCGCCGTTTTCCTTGAGCAGCCCGACCACCGCTTGCGGAATCGCCTGCGTCAGGGCCCTCGACTGCTGTGCGTGATCAGCCAGATGCAGCTCGGCGATCGCCGCCACGTCGGTTTCACCGAGCGCGAGCCGTGCACACTCAGTTGATCATGCGCGCATACTTACTCCGGATCCACCGGAGCCGCACCGTTGCACGGCAGGTGGCCGTCGGGTCCGGCTTCAGCCGCTCGATCACCTCTTGATGCTTGAGGTTGTCGAGACGTCGTTGTGAATCGGCGCCGATGTTCGTGTGTGGATTGTCGATGCACTCGGCTCATAAAGAAGCTATTGCGTGACCGAGTGATGACCGAGAGCGAAGAATGGACTATGGATGGGCGCGCTGGCGGCTGCAATGTTGCGAAAGCGGGCACGACGCCTGCTCATGCGCAACCACCTACTCGCTCTCGATGGCGCACGTGGACCGGTCTGTGTCAGCCGCGTGGCCAACGTTCTCGAGTACCACCGCAGCATGATGTTGCAGTCCACGGAGCTTCGCCCGCGTCAACGCGACTTTCGGAACGCCGCCCAGTCCTCGCTTACGACGTCATGATCGCGACACTGCGCGCGGCCTCTGCAGTTCGGAGGTCGCAGGACCGGCTGCGGGTCCGTCGTGGGAGTCGCCGTCGCGACGCTGATCTTCCATGATCGCGATCTCCGTGCTCTCGGCCTTGATCGATACGCGCAGCCGGCTATGGATACTGATGTACTGGTTCGCGATCCAGACCACGGCAAACCACGCCAGCATATAGCCGCCCCAGCCGTCCACCAGCAGCCGAAAGTGCGTGAGCCACAGCGCCGCGAGCGCGACGTAGTGGCTGAAGCAGTATTCGCAGGTGAACAGGTAGAAGAACTTTCGCTCCACGATCGAATCCGCCGATTGGCTGCGCCGTGCGCAGAACTCTCGAGGTTCGCGCAGGACTTCCTCGTGCGTCACCGTCCACGCAACACAGGCGACGGGTATGGCGAGCGTGAAGAGCCACGCGAGCTGCATTGTGATCGGAACGACGAGCGGAAGCATACGAGGCACGCGGGCCGAAGGGTGAGGGCTGGTCGACAGCGGCGAGAGCGCGTGCCATGACGACCTTCAGGGAAGCGTGACGGCAAGGCGGCGCGCGTCCTGCAAGTGGTGGTGCGCCACGGCCTGATACTGCGCGGCCGCCAGAAAGTGCGCGTTGTATTGACCGCTGTGGTCGGTTGTCGGATGCTGGAATCGTTCGTTGATGTGTCGTTCCTCGCTGTGGTCCTTGCCCTTGCGAATGCAGCGGCACGCACCAAGGCACGTGGCAACATCGATGCCGAACCTGTCGCGGACAGCTCCGAGGCCAGCACGCGCGCGCGCAATGAGCCCATCTCCCCGTTACCGCGCTTCTGCCGCCCCGACTGTTGCCGAAGCTCGATTCGAGCGGACGTGACGGCATTCCTTCGGAGCTCCGCCCAGCGGTTGTCATACCCGCGCTCTTCGGTGATGTGGCGTCGGCATACTTGTGATCGTGCGCTTCGAGGTCGTGAAGCTTGCAGACCCGTCGCATCTCCAGGGCGATGTTATCCGTCCTGAGGCGCACGTATCGGGCGTCAATGCTCGGCTGTATTCCCGAGCACCACCGCCGCATTTCGCCTGAGGCCCGCCGGCTTCGCCCGCTTCATCGGCAACTTCCGGAACGCCGCACTGAACCTCGCCTGATCCAGCGCCGGGACGTCCGTCGCCAGCGTCACCGCGTCCTTCCCGGCAATGAACTCACGCGCCGCAAAAGGCGATCCGTCGACGAGCGCCTGCGAGAACTTCACATTCCACGGACACACGCTCTGGGAAATGTATCGGTATCACCGTTGTGCAATCGAGCTTGCGACGGGCCTGCGAACGCTGAACGCTGCCAGAGCCTCACGCGGGCCATGCGTGGGGATGCGGCGGCCACCGGGTGGTCATTGAGCCAACCGTCCACGTGGCACGCGGGAGAAGGCGGCACCCGCCGGCGCGGACGGTCCGCCGGCGATCGTTCCCGCGCCACGGCTGCCGGCGACCGAGTCCTCCGGCCGGTGGGAAGTCGTGCTCCAGCAGCGCCTCAAGGTCGACCCGCTCGCGTAGCCCACCTGCCACGGCGCGACGCGCATCGTCGTCGCCATCAGCCAGGCGTCGGTGATCGATCAGCGCCTCGCGCACCCCCGCGCGCGCCGCCGGTGAGTCGCACGCCGGCCCACGGAGCCCCTCGCCGACGCGCGCCTCCGCGACCCTGGGCGCGCCACCCGCCTCACGCCCCTCCGCCGCCGCCCAGACTCGCCATGGGTACGCGCTCCCCGACACCCCGCGACCACGCGGGGACCTGCGGTGTGCGCTTCCGTCCCACGGGCGCGCACGATGGGTCGTCGCGAGTATCGCCCCCCACCTGGACCGCCGTTCTCGCGGCGCTCACACCGTGGCCAGGTGAGCATGCCGACGGCCTGCACGTCGTCGAACAGCTCCAGTCGCACGAACAACCGGAGCAATGGCGCCGCCGCCCAATGGGTTCGGTGGCCCGCCGGGTGGTGGCCGCCGCGGCGACGGCCGTCCCCCTCGCCGCGAGCCCTCGTTGCCTCGATATTCCGGCGCCTGTCGAAATCGCGACGCCTCGCCCGACATAGTCACGGGTGAGGCATCGGGCCGAACCCGCAGACAATCTCGCCACGGGGTTTCCAATGAAGTACATGATGCTGTTCGCCGAGCCCGAGCACCACATTTTGCAGCGAACGTCAGCCGACGCGCCGGCGTACTGGGCTGCGTGGGGCGCCTTTGCGAAGTCGATAGCCGAGAGCGGTCTGATGGTCGAAGGACACGCGCTACAGGACAAAACGACGGCGACGACGGTACGAAGCACGAACGGCAAGCGCGTCGTGCAGGATGGTCCGTTCGCCGACGCCAAGGAGCAACTCGCAGGCTACTTCATTCTCGAGGTGCCGAGCATCGATCCGGTGCTGGAGTGGGCAGCGAAGGTTCCGGGCGTCGACAGCGGCACGGTCGTCGAGATTCGCCCGATTCTGACGATGCAGTAAGTCGTCGGCCGGGTATCGTGCCGGAGCGGGTCGCACCATGACGGACGCCGTGCAGACCGTCGAGCAGGTCGCGCGCAATTCGTACGGACGTCTCGTCGCCTACCTTGCGGCCCGCTCCCGCGATCTCGCCGCCGCCGAAGACGCACTCGGCGACGCCTTTCTTGCGGCGCTCGAGCAGTGGCCGCGCGCTGGCGTGCCGCACAAACCCGAAGCTTGGCTCATCACTTCGGCACGCCGTCGCATGATCGACGCGACGCGCCGAAGCGCCACGGCCGACGCGGCATTCCCGTCACTCGAATTTGCCGCGCTCGATGCCCAGCGCGAGGCGGATGCCGTGCGCGACTTTCCCGACGAGCGACTCGGCTTGCTGTTCTGCTGCGCGCATCCCGCGATCGACGAGGCCGCCCGTACGCCCCTCATGCTTCAAACGGTGCTCGGGCTCGACGCGGCGCGCATTGCCGGGGCGTTCCTCGTCGCGCCGGCGGCGATGTCGCAGCGTCTGGTGCGAGCGAAGACGAAGATCCGTGACGCCGGCGTTCCGTTTGATATTCCGTCGGCCCGCGAACTTCCGCAACGGGTCGAAGCGGTAATGGACGCGATCTACGCGGCATACGGAACGGCGTGGGATGACGCATTTGGCACCGATGCGAAGCGGTGCGGCCTGGCCGAAGAAGCGATCTGGCTCGCCCGCGTACTCACCGACACCATGCCCGAGAACGCCGAGGCGCACGGCCTGCTGGCACTGATGCTCTTTTGCGAATCGCGCCGTGCCGCGCGACGTTCGTCGTCGGGTGCGTTCGTCCCGCTCGATACGCAGGATGTGTCGCTCTGGTCCGAGCCGATGATCGCCGAGGCCGAGCGTGCGCTGCGGACTGCGAGTGCGTTGACTGCGCCGGGACGCTTTCAACTCGAGGCAGCGATTCAGAGCGTCCATGCGCAACGACTGTTCGGCGCGCCAGTGCGCTGGGATGCGGTTGCGATGTTTTACGGCTCGCTCGTCGCGACCGCTCCGACGGTCGGCGCCTATGTTGGGATGGCCGCCGCGCTCGGCGAAGCGCGCGGGCCGGACATCGGTCTGACGGTGCTCAACGGCCTGCATGACGCCGACATCGCCGAGTATCAGCCGTACTGGGCCGTACGAGGCCACCTGCTTGCCCGCGCCGGTCGGGCATCTGAAGCGCGCGTCGCGTACACTCGTGCGATCCACCTTAGTGACGAGGTCGCGGTGCGAAGTTTTCTTCTCGCACAGGCAGCGTCGGTGTCGTAGCCAGCGACGCGCGCCGTGTTCTCGCTGCAGTGGCTCGTCGTTCTATCACATCACTTCGCGCAGCGGCACATCGTCGTCGGTGCCGACATTGTCGAGCACCACCGCCGCGTTCCGCCTGAGCCCCGCCTCCGTCGCCCGCTTCATCGGCGAAATGCGGAACGCCCCGCTGAACGCGTCCCGATCCAGCGCCAGAATGCCCGTCGCAAGGGTCACCGCGTTCTTCCCCGCAACGAACTCCCGCGCCGTGAACGGAGAATCCTCCGCCAACGCCTGCGCGAACTTCACGTTCCACGGGCAGACGGTCTGTGAGATGTGTCGGTATAACCGGTTTGAGATCACCCTCGGGACAGGTGCACTGACCGTCAGGAGGGCGATGGATTCGCGATGCAGAACGCTGCGACCATTTCATTGACTGCGCTCTCGCCCCGCAATGGGGCGGGTGGCGCACCGTCGGCCTCGCCTGCCGTGGCGTAGCCGTACCGACTTCCGCAGTCATATCCGATCGGATATGTTACGGCATGAACCCGGTTCACCTCCTCCGCCTCACCGCCGGCCGGACGCAGCAGGACCTCGCCACCCTGGCGGGAACCTCGCAGTCGGCCATCGCCGCCTACGAAGGAGATCGCAAGAGCCCGACATGGCGCACCGTGGAGCGGCTGGCCCGTGCAGCAGGATGGAAGGCCGAGGTGCGCTTCGTGTCCGCGCTGACGCGCGAGGACCGGCGATCGCTGATGCTGCATGAGGCGGTAAGCGCGCGACTGCGTGCGGAGCCCGAGGCGGTGTTGTCCCGCGCACGCGCCTCACTGGCTCGCATGCGCGCACTGCATCCCGGAGCGCGCCTGCTGCTCGACGAATGGCAGTGCCTCCTGCGTCGCCCGCTCGACGCCCTGCTCCCGGTGCTCACCGATCCCATGCCGTGGGCGCGTGAACTCCGCCACGTGACGCCGTTCACGGGAATC
>JANNXU010000006.1:0-75367 GCA_031409715.1 Gemmatimonadaceae bacterium | reverse complement strand
AGACGGACAGCGAGCGGTACCGTGGCAAACTTTGCCCTTGCTCGCTTTTGGAGCGTTGCGGCGGATTCCGCGTCACCGCCTCCAGCATCTTGCCGAGATGAGGCGGCGGGCGAATGGCCGAGGCTGCCATGGGCGAGTTGTGCTAACGTATCAAGTAAGGGCGAACTGCCGCCTTTCGGCGTTCTTTCGTCCGCTGTTGCGTGAACGCAACACTCGGTACCCTTTTCCGCTCCGGACGAAGAGCGTGCGCGATGCACTCTTGGTGCGTCGTGCTGCGCCCCGGACGCCTCTACGCACTGTTGAGCCGGTCGGGCGTCAAAGTCTGCCGGTGTACTGCTGGCGGGTGAGGAACCGCCAGCGAGCGGAGGCGTCGTGAAACTGCTTCGGCCAAAGCGTCGATCGGAAGGCGAGTAGCTCGCTGTATCAACGTCGAAACGCGGGTTCTGGCTTGCACCACGGCGTGCACCAACGTGCGATGTACTCGGTGCCTTTTCGTGCGCTTCGGTGCGATTCGGTGAGAGTGGGAGGCCGAGGGTGTGAGCGGCCCCCCTCGCTCTCATAATGCCGGGGTCGCGGGTTCGAGTCCCGCCCCTGCTATTGGTTCGAGCCGTTGTGTAACGAGGGATACAGGGTTGACGGCGGTCGGCCCGGGAATGTTCCTCCGTCAAGGGGGCCCTTCAAGGGGTCAGAGTCCTTGATCGCGCCGCGCCACAATCGTGGGCAATTCTTGCCGCACGCGTTCAAGGACTCTGACCCCTTGAAAGACCCCTTGAAACCGGCCCCGAGCACGCGCTCGGCACGTTCGTGCTCATGTCTGCCGGTGCGGTATGCGTTGTGCGGCTTGCGCTGGCATGACGTCACGATCATCGCATGCGTGACCAACTCACCCCGGGCGTCGACCGGCCTCGCCGCTGGCAGTACGTCGTGCTCGTCCTGATCATCACGCTGCTTGCCGTCGCAGGATACTGCTATCGACGTGCCGGTCAGCCCCGTCGGATCGATCCGGAGTCGAGGACGTCAACGGCGCGCCTCCGGCCACTCTCGACTTCGCCGTTGCGATTGCGCTGACGTTCGACGCCGTCATGCGGACCGTGCAGCACGGCCAGCTGCTGCGTATCGCCGCCGGCACGGGTACCGTCGGCGGCTCGCTCCACTGCGTGAGACTGGAGCTGTTCGACACGAAGGCCGCGCCACACCGTCTGCCGGGCTCGATCGCATTCGACGGAGGGGTGCCGCCCGGCGCGTCGTGAAAGCCGCTCGCAACCGTGTCCGTCGTCGCAGGTGGCGTGTCGACACCGGTGTGACGGCGAGGCATCGAATCGTTCGCGACCGGCGCTGGCCAGTGGCGTGAGCGGGCACGCCGCGCCGGAACGCCATTCATCTCCGGTGATCCGCTGCGTCGCACGCGACGATTGCGTCACGCCGCGTCCCTGACCGGTAACGACATCGCGACATCTCGCGCCGAAACGACCGGAGTGGTCGCCCGTCGCGCCGCGTGATCTATGCTGTCAATCACGCAGCGCGCGCTCGTCTCCCGGGTGACGCGCGGAATGCGACGGGCGCACCAACGAATCCGGCCAGCGCCGGCGCCGGTGCCTCTCTGCTCCCACCGTCCAGCCCGAGCCTCCCTCCCGATGAAACGACTCACTGCAGTGTTCACCGCCGGCCTCGTCGCCATCGCGACGACCGCCAGCGCCCAGACCGTCAGCAATGCGCAGTTCGTGAACGGCATCACGGTCGCTGCCAACACGCTCGACAAGTCAGCCGGCTCCGATTTCGATCGTCGTGTCGGCATGTTCTCCGGCCTGTTCTACGATCCGCTCCGCGGGGAGTGGTGGGGCGTGTCGGATCGCGGCCCGGGCGGTGGCACCCTTCCGTACGAGACGCGCGTCCAGCGCTTCACGCTCGACGTCAATCTCGCCACGGGCCAGATCAGCAACTTCCAGGTGCAGGCGACGATCAAGTTCACGAGCGCAGGCACGGCGCTCAACGGACTCGCGCCGAACCCCGTCAGCACGCTCGGAAAGTCGTTCGACCCGGAAGGCATCGCGATCAACCCGCTCAACGGCAACATCCTCGTCTCCGATGAATACGGGCCGTCGCTGGTGGAGTTCAATCGCAGCGGACAGGAAGTGCGGCGCTTCACACCGCCCGCCAACGTGATCCCGCGCAATGCGATCACCGGCACACCGAACTTCGCCAACGACGCCGGCAATACCGCCGGTCGCGTGACCAACCGCGGCTTCGAGGGCCTCGCGATCAGTCCCGATGGCCGGTACGCGTACGCCACGCTGCAGAGCGCGATGTACGATGAGGGTGGCAGTAGCGGCCTGTACACGCGCATCGTGAAGTACGACATGGCGACGGGCGAGGCCGTTGGCCAGTTCCTCTACAAGTTCGAGCAGACCGGTGCCGGTCGGGGCGTGTCGGAGCTGGTCGCGCTGGGCAACGACCGGTTCCTCATCCTCGAGCGCAACAATCGCGGGATCGGCATCGGCGCGACGCTCGCCACGGCGGACAAGAACGTCTTCCAGATCGACCTGAACGGCGCCACCGACGTCTCCACCATCTCGATCACCGGCGGCGTTCTGCCGGCCGGTGTCGTTCCCGTCGGCAAGAGTGCGAAGCTCATCGATCTGGATGTGAACACGCTCGCCGCATTGGGCAACCTCTCCCCCGAGAAGTGGGAAGGCATTGCCATCGGGCCGCGCCTCAACAATGGCAAGTACCTGATCCTCGCCGGCTCGGACAACGACTACAGTGTGACCCAGAACGCATCCGGCACGCAGCTCGACGTCTGGATGGACTTCCTCAATGCCGACCCGTACGCGAACTCGATCCTCTGCCCGCTTGGCCTGACCACGGGCTGCGTCAGGAACACGGATGGCACGGCGGTGACGCTGACGTCGGCGTACGCACAGCTCCCCGGTGTGCTGCACGCCTACTCCGCCGACATCAATGGCTACGTCTCCTCCGTGCCGGAACCATCGCAGGTGTCGCTGATGGCGATCGGCCTGCTGGGCCTCGGTGGGCTCGCGGTCCGGAAGCGTCGCACGGTCTGACGTCACGACGATCGCCTGCGCGCGGAGTCGCCGCGGCAGGGTGACGTGACGACGACATGAAAGTGGGGGCTTCGCATGTCGCGGAGCCCCCACTGCGTTGCATGCAGAGTGCGCCAGACGAGGGGTACGGTCGTCTGCTGCATCGCCCTCGGCTTCCCGGAAGCTCCCACTCGTGCGAACATGGAGTCATGTCACAGCGGAGCCAGGTTCACCCGCGGTTCTCACCAGCGGTGGGTGATCCGGTGGTGCGGCTGGCGCGGGAGCGCGTGCACGGCCATCTCTCGCGACCTGCGGCGATTGCGTCGTGTGCCAGCCGGAGGGTTGGCGCGACGGAGACGCGTCGAGGTTGGCTCGAGCGGATGCCCCCGCGCGCCGCGGCGCCGCGATCGAGCACGCGTCACCTACGGAGCCACATGATGAACGCCGATTTCGAATCTGCTGCCGTCAGCATGGAGTCGGGCTACTGCCTCTGGGTGGGCGCCGGCGTCACGCGACAACTCGCCGGGACGCACGGACAGGTGCCCCTGTGGAGCGAGATCACCGCGGAGCTCGAATGGCAGGCCGGTATCGAGGCGCCGCCCGGCGCCGATTTCCCGCACCGGCTGCAGCGGTGCCATGCCGCCATTGGTGATGTCGAGTTCCAACGGTCCCTGCGGCGTCGCTATGTCACGGAGCTTGCAGTGGCGGTGCTCGCCCAGGTGCGCCGCGCGCTCGATGCGGGCCAGATGGTGCCTGCCTCGATGCGTGCGCTGGCGAAACTGGGCGCGCTCGCCAACCCGATCGTGAGCTTCAACATCGAGCCGTTCTCGAGCCTGATGCTGGCGCGCCCTGGAGGCCCGAGCCGCGTCGTCTTCCAGGGCAGGAACGGTGAACCGGAGACGATCTATCAGGAACTCAGCGACAGGCACCAACGGCTGGTGTACCACCCCCACGGCCTGGCCACCGCCGTACCAGTGATGACGACGCAGCAGTACGAGACGAATGCGCAGACGCTCGCCTTTGGTCAGGCCATTCACGCCGCCTTCGCCAACACGCTCGCGATCGTCGGCATGAGCCTCGACGACGCGTACCTGCGCGAGCAGATTGCCTTGCATCGCGCCAGCCTGCGCAGCGTCTACTGGTTCAACAGTGCTTTTCCACCGGCACTGCAGGCGTGGGCCGAAGCGCACGATGTCACCACGGTGACCGTGCCATGGGCCGACTTCTGGGCCCATTGGTCGGCCGTGCGGGTGGCGCTCGACGAGGCCGAACTGGCGCGGGCCTGGTACGCGACCATCGACGAGGCCGCGGCCGAAGCGGAGGGTGGGCCGCTCACCGGCTTGCTGTCGGGCGATCCTGCCAGAACTGCCAAGTTTCCGCCTGCCCTTCTCGCGGTGTTGGAATCCGCCAGGAACGAGGGGGTGCAGCGCGGTGAATCGGCGGAAGGCCGACTGGTGGATGGCGAGTCGCCGCGCGCGATCGAGTTGGCGCTGCGCGAGCGAATGTTCAAGGCAGGGTGGTCACTGCCGAGGATCGGTCGCAGCTTCAAGTCGGCGTGAAGGCAGCCAGACTCCTCCACGGACGACGGCTCGCCGCCAGTGCGACCATGTCCCACGCCGCGTCCGGCCATCACCTGAGTACCGAGGGCAGTGCATGAGTGCTGGACTACTGGCGTTGGTGGACGACATCACCGCCCTGGCGAAACTGGTCGCCTCGTCGGTCGATGATGCGGTCGGGCAGGCCGTGCAGGTCGGCGGCAAGGCTGTCACGAAGGCGTCCGGCATCGTCATCGACGATGCCGCGGTGACGCCGCGTTACGTGATCGGGTTCTCCGCGGATCGCGAGCTGTCGATCATCGCGAATATCGCTCGCGGCTCACTCCGGAACAAACTGTTGTTCCTGCTGCCCGGCGCGCTGCTGCTCAACTTCCTCGCGCCATGGGTCCTGACGCCGCTGCTGATGCTCGGCGGTGCCTATCTGGCGCTCGAGGGATACGAGAAGGTGGTCGATGTGGTGCGTGGTGCGGGCCCGAAGCCGGCCGCGGCCACCGCCACGACCGCTGCGGGGGCACCGGATCGCGAGGCGGAAAAGGTCGCCAGCGCCGTACGCACCGACTTCATTCTGTCGGCCGAAATCATGGCGATCACGCTGGCCACGGTCGCGACGTCGCCCATCGCGACGCAGGCGGGCGTGCTGGCACTCGTCGGCGTCGCGATGACGGTGCTGGTGTACGGCGTCGTGGCGCTGATCGTCAAGGCGGACGATGCCGGCGCGGCGCTGGCACGCACGAGGCATGGCCTGTTGCGTGCCATCGGTCGAGCAATCGTGGTGGGCATGCCCAGGCTGCTGGCACTGCTCGGCAGCGTCGGCATGGTGGCGATGCTGTGGGTGGGTGGCGGCATCATCACGCACGGCCTGCACGAGCTGGGAGTGCATGCCCCCGAGGACGCACTGCATCGCGTCGGTGCATCGGCGGGACAGTTGCTTCCGGCGGCCGGCGGATTCGTGACGTGGGTCGTGACTGCGGCAATCTCGGCCGTGATCGGGCTGGTCATCGGCGCGATCGTGGCGCCGGTGGCGCACAAGGTTTCGGGCATGGCGAAGAAATCGGGCTGACGTACCAGCGTCGCCCGCCACACCGCCTGCGCTGTCGGCCTGCAAGCGAACTCGTGCGACAGATGTCGCGGCGGCATTGGCTCGTCACGCCTGGGCAGGCGTCGCGTGACACATGCGAGCATCCAGCAGCACAACGCCAGACGGCAACCGCGCCATCGATGAATTGATCGCGCATGTCACAGTGGTGGAATGCGGAAACGTTTTGCGAGGTTAGTATACTTTAGCCACCAGCGTCAGGGTCCGCGACGTTCGCGAGGTCGAGCGGGGGACGTCAGGGGCTAACGCTGGGGTGGGTACCGGGCGCCTCCTCGGGCGAGAACAGCGCACCGGCCTTGGTCGGGCTGCGTCGGCGGACGCTGGTGCGGTCCTGGATCGGACGCGCGTGACACGCCGCAGTAACGCACGGGGAGGACCGCCGCGCTCGCTCTCGGGCACGCGCCGCTGGTGGTTGCTGAGGACGTCAGGAGCAACGACGGCGCCGTCCGGTCGTCATTGCTGTGCTTGTCATTGCCTTCACCACCGTCCTCGCGTGTGGGAAGCCGCTCGCGATGCTGGAGGATGCGCGCACCACCACGCTGGAGAGGGACCGTCCGTAGTAGTACCTGCGTGCTCGCACGAGGCACACAGCGCCGACGTGCAGGCGCTCAGCGGCCGGCTTGCCGAGTGGCATGCCACGCGTACAGAAATTGCTGGCGTCGATCGCGGGGACGCACGTTCCGCGCTGGTCGAGGCATGGTGATTGCAACCTTTGGTGCAGGGATCATGTGTACGAAGGCTTCGCCGTGATGGAGATGTTCGATCAGGATCTGGTCCCAGTGGCGTGTGTCCCAAGTTCGGGGAGCACCATGCCGCATGGGGCGCCCTGGTGGCACGGTGGAGATCGCATCATGACCAGCGGTTTTGCGATGGTGTCGCACGCCGCCGGCCGGGATACTCCGACCGGTGACTGCTTCCGGCACCTCGGAGACAGGCCACGAGTCCCGTTCTGCCGCCGCTCACGGGCCCCCGGCTTCGTCGGCGATCCGGCGGCGGTCTCCGCGCGGCCGCCGCAGTCGCGTCGGCTCCGGGGCGACGCATGACCGGCGTCGCCAGCGGCGTGTCCGTGGACAGCGCACTGCAGATGCCTCCCGAGCTGCGGGAGATCACGACGATCGAGCCTGGCGATCACGTGGTGGTGGTCGGCGCGGGACCGGCCGGACTCACGACGGCCTATCTGCTGGCCAAGCGTGGCATTCGCGTGACCGTGCTCGAAGGGTCGGACATCGTCGGCGGCATCTCGCAGACGGCGCAGTACAAGGGGTACCGGTTCGACATCGGCGGCCACCGCTTCTTCACGAAGATCGCGCCAGTGCAGGCGCTGTGGGAAGAACTGCTGGGCGACGAGTTCATCGACGTGCCGCGCCTCTCGCGCATCCACTACGGCGGGAAGTTCTTCCATTATCCGCTCCAGGCGTGGAACGCCCTCTCGGGGCTGGGCCTGCTGAACACGGCGCGCATCCTCGCCAGCTATGCGCAGGCCAAGCTGCATCCCACCCCGGACGAGTCCACGTTCGAGGACTGGGTGGTGAACCGCTTCGGCCGGCGCCTCTACGAGGTCTTCTTCAAGACCTACACCGAAAAGGTCTGGGGGCTGCCGTGCACCGAGATCAGCGCGGAATGGGCGGCGCAGCGCATTCAGGGCTTGTCGCTGACACGGGCGATCCTGTCCGCGACGGCACTGCAGAAGCGGAACGACGACATCAAGACGCTGATTCACAGCTTTCGGTATCCACGCCTTGGGCCGGGGCAGATGTGGGAGGCGGCGCGCGACCGTATCGTGGCGATGGGTGGCGCCGTGCTGATGTCGCATCGCATGACCGCGCTCGAGCTTACCGGTGACCGTGTCAGCAGCGTGACCTGCGCGCATCACGGCAGGACCGTGCGCATCACGGCGGACCATGTCGTCAGTACCACGGACGTGCGCTCGCTGGTGCGCTCGCTGGGCGACCAGATTCCGGCCGTCGCGCGCACGGCGGGGGAATCGCTCCGCTATCGGGACTTCCTGCTGGTGGCGCTGATGCTCGACCGCGAGGGACTGTTCCCGGACAACTGGATCTACGTGCACACCCCGGGTGTGCGCGTTGGCCGTATCCAGAACTTCAACAACTGGAGCCGGGCGATGGTCCCGGAGGGCGGCGGCACCTGCCTCGGCATGGAGTACTTCTGCTTCGAGGGCGACGGCCTCTGGACGTCGTCCGACGAGGAGCTGCGGGCGCTGGCCACGCGCGAGCTGGCGCAGCTCGATCTGGCGGGTGGGGCGGGCGTGACGGATGGCGCGGTCGTGCGCATGGCCAAGGCGTATCCCATTTACGACGCGGCGTATCGCGACCATCTCGACCGCATCCGCGCCACGATCGACCGGATCCCCAACCTGCACACGGTGGGGCGCAACGGCATGCACAAGTACAACAATCAGGATCACTCGATGTACACGGCGATGCTGACGGTGGAGAACATGCTCGGGCTGGCGACGCACGACGTCTGGGCCGTCAACACCGACTTCGAGTATCATGAGGAGCAGCGGGCGACAGCCACCGGGGAGGGCAGTGACGCATCACGCAGCGGTGTCGGGGCCTGAGCGCCGGCCAGTGCAGCTGAGCGTGATCGTGCCCGCGTACCGCGCGGCGCGCACGCTCGACGCCTGCCTGCACGCGCTGGTCGCGAACACGATGGCGCGGAGTGCGTGGCAACTGCTGGTCGTGGACGATGGCAGTGACGACGACACCGCCGTCATCGCCGGGCGCTACGCCGATCGCGTGTTGCGGGTGGACGGCGGGCCGCTCGGGCCGGCGCACGCGCGCAACGTCGCGGCCGCAGTGGCGACGGCACCGGTGCTCGTGTTCATCGATGCCGATGTGGTGTCGGCGCCCGACGTCCTGCAGCGGTTCGCGGACCGGCTTGCGCCCGCCAGTGGTGTCGACGCGGTCCTTGGCACCTACGACGACCGGCCGGCCGATCCGGGCTTCGTGTCGCAGTACCGCAACCTGTTGCACCACCACGTGCACATGGTCGGCGCTGGCCGAGTGGATACGTTCTGGGCGGGGTGCGGTGCGGTGCGGCGCGCGGCGTTTCTCGATGCGGGCGGCTTCGACGCGCTCCGCTATCGCACGCCGCAGGTGGAGGACATCGAGCTGGGGTACCGGCTCAGTGAGCGAGGCTGCCGCGTCGAGCTCGATCCAGCGATCCAGTGCTCCCACCTCAAGCGCTGGTCCCTGTCGGCGATGCTGCGCACGGACTACGTCTCGCGTGCAGTGCCGTGGATGGAGCTGCTACTGGAGCGGCGTCAGGCCTTTGCCGATGGCTCGCTCAACGTCGGGAAGAAAGAAAAGTGGCTGGTGGCACTGACAGGGATGAGCCTGCTGTTGCTGGTGGCGTCGCTGGTGCTGCGCTCGTGGGCGTGTGCAGTGGAAGCCGTGGCGCTGCTGTCACTGACACTGTTGGTGGAGGCGCCGCTGTTGCGCTGGTTTGTGCAGGTCCGCGGCGGGATGTTCGCCGCGCGTGTGGCGCCGATGCGGCTGGCGTTCCACGTCGTCTGCGGCGTGGCGGCGATTCGCGTGCTGGTCGCGCCGCCGCGCCGCACGACCACCCGGGATCGCGCGCAGGCGCTACCCGTGCACCGTGCCAGATCGGAACCGACACCTGAGCCGACACCATGACCTCCACATCGGCTGTCACCACGAAACTCGATCCCGAACTCGCGCTCGTGTTCGCTCCGCTGGATAAGCGGGCGATGGGCCTGGCGCTTGGCGTACTCGGCGGCGCGCTGCTTGGCGGTGCCACGCTGCTGTCGCTGCTGGTCGACCCGCAGCGCACATTTCCTTTGTATCTTCTCAGCCAGATCTTTCCCGGCTACGAGGTGAGCGCGCGCGGTGCCCTGATCGGGGCGGGTTGGGCGTGCTTCACCGGATTCGTCTGGGGCTGGTTTCTCGCGTTCATGCGCAACCTCGTGATGGCGGCGTGGCTGCTCGGGGTCAGGGTGCGCGCCGATCTCACCGCGTCGCGCAGCCTGCTCGACCACATCTGAGCTCTCCATGAATTCAACCGTACCGGCGCGCCGCTCCGGCGACGGTGCCGCGCCTCCACTTCCGCCCGAGGCACGGCGCGCGCTCGCCCGCTTGAACGCGCGCGCGTGGGGCATTGCTTTCGGTCTCATGCTCGGGCTCGCTCTTGCCGGCGTGACCCTGCTGCTGGTCTTCCGTGGCGGCGCCGTGGTAGGGCCGCACCTGGGTCAGCTCGCGATCGTGTTGCCCGGATACCGGGTGACGCCACTCGGCGCGGCGGTAGGCTTCGTCTACATGTTCGTGATCGGCTATGCCTTGGGACGGGTCGTGGCGCGCCTCTATGACCTCTTCCTGCGCCGCGCCTGACGGCAGTGGCTGAACGCTCCGTCAGCGACAGACCGCGCACGATCGAACCGGTCGCGCTGCTGGTCTTTGCGCTCGTGACAGGCTGGGTGTGCCTCCACCACGAGCCGTGGCACGACGAGCTGCAGGCATGGCGGTTGGCACTCGATACGCCGAGCGTCGTGGACCTCGTGACGCAGATGGGTTACGAGGGCCACCCGCCGCTCTTCCACCTGCTGCTGCGTGGGCTTGGCGCGTTCACCCGTTCCTGGGCGCCGGTGGCCGCCGCGCACTGGCTGGTGGCGGTGGCGAGTGCCTGGCTCGTCCTCTACCGCGCACCGTTCACGCGCCTGCAGCGGATCCTCGTGATCGCGGGCTACTTCGTCGCGTACGAGTACACCGTGATCGTGCGTCCGTACGGTCTCGGCATGCTGTGCGCACTCGCGGCCTGCGCCGCATGGTGCGGCACGGTCCGCCGGCCGCGAGTGACGGCATTGATGCTCGTTTTGCTCGCGGCCACCAGTCTGATCGGCCTCATCCTCGCCGTGGTGATCTGGTGTGCGCTGGTGCTGGACATGGCGACCGATGCACGCAGCCCTGCGCAGGCGGCACAGTTCCGCCGTTACCTGCCGCTCGCCGTCCTCGGCACGGCGGTCCTCGTCGTCGGCATCATCGTGATCCTCGTGCCGCCGGGCGATGCGCTCTACCGCGGCATGATCAGCACCATTGGCACGGAGTGGCGGTGGCGTATCGGGTCGGCGCTGTCGATCCCCGCCCGGGCGCTCACACCATTCGCCGCGCACCTGCCCGATGGCTCCACGCATTGGGGACAATGGCCATTTGCCGTCGACACGCGGATGGGATCGGTCCTGGGCGCGATCGCCGGTGTGACCGTCATCGGATTGGTGAGTGTCGTGGTCGCGCGCCGTCGCACCGCGCTGGTGGTCTGGCTGCTCGCGGTCGGCGCGTTCGTGATCTTTTTCGCGTTCTTCTTCCCGGGGAGCGTACGCCATCATGGCTATCTGGTGGTCGCGATGCTGGTGGCGGCGTGGCTTGCGTCTTCGACGTCGCGCGGCCCCGGTGATGCGTCCGACGTGCGGATGCTGCGCGCGCTCGAGCCACGGCTGGCGCGCGTCCGCAGCACGGTCTTCGCGGTGCTGCTGCTCCCGATGGTGGGGGCGTCGGTGCAGCTCGCGCGTGCAGACTGGCGCGAACAGTTCTCCGATGCGGCGAGCGTGGCAGCGCTGCTGCGTCGACCCGCACTGGACTCGCTGCCCATCGTCGGGATTGCGTTTGCCGAGTCGCAGGCGGTGGCGGCGCTGCTCGGGAAACCGGTGTACCTGCCGGCGGAGCGTCGGATCTCGACCTGGCTGGCACGTCGCCACGTGCTCGACGCGGATGCGGCTGCGGTGGCCGCTGACAGCGTCGTGCGCATGCTGCTGGGCACACGCTGCAGCGTCGTGGTGCTCACGAATGCCACGATGCAGCGCGCGCACTTCGCAGGTGCCACCGTGCAGTTGCTTCAGTCATCCTCGCGGAAACCGATGGCGGGCGGTTCGCTGGTTGCATGGCTCGTCACAGCCGGACGCTGTGCTGGTGCCGGTGGCACGGCCCCTCCGTGAGCCGCCGCCTGCCCGTTCCACGCCGCGGCAGCTCGGGCGCCGGTCGCCTGATGCGCTGGCGGTGACGGCCTCCCGGCAGCGTCGCGTCGCCACGGCTGGGGACGTTACAGCAAGCAAGGCACACGGCCGAGATTCCGACGCATGCCGAACTCCGTCGCGTCACGTCGCCTTCGCAGCCACATGCGGAACCATGCCCGTTTTCCTCGTCTCGCGCAGTCGGCGCGTGCAGTGGCCAGTACCGGTGTGCTGTCGCTGTGGGATGAAGGCAGCGAACTCGCCGGCTGCGCCGCGATGCAGGAGCGCGAGTGCGTGCAGGCGCGCTATCAGCGGGCGATCGACCGGTTCGTGCTCGAGACACGCGCGCTGCGCACTGCGGTGAGCCTGCACCAGCTCGTGCCGGATGGCGCTCCCGGTGACAGTGGCACACTGTTGGTGCATGGCCCGTCTGACGCGTTCGCTTGCGTCACGCGTGAGCTCCTGCTGCCGCGGTTCCTCGCGCATCTGAGCGCAACGTTTCGCGTGCCCGTGACAGCACTGCGTCGCGTGGCGCTGGAGCAGGGCGCTGGAGATGTTCCTCTCCGCTGACTGATCGCGCCGGTCGCTGCTGACGGCTGAGCGCTCGCCGTGGTCGTCAGCGGTCTGCGGCGCAGCGCCGCAATCGGCCGCCTCACCACGGACGATCGGTGTCGTGCTCATCCGGGCCGATGGTGCATTGCCGCTCCTGTGTGCCAGGGGGGTATGCCTCAGTTCGTGTGGAGGCCACCGACACACGCGTAGCTTGCGAGCGTGAACCAGTTCATCTCGTACCCGTGTCCAGCGCCTGCGCGCCTCGGTCGGCCGTGCGCCGATCCGCGGATCGTGAGGTTCTGTCGGTGATGCGGCAACGCGCCGTGATCATCGCCTGTGCGCGTGGCGCGCAGTGCGTCGGGATGGCGTTGCTCCTCGGCGCCATCCTGTCCTGCGCGCGTCCGGACCCAGTGGAGCTGGAGCGGATCGTCGAGCGCGACCAACTGCGGCGCGAAGTGGCGGGCTTCCGTGCACTGTACGCGTTTCCGCCGGGGAAATTGGTGAGCCGGCAACGCGAGGTGGTGGTCACGGTGCGCGACTCGCTGTTGCGCAGGCTCATCGAGGCGGCATTCCCGGTCTCGATCACCATCCGCAATCGCGCGGTGGTCACGATCACGCAGGCGACGGTGACCTTTCGGGCCAATGTCGCCCGCGTCAACCTGCGCGGCCGGGTGCAGCGCGCAGCCTTTCCTCGCGTGGCAGCGGACCTCGAGCTGCGCGGCGCGCTGGATGGGTTCACCGTCAGCCGCGGGCACGCGCTGAATGCACGCATCACGATCGACGACATCGCCCTGACGGCGCCGGTGGGTGCGCCTGCGTCACTCGACCCCCTGGTCACCGGTGCACTGCAGCGCATCGTCGAGCGAAGCCTGCCGGAGATCACGAGCGGCCTGCCGATCGTGGCGGTGCCGGTGCGCATCGACCAGGAGATGCTGCTGCCCGGCTTCGGCCCCGAGGGGGCGTTCACGATCCAGCCGAGCCGTGCGCCCTTGTCCGTCTCGGCGGCGCGCGTCATCGCATTTCAGGACCGGATCTGGATCGTGCTGCGTGTCACGCTCGGCACGTTCATCACCGACAGCGTCATCCCGACCGTCGCAGGGGCGCCGGAATGAGACGGTGGCACACGGTGCTGCTGTCGGTCACGCTGCTGGCGCTGGTCGGTGCCGCGGTGTTCGTGTCGCGCTTCCAGACTCGCACCGAGCGTGAGGATCCGGCGACGGTGCGGCGTGAGATCGTGCAGCTGACGCGCACGCGGGACTCGCTGCGCGCGGCGGTGTTCGACGCGGTCGGCACCAGTGACCTGCTCGACGGGCGTGCGGACGGGGACGTCGTGATCGGGTTGCCGACGCCGTTCGTGGACACGATCGTCCGCAGCGTGGTGGACGGCTGGTTCCATGACGTGCAGCTGCGTCTGCCGACGATCAATCTCCACAAGGACGGCGAGGTGAAGGCGCGGCTCGGCATCTTCGGCCGGCGCACCGTGGGTTCGTACGACCTCGATCTTGCGCTGCGCAACGTCCGCGGCACGTTGCAACCGTCACCACCCGAGATGACATTCGGGGGCAACATCATCAGGCTGGCGGTTCCCGTGCGGGTGGTGGATGGCACCGGCGTGGCGCACGTCACTGCGGCGTGGAGGTCACGGGGGCTGGCGGGCCCGGTCTGCGGCAACATGACGGTCACGCGCGATGTCACCGGTCGCGTGCGCGCGCGCACCTACGTGGCGCGCGGGCGGCTGGTGCTGAGCGCACTCGACGGCGCCGTCACCGCCGATCCCGACTTCCCCGAGCTCGCGATCCGTCTCTTCGTCGATCCGTCACGCGCGTCGGTGGCGGCGCTGGATTCCGTCCTTGCGACGCAGCGCGGGCTGTGCGGGTATGCGGTGGAGAAGTCACGCGCGAGCGAGCGAATCCAGGCGCTCGTCGCGCGCGGCTTCAACGTCAAGATCCCGCAGCGCTTCTTTCGCCCCATCCGGCTCCCCGTGGCGGTGCAGACCGAGGTCCCCGTCGGCGACCGCACGGTGGCGCTCGAGGTCACGCCGACGGGCCTTTCCGTCACGGCCTCGGCGGTGTGGCTGGCTGCGAATGTGAGGGTCAAGGCGCGCGCCGTCCCGTCGCCACCCCAGCCGTCGCGCCACTGATGAATGCCGACGGCGCAGCGCTTGATGCGGCGCTCCTCGCACGCCTCGATGCCGTGTGCACCGAGGGCTGGGCACTCTTCGATGAATTCGACCGGCGGGTCCGGGACCGCGGATTCCACCCGTTCGTCGCGGCCGATTACGAGTCCGTGCGCGATGCCCTGATCCGGCACCGCGCTCCGGGGCAGCGCTTCCTCGAGTGGGGGTCCGCGAACGGCACGATCACCGTCATGGCGGACGTGCTCGGCTTCGACGCCTCCGGCATCGAACTCGACGCCACGCTCGTCGCGACGGCGCGCGCACTCGCGGCGCGATTCGACTCCGGCGCGCAGTTCGTCGCGGGCAGTTTCCTGCCGACCGGATACCGATGGCGGTCGCCGGTGGCGAACGCGGTCTCGGCGACGACCGGGACGGGGCCGTCCGGATACCTGCAACTGGGCCGCGCGCTCGACGACTTCGACGTCGTCTTCGGGTATCCCTGGGGTGGCGAGGGGCCGATGATGCTGGACCTGATGCGCTGTCATGGGCGCCGCGATGCTCTGCTCCTGCTGAACGATACCGAGCATGGTGTGCGCGCCTATCGCAATGGTCGATTGCTCACCGGAGGGCAATGAGCCGCCGCGCCGCGTCGTCATCCACCGCGCGCGCGGCGTGCACCGGACGCCGTGGCAGGCATGGCGAGCCCTCGCGCCGGGGTCGGTGGTACATTCGCGATGCACCGCGCCACGGCGCCTCGACCTCTGATCCGGATTTCCATCGTGCGCCTGAACGTCCTGACGCGTCGCGGTCACTGCACGCTGACCGCGCGCCTCGTGCTCCCGGTCGCCGTGATCAGCGGCGGTGATGTCGCGCACCGGAGCGTGGACGTGCTGGCAGCCGCGCTCCGTGCGTGGCTCGGGCGCACGGCGTGCGGTGCGGTCGCCCGGAGGCTGCCGTGACCACCTCACGCCGCCGCTTCCTGTCCGGCAGTGGTGCACTCGCGCTGGGCGCGCTGCTGCCGCGGGTGCATCGCGCGCATCGCACACCGGCGACGCAGGAGGTGCCCGACATCATCCTGCGCGGCGGGATGGTCTACGATGGCACCGGCACGGAGGGGCGCCGCGCCGACGTCACGATCCGCGGTGATCGTATCGTCGCGGTCGGCCCCGCGCTCGCGCGACGTGCGCGCACCGAGATCGACGTCAGCGGGCTCGCGGTGGCCCCGGGCTTCATCGACATCCACTCGCATGGCGACTCCAACCTCGAGGCCGATCCGCGTGCCGAGTCGGTGATCCGCCAGGGCGTGACGACGATGGTCGTCGGCGCCGACGGCAGCTCCCGGGCGAGCGGCGCCGCGGACTCGTCGTTCGCCGCGATGTTCGCGCGGCTGGCGGCGCTCGCACCGGCACCGAACGTCGCGTCGATGATCGGACTCGGCACCGTGCGTGGTGCCGTGGTGGGCAATGACGATCGCCCGGCGAGCGCCGTGGAGCTGCGGCAGATGACGGCGATGGTGGAGCGCGCCCTCGCCGATGGGGCCTGTGGGGCGAGCTCCGGACTCGAGTACACGCCCGGCGCCTTCGCCACGCCAGCGGAACTGATTGCGCTCTGCCGCCCACTGTCGCTGCGCGGGCTCGTGTACGCCACGCACATGCGCAACGAGGACGACCTGCTGCTCGACGCCATTGCCGAATCGATCGCCGTCGCGCGTGGCGCACGCTGCGGGCTGCAGGTGTCGCACCTCAAGACGCAGGGACCGCGCAACTGGTCGCGCCTGCAGGCGGCCTTCGACATGATCACCGCGGCACGCACCGACGGCATCGACGTCGCCTTCGACCGGTATCCATACCTGGCGTATGCGACCGGCCTCACCAACCTGTTTCCGGTGTGGAGCCGCGACGGTGGCACGCCGGCCTTCCTCGCACGGCTCTCCGATTCTGCGGTGGCCCCGCGCATCGAGGCCGAGACGCGCGCCAAGGTCGAGCTGATCGGTGGCTGGGACAATGTGCAGATCACCGGCGTGCGCAATGCGGCCGATCGGGATGCCGAGGGCAAGCGGCTTGGCATGTGGGCGCAGGCCACCGGCACCGCCCCGTATGCGGCGCTGGTGGGACTGCTGCGGCGCAACGGCGGCAGTGTCGACATGGCCGGTTTCGCGATGAGCGAGGACAACCTCGAGCGCATCCTCGCGCATCCGCTCGGCATGGTGTGCAGCGACGGCGGTGCGTTCGCGATCGATGGTCCGACGCGTCGCGGCAGCCCGCATCCGCGCGGTGCGGGCACGTTCCCTCGGATCCTCGGCCGGTATGTGCGTGAGCGTCGGGTGCTCACCCTGCCGGAGGCGATCCGCAAGATGACGTCGATGCCCGCCGACCGTCTGCACCTGCCGCAGCGGGGACGACTGCTGCCGGGCATGTTCGCCGATGTCGTTGCGTTCGATCCGGCCACGGTCGCCGACACCGCCACCTTCGAGCAGCCGTTTGCGTACCCGGTCGGCATTCCGCTGGTGATCGTCAACGGCACCGTCGCGCTGCGGGATGGCGCGCGCAGCCCCACGCAGACCGGGCGGGCACTGCGCAGCGCTGCATCGTCACGCTGACGTCGTCAGGCTGACGCCACGAGATCAGGGCTTGCCGCCCGTGAGCAGGACGCCGTCTACCGTGCCGAAGTCGTCGGCGACGGCAGCGAGATTCGCGGGCTGCTGCCACGTGCCATCGTCGAGGCGCATTGCCACGCGCCAGGTTCCGGCCGGCGGTGCCGCGCCGCAGTCGAAGCGGTGTGCCGCGCGACGGGTGCACGCACGTGGTTGCCACTCGGTGAAGTCGCCTCGCAGCGCCACGCGCTCCACCACCGCCGGCCCGGTGTCGAGCTGCAGTGTGCCGCGCACGATATGCAGCGTGGGTGCCGTGAACGTGCGGGACGAGGCGGCCGTCAGGAGCCGGCGCGCTTCGATGCGCACACCGAGCAGCGCAGTGCGGCCCGCCGGCACGCCCGAACGGATGTCCGGCAGCCGCTGCACGCCGCCGGCGAAGAGTGCAATGCCTCGCGCCGCCTGCAGCGTGAACGCGAGCTGCGGTCCGGCCGTCGTACCGCGCGCGCCCTGCTGCACGGCGCGCAATGCGATCGACGCATCGGTGCGCAGACGCCCCCGTTCCCAGATCATGCGCGGCGTGACGTCCAGCGTTCGGGCGGAAAATGCCGATCCCGCCAGCTCACTGATGCCGAGCTGCGGGAGCAGTGCGGTGGGGCGCCTTGCCGTGGCGTAGCTGGCATCGAGGGCGAACAGCATCGCGCCGTGCTCGCGCGTCACACCGCCCGACACCTCGGCATCGCGCCAGAGGGTGCCGGCGAAATCCATGCGGCCGACGCGCGCCCGCACGGCACCGGTCGTGGTCCGCACGGACGCGCGCCACTCCGCGCCGACGTCGGCGTGCACCGTATGCGGGATGCCGCTCGTCTTCAGCACCTGCCCGGCACCGACCACGCGCACGTGCCATTTCGCCGGCGACTGGACGAACCCGTTCGCGAGGAATGACTGCCAGATGGGCGTGCCCTTCGCGAACACCGCGTCACCGCCCACCGTCATGCCTCGCAGCGAGAGCTGGGCGGCCGGAGCGACGTAGAACGCACCGCCGCTGCGGACCAGCGGCTGCTCGATGGCGGCGGCGCCGCTCTCGAGACTGGCAGTGACACGCACCGCGCGCTGCGCGGTCGCGCCGCCGGCGACGAACGTGGCAGCCAGCAAGGCACACAGGTGTCGTGCGGCGCCGCGCGTCATGTCAGGGTCGCGCACCAGCGCTGGTGACACCCGGTCCGCGACCCGCGCCGGTGGTGGCACCAGCGGCTGCACTGCCGCCGACGAGACGCGTCAGCCGGTCGTGCAACGCGTCGGCGGGTGCGACGCCGGCCGACACGTCGCGGGCGAAGTCATCGCCGAGGGCCAGCAGCGCCGACGGCGCCACCTGCCGGTCGAGCAGCGCGCGGGCGGCGCGGACGGCCTGATCCTGCGTCACGCCACGACGCACGAGACGGATCACCAGCAGGATCCCGGGTTCCGCCGAGTGACGCCCTGCCGCCTGGCGGATGGTGCGCAGCGACGGCGCGGTGACGCCGATCGCCAGCGCTTCCGCACCGGCGTGCAGTTCCGAGACCGTCACCGACGGCGCCAGGAAGCGCGCGACCGAGTCCACCCGTGCCGCCAGTAGCGCCACGGCGTCGGCGATCCGTGCCGGTGACGCGCCCTTGGCGGTGCCCTCGGCGATCTTCGCGCGCAGCAACTCGGCGGGCAGCCCGCGTCGGTCGAAGTCGCGCACGATCGCATCGATGCGCTGCTGGGCCGGGCGATCCGTCTCGGGTGCCGGCGCCTGCGCCCGCGCGACGCCGCTCGCGAGGAGCGCGCCAAGGAGCACACACAGGTGCGCCGCACCTCGTGGGGTGATCACGGCGCCTCGCCGACCACCAGTTCGGAGCCAGGCACACCGAAGTCGCGGTCCTCGACCGTATCGCGCTGCGGGTCACGCGCGAATCGCGCACCATCCACGAGGTACGCGAACACGTAGCGGCCGGGCGGCAGCAGCGTCGTGATGCGCCACCGGCCGTCGGGGCCGCGCTGCATCGTCACCGCGTTGCGCGACCACTCGTTGAAATCACCGAGCACCTGCACCGAACGGGCGTCGGGGGCGGTGAACTCGAAGACGATCGGCCGGACCGGGGCCGATGCGATCGGCGTGATCGCGAGTCCGGCGGGCACGATCACCCCGGCGCCACGGGCGACCGAGGCCACCTGAGCCGACGGCGTGAGGCGGTGCGCGATCGTCCAGGCCGTGCCGCCGAGCGCCACGACGGCGACCGCCGCGGCGGCACGCAGCAGCCACGAGCTTCGGCGCGCCTGCGGCCCCGCGGCAAGGATGGCGGTGGCGGCCATGCGCTCGGCTGACCCGGCACGCGGCGCGGGCGGCTCCCGCATCGCCTGCAGCGCGGCGTCGAGTCGACGGTCCAGCTCAGGCATTGCGTCAGGCATCGGGGTCCTCCTCCCGCAGGAGGTCACGAACAGCGTCCATCGCGCGCTTTGCGCGCATCTTGCACGCCGACACACCCACGCCGGTGATCGTCGCGATCTCGTCATAGCCGAAGCCTTCCACATAGTGCAGCAGGAAGGTCTCCCGTTGCGCCTGCGGCAGTGTCGCGAGGGCGCGGTAGACGCGTGTCACGTCCGTCCTCGTGCTGGTCGCGATCAGGGCGTCGATGGTCTCATCACGCAGCTGTGCATCCAGCGGCTGCGAGCGCAGCTGCCAGCGGCGCAGGCGCACGCGCAGTGTGCGGCAGCAGTTGGCGAGGATGGTGAAGAACCAGCTTTCGAAGGCGCGGGCCTCGTCATAGCGGGGCAGGGCGCGGTAGGTCCTGATCCAGGCGTCCTGGACGATGTCATCGACGTCGTCGAGCGACGCACCCGTCATCTGTGCCGCGAACCGGACCGCGCGCGGCTGCAGCAGCGCCACCAGCGCACTGAACGCGCCCGCATCGCCGTCGCGCGCCCTCAGGGCGAGCACGTCGGCGGCCGGCGCCGGTGTGGCACCGGCAGTCGGGGCGGCAGTGAGGTGTGGGAGCGGCATGGCAGCGGACCGGGGCGGAACGAGCGGACACTTGTATACTAACGGTGCCGCCGGCGGGTCACCGGGGAATGTGATTCATCCGTATCAGCGCCCGACAGGCCGTGGAACTCGCTGGCACATCAGTCCCGCGTCGGGTAACCTTGTCGCGCCCGGCTTGCCCTCTGCCCTGCGATTCTCGCCCGGTGTGGGCCGACCGTCTTTCCAGTCCGTCGGAGGTCATGCATGATCACTCCCCTCGTTCGACGCGCCAGCGGTGCTGCGGCACGGCTGGTCGCCACCCTGCTGGTCGTCGCCCCGCTGCTCGGGGCGCAGGCTGCCACCGGAACCATCCGCGGCAAGGTGTCGGAGGCGGCCTCCGGGCGCGGCCTCCCGGACGCCCAGATTCAGGTGGTCGGCACGCGCCTCGGCAGCGTCAGTCAGGCGTCCGGTGAGTACGTGCTCACCGGCGTGCCGACCGGCGCGCGTGTGATCCAGGTCCGGCGGATCGGGTACCAGCCGGTGAATCGCACCGTGCAGGTGCTGCCCGGCGCCACCCAGACGCTCGATGTCGCGCTCTCCGTGAGCGCCATCAACCTGAGCGAGGTCGTGGTCACCGGCACCGCATCGCCCACCGAGCGTCGCCGCGTCGGCACCAGCATCGCCACGGTGGACTCGACGATCATTTCCCGCGCACAGTCCGTGACGGTGGATCAGGCGCTGCAGGGCAAGATCGCCGGCGCGCAGATCAGCCAGAACTCCGGTGGTCCCGGCGGTGGTGGCATGTCGGTACGCCTCCGCGGCACCAACAGCTTCATCGCCGGGTCCGACCCGCTCTACATCGTCGACGGCGTGATCATCGACAACGGCTCGGCGCAGCTCGCCGACCTGGGCGGACGCTCGAACCCGCAGAACCGCCTCGCGGACCTCAATCCCGCCGACATCGATCGCATCGAGATCCTGCGCGGCGCCGCTGCCGCGGCGCTCTATGGATCGCGCGCCAACAATGGCGTCGTCCAGATCTTCACCAAGCGGGGACTGGTCGGAAAGCCGCGCGTGACCCTCTCGACGCGCATCGGCATGAACGAGCTGCGTGAGCAGCAACCGTTCAACTTCTATCCGTTCGACGTCAACGCGAACCCGATCGCGCGCTACAACCTGCAGGACGCCATCTTCCGGCGGTCGCCGACCTACGAGCAGAATCTGACCATCGAAGGTGGCAGCGACGCGACGCGCTTCTTCGTGAGCCTGAACAACCTCGAAGACCAGGGCATCATCCGCGCCACCGAGTCGCGCCGCCAGGGCGCCCGCCTCAACCTGCAGCAGCAGCTCTCCTCGACGCTGATCGCGAACGTGAGCACGAACTTCGTGAACACGCGCAACCAGTTCCAGGCGTTCGGCGAGCAGAACGACTATGGCATCATGGGCTCGCTCTTCTTCGCGCCCACGCAGACCGACTTCCGTCCCGTCAACGGCATCTACCCGCTGCCGCCGGCCCTCGGCACGAACCCGCTGCTGGCGATCGCGCGGATCAAGAATCCGCAGACGATCAACCGGTTCATCGGCTCGGCCAAGCTGACCTGGACGCCGCTGCCGAAGCTGCTGGTGGACTACACCGCCGGCATCGACAACGCCGCCTTCGAGCAGGGCCAGTTCGTGCCGCGCGGCGCGGTGCTCGGCACCGGCCCGCTCAGCACCGGGCAGACACAGTCGGTCTTCCAGAACACGCGCGTGGTGAACCAGGACCTCGTCTCCACCTACTCGTGGAATCCCGGCAGCACCTTCGAGATGAAGACCACGGGGGGCCTGAACTACACGCAGCAGTCGATCAACCTGACCCAGTCGGGTGCCAACGGGCTCGCGCCGGTGGGTGAACTGGTCAATGCCGGGTCGGTGCTCTTCGGCACGCAGCGCCGCACGCAGCTCCGCACCCTCGGCTTCTTCGGCCAGCAGGAGCTGGCGGCGTGGAACAAGCTGTTCCTGACGGCCGCCGTCCGGTTGGACGCCTCGTCCACGTTCGCTCCCGCCGAGCGGTGGCAGGCGTTCCCGAAGTTCTCGGCCTCGTACGTCGTGCTGGAGAACCAGCCGGGGCTCGTCAACAGCGTCCGCCTGCGCAGTGCGCTCGGCTGGGCGGGCAGCCAGCCCGGCTCGCTGAATGCGTATTCGCAGTATGTGGTGTTTGCCAACTCCGCGTTCGGCGGCCGTCCCGGCTACGTCAACGACGTCACGTTCGGCAACGAGCAGCTGCGCAACGAACGCGCCCGTGAGGCGGAGTTCGGCACGGAGCTCGGGCTGCTCGGTGGCCGCGTGTCGTTCGACGCCACCTACTACGATCGTCTCGTCTCCGACTTGCTGTTCTTCCGCCCGCTGCCGACCAGCACCGGGTTCTCGCGCCAGTTCGCGCCGATCGGCCGGATGAGCAACAAGGGCATCGAGCTGCTCGTCCGCACCGTCAACGTCGATCGCAAGAACCTGCGATGGGAGTCGACGGTCACCTACACGCGCAACCGCAACCTCGTGGACTCGCTGACGGTGCAGGACTTCCAGTCCGCCGGCGGCTATCCCAACCGCATCCGTCAGGGCGAACCGGTCGGTGTGTTCTACGGCTCGTATGCCGCGCGGAACTGCGCCACCGGGGCACTGCTGGTCGACTCGCTCGGCCGGTACCGCCGCAGCAACCAGGCGGCAGACATGGGCGCCACGCTCGATGCGCGGCGCGCCATCGGCGGCGGCACCTGCAACGACTCGCTGAACAAGGTCATCGGCGATCCGAACCCGGCATGGCTCGGCTCGATCCTGAACGAGTTCACCATCGGCAAGCGGCTGCGCCTGCGCGCCCTGTTCGATGGCAGCTTCGGCAACGACATCCTGAACCTGTCGACCCGTGCGCAGAACGCCGGCATCGCCAGCAACTCCAAGGAGTACGAGCGCGAACTGCTGCCGTACGGCGACCCGCGCAAGCTGCCCCCGAACTTCAACGGTCGCACGCAGGGCATCTTCGAGTACTGGATCGAGGACGGGAGCTTCGTCAAGCTGCGCGAGGTATCGGCAAGCCTGACGGTCGACTGGGCACCGGTGAAGAAGGTGTTCCGTGATGGCTTCGATCTGACGTTGTCCGGCCGCAACCTCTGGGTCTGGACGAAGTACAGCGGCTACGATCCCGAAGTGACGGCCTTCGGTACGAACGCGGGCGGTCTTGGCTCGGTACAAACGACGGCAGCGGACCGCGGCATCGATTTCGGCGCCTACCCGATCCCGCGGGTGTGGTCGCTCAGTGCCCGGTTCACCTACTGATACGCGGAGACGCTCACCCATGCGCATGATGACACGCTGCGTGGTGGCCCTCGCCGCCACCGCCACACTGGGCGCCTGCAGCCTCGACCTGCAGAGCCCGAACAATCCGACCGAGAGCCAGGTCACCTCGTCGCCTGACGGCGTGATCGCGCTCGCGACCGGCCTGCAGGGGCGCTTTGCCGCCTCGGCCTTCAACTTCGCCTACATGGCGGGACTCGTCACCGACGAGTTCGCGAGCACCGGCGCCGCACTGATCTCGATCAGCGATGCGGAGCAGGGCAGTGTCGCGCCCGGCACCGGAATCGCCGACAACGTCTTCAACTCGATCTACCGCACCGTGCGCACCGCCGACGAGCTGCTGGCGGGTGCCGACCGGCTGGCGGGCTCGTTCGACGCGGGCACGCGCAGCGGCCTCAAGGCGCTCGCCTACACGTTGAAGGCCGAGGCGCTGGGTGAGGCGCTGCAGTCGTACCAGCGGGTTCCGGTCACGACTTACAACGTGACGGCGCCCGTCTACGTGTCGCGGGCCGAGGCGCTGCCGTACGTGCGCGCGCTGCTCGATTCCGCCGCCGCGCAGGTTGCGGGTGTCGCGCCGAGCGCGTTCTTCAACGCGCAGATCCTCACGCCGGGCGTGAACCTGCCGAACATGATCAACATGTTCCGCGCGCGGTATGCACGATTGGCGAACGACTTCCCGGCCGCGCTGACTGCGGCAAACCTCGTGCCCCGCAGTGGGACCGGCGCACTGTCGGCGCTGACCTATCCTGCCCCTGGCGTGAACCCGTTCGCGAACGTGACGGGTGGCACGAACGGCATCGCACCGCGTCGGCAATTCCGCACCTCGATGGAGGCCGGCGATCAGCGCTTCGGGTATTTCGTGATCCCGAGCACGACCCTCACGGGCCGTATCCTCGCGCTGCTCGACCCGTTCAGCAACCGCTTCGCGATCGCGAACGCGACGCAGCCGGTGTACTTCCCCGATGAGGCGCTGCTGATCAAGGCCGAAGCACTCGCGGTTGCGGGTGACGTGGCTGGTGCGGTGGCGGCGCTCGACTCGGTGCGCACGGATTGCACGGCCCGCGCCGTCGATGATCCGAAAGCGTGCCTGACGGCGCTCACGGGACCACAGTCGCCGTCGTCGGTGGTGAGCGAGGTCTACAACCAGCGTCGCTTCGAGCTGTTCGGCACGGGGCTGCGCTGGGAGGACACACGCCGGTCCAGTGCAATCCGCGGACCGGTCGCCGCGCCGCTGGTGCCGACGGGTGGGCAACGCTGCTGGCTGCCATATGCGATCGGCGACCGCAACGCGAATCGGAACGTGCCGGCCGATCCCGCCGAGCCGGCGGTGTCGCCCGCCGGCACCTCGTGCACGACGTGAGGACCAACGAGATGACCATCCTTCCTGCCGGAGTCCGTCGCGTGGCACATCGTTCGACGATTGCTGTCCTGACCGCCGCGGTGCTGCTGACCGGCTGCGGCACCACCGACGCGCCCGATCCGCTGCTCCCCGGACCGGCGGGGCGCGTTCGCTTCGTCAACCTCATCACCGACGCCGCGCGCAACCGGGTCAACGCGGTGCTGGAGGGGACGCCGTTCGGTGTGGACCTCAACTATGCCGGCACCACCCCATCATCGCTGCCGGCGCCGGCGACGGCGATCTATTCGCCGATCCTGACCGGCAGTCGCACTCTGGTGCTCCGTCGCACCGCCGATACCAGTGCGGTGGTGGCCACCATCCCGCTCACCATCGCCACCGGTGCGGATTACACGGTGTATGCCACCGGCGGAGTTGGATCGACGGCAGTCGTGCCGGTGATCACCACCGACACGAACTCGGTACCGGCGAGCGGTCAGGTGCGCGTGCGCGTGGTGCACCTTGCACCGTCGGCGGGGACGGTGGACCTGTTCGTGACGGCCGTCGGTGCGGATCTGGCCACCGCCACACCAACGCTCGCGGCGGTTCCGCTGCGTGCCACGGCCTACCTGTCCGTGGCGGCGGGGACCTACCGGGTGAGCGCGGTGCCGGCCGGAACCGCCGCCGCAGCTCGCGCGGCGGCGGTCTCGATCAACCTCGCGTCGGTCACCCTGCCAGCGAACGGGGCGCGCACGATCATCGCCGCCGACAACAGCACCGGCGGGGCACCGCTGCGCTTCATCGCACTCGCGGATCGCTGACGACGCGTCGTCGCGTCGTTGCGGCAGGCAGCACCCTGACGGGCCGTCGGCACAGCGCCGGCGGCCCGTCGGGCTTTCCGCGAGTAAATTGCGCTGCATGTGCCCGAGATCCGCATGACCGGCATGCCCCGATGACCGGCATGCCCCGATGACCCGCATGCCCCGATGATCCGCATGACTCGCATGCCACGCGTGACCCATATGACGCGGGTTGCCCTGCTGGCGCTCGCGCTGGCCGGCGCTGCGCCACCGCGCACGCTGCATGCACAGGCGTCGGGCGACTCCACCGTCATCAGCGGCACCATCAGCGGTGCCAATGGACGCGTGCCGGTGCGTGCCGACGTCGAGCTGGTGCCCGTGCGTGCGCCGGCCCGCGCGGTGAGGGCGATGGCCGACAGCACCGGTCGCTTTCGTCTCGCGACGCGCGCGCCGGGCCCGTACCGACTGCGTGCGGCGGGACTCGGCTTCATCCTCACCGAACGCGCCGTGCCGATGGCTGGGCACACCACGCTCGACGTCGCGATCACGCTGGCGGGCTTTCCGGCCGGCCTCGCGCGCGGTCCGCTGGTGGGCGTGAGCAGCGAAACCGACGCGGAGCCGGTGCGCCCGGACATGCCGCCCGCCGTCCTGCTCATCGCCGACACCAGTGGGCGACGTAGCGGCGTGCTGCGGGCCCGTCGTGACACGCTCGCCTACCGCGTGATCGACATGACGGCCCGCATCTACCTGCCACCGGCGGGTGCCACGGCGTCGCGCTGGGCGTCCGATGGCGAATACGAGGGGCTCGTGATCGGCGGCAAGGGTGGTGCGGTTCGGCTCGTCTACGATCCGTCGCACGTGGCCATGGGCGGTGTGTCATCGTTTCGGGTGCGCGGCGACCATCCACTGGCCGCCATCATCGCGCAGCTCGACTCGATGGTGAGCTTCGCGCCCGCGCGCCGCTGCCTGATCGCGGCGCAGGCACCACCGATCGATGCCGCGGACGCGATCCTGCCGGATTCGTCGCTGCCGGCGCGGCTGCAACTCGTCCGCCGCCTGCTGCGCGCCGATGCACGCTGTCAGGTGCACCCCGCGCTCGGCAGCGCCGTGCTCGACGGGTTCACGCCGGGGTCACCGCTCTGGACACTGGATGACGTCATGCGGCGTCGCGTGCTCCTCGTCGCCGCGCGGCATGCTACGGGGGAGACACGCGTCAGCACCGCCGCCGCGACGGACGCGGTGCGTGCGCACTTCGACGCTGCGATCGCAGCGGCGCGCGATACGGCGCTGCGCTTCGACCTCTATGCCGCCGCGGCGACCACGTTCATGCCGGCCGACACGGTGACGGCGCAGTCGTATGCGGCGCGGCTCGTGTCGGAGTCCTGGGACGACGCCCGCGTCGCACCACTGCTCAAGCTCACGGGCTACAACCGCATGCTGCAGCCGGGGCGCATGGTGCCGCCGTTCAGCCTTGCGTCGATGGACCGCGCCGGCACCACGATCTCCGACGTCTCGCTGCGCGGGCAGGTGTACCTGCTGGACGTCTGGGCCACCTGGTGTCCCGACTGCCTGGTCGAGTTTCCGGCGATGCGTACGCTGCAGCGGCGGTTCGGCCCCCGCGGGCTGACGATTCTGTCGGTCTCGGTTGACGAGGTGCAGGCGACCGCCGACCAGTTCCGGCGCAGCCGGGAGCCGATGCCATGGCGGCACGCCTGGGCGGGTGCCGATCCGGCGGGACCGCTGGCGGCGTTCGAGGTGCAGTGGCTCCCCACGACGATCCTCGTCGGGCGCGACGGACGCATCCTCGCCGTCGCGCCCGCACTCGAGGCGCCGGCGTTCGCGGCACTGCTCGACACGGTGCTGAAGTGAGGCGGAGTGCGCGTGCGGTCCGGGCGCTGCTGGCCGCCGCGCCGTCGCTGGCCGTGGCGCAGGGTGTTGTGGCGCAGGGTGTTGTGGCGCAGGTGCGGCCAGCCGTCGCGCCGCTGCACGCCCGCGCGACGCTCACGCCGGTGTCGGTCACCGGGGCACGCGTGACGATGCTCCTCACGCTCACGATCGATCCGGGATGGCACGTCTCGTGGCGCAACCCCGGCGACACGGGGCTGCCAACTCGACTGGGCGTCAGCCTCCCCGCCGGGATGCGGCTCGTGCGTGAGGTGTGGCCGGTGCCGGTGGTGGCCCGCACGCCGGTCGGCACCCAGCATACGCTCGAGGGCGAGGTGCCCTGGCTCCTCGAGCTGGCGTCCGTCGGCGCGCCCTCCGCCGACCGGTTGATTGGCGTGACCCTCCGGTATGGCGTCTGTCGCGAGGTCTGCATTCCGGAGCAGCAGTCGGTCCAGGGTGCACTGCCGTCGAGCAGCGCCGAGGGCACGCCGATCGGCACCGCGCTGCTCTCTCGCCTCGCTTCCGATGCGGGTCCGCTCCCGGCGCGGTTGACGGGGGGCATGCTCTGCGTGCGGCTTCCGGCGCGCGTGACCGCGGAGTCGCCACTGGAGCTGGTGGCGGACTCCGGGTCGGGCGTCTCGGCGGCCCTGCGGCTGGCGCGGCGAGGTTCGGTCGCCACCGCGCGGTTGTCAGCCGGGTCGCGCCTGCGGCAGGGCACGGCCGTGCTCCTCGTGCACGGTGCGTCAGGACACGCGGCCACGCTCGATCTTCAGGCACCTGCCACCGGTTGCGGCGGCCGGCGCGACCGCCGCTGACGGGCCGGCGGCAGCCAACCCTGCCGAGGTCGTGAGCGTATTCTTCAGTGCGGTCCCCGCTGGTGCGGGGAGCTGCCGGCATTCAACTCCCACGGGATCCGCTTATGCGACCTGTAGTCCGTCTGTCCCTGCTCCTTGGTGCCGCGGTTTCGGCGCTGGGCGCCCAGACGCCCGTCGTGGCGTCGGGGGCACTCGATTCAGTGACCCTCTCCGCCATGCGCTGGCGCGCCGTCGGCCCGGCCAATCCGGGCGGCCGCATCGCCGACATCGAAGGCATCCCCTCACCGTCGAAGACGTTCTACGTCGCGGCGGCGGGCGGCGGCATCTGGAAGACCACCAACAACGGCACGACGTTCCGTCCGATCTTCGAGAGCCAGCGCTGCATGTCGATGGGTGACATCGCCATTGCGCCGTCGGACACGAACGTGCTCTACGTCGGCACCGGCGAGCAGAACTCGCGCAACTCGATCTCGCCGGGCTGCGGCGTCTTCAAGAGCACGGACGGCGGACGGAGCTGGAACTTCCTCGGGCTCGCCGAGACGGAGCACATCGGCCGCATTCAGGTGCACCCGCGCAATCCCGACATCGTCTACATGGCCGTCCTCGGCTCGGCATGGAAGGCCAGCCGGGCCCGCGGCTTGTACAAGTCCATCGATGGTGGCAAGAGCTGGACGGTGGCGAAGTTCATCAGCGACCGCGCCGGGTTCGTGGACGTGCAACTCGATCCGTCCAATCCCGACATCATCTGGGCGACCAGCTACGAGCGCATGCGTGGCCCGTACTTCCTGCAGAGCGGCGGCCCCGGCTCCGCACTGTGGAAGTCCACCGATGCCGGCGCGACGTGGACCAAGGTCACCGGCGGCGGCTTCCCGACGACGACGCTGGGCCGCATCTCGGTCGTGATCTCGCCGTCGAACACGAAGGTGATGTACACGATGGTCGAGGCGGACACGCTGCCGAACGCCGTCAAGGATGCGAAGAAGCCGGCGCAGAAGTCGCTCAGCGGCCTCTATCGCAGTGAGGATGGTGGCGTGACGTGGGTCCGGACGAACACCGAGAACGTCCGCCCGTTCTACTACTCGCAGGTGCGCGTCGATCCGCGCAACCCGAACCGTGTCTACTGGTCGTCCACCCCGGTGAAGGTGTCGGATGACGGCGGCAAGACGGCGCGCGATGCGACGCAGGGCATCCACGTCGATCACCACGCGATGTGGATCGACCCGAACGATCCCGAGCACATCATCGTCGGCAATGACGGCGGCGTGGCGGTGACGTGGGACAGGGGGGGGAACTATGACGTGCTGAACGTCATGAACCTGGCCCAGTTCTACGCGGTGAGCTTCGACATGCAGGTGCCGTATCACGTCTGCGGCGGGCTGCAGGACAATGGCTCGTGGTGCGGGCCGAGCCGCAAGGTCCGCGGCGCGATCCAGAACGAGGACTGGGTCTACATCAGTGGGGGCGACGGCTTCGTCACCGCGCAGGATCCGACCGACCCGAACATCGTCTACTCCGAGAGCCAGGGCGGGGCGATGGGCCGTCTCAACATGGCGACTGGCGAACGCACCAGCCTCGGCAAGCCGCAGTGGCGTCCGCGGTACATGCAGTTCGAGGACTCGATCATCATCGAGCGCGGCGACACCACCAAGGCCCCGACGCCGGCGCAGGCTCGCCGGCTTGCCATCCTTCGCCAGCAGCAGGTTTCCGACTCGATGGCGTTCGACATGCGGTGGAACTGGAACACGCCGTTCTTCCTCTCCCCGCACAATCCGGCGGTGTTCTACGCCGCTGGCAACCGTGTCGTGAAGTCCACCAACCGTGGCGACGACCTGATGGTGATCTCCCCTGACCTGTCGCTGCGCGACACGATGAAGATCCGTATCAGCACCAGGACGACGGGTGGCATCACCACCGACGCGACGGGTGCCGAGACGTTCGGGACGATCACGGCGCTCACGGAATCGTCGGTGCGTCCCGGGTTGCTCTATGCCGGCACGGACGACGGCAACGTCTGGCTGAGTCGCAACGACGGCGCGACCTGGGAGAAGATCGCCGGCACGAAGTTCGCCGGCCTGCCGGCCGAGACGTACGTGACGCGCGTGGAAGCCTCGCACGCCGACACGAACGTCTTCTATGTCACGTTCGACAACCACCGTCGCGGTGACTTCACGTCGTACGCCTACATGACGAAGGACTACGGCGCGACGTTCGCCAGCATCACGGCCGGCCTGCCGACCGGCGGCCCGGACTTCGTGCATGTGATCCGCGAGGATCCCGTCAATCCGAGCCTGCTCTTCATTGGCACGGATGTGGGCGCGTATGTCTCGATGAACCGCGGCCAGAGCTGGCAGAAGTTCATGACCGGCCTCCCGACCGTGCCGGTGCACGACCTGCAGATCCACCCGCGCGACCACGAATTGATCGCCGCCACGCACGGCCGTGCGCTCTACATCGTGGACATCGGGCCGCTGCAGCAGATGTCGTCGGTCGTGGCGTCGAAGAAGGTGCACCTGTTCACGCCGCGCACGACGTATGCGATGGGCCAGGCGCCTGACGCCGCTGGCAGTGCCGGTGGTGGCAATGGCCAGAAGCGGTTCCAGGCCACCTCGCCGGCGTACGGCGCCGAGATCATGTACCGGATCACCGAGGCCCAGGCGGGCAAGCGCGTCTCGCTCGTGATCACCGACGCCGCTGGCGACACGATGACGACGCTCAACGGACCTGGGACGATCGGCGTGCACCGGGTGATGTGGAACATGCGTGGCAAGGCACCGGCGCAGAAGCCGCTGTCTCCTGCAGAGAAGCGCGACAGCATCCGCTCGCAGGTCCGCATTGCGCAGATCTTCGACTCGCTGCAAGCCTCGGGCATGGACAGCAACATGGTGCGCATGGCGCGTGGTGCGGTCCTGTCCGGCCGGACCGCCGATCTCGTCGAGCGGTTCATCGGTGGCGGCGGTGGCGGCGGTGGCGGCGGTGGTGGTTTCGGTGGCGGTGCCGGTGCCGAGGCGGGCATTCCCCGTTTCGTCGAGCGTCCCGCCGAGACGGGCGGTGGTCGCGGCGGTCGCGGTGGTGCGGGCGCCGGCGCTGGCGCTGGCGCACAGGGGGAGGGCGCTGCGGCGCCGAGTGAGGGCGCGGCTGGCGCGCCGGGCGAGGTCGGTGCGGGCCCGGGGGGTGCTGGCGCCATGCAGCAGATCTTCGGGGCGCTGCGTGGGGTCGCAGGTGGTGGCTTCGGTGGCCGCGGTGGTCGCGGCGGCGGCGGCGGCGGGGCCCCATTGGTGAAGACGGGTGAGTACCTCGTCACCATGACCTACGGCGACGTGAAGGAGAAGCAGGTCCTTCGCATCGAACGCGACGCCAAGCTGACGGGCGTGCAGGGCTTTGGTGGTGAGGACGAGGACGAGGAGCCCCGCGACGGCCGTGATCGTCGCTGAGTGATCGGAGCACGGACATCCACCGCACAGGAGACTGAATGAGTGCACCGCTGGTGACGGCTCCGTCGCCTTCAGGAACGAATGCAGGCGCGGGTGCGGCACCAGGTGAGGTGGATGTTCGCACGATCCGGCAGGTGGTCATCGCATCATCGGCCGGGACGGTGATCGAGTGGTACGATTTCTTCGTGTTCGGGACACTGGCGCCGATCCTGGCGCCACTGTTCTTCCCGGCCTCGAGCGAGACGGCGGCGTTCCTCAATACGCTCGCCACGTTCGGGGCCGGGTTCGCGGTTCGCCCGCTCGGTGCGCTCGTCTTCGGACGCATCGGTGACATGGTCGGCCGCAAGTACGCGTTCATGGTCACACTGCTGATCATGGGCATCGCGACGGCGGCCATTGGTGTGCTGCCCACCGTCGCCAGCGTCGGCATTGCCGCCCCCATCATGCTCGTCGTGTTGCGGCTGCTGCAGGGCCTGGCGCTCGGCGGCGAGTATGGCGGTGCGGCCATCTACGTGGCCGAGCATGCCCCCGCACACCGGCGTGGCTACTTCACGTCGTTCGTGCAGGCCACGGCCACCCTCGGCCTGCTCGTCTCGCTGCTCGTGATCCTGGGGGTGCGATACGCGGTCGGCGAGGCGGCCTTCAAGGTCTGGGGCTGGCGGATTCCATTCCTGCTCTCGGGTGGCCTGGTGGTGATGTCGTACTACATCCGTCGGCGCATGCAGGAGTCCCCGGTGTTCCAGCGGATGAAGGACGAGGGCACCGTGTCGAAGATGCCGATCCGCGAGGCGTTCGGGACATGGTCCCGCTGGCGGATCTTCCTGTCGGTGCTGTTCGGTGTCGTGGCGGGGCAGGCGGTGGTGTTCTACACCGGCCAGTTCTTTGCGCTCTTCTTCATCCAGAAAGTGCTCAAGCTCTCGCTCACCGACTCGTACGTCGCGGTGGCGATCGGCATCGTGCTCGGCACACCGTTCTACCTGATCAGCGGGGCCGTGTCCGACCGGATCGGCCGCAAGCGGATGATCATCGGTGGGCTCTTTCTCACCGCCGCGACGCTCTACCCGATCTACAAGGGAATGATGGCGGCCGCTGGACCGGTCAGCGGTACGGGCGCCGCAGCGGTGGCGCTTTCGCCGAACATTCCCATGCTGGCGCTGCTCGTTGCGGTGCAAGTCGTCCTGGTGACGTTGTCGTATGGCCCGATGGCCGCCTTTCTCGTGGAGACGTATCCGGCACGCATCCGCTACACGTCGATGTCGCTGCCCTACCATCTCGGGAATGGCTGGTTCGGCGGATTCACCCCGCTGATCGCGGCATCGATGGTTGCGGCCTACACGAACCCGTTTGCCGGACTCGTCTACCCGATCGCCGTCTGTACGATCGGTGGCCTCATCGGGCTGGTCTTCGTGCGGGAGCCTGACGGCACCCGCGCCAACGACATCGATTGACCTGCGGCCGCGCGTGAGGGGACGGGGTGCGTGCCGTGTCCGTCTCCGGAGGGTTCGCGCCGGCACGTCCGGCGTCGCTCGTCACGCGCAGGGATCCGCGGAGTGCGGGCTGGTCCGCCTTCATCGTGTGTTCACGATTCCAGCCCATACTGCACGACACGTCTGGTCGCGCCGGACGGCGCGACTGAGCCACGCCAACCGGTAGAGACGTGACTTCACCTAGCCGGAGTTTCGCATGATCGTTGGTCTGCTGGCGCTGGTCATCGCCTCAATCGATACGACGAGCCGCTTCGCACTCACCCCGCCTGACTCGGTGCAGGTCGTGGACATGGTGGCGGTGCTCGCCGTGCCGCCTGCCGCTGCGCCGCCGACGGTGACAGACGTGCCAGTGCCGAGCGCGCTCGCACTCGACCCGGGACTGCGGCTGTCGCTGCCGGCGGACACGGTCCCGAAGAAGAAGCGGAAGCTCGTGGAGTACTCCGACTGGTATGGGCGGCGGCTCACGATTCATCGCACGCTGAGTTGGGCGATGCTGCCGCTGTTCGGCATCTCGTTCTACACCGGGACGCGCCTGGCCTCGGATGGCCGCTCAGGCTCGCCGTACTGGGTGCGCGCGGCGCATCCCTGGGTGGCTACCGCGGATGTCGCGGTGTTCGGGATCAATACGGTCACCGGAGTGTGGAACCTGTGGGACGCCCGGCACGATCCGGAGGGGCGGACCAGGCGCATCATTCATTCCGCGCTCTTCATGGCCGCCAGTGCCGGCTTTGCCTATGTTGGCTCGATCGGTGAGGACGCGCGCGAAGACGCCGAGGTCCGCAATCGTCACCGCGACATCGCGACGATCTCGATGGGGGTCAGCACGCTGAGTTGGCTCATCATGCTGATCGGGAAGTGACGGCATGCCGATCGTCGAAAGTCTGGTGTCGGCATTCGAACCATGGGCGACGCTGTACGGCAAGTCGACCGTGCTGTCGGTGGGGCTCACGTTCGCGCACCTCGGATCGATGATGGTGGGTGGTGGGCTTGCGATCGCCGCCGATCGGACGGTGCTGCGGGCGGGTCAGGTCACGGATCCGGCGGCGCGCGTGGTCCTCGCCGATGCCCTGGCCGATGTGCACCGTCCGGTGCTCATCGCGCTCGCAGTGTCCACCATCAGCGGGACGCTGCAGCTCGCGGCGGATGTCGAGACGTTCATCAACAGCACGGTGATGTGGATCAAGCTTGGGCTGCTCCTTGCACTCGCGGTGAATGGATGGTTCATGTTGCGGAATGAGCGGGGCGTGCGTCGGACGTCTGGGGTTGGTGGGAAGTTCGCCATGCTACGCGTCCGCGCGCTGGTGAGTGTGGCGCTGTGGCTGGCAATCACGCTGGCCGGTGTTGGCCTGATGCAAGGCTAGGAGGCTGTGAATGAGTGAACATTCCGCACGGTCAGGCGACGACTGTGATGCATGCGTCCTGCACGATCGGCGGTCCTTCCTGACTCGCACCCTCGCAGCAGTGGCAGCCGCGAGCCTGCTGCTGCCAGGCATCGTGCGCGCCGAGGAGATGGTCGGTTTCGTGCTCCATGCGGCGGTGCGCCGTCAGGATGGCACGGCGAAGTATCCGCTGCCTGCAGCGGACGGCGCGACGATCGATGCCGAGAACGAGGTGGTCCTCGTCCGCACCGGCGGCAAGGTGTTCGCATTCGCGCTGAGCTGTCCGCACCAGCGCGCGATGATTCGCATCAAGGGTGGCGACACCGCGTTCCTCTGCCCCAAGCACAAGTCGGAGTACCGGATCGACGGTGCCTACATCCGCGGACGCGCCACGCGAAACATGGATCGGCGGCCGATCCAGCGTGAGGGCGCCGAACTGGTGGTCGACATCGATACGACCATCCAGAGCGACGACGAGCCAGCCGTCTGGGCGGCGGCCTTCGTCGCGGTCTGAGTCCGTCTCACCAGTCACACCGAGAGGTGACATGCACAACGCACAGGAACCGCATGCTGCCCGGCACGCGACTGCGCACGACACGCCTCATGACTGCGGCCCCTGCCCGGTGCGGGACGCCGTGTCGCGGCGTGAGTTCATCTCGATGGCGACGCTGTCGGCGATCGCGCTGACACTGGGCGCCTGTGGCGGCGGAGAGCTGGGCGGCGCCACCGCGGTCACTGACCCGCCCGCGATTCCACCGACCATCCCGTCGACCAACCCGACCACGCCGGGCACACCGACCGTCGGCGCCAACCAGATCGGCGTGACGGTCGCCAGCTACCCCGCACTCGCGACCGTTGGCGGGGTGGCCAAGGTCAACAACAGTCCTGCCATCGCGTTGGCCCGCACTGCCACGGGTTTCGTTGCGTACTCGTTGCGCTGCACACACGAGGGAACCACGGTCTCCGTCGTGTCGGGCACGTCGCTCCGCTGCCCGAATCACGGCGCGCTGTTTGCCTCGACGGGAACCTGGAGCGGTGGGTTCCGGACGTCGAGCCTCGCGGCTCGCACGGTGAAGGTGAGCACCGACAAGAGCTTCGTGGTCGTGAACCTGACCTGACTCGTACGCGGACACACGCCGTCACTGCCGGCGTGTGTCGCAGCGCGGGTCACTCGCGCGTGCGCCCGGGTGTCGCGAGCCGACGCGCCAGCTTTGCGCGAAGGTCCGGCGGCGTGAACGCCGCATCGTGCAGCGCCATCACGTCGCCGCGCGCGACGACACGACCTTCCACGAGGTGAAAGACACGCGCCATCGTCCACGCCTCCTGCACCCGTTCGACCAGCGTTGCGGCATCGCCGGCACGCACGGCGCCCTCGCGCACCACCGCGTTGTACCACCCCGCCGCCGCCGTGGTCTTCACCTCGCCCAGCAGCGCCGGTCGGATCCACCGCCGCGTGAGCGTGTTGCACGGGCCGCGTGGTTCGGTGATCCGCAAGAGACAGTCGCCCACGGCCCAGACGTCGCCCAAACAGACACGCTGCTCTTCCAGACCGTCCACGGTCAGGTTCTCACCGAAGGCACCGAAGCCGACGCGGCTCGCGTCGAGATCGGCCGACATGGCGCGCAGTGTGTCTGCGTGCGCGGCGGCGTGCGCGCCGAGCAGCGGCAGCCAGTGCGCGTAGTGCGCCGCACCGTAGACGAGCACCGCCTTGACGGGCCCACCGTGGTGTTTCTTCTCTTTCTGCGCGTCACCGTGCAGGCCCAGCGGGCCGACAACCACGGGCGCGTGCTGCTCATCCTTGAGGATCGCGGATCGCCACGACGTCGCCGCCGCAGCGGGCGTGCGCGGCGAGCGCAGGGCGCGGATCGGACCCGCGAACACGGCACGCACGGTGCCGCGGGTTGCGAGGGCGGGCGGAGGCGCTGCTGACATGCGAACAACGTAAGGCGCAGCCCGTGCTCACGAGCGCGTCCAAACCGCGCCAACACAGCAAGCCGGGCCGTAAGGTGACGGTCCGCCATCCGCCTCTCGCTGCAGAACTCGCAGCCCGCCGCCGAGCATAGAGGTGTGACATCCGCGTCCCGGTATGCCGGAGCGGCTGGCGCGCCCCCGGCGCGGGGGGCACTATTGGCGCACGTTGGCCCCCCTCCCGACACACCGGACTCCCCGATGTCAGACCACAGCTTCCTTGGACAGGTGCACCGCGCGTTCGATGCCGCCGCGGCGTACACCAGTCATCCGCAGGCCCTGCTGAACCAGATCCGCGAGTGCAATGCGGTCTACCGGATCAGCTTCCCCATCCTCCGCGACGACGGCACGATCCGCACGATCGTCGGCTGGCGCGCCGAGCACAGCCACCACAAGCTCCCGACCAAGGGTGGTATCCGCTACGCGATGAACGTCAATGAGGACGAGGTGATGGCGCTCGCCTCACTGATGACGTACAAGTGCGCCGTCGTGGATGTGCCGTTCGGTGGCGCCAAGGGTGGCATCAAGATCAACCGCAAGGAGTTCAGTGAGTCGGAACTCGAGCGCATCACCCGGCGCTACACCTTCGAACTCTGGAAGAAGAACTTCATCGGGCCCGGCGTGGACGTGCCGGCACCCGACTACGGCACCTCCAGCAAGGAGATGGCGTGGATCGCGGACACGTATGCGCAGCTCGCCGTCGGTGACATGAACGCGCTGGGCTGCGTGACGGCCAAGCCGATCGCGCAGGGCGGCATTCGCGGCCGCACCGAGGCCACCGGCCGCGGCGTTTATTTTGGCGTCCGCGAGGCCTGCAGCAGCGTGGAGGACATGAAGGCGCTTGGCCTCACGCCCGGGCTCGAGGGCAAGCGCTTCATCGTGCAGGGGCTCGGCAACGTGGGCTACCACGCGGCGAAGTTTCTGCAGGAGGGCGGCGGGGTGCTGGTCGCCGTGGCGGAAGCGGAGGGGGCGCTGCACAACGACAAGGGTCTGGACCTGCAGGCGATCATGGCGCACCGTCGCGAGCATGGCGGCTTGAAGGGCTTTCCCGGCGCCACGTTCATCGCCGATTCCCGGACGGCGCTCGAGCTGCCCTGCGAGATCCTCGTCCCGGCTGCCCTCGAAGGACAGATCACCGCCGAGAACGCACCACGCATCCAGGCACGCATCGTCGCGGAGGGTGCAAACGGCCCGACCACCTTCGAGGCCGATGGCATCCTGCACGAGCGCGGTGTGATGGTGCTGGCGGACCTGTTCCTCAACGCCGGTGGCGTGACGGTCAGCTACTTCGAGTGGCTGAAGAACCTCTCGCACGTGCGCTTCGGACGCATGGAAAAGCGCTTCGAAGAGACGGCATTCACCAACCTGCTGCGCACGGTCGAGGAACTGACCGGCAAGACACTCGGCGCCGAGCGCATGGCGAAGCTCTCGCATGGCGCGGACGAAGAGGATCTCGTCAACTCCGGCCTCGAGGACACGATGATCTCGGCCTGGCACCAGGTGCGGGAGTCGTGGCTGCAGCATGGTCGCAAGACCGACATCCGCACGGCTGCCTTCATCAGTTCGATCAACAAGGTCGCCGTCAGCTATCAGGATCTCGGCATCTTCCCATGACGGTCGCGCTGGCGTGCCGGCGGTAAGTACACCGCCGGCACGCCATGTGTCGGTTCACGGGCGGAACAACTCGACGCCGCTGGCAACGAACTGCACTTCCGTGGCGGTGCCGTCCGCGTTGCGCTGCAGCGGTGCGCCTTCGCCGATGAGATGATCAGCGGCGGCCTTCGAGTGCGTCGTCACCTTGGTCATCCCTTCCATCCGCGCACGACGCCCGACCATCGCCTGCGGGATGAAGAAGCCGTAGTCCTTGAACGTCACGCGCATGCCGCTGGCATCGGCGGTTGGTGCGACCTGCATCCAGCATCCCTTCTCGGTGCACTCGCGCGTGATCACTCCCTCCACGATGACGGGACGCGCGGTGTAGGTGCGGGCCCGTGCCATCAGTTGCGTGACGGGGATCGCCGCACCCGCGGACACCGGCGCGCCACGACGGACGATGGCCGAGTCGGTGGCGGCGTTCTGTGCGGAGAGCGAGTGCGAGGTCGCACCCAGCAGGGCAGCGCAGGCGAGCGATCGGGCGAGGCGCATGACACTTTATTGTCGAGGTCGGCAGAAGGCGGAGCGAGTCCGCGCGGTTCCGTAAATTATGCAGGCCGCCCATGGCGGATCACGCCGGTCGCACAGGCGCCCTGTCGGGACGTGAGCGCCGGAGGATAGTTTGGAGTCGTGAAGCGTCCTCCTTTCTTCTACCGCGAGACGCACGGCATCCGCGTCACGGTGCGGCCGGTGTTCCTGCCGGCGCAGTCACAGCCTGCGCACGCACAGTACGTCTTCGCCTATTTCGTGCGGCTGGAGAACATCGGCGCGCAGGCGGCGCAGCTCCTCTCGCGCAAGTGGCGCATCCACGATTCGGTGGGTGACGGCGAGGATACGGAAGTCGAAGGCGAGGGCGTCGTTGGTGAGCTGCCGGTGATCGCACCGGGACACACGCATGAGTACCAGTCGTTCTGCGTGCTCAAGTCGTCGAGCGGCTACATGGAAGGGCAGTACTTCTTTCGTCGCGCCGACAAGACGCGATTTGCCGCCGACATTCCGAGGTTCTCCCTCGATGCGGAGAATGCACTCGGCCCGACGTCGTGAGTGGACGTGCGGCTGGTGCCGCGTTCACCGGGACCGATGGGCAAGGGGCACCGAAACACGATGGCCCGTCACCGCACAGCGCGGGGACGGGCCATCTGCCTTCGACGTCAGCTCGACACGCTCACGAGCCGACGGCCTGGACAACCAATCAGGCGACGGTCTGGTGACCGTTTGCCCAGGTCGAGCTGACGGAAGGACTGCGACTGGCCATGGGATCACCTCCTCGAGAAATGTTGAACGGCGGGCGGATCTGCAAGCCACGCTCGGCGGCCGCCCCAAATAGTTATCGACGCTTCACGCGTCGCGCCATCCCCTCTGGCTCACAATTTTCGAGACGGTCACCCTCATGCCCGAACGCTCCTGGACCCCGGTCTTCCTCGCCCCGGACGTACCGCTCCCGGCTGGCGCCTATAGCCCGGCGGTCCGCGCCGGCGACTTCATCCACGTCTCAGGGCAGGTGCCGAAGGACTTCCGTACCGGACAGGTCGTGGGCACCACCGTCGAGGAACAGGCACAGCAGGTGCTCGCCAACCTGCGCGAGGTGCTGGCTGCGGCTGGCGCGACGCTCGACCACGTGATCGCGGCAACGATCTACCTGACCGACGAGAACGACTGGGGCAGCGTGAACGAGATCTGGAAGGCGGCGTTCACCGCGCCCTACCCGTCGCGGACCACCGTCGGCGCCCAGCTGCGCGGCGTGCGGATCGAGGTCACGGCCACCGCGTACCTGCCGCGCTGACGCCGCTCAGCGGCCAGGCACGGCCCCACCGACCGCCGCGGACCACTTGGTCCGGAGCCCTTCGACACGCTTCCGGTTCGCGCCAAGATCACTTTCGCCAAGCCGGGATGCCGAGCGGACGTGGATCACGCCGGCGGTGGCGTCGTAGCGGAACTCGACATCGTCGACGAACCGCATCAGCAAGCTCGTGAACTCGGCGTGCAGGTAGTCGGCGCGCGTGGTGACGATCTCCGTCCGCGGCCACGCGGCCACCACCGCCGCCAGCCGGGTGAGGTCGGCCGCACCAGCCGGCGCAGGAAACGGCTGCACGAGAAACTTCGGCGGCGTGCCGGCTTCCGAGCTGACGCAGTTCGGGCTGCCCGGGCAGGGACGCAGCACTCCGTCGCGGACGCCCAGGTCTTTGGGACGCGTTCCCGTGCAGCCGAACATGGCGCCTCCCACCAGCACGAGCTGTAGCAGCCCGCGGCGAAGATCAGACATTCAGGTGTCTCCCTGAGAGGACACTCCTCTCGGGCGGAATTTGTAACTCGTTGCCGGACAATTCGTTGTACAAGGTGTTCCAGCGGCCCGCGCCGTGCAATCCTGAAGTACAGCGGCGCAGGACGTCATCCCCGCAGAGCCGCATTCCGACCGTTCGCCCTCCCGGAGTTCGCCATGTTCATGTCCACGACTGTCGCCGTCCGCCGCATCGCGGCCCTCGGGCTGGCTGCCGTCACGCTGGCCGCCTGCAACAACAAGCGCGTGACCCGCGTCGATCCCGCCAGCGTCACCGACCTGTCGGGCCGCTGGAACGACGTCGACTCGAAGCTCGTCGCCAACGCCCTGATCGATCAGACCTTCGCCGGGCCATGGAGTGCGCAGTATGCCTCGGCGCATGGCGGCACCCCGCCGACGGTGATCGTCGGCGCGTTCCGCAACCGCACTCTGGAGCATGTGCCGATCGGCACCTTCGTGAAGGACCTCGAGCGCGCGTACGTCAACAGTGGTCGCGTGCGACTCGTGGCGAGCCGCGATGAGCGCAGCGAGGTGCGCGACGAGCGTCAGGACCAGCAGTCGAACGCCTCGGCGGAGACCCGCGCACGCATCGGCAAGGAGAACGGCGCCAACTACATGCTGCAGGGCGACGTGCAGGCCATCGAGGATGCCGAAGGACGTGAGAAGGTGGTGTTCTACCAGATCGACGCCTTCCTGGTGGATCTCGAAAGCAACCAGAAGGTCTGGATCGGCCAGCACAAGATCAAGAAGTACATCGACCGCCGCCGCATCGGCTGGTAACCCGGAGCCATGATCATGAACACCACAATGAAGGCCAGTGTGCTGCTGGGTGCGGGCGTGCTGCTCGCCGCCTGCAACGGTCCGCGCCGCATTCGCGAGCGTCCGATCATGAGCAACGGCGACCGGACCGGCTCGCAGGACCGGATCGTCGCGCGCGCCACCGCCGATGGCGTGGCCGACAATGCCATGTTGATGCAGGCCCGCGACAGCGTGTACGCCAAGGCCGTCGCCACCTGCCGCGGTCCCGTCTGCGCGTCGGTCGTGAAGGGCGAGATCTCGCTCGGCATGACGCCGGCGCAGGCGATGGCCGCGACCCGCACGGCACCCGCCGCCTGGACGATCCGCGAGAGCGGCGCCGCGACGGTGATGGTGCCACGCGTACTTGGCAGCTCGCCCAGGGATGCCACCGGGGAAGTCGTGATGGTGCAGTTCGACGACGACCGTCTGAACGCCGTCAGCTACCGCGAGACGCAGGGCATCCGCGTCGTCAGTGCGGCCGCCGATACGACCACGGACGGGCGTGCCACCGCCATGGCCGATGCGCTCATCCGCGAGGGCGATCAGTTCAATGCCGCCGGTGACCGGGCCCGTGCGCTCGACCGCTATGATCGTGCGCTGGCGCTGAAGCGCGCCGACCCGATGCTCGAGTACAAGGTGGCGACCATGCTCGACCTGCAGATGCGTCCCGTCGAGGCACAGATCCGCTACCAGCGCTTCCTGCAGTCGCTCGAGATCGAGCGGATCCGCGCGCGCGGCGATGCCAATGCGCAACTCGCGGATGCGATTGCCCGCGCACAGCAGCGGCTGATCGTGCTCGAACGGCAGGCGCCCGCGCCGCAGGCCACCACGCCGCCACCACCGCGCGTGCCCGACCCGGACCGGTAGGGACGCCGATGGCCGGCGCTGCGGCTGCATCCGCCGCAGCGCCGTGACACGCAACCTGCCACCGCCGCTGCTGGTGTTTCCCCCGTCCGCCGTTGCACGTCCCGCACGTCCGCTGAGACTCCCCGTCATGTGGCGATCACTCTTCATCGTTGCGCTGCTGCCCGTGGCAGCCTGCTCCACGCTGTCCAACACGGCGCGGAGCTACCTGACCGCGCCCAACGGCCTGCAGGTGGATGACGACCGAGTGCGCTCGCTGCTGCATCGCGGCATGGCCGACTCGGCGATGCGCGCACTCGCCAACCGGACATCGAACCTCAGCCCCGACGACCGTCTGCTGCGCCTGCTGTACCAGGCCAGTGCGGCGCGCTATGCCGGTCGGTACCGCGAGGCCGGCGCGCTCTTCGATCAGGCCTTCACGGTGAGCCAGGATCGCTACACGAAAAGCGTCAGCCGCACCGCGATGTCGCTGGTGGTCAACGACTATGCACTGCCGTACACCGCCGGTCGCAACGAACGGCTCATGCTCCACTACAGCGCGCTGCTCGCATGGAGCTCCGCGGGTGATGTGGATGCCGCCGCGGTGGAGGCACGCCGCCTCAGTGCGTTGCTGGCGTCGTTCGGCACGCCCACGGACGACGACCGTGCCACCCGCGCCATGCTGCACACCGTGGCCGCCGCGGCGTTCGACGCCGCCGGTGATCGTGCCGACGCCGATGTCGCACGCCGCAACGCCATCGCCCTCGGCGCACCGCTCGACAGCGCGTGGACGTCACCTCCCGATTCGATGGGTGACGTTTTCGTCGTGGTCGAACGCGGCGACGTGGCTCACAAAGTCGCCGTCGGCCTCACGGTCCCGATCTTCACCGGCGACAACGTCTCGTCGTCAGGGAGCGGATTTGCCGCCGAGCGCCTGCTCGCCGATTTCGGCGCCCTGCGCAACGGCGGTGTCTGGTGGGACGACACACCGACCTGGCGTTTCACGGATACCCGCTACGGTCCGTGGCGCGGTGCACGCGCGAGCTATCTGCTCGACATGAGCTGGCCGGTGCTGCGTCGCTCGCCGCTTGGCGGCATGGGCGGCGTGCGCGTGGTGAGCGGTGAGGCACGGCTCGAGCCGCTGGTGGCCGCGAGCATCAGCGACGCCATGGCCGCCGACTATCGCAGCGACCGGTCGGCGATCCTGTCGCGCACCGTGACGCGCGCGGTGGCCAAGTATCTCGCCGCGCGTGCCGCAGAAGCCGCAGTCGAGGCGGCGGCGAAGGACGACGCCGGTGACAAGAAGCCGAAGAAGAAAAAGGGGGACGAGGCGCGGTACGCGGGGATGATGGCGCGCATGTTCACCAACGCCGCGACCACGGTGCTCGAGCGCGCCGACACGCGGGGGTGGACGCTGCTGCCCGGCCAGGTTTCGGTGGTGCACATGCGAATCCCCGCCGGCACACACGAATTGCTCGTGGATGCGGCGGGGACGCGTCCGCTCAGCCTGTCCGGCGTGGTCGTGCGCGGCGGGCGCACGACGATCGTGTCAGGCCGGCTCTGGTCCGAGTCCCGCCAGGGAATCGGCACGGTGCTCGAGCGCACCGCAACCCACGATGCCGCGCCACAGCGCTGACGTGAAACCAGGCAGGCTCGGCTCGGCGTCGAGGATCGCGCGGAGCAGCTGGGCCGGTCCATCGAGCACCAGCCCTTCGTCGGCGCAATCGAGGTAGTCGTCGTCTTCGAGCAGGTCCTCAGCGTGCATGGCGGGCCCGCGGTCGGGGGTACGACACGCGTGCCGGCTTCGGACGTCGCCAGGACTGCAGGAGCACTGCGGGGGCAAGCATGCTGACCAGCACAACCACTGCAATCATCGCAGCCTCTGAGCCGAGGGTTCGACCAGGCGGAGACATCGGCGTCCACGCCCAGCCCACTTCGCGCGAGTATCGGCCGGCACCGGCAGTTCTTGAGTGGTGGCGCGTTCCGCCGCGTCGAACCACGTCGCCTCCGATTCCTTCGTATCGAGGACGCTCGGCGATGGCCGAGGTAATCGCAGCGGGGGAGGGAATTACATTGCGGGTTTCTCCTCTCGCCCCACCGATGCCAGCACCACTGCCAGTTCCGCCGCTCGAGACCACGTCCGCATTCCATCCGCAGCGCACGCGCGGCGGCCTGGCGCAGGGCGACCGGGGCGCGCAATGAGGGAGGTCGTCGTGATCGGGGCGGGCGCGGCCGGCACGATGGCGGCGATCTTTGCGGCGCGCAGCGGGGCGTCCGTCACGCTCATCGAGCGCACCAGGGACGGCGGCCGCAAGATCCTCATCAGCGGCGGTGGCCGGTGCAACGTCCTCCCGTCGCGGGTGGACGAGCATCGCTTCGTCACGGACTCCTCCCCGAACACGCTGCGCCGGATCATCCGGTCATGGCCGCTCGCCGAGCAGGTCCGCTTTTTCGAGGAGGACCTCGGCATCCCGCTCGAGCTCGAGGCGGAGTCGCTGAAGCTCTTTCCGGCATCGCACAAGGCGCGGGACGTGCGCGACGGATTGATGGCGTGCGCTCGACGCGAGGGCGTGCACTTGCGCATGGAGACGGGTGTGCGCGACGTGGAGCCGGAGGGCTCCCGGTGGCATGTCACCTGTGACGATGGGACGGTGGTGTCCGCTGACGCCGTGATCGTGGCGACCGGCGGGCTCTCCGTGCCTGCCACCGGCAGTGACGGCCACGGCCTGGCGCTGCTCCGGCGTCTTGGGCACACGATTCACCCCACATACGCGGCCCTCGCGCCGCTCACGGTGGAGCCGAACGACTTCACTGAACTGGCGGGGATCTCGCTGACGGCCACCGTGACGTCACGCGCGGGGAACGAGACGGCCACGGCCAGTGGCGGGTTCCTGTTCACGCATCGCGGCTACAGCGGCCCGTCGGTGCTGAACGTGTCGCACATCGGCGCGCGCGCCCGGTCACGCGAGGCCACGCGCGCCACGGTGGCGGTGAAGTGGGCACCGCTGTCCGACGAGGACTGGACGCAGCGCCTGCAGCCGCACGGGGCACGCACCGTCGGCGGCGCCGTGCGCGCCGAACTGCCGGAGCGGCTGGCGGCAGTGCTCGTCCAGCGCGCGGGCGTGGACCCGCTGCGTACGCTGGCGGAACTGCGCCGCGACGAACGCCTCCGGCTGATCGAGGTGCTGGTGCGCGGTGAGCTGCCGACCGCCGGAGACGAGGGCTACAAGAAGGCCGAAGTCACCGGTGGTGGCGTGAGCCTGGCCGAGATCGATCCGCGCTCGATGGAGAGCCGGCGACATGCAGGCCTCTTCCTTTGTGGCGAAGTGCTGGACGCCTTCGGGCCCATCGGTGGATACAATTTCCTCTGGGCCTGGGCGAGCGGTCGGGCCGCAGGGCGCGGGGCCGCCGGCTGATGACCTTCACCGCAGCGTGACCGTCGTGCGCGCCGCGATGGACAAAGGCCGCGACCGCTCGTGTCAAGGCAGGTGCAGGCCGAAACTCGGATGCAACGGCAGCGACGGAATCACCATGGAACACGACGACGGCGCTTGATATGGCAGTATCACCTGCCTGTCCGGAGTCTGGACCCAATCACCCTTTCGGGTGGTAGCCTGTTCTCCGGTTGAGCCGTAGAGTACGGTGTGAGGTGCACCGACTCATCAACGTGGACAATTTCTCCCAGGGGTAGGACATGTACGTCACTCGCACGCTTCGCTGGTTCGCACTGGCTGCGGTCGCCTTCGTGCTCGCCGGCCCTGTCTCGGCGCAGCGCATGCGCGAGCAGATCACCGCGGAACAGCTCACGGGTCTCCTGCGCGACAAGGGACTCGAGGGCACTGTGAACGAGCGCGGCAACGTGGTCGTCACTGCCAACAACAGCAAGATCGTGTTCTTCATCTCGGGCCAGACGATGCAGGCCTACTTCGGTCTGCGTGGCACGTCGGCGAACGTGAACACGGTGAACGAGTGGAACAAGACCAAGCGCTTCGGCCGCGCGTACATCGATGCCGAGGGCGACCCGGTCGTGGAGCTCGACTACGATCTCGAGGGCGGCGTCAGCGACGAGTCGATCAAGGTCTGGTTCGACACGGTGACGGCGATCGTTCGCTCGTTCCGGACGCACGTGAGCAAGTAAGCGTTTCAGCCTGCGTGTCGCAGCACGGCCCGCGCACCCTGACATGGGCGCGCGGGCCGTGCTGCGTTGGCATCGGCCGCGCGGGGTCAGGGACGCCAGGCGGCGGAGAGGTACAGGGATGACCGGTTGCGCAGCGGACCGCGCACGATTCGGGCAACGCCGCCGCTGACCCGGAATCGCGGTAGGCCGGTGATGCCGAGGTAGTCGAGGGCGAGGCCGCGCTCGATCCCGAGCACCACGGAGTGCTGGCGCAGCTGCCAGTCGGTGCCGACGGCGTGTGCGTAGAGCGTGGCGTCGAGCGCCGGCGCGGGGCGGCTGAGCCGCAGTTCCGTGAGCCGAGCGCCGGTCGCGATGCCGACAGGTAATGCGGGGATCGGAATGCGCTGTGCCAGCGTCGCGTCATCGCTGAGTGGCGGCGCAAAGCCGCCGGCGGTGAACTGCTCGAACCGCGGTGTCTCACGCGACGCGCGGTGCAGGCGGAGGTCCAGCCGCGTGCGCCAGAGACTCGCGAACGCGCCAGCCGATGCCCGCGCCACGCTGCTGTCCGCACTCCGGCCAGCGGCGACGCGCAACGAGCCGCCCATCGCTGTGTGCCAGCCGAGGACCGCCGTGCCGCTGGCCTGACCGGAGAGCAGCGCACGCATCGTCACCGCCGCACCACGCAGTTGCACACTGCCGAGAAAGCCGCTGGCCTGGAACCGCGCGCCGCCGTTCGACCCCGTGATCGGCAACTCAGCCGAGACTGAGGCACCAGCGAGGCGACTGTCACTCGCCGCGATCAGTGCTGCGCTCCGCTGCCGTGTGGCAGGTTGCTCGAGCCAGAACGACTCGGCGCGCAGGTGCGGTCGGCTGCCGTACCATGCCGCACTCGCGACGCCGCCGCGCCAGGCGCCATCGCCACCGGCCATGCCCGTCAGCAGCAGCGCGAGTCGGTTTGCGGGATCGATGTTGGAGATCGAGGCTGCGACGAACGAGCCTTCGCGTGCGTGCGTCCCCTGTAGCAGCAGTCGCGTGGTGCGCGGGCCGGCGACGTAGCGCACGGGCGGTGCCACGGGTGTGGGAGCGAGCGTCACGCCGGCGACGCGCGGACGCGGCAGCGCCGGCGCCAGGCGCGGCGCAGCGTCACCGATGGCGTCGCCGCCGACCAGGGCGCCAGGGCCGAGTCTGTAGAGATCCATGCCGCCGGCGAACTCCGCCAGATAGAGCAGTCCGCCATCGGGCGTCGGCAGCGGTTCGTACACGCTGCCGGTCACGCGCGTCCGCGGCGTGATCACACCGTCGCTCAGGCGCAGTGTGGCGGCGTCGAGGATCCCGCCCGCTTCGCTCACATGCACGAGTTCCGTGCCAGTCACGTCGAAGGTCGCGGTGTGGCGATCGATGCCGTCATCGGGCGACACGATCGTCAGCGCGGCCGTCGTGGCGTCGAGCACGCCGAGTCGCCAGAGACCGTCGCGGTCCTGCACGCTGACGGCGATGCGCGTGCCATCGGGCGACCAGCGCGGGTGCGCGAAGGTCGTCACGGGAGAGCCGCGCACGAGAGGGCGCACGCTGCCGTCCGTGAGTGAGACCACCACGAGGTCGCACACGCCACCCGTGCAACGCACAGCGGCGGCACGCGTGCCGTCGGGCGAGGGATCGGCATCCTGCACGCTCGCGCCGTCGGTCACGTAGCGCACGGCGTTGGTGGTGACGTCCCAGATGGCGAGGTCAGGGCGGCGCGAGCCATCGGGGCGCCAGCTCCACGACTCGAGCAGAAGGCGCGAGCCGGCGGCGTCGATGAAGCGCGGCGCTCCAAAGGTGCGGCCGCGGCGTGACGTCAGTGTCGCCACCGGCTTCGCCAGTCGCGGAATCAGTCGCACCGCCGGAACGTCCTGCGGGTCACGTTGCTGCGCGCGCGTGAGCGCGGTGCGTTCCTCCTCGGTGACGCGCTGTGTGTCGGGCACCGTCACCATCACTCGCGGCGGCCCACCGCGCAGCCCGGGCAGCGCGAGGGCAATCCGCGCGGCATCGCGCGTGGCCGCGATGCCGCCGACTGCACCAGTGAAGCGCGCCAGCCTGATGCCCGTCACCAGACCGCTGCGACGCAGCAGCGAGTCGACGGTTGCGGCACGAACGGTCAGCTCGGTCGTGAAGCGGCCGTACAGCGCGCCGGGTGTGTCACCGTAGACACCGCGGAACGCCTCGTCGAACGACCGGGCGGTCCGCGCCGTCTGTCGCCGGAAGACGAGTGTCATCGACGTGTCGCCGCGCTGTGCCGCCAGCCACTCCCAGAAGGCGGAGCCGGCGAGGTAGGCCATGCTGCCACCCTTGTATCCGCCGCTGCCGCTCATGGCGGCGTAACTCGGCAGGCGTCCCTCGAGCGCCAGCTCGCGCAGGATCGCCGGTCGCCACACGCCGTGCGGGCGTCCGGTGCCGGTGATCTTTCCCTCGATCCAGGTGGCGTAGCCTTCCGTCGCCCAACGCGGTGTGAACGCAGTGATCGGGCTGAGCGGCGCTGGCAGCAGGTGCCAGAGCAGGGTGGACCGGCGGGCCGGCCGCGTGAGATGCGCGATATGCCCGAACTCGTGGGCCGCCAGCTTGAGCGCCCAGCCGCGATGGTTGCCGATCACGTCGGTGGGACCTGGCGGGGTGGCCCAGAGGACGATCGTCGGGTGGTCGAGCAGCGGAATCGCCATGCCGTTCGACGTGTTGTACGGGTCGTCGATCACGATCGTCACACGGACGTCGGGGCGATATCCGACCAGCGCCGCCACCGAGTCGCGGATGGCGTCGAGCCGGGGCGCGAGGTCCAGCGCCCACGCCTCGGCCTCGCGGACGTAGTGCACGTCGAAGTGCGCGGTGCGCAGGGTGCGCCACGCCGTGGCGGTGCGGATCACGTCGCCCTGCGCGACGAGCAGGCCGGCTGCGGCGGCCGTGAGCAACAACAGGCGCTGGGCGCTGCGGAACAGGCGTTCCGCCGCGACGCGGCAGGGGGTTGGCATCAGGAAATGATCGGGGTGCGGAACGCCGGCGGCCGGCTCGTTGGAAGGATAGCGCGTCCAGCCCGAGGGCTCTCGACAGCGCGTCCCGCAACGGCTGCCGAGTGTCACGGAGCCTGACATGACAGCCTGTCCCGCACGACGGGCCGTCACGCATAGCATTCCGGACCGGATCTCGCCATCATGCCGTGGAGCGCCGCTGCCGGCTTCCCACCCATCACCCATCACCATCTTCCGGGGCATGCGCCGTCCATGAAGCTGATCACTGCGATAATCCGGCCTGAATGCCTTGCCGACGTGAAGGCGGCCCTGTTTCGCGCCGGCGTCACGGGCGTGACGTTTTCGCGTGTGTCGGGGCACGGTGGCGAGCGTGAGATCGTGCAGCAGTATCGCGCTGAAACGGTGGTGCTCGAGTTCCACGAGAAGGTGAAGGTCGAGATGGCGGTGTCGGAGCATTACGTCGACCCGACCATCAACGCGATTCTCTCGGCCGCTCGCACCGGCAACGTTGGGGACGGCAAGATCTTCGTGCAGCACCTCGATCGCGTGGTGCGCATTCGCACCGGTGAGGAGGATACAGCGGCACTGACGCCGGTCACCGCCGATGCCGTGCAACGGCTGGCACAGCGCCAGGTGACGCCGTGACCGCGGCCTCCACGGTCGTCGCCGGTGACACGGCCTGGGTGCTCGTCTCGACGGCCATGGTGCTGATGATGGTGCCGGGTCTCGCCTGCTTCTACGGCGGACTGACGCGGAACCGCGCCGTGCTGAACACGATGTTGATGAGCTTCGGCGCGCTCGCGCTGATGTCGGTGTTCTGGGTCATCGCGGGCTACTCGCTGGCGTTCGGGCCCGGTACCGCATGGATCGGCAGCTTTGCGTGGCTCGGTATGCACGGCGTGAACGGCACGCCGAATCCGACCTACGCGGCCGGCTTGCCGCACGTGCTGTACGCCGCCTTTCAGATGATGTTTGCCGGTATCACGGTGGCGCTGATCAGCGGGGCGGTGGTGGAGCGGATGCGCTTCACGGCGTTCCTGCTGTTTGCGCTGCTGTGGGGCGCTTTCGTGTACGTGCCGCTCGCGCACTGGGTCTGGGCCGACGGTGGCTGGCTGCGCTCCCTCGGTGCGCTGGACTTTGCGGGTGGCACGGTGGTGCACATCAGCGCTGGCGTGGCCGCGCTGATCCTGGCGCGCATGCTGGGTCGGCGTCACGATGCCGGCCGCGCGGCCATCCTGCCGCACAACGTGCCACTGACGCTGCTCGGCGCCGGCATCCTCTGGTTCGGCTGGTTCGGCTTCAATGCCGGCTCGGCGCTCGCCGCTGACGGGATCGCGGGTAACGCCCTGCTCACGACGCACACTGCGGCGGCGTCAGGACTGCTGGGCTGGATCGCGGTCGAGCTGCTGCGCACGCGGCATGCGACGGCAGTCGGCGCCGCCACCGGTGCCGTGGCGGGTCTGGTCGCGATCACACCGGCTGCCGGCTTCGTCTCGCCGGTGTCGGCGGTTGCGATCGGCGCCATCGGTTCGGCGTGCGCCTACGCTGCCATCCAGCTGCGCCCGAAGACCAGCATCGATGACGCGCTGGATGTCTTCGCCTGCCATGGCGTGGCTGGGATCGTCGGTGCGCTGGCAACGGGCATCTTCGCGACGAAGGGGATCAACGGCCTTGGTGCCGACGGCCTGATCGCCGGCAATGCGCACCTCCTCGGCGTGCAGGCGATTGCGGTGCTGGCGACGATCGCCTTCGTCTCCGTCATGACGCCGGCGGTGGTGATGCTGGTCAACGCCGTGACGACCATTCGCATTTCGCTGGCGGACGAGCTCTCCGGCGTGGACACGACCGAGCATCGCGAGGAAGGGTACCATGGCGGCGGACTGGCCGAATTCGCCGGGCAGTCGGTCACGCTTGGCCAGCGGGTGGTGCTGCCGGCGCACGAGTTGTTCGGTCAGGCGCTGAACAGCGGCGACTGACCCGCGGCGGCGGTGCCCGGAACGAGAGCGGGGCGCCCTCCGGATCGAGGGCGCCCCGCGTCGTACCTTCCAACGCTGGTACAGACGGTCAGCGCTGCGACGGCTTGGCGATGATGCGGTCCTGCAGCCAGGTCATCGGCACGATGAAGAGCGGCGTCAGGAAGGAGACCAGCAGCACGTTGATCCAGGTCAGCGCCAGGAAGTACGCACCGAGACCGATTCCCATCCACAGGGTGCCAAGAATGCCGTTCGTTTCCACGCCAACTCCACCGGTTGAGGGTCAGGCTGGAATGCTAATCGCGCCGCGTTCGTCGCGGGAGAGGGGACCGTGCAGGCACTGACCTCGCCGGTGGTGCTGGCCGTGTCCGGCGGGATGGACTCGATGGTGCTGGCGGATGCGATTCACCGTCAGCAGCCGACGATGCTGCGTGCGATCGCCACCTTCGACCACGGAACGGGTGCGGCCGCCCGGGACGCCGTCGCGCTGGTATCGGACTGGGGCTCCGCGCGGGGCATCCCGGTGTACCGCGGTGCCGCCGCCGCGCCACTGGCGCGCGCCGAGGCGGCCTGGCGTCGTGCGCGGTGGTCGTTCCTGACGGAAGTCAGCGAGAGCTGCGGCGCGCCCGTGGCGACGGCGCACACCGCCGACGATCAGGCCGAGACGGTCTTCATGCGGCTGTTGCGTGGGTCGGGAGTGCGCGGGCTGGCGGCACTGCGGGCACCGTCGGCGGTGCATCGTCCGTTGCTGGCGCTGGGCCGGGACGCGGTGCGGGCGTGTGCGATGCGGCATGCCGTCCCGTTCCTGGATGACCCGTCGAATCGCGACCTGCGCCACCTGCGCAATCGCGTGCGTCTGGAGCTGCTGCCGGCGCTGGAGCGCGCCGAGCCGGGATTTCGGCGCTGGCTGCTGGAGGTCGGCGAGCGCGCTGCGGCCTGGCGTGCCGACGTGGCGGCAGCCGTGGATGTCTGCTGGCGCCCTGCGCCGGACGGCCCGGGCGTCGCGGTGCGGGTGCCGCGGGATCGTCACCGGCTGCCGACACTCGATGAGGGGGCACTGTTCTGGCCCGAGGTCGCGGGACGCGTGGGCGTTGCGCTCGACTGGAGAGGAACCGAGCGACTTGCCTCGTTTACAACGCGGAGCGTGACCAACCAGCGCATTCCGCTTTCGGGGGGCGTGGTGGTGACGAGCCGGCGCGATGGATGGTGCCTGCAGCGGCCTGATGCAAGCGCTGCTTCTGGCGACCCATCCGATCGGCGGGCACCACAGAGGGGCTGAACGGGCTTTATCTTGCGGAAGGCGTCAGCTGATGGTCGGCCACGGTCAGCGTCGGCGCGTTTCACATCGATGGATCTGCCACTGTGATCGTTCCGGGACGCGGGTGTGCCGCGGGCGACGCGCAACACGATGGCCTGTGCCATCGGGAGACGAGACCCGCAGTGAACGATGTGTCGATGGCGGTGGACCCGCGGCTGGAAGGACGTGCAGTCAAGCGGATCGTGTACGACGAGGCGAGCCTTGCGGCGAAGTGCCGGGAGCTCGGCGAGCAGATCACTGCGGCGTATCCCGACGGTGATCTCCTTGTGCTCGGCCTCCTGAAGGGCAGTTTCATCTTCGTGAGTGACCTGGTCCGCCAGGTGCATCGTCCGCTCGCCGTCGACTTTCTCGTGGCGTCGAGCTATGGGGATGCCACGGTGTCGAGTGGCGTCGTGCGCCTGCTGTATGACCCGGAGACGACGCTGGAAGGGAAGCACATCCTCCTCGTGGAGGACATCGTGGACTCGGGGCGCACGCTGGGGCGTCTCGTCGCATTGCTGAGTGAGCGGAAACCGGCGTCGCTCGAAATCTGTGCGCTGCTGCACAAGCATATCGCGACCGAGTTGTCGCACCCGGTGCGGTTCGTTGGTTTTGATGCGCCGAACGAGTTCCTGGTCGGGTACGGCCTGGATCACGCCGAGCGCTTCCGTCACGTTCCCTACATTGCGAGCCTGTTGTAGATGCCCGTCATGCCGAACAACCCGAGCCCGAACAAGGGCGGTGGATTCAACTGGGGCAAGTTCTCGAAGACGCTTGCCTTCTGGGTCCTGATCATTCTCATCCCGGTGACTTTCGTGACGATGACGTCACGCGGGGCTGCCGATGTGCCGGTGCTGACGTACAGCCAGTACCAGCGCGAGCTCACGCGCGGCAACCTGAAGAAGGTCATCGTCGTCGAGGGACGCGAAGTGCAGGTGGAGACCAAGGTGCCGATCACCGTCGACGACAAGCCGGTGACGCGCTTCACCGCGCTGCTCGTGGGTGACATCACCGAGAGCGACAAGAAGGCGCTCGATGCCAGCGGTGTGGACGTCAGCGCGAAGGCGGCGCGGACCTCCATCGCGAGCGTCCTGATCAACATCCTGCCGTACGTGCTGCTGTTCGGGTTCTGGCTATTCCTGTTCCGGCAGATGCAGGCGGGCGGTGCGAAGGCGTTCAGCTTCGGCAAGAGCAAGGCGAAGCTGCTCACCGGCGACACGCCCAAGGTGACGTTCGCCGACGTGGCCGGTGCCGACGAGGCGAAGGTCGAGCTGCAGGAGATCATCGAGTTCCTGAAGGACCCGCAGAAGTTCACCAAGCTCGGTGGTCGCCTGCCGAAGGGTGCCCTGCTGGTGGGCCCTCCCGGCACCGGCAAGACGCTGCTGGCGCGCGCCGTGGCCGGTGAGGCAGGACGCCCGTTCTTCAGCATGTCGGGGTCGGACTTCGTCGAGATGTTCGTCGGCGTCGGTGCGAGCCGCGTGCGTGACCTGTTCGAGCAGGGCAAGGCGAGTGCGCCGTGCATCATCTTCATCGACGAGATCGACGCGGTCGGCCGTCACCGCGGCAGTGGGATGGGCGGCGGGCACGACGAGCGCGAGCAGACGCTGAACCAGCTGCTGGTCGAGATGGACGGCTTCGAGAGCAACGAGGGCGTGATCCTCATCGCCGCCACGAACCGTCCCGACGTGCTCGATCCCGCGCTGCTGCGCCCGGGTCGCTTCGATCGGCAGATCGTGGTCGATGCGCCGGACCTGCGCGGCCGCGAGGGGATCCTGCGCGTGCACATCCGCAACAAGCCGATTGCCGACGACGTGGACGTCACCTCGCTGGCGAAGGGCACGCCGGGCATGGCTGGTGCCGACCTCGCGAACCTCGTCAACGAAGGTGCGCTGCTGGCCGCGCGTCGCGGGCACGACAAGATCTACATGATCGATCTCGAGGAAGCGAAGGACAAGGTGCAGCTTGGCGCCGAGCGGAAGTCGCTCGTGATGCGCGAGGAGGAGCGCCGGCTGACCGCATATCACGAGGCTGGCCACGCCGTCTGCGCGATCAAGATCAAGGGCAACGATCCGTTGCATAAGGTGACGATCGTGCCGCGTGGCCGTGCGCTCGGTGTGGCGTTCACGCTGCCTGAGGATGATCGCGTCAGCGTGACGCGCGAGCAGATCGAGGCACGACTGGTGATGGCCTATGGCGGCCGGACCGCCGAGGAGCTGATCTTCGGTCGTGACCACGTGACCACCGGCGCCAGCAGCGACATCCAGCAGGCGACCGGTATCGCGCGTCGCTACGTGTCGCAGTGGGGCCTCTCGGACGTCGTCGGTCCGATCCTCGTCGGCGACAACGAGCAGGAGATGTTCCTCGGTCGTGAACTCACCAGCCGTCGCGAGGTGAGCGAGAAGACCGCGCAGCTCGTCGATGCGGAAGTGAGTCGCGTCATCAAGGAGGCGTACAACCGCGCCAAGGGTGCGCTCGAGGAGAACATCGACCTGCTGCACTCCCTGGCGAAGAACCTTCTCGAGCGGGAGACGCTCACGCGCGAGGACATCGGCCTGCTGGTGAAGGGAGAGATCCTGCCGCCGCGCGTCGATCCGCCCTCCAGCCTGACGCCGCCGGTGGTCGTGGCACCGCCGATCGCCGCGATCGTGCCCGAGCCCAAGCGCATCGTGCCGCCGCTCCTTGGCGGGCCAGGCATCCAGCCCGCCTGATCCACTCGAGGTGAACGCCCCGCTGCGCTGACACGTGTCGCGCAGCGGGAGCGCCGATCCCCACGCGCCACCGGCCGCCTCTGCGGTGCGGTGGCGTTTGCGTTGTCCGGATCGTGCCCGATCCTGATCCGGGCTACTCGTAGACCGCAGCTGCCAGCGTCGCGGCGACGCGGCGCGGGGGACTGGCGGTGGCCGCAACACACCTCGGGAGAGCCGGAGTTACCTCGACCTGTATGGACGAGTCTGCATGGCGACCGGACTCGGCCATTGATGGCCGGACCGGGTCTCATCCGAAGTGGCCCGACAATGGCACCCCGCCGGTGACGGCGGTCCGCAAAACCAGCCAGCTCGCGTTGTGCGAGCCCGGGCGGTTGCCGAAGCACAGACGGAGCCGTGGCGCACGCCACGGCGAGGGTCGTGCCACGCCGTGGGGTGTCGCCGGACGTTTCGGGCTCACATGCCTCCCGCCCACGGAGCAGGTCGATGCCGTTGCCGTCCCCACGCGTGATCACGGCGCTTTGCTGCGCGATCATGACCGTCACCATCGCCGCCTGTGGCGACTCGCCCACCGGCCCCGACGCAGCGCCGACGCCCGGACCGGCGGCGGTGTCGGCGCGCCGCGTCTTCACGTATTCGCTCGCCTCGAGCGATAGCACTGCGTTCGGCGCCGCGCTGCTGGACGTCGCGGCTGCCGGTGGCGGCATCGATTCGGTGGTCGTGGCCGGCGGCACGACGGAGCAGTTCGACGGCCGGACCTTGATCGTGATGCCATCCGAGACGCGTGCGACCACGTTGCGCGTCGTCACGAACGCCAGCGTGACCGGGGTGACCGTGGCGGTGCGCGAGATCGCGGGCGGTGATGGCACCGTCGGCAGCGGCGCCGGGAGCATGATCGTGGAGCCGGTCAAGTGAGCCCGACACGGCGGCGCAGGGTCGGTGTGATGGCCTGCGGCTGCGTCATGCTGCTGGCACCCCGGACGGCGCAGGCGCAGCAGGAACGCGACCCCGTGCCGGCCGGCATGCGGTACACGCGCGTGTTGCGGGCACAGACCCCGCCTCTCAATCCTCGCAGCACGTCCGGTGTCTTCCACGAGCGCATCGTGGTGGATCCCGTCGGTGCGTGGGCGCGGCGTGGCGCCGACGTCGCGGCCGGTGGCGCACTCATGCTGCAGCGGATTGCCGATCGTCCCCAGGTGAACCTCTCGGTGCAGGGCAGCCCCGCTACGGCACTGCTGCCGTCGCGTGGCGTGCTGACCGGCACCATGCGCCAGGCCGTGGTGCTGGTCACCTTCAGCGACGATTCACTGGGCAGCGACCCGCGGACCAACAGCACGTTCTCCACCAGCGAGTCCGCCATGATGGAGGCGTACTACGGCACCGGCGGTGGGCGCGCCGGCTGGACCACCATCTCGCAGTATTATCGCGCCGTGAGCGGCGGCCGCTTCGACGTGCAGGGCGAGGTGATCGCACGCATCCGCATGCCGCGATCGCAGGCCTACTACGTGATCGGTGACGCACGTGCCGGCTCCAGCCGCAGCATGGTGAACTGGAGCGAGTTCCTGCGCACCGCCGTCCCGCTGATCGATGCGCAGGTGCCGGATTCGGTGGCGGCCCGGTTCAGCGAAACCGGTCGCAGCGGCGCCGTGTTCGGACCGATCGCCTTCTTCCACCCCGGGGTGGACGGCGCGTGCGGCGCGACGTCGAACATCTGGGCGCACCGGTCGGTGTTTCCGGGTGGCGGCGGCAGCGCCGGATCCATGCGCATCAAGGGGCGCGCCACGTCCGACTACATCGTGCAGGGCACGCGCTGCTATGACAGTGCATCGGAGCCACTGCTCGGTCCGGCCATCCTCATCCACGAAACCGGGCACCTGATCGGTCTGCCGGACATGTACAGCATGAGCGGCAGCTACGGTGGTGGCGTGGGGACGTGGGACGTGATGTCGGGCTACTCGAGCATCAATGCGCCGTCCGCGCTGGGCGCCTTCAGCCGCGTGGTGCTGGGCTGGGCGGCCGTGCGGGAGGTGGCGGTGGCAGGCGGCAACGCGGTGCCGGTGCAGCTCACGCCCACTCGCCTGCAGGCGAGTGGATCACGGGATACGGTGCTCGCCATGCGCTATGGCACCTCGGAGGACGAGCTGCTGCTGGTGGAGCACCGCGTGAAGCAGGGCGTGGACCAGACCGTGAGCGAGTCGGGTCCGCTGCTCTGGTACGTGAATGCGGCACGGGCCTATCCCGCCGGCTTCGTGCCGGGTGGCTACGCGGCTGGGTCGCCACTGATGATGCTGCCGGTGAACAACAACAATCCGGTGGCGCCGGTGGTGATCGTCATCCCGCAGAACGCCGCGTGGCGCGTGGCCGACACCGGCAAGCCGCTCATCGACGTCTCGCTGAGTGTGTCGCTGCAGAACCAGGCGCTGACGCGCGACGTGACGTGGGGTCGGGCCGGCCGCCGCCGCGCCTTCACGCCAGAGCGTGCCGACACCCTCCCCGCACCGGTCTGGCGCTCGTTCCTGACCGGCGCGCCGGGCAACATCCTCGACGGCATCACGTGGAGCGGCGACGACGCGGCGCCGAGCTCGTATGCCCTCCGCTCGTCGTCACTGCTCGAGGCGGTCGGCACCGTGACGCCGATCATCGTGCCGACCGACACCGTGCGTCCGATGGCTGGCGCACGGTGGAGTGGTGCCACCGTCCGCACCTCGCTCATCGCCACGCGCGGCGTCACGATCACATGGCGTGTGCTGGACAGCAGTGGCGTGCGTGGCGTTGCCGTCACGCCGAGTGATGATGGCGTCAGCGCGACCGTCCAGGGGACGCTGCTGCCGACGGCTGGTGCAACGGCCCGGGTCGCGCTGGAGATCGAGCTGCGCGACGCCGTGCAGGTGCAGCGCCACACCGTCGCGGTGCCGGTGCCGATGGTGATCCCGCGTCCCTATGCGCGCCTGCAGGAGGCCACCGCCGCGTTCCTGCGCGGCGGCATCTCCGGCGACGCGGCGCAGTTCATGGACCGGATGGGCAACGCGAACGGGAGAGTGGACATCGGCGACCTCTTTCTGCTGCGCCAGCGCGGTCTGATGCCCTGATCGGGCGCGGTCTCGGCCGCAAACGCATGACGGGAAAGTGCCGAGCTCAAGTATTTCAGTGAATGGACGAGACTGCTGTACGTTCGCGTTGTCCGATAAGAGCACCCCGTCAGTGATGACGGTCCGCAGAGCCAGCCAGCTCGGAACACTCCGAGCCCGGGCGGTCGCCGAAGCACCGAGCCGTGGGGCCAGGCAGGCGCATGGTCGCATTGCACACGCATTGGTACGGAGTCGGACGACATGTGCCACCATTCCTCATGGAGCGCTGTCGTGATCCCTCGCAAGACGCTGCCCGTCGTCATCCGCGCCATTCCCGCGCCGCTCATCGTTGCCTGCGCCGATGGCCAACGTCCCCGACTGCAGGATCGGCGCTGACGCCGAACGCTCCCCACATCGTCCGCTTCGACGACGCTGACGGTGCAATAGCACGGGAGTGTCAGGCCGTACGTGCACGAATCCCACCCGCAGGCACTGCTGCGGGTGGGATTCGTGCATCGCCGTCGCGCGCTGCGGCCGTCATGCTGCGGCCGTCGTGTTTCGGGCGTGTTGCTACGGGCGTCGTGCCGGGGCGGCGCGCGGCGCAGCGGCCGGACCCGCCGTGGCCGTGATGATCTGGTACATGCCCTTGGCGACATGTGAGCGGCCGTCGGCCGCCGGGATGAGGCAGGAGAGCACGTACTGCCCGGGCGGCATGCGGAACGCGATGAAGGCCTCGCCGCCGTTCGGGATGGTGGCGGTCTGTCCCATGCTCTTGCTCCACGTGGGCGGGCGGCCCGTGTTGCGCGTCGCGTCGAAGAAATCCTTGACCGTTCGCCCTGCGGGGAGTTCCTGCACGGTGACGTGGTGGATATCCGCGCCCTGATTGATCAGATGGATCGTCGCGATGCCGGCCTGCACGGTTGCCGGTGCGTCGTAGACGTAGTCCTTCGCGATGATGCGGATGTACTGTGGCCGGTCGGCGGCCGGTGGCGCCGTCGCGGCCTGGGCCTGCACCTGCGACGTCGCGCTGGCGAGGACGAGGGCGACGGCGGCGAGTCCTGCGCGTACACTGGTAACCATGTCGTACCTCCCATCGGGGACATCGCACATCGGCTGTTGGAACGACATTGCTTCGAAGTACACGCGTCGTCAATGCGGCAGGGGGGCGGCGCCGGCGTGACGCGGGGTGTAGGATGGGTCGGCTCCGGTGTCCACTGGTCCCCTCCGCATCGCCACCAGCCGACCTCAGCCACGTGACGACCGTGACTCGCGTCTCTTCGATCCGCCCGAGCGGCGATCCCCACACCTGCGGAGTGCCGGACGGCTGGCTGCGCCGCGCGCGCCGGCAGAGTGCGCTGCGGCGCGCGTGGCTGCTGCTCCTGCCGTGCACCGGCTGTGCGCGGCCACCGATCCGGCCCGCGCCGCTGACGGCGGCGTCGGTCGAGCAGCGGGAGCCGGGCACCAGCACGCCGCCACGGCTCGTGACGTCGTTCGCCGGTCTCGGCGACGGCTTCACCGGTCCCCAGGGCAGGGCCGCGCTACGCAACCCGTCGGACAACACGCTCGCGGTGGGACGCGATCACATCGTGCAGATCGTGAACTCGCGGCTGGCGATCTTCGCCAGAGCTGGGCGCGATGACGCCGGCAGCGGCGCGGTGATCTATGGTCCCGTGCCGACCAGCACGCTCTTTCACGGCGCGGGCGGCGCCTGCGAGGCGCGCAACAGTGGCGATGCCGTGGCGCGGTACGATCAGCTGGCGGACCGCTGGCTGGTGATCATGCCGGTCTTCCAGCGCAGCCCGTGGCATGCCGATGATCCGCCGACCCCGCGACCGGGCGGCGGCGCGGTGGTGAGCAGGCCGCTCCACGCCGGTGCGCCCGGCGCCGCCGTGGCGCTGCATGTGCCGGCTCCCGTCCGCGACACGGTGGTCGTGCGCGCGCCGGCCACGCGCGACTCGGGCGCATACGCGATGTGTTATGCGGTGAGCGCGACGCCCGATCCAATGGGCGGATGGTATCGCTACGAATTCGTGCGGCCGCTCTTTCCGGACTACCCGCGCCCCGCGGTGTGGCCCGACGGCTGGTACGTCCCGACCAGCACCGGCGACGACGTAATCGAGAAACACGCCTGCGTCGCCGACCGCGCGCGCATGCTGCGCGGGGAGGCGGCGAGCGAGCAGTGCGTCATCATCGCCGACGTGAACTTCCTCAACACCGTGGACCTGGACGGCACGACGCTCCCGCCACCCGGTGCGCCGAACATCATGCTGGCGGCCGGCGGCACGCAGCTCCGCAACCAGCTGCGCGACAGCGTCCTGCTGGCGTGGACGTTTCATGTGGACTGGGACGATGCGCGCAACACCCGCGTCGACGGCCCGGTGCGCATTCCCGTCGCGCCGTACGAATACCTGTGCGGCGGACAGCTCACGAACTGCGTGCCGCAGCCGGGCACCGACCGCCGACTGGATGCGCAGGGCGACAAGCTGATGGCGCGCGTGACCTACCGGCGCATCGGCACGCGCGAACTGATCGTGGCCACGCATTCGGTGAATACCGCCTCGGGCGCCGGCGGCGTGCGCTGGTACGAACTCGAGGTGGCCCGTGACCGCACGCTGCGCGTGGCACAGCAGGGCACGTTCTCCCCTGATGGCGCCGCCCGCTGGATGCCCAGTCCCGCCACCGACCGGTTCGGGAACATCGGTATCGGCTACTCCTTCGGTTCGGCGACGCAGTTTCCGGGGCAGCGCTTTGCCGGACGGCGCGCCGGCGACACCAGAGGGCGGCTGACGCTCGCCGAGCAGGTGCTGGTGGACGGTGCGGCGTCGCAGGTCAGCACGCTGCGCTGGCAGGACTACACGCAGACTGCCGTGGACCCGCGGGACGACTGCACGATCTGGTACGTCGGCGATCATCTTCAGGCCGGTGCCACGTCGTACTCCACGCGCATCGGTGCCTTCCGACTTCCCGGGTGCACCGGGGCGCCGGTTCCGACGCGTCGCTGACCGTGGCGCCACCAGCGCCGGTCTTTCATTCCCTTCCCAGATACGCACTCCTGCCGATGATCACCGCACCACTGCGTCGCCGCCTGCTCCCGCTGTCGCTCACCGTCATCACCGTCATGGCGGCTGCGTCGTCACTCGCGGCGCAGTCCAGCTACCCGACCGCATGGGACCCTGCGATCCTGCGGCGCGCCGACGTGCGTGCCGCCATCGCCCATGTGGAGCGCGGCATGCCCACGCATGTGGAGGAGTGGATCCGCATCGCGCAGATGCCGGGCAAGTCGGGGAGCGAGGCGCAGCGCGGTGCCTACGTGCGACAGGTGATGGAGGCGGAGGGGCTGCGCGTCAGCACCGACTCCATCGGCAACGTCACCGGTGTTCGCGCGGGCACCGGCGGCCGGCCGACGATCGTGTTCGCGGCGCATCTCGACATCGTGCATGCGCTGGAGACGAACCTCACGGTCCGCCGCGCCGGCGACACGCTGCGCGCCCCGGGCATCTTCGACAACAGCGCCTCAGTCGCGAACATGCTGGCGACGATCCGCGCACTGAACGCCGCGAAGGTCCGGACGAAGGGAAACCTCCTGTTCGTCGCGACGGTGCAGGAGGAGCTGGGCCTGCGCGGGATGAACTACTGGTTCGAGCACAATCCGAAGCCGGACCTGCTGATCTCGATGGACGGTGGCCTGGGCCCGATCAACTACGGTGCGCTCGGCATCTACTGGACCAAGTACGTCTTCACGAGCCCCGGATCGCACACGGTCACGTCACGCGGCAAGCCGACGCCGGTGAAGGCGCTGGCCGATGCGATCGACCGCATCTACGCGTTGCGCTATCCCGCGCTGCCGGAAGGCGCAGTCATCAACGTCGGCCAGGTGCACGGCGGCGTGATCTACAACGGCATCCCGCAGGAGCTGTTCTTCACGGTGGACCTGCGCTCGCCTGACCCGATCCTGCTCGACTCGCTGGACCGCACCATCGGACGCATGGTGCAGGAGGCGGCGACGAAGGAGCGTGTCGGGCTGCGCGTGGAGGTGGAGCAGAAGAACCAGGCGGGCGGCACGACGGCGCAGCTCGAGGGCGCGCGGCGGCACCCGCTGGTGCAGAGCGCGGTGGACATCCAGCGGCAGCTCGGCATCGACGGGCTGCCGGGCGCACCAGAGGCGATCGCGACGGGCAGCACCGATGGCAACGTGGGTGTGGTGCGCGGTGTGCCGAGCATTGCGATCGGCCGCTCCTACGGCGGCAACCAGCACACGCTGACGGAGTGGGCGGATGCGCCGAGTGCACTGCCGGCGACGAAGCTGGTGCTGTTGCTGGCGGTGACGTTCGGGGATGGGATCAAGGTCGTGTCGCAGCCGCCGATCCCGTGAGGTCAGGCGCGGCGCACGCGGTGCACGCGGTGCGCTGGCGAGTGCACGCCTTCTCGCGCGCGGGCGGCGCCGCAACCGGTCCCGCTTCGGGAACTCGGTGATCGCACGCCCCCTACCGCGCGCGGGCGGCGCGAAACGTTCCCGACGCGGTCGGTGGGCCACCGGCGGCCGACTGCTCGATCCATGATCCCGTCAGCGAGTCGCCCGCCACGCGCCCCACGTGGCGGCGCGTGGCGGTGGCCAGCGTGACGTCGAAGTCGACGGTGGTTGAATCGAGGGTGCGACCGGCCAGTGCCCCGGCGAGGCGCCGCACCGTGCCGCGGGCGTCGACCTCCGTCATGTCGAGCGCGCCGGAGACATTTGCACCCGTTTGTCCCGTGATGGCGAGCGTGCCGGTGAGCTCCGCATCGACCGGGGTGAGCTGTCGGGCCTCGTAGCGCCACGTACCGGTCACCGGCACGCCGGGTGAGCCTGGCGCCGTGCTGACGGCGCAGGCGGCGCCACAGAGCAGCAGCAGCGCCGTGCGGGTCGGGCGCCACGACGGAATACGGGCGCGTGAGCGGGTCTGGTGCACGGCGCGGACGGGCAGGGTGACGGTACCGCGGCCGGAGGACTGCCGCCGCTGCCATCAGGACGCGTGGCGCGGGAATTCGTCGCAGGGGCGACGCAGATCGTTGATCGAGCTCGACAGCACAAGAAACGTGCCGAGTTCATCCATTGGCGTCAGTCAATTGTCGTGCTCGGCAACTTCGAGCACAAAGCATTGTGCCGCAATGGCTTCACCCGTTTGGGCGGCTCGTAAACAGATGGATCCGGGCGAACTCTGCCATTCCGTACGCATCCTGCACATGAGCTGGCCGAACGACTGTCGGAGCCCGCTGCACCATCCCGCCACGTGCGGATGGCCATGCGGCGACGCGATGCCCGCGACGGCTCCATCACTCATGGTCCACTGGAGAACACAATGAAGTTCGCAAAGGTCTTCGCTTCGGCGATCGCCCTCTCGGCAGTATCGGTTGGCACGGCGCAGGCGCAGGCCGGCACGTGCGGCGTCGATGGCGTCAGCGGCACTGCCGCCGTCAACGCGACGATCTGCAACCCGACGCACGTCGTCTCGACGACCGTCAGCGACATCCTGCTGCTCAACATCACCACCGGTTCGACGAACCTGGGCGCACCGACGACCGCCAACTACGGCGCGCTGGCCGGAAATGCGTACCTGACCGCCACGCCGCTGGCCGCATCGGCCGGCCCGGTGGTGAAGGTCGTCGCCAACCGTGCCTACGAGGTGAGCCTCACGTCGGAAGCCAACTTCAGCACGGCGCCGGCAGGGGTCACGAAGCCGGCGGGTGATGTGCAGTGGAAGAACTCGACGGGCAGCTTCGTCGCGCTGACCACGACGGCGGGCCCTGGCTCGATCGTCCTCAGCGGCGCCACCGGCACCGCAGACACGAACACGGCGCTGTCGTTCCGCTCGCGCTGGGCGTTCGAGCGCGACCTGCCGGGCAACTACGCGATGACCCTCACGCTGACGCTCGCCGCGAAGTGATCCGATCCGCCGCGGGTGTGCAGGGAGCAAACGCCCTGCGCACCCCGGCGAGTGTGACGCGACCGGTCCGTTGACGGTCGACAGTGTTGCGATCCCTCGTCCCCTGACCCCGCACCGCGACCCATGTCACGAATCCTGCTTCCGCTCCATCGTGCCGCCGCTGCGCTGCTGCTGGCTGCGGCCTGCGCGCTGCCGGTTGGTGCGCAGCTGGCGGTGGATCGCTCCGAGCTCCACATCCAGCCTGGCGCGGCCGAGGGCCGCGTGGGCGTGCTGACGGTCACCAACACCGGTCCGCGCGCCGTGCAGGCGGTGGTGAAGATCGAGGACTGGGATCGCTCCGAAACAGGCAGCAATCGCTGGCACCGCGTCGGAACGGTGCCGCAGAGCTGCAGTGCGCTGATGACCGTGTTCCCGTTGGCCCTGAGCCTCGATCCTGGGGCGTCGCAGAGTGTGCGGCTGATCTTCGCCGACTCCGCCGCCGCCATGTCGCGGGAGTGCTGGAGTGCGGTGATGGTCGAGTCGGTGCAGGCGCCGACGCAGCAGGGTGGCGTGTCATACGTGATCCGCAGTGCGGTGAAGGTGTATGCGGCACCGGCGGGCCTGGCGGCGAGCGGCGAAGTGACGGCGATGCGGGTGGTGCCGGATGCGGGACACGCCGACAGCCTCGAGGTGTGGTTCCACAATGACGGTGCGCGGCACTACATCGCGACCGGCACGGTGGAGTTCCGCCGCGCCGACAACTCCGTCGCGGCCTCGCTCACGCTCCCGGAGTATTACATCCTGCCAGGGGCGCAGCAGCGGGCGCGCGTGGCGATGCCCGACCTGCCGCCCGGCGAGTACGTCGTGCTGTCGATGGTGGATTTCGGGGGCGCCGAGCTGGCGGCGATGCAGATCGAGCACGTCGTGCGCGCGACACGTGCCTCGGGTCCGGGGCGCTGACGCGATGCGTGCCGCGACGTTCTCCGCTGCCGCGACGGCACGCCGCGTCGTGCTCACGATGGCCGTGATGCTGGCGCCGTCGCTGCACGCGCAGACCTCCATCAGCGTGGCATCCGGCACTGTCTCCGTGCCGTCACCACGCCGCGCGAACTACGAAAGCAGCCCGGGCGAGTCCGCGATCGTGACCGTGACGCGCAACGTGACGATGGCCTGCGGCAACGTCAACGCCGGCTGCGTGGCCACGGTGCGGCTCACATCGACGCTCGCGACCACCATCAGTTCCATCAAGCTCACGTACACCGTGCCGTCGGGAAATGAGTGTAGCAGTGCCGGTGGCACCTTCACGCGCACGATCACCAGCACGGCCGGTGACTCGCTCTTCACGGCGAAAAAGAACCAGACCTGCGTGGCCACGATCACGGCGGTGTCGGTGAACAACCTGTCGTACACCGCGCCGGCCTACCGCGCTGCTGCCGGCGGTGTGACCGCCACGCAGACCCTCACGTTCGGATTCCGCTGATGCACACGCGACCGGGCCGGGCCATCGCCGGATGTGGTTCTGGAGCCGGCGGTCGCCAGCGCAGCCTGATGCTGGCGCTGCTGCTGCCGCTGGTGGCGGGTCATGCCGTCGCGCAATCGAGGCGCGCTGCGACTGCCACGACACGGCCGACGCGCACGACGTTCGCCACGCGCCTGGACGGCGCCGTGGTTGCGCGTCGGGTCGCCGCCGATTCAGTGCCTCGTGCAGGCGTCGCGCCGCCGCTGCATCCGCCGGTGGACGTCGTGTCGGCGACGCTCGTCGTCGCTGGCACGCGCAAGGGCTTTCACGTCGTGCGCGTGGCCGTGCCACGGGAGTACGGTGCCGATCGTCCAGTCAGCTTCGTGGTCGTGCCGACGGGCGACGCACCGATTCTCGGACGCAGAGTCGGTGTCATTGCCCCGGCGGTGGGTCGTGGCGTGAGCCTCACGGTGGGGGTGCCGACCGATGCGCGCGCCGGTCTGGCCGGCATCGCCAGCGTCGTCTTCTCCGCGCCGGGTGCGCCGACGATCGAGGTGCCGATCGGGATCGACGTCGCCCATGCGCGTCGCATCGAACTGCGCCTCGACGCAGCGCTCGTCGCCTCGCGCCCTGGCGAACGCACGGCGATCGGCTACGACCTGATGAACCTCGGCAATGCGCCCGACACGGTGACGGTCACGCTGCAGGCACCGCAGGGCTGGCGCGTCGAGGGCGGCGACGGGATGACGTTCGTGCGCCCGGGTGATGTCGTGCATCGCGTCGTCCATGTGACGGTGCCGCGCGGTCTCGTCGGGGGGCGCTTCCCGGTGCGGCTGACGGCGTCCGCCGCGGGTGCGCCGGTGGCGGCAACGGACGTGCTGGTGGAACTGGCCGGTACCGCCGGCAGCGGCGCGGATGCGAATGGCACCACGCTGCGCGTGGGTGCGATGGCAACCCGCGGCCCATGGGATGGCACGGCGCTGGGTGCGACGTACGCGCTGTCGGGACAGCTGACCGACGGCGTGCAGCTCGCGGCCAGCGCCGTCACCGTGCCGTCGCAGGGCAGTGCATCACAGCTGGCGCTGGCACGGTCGGGGCTCGCCCCCATTCCGGCCTCGCTGACCTTGACCAGCCGTTCGTGGCACCTCGCGGCCGGTCCCGTCGGTGGTACGCTGACCGAACTGACCGGCACGAGTGTGGGCGGCCAGGGCGCGGCGCTCACCGTGACGCGACCGCGCTGGAATGCCAGCGCATTGGCCACGCGCCCAATCTCCGGCGCGTCCGGGGCTGGCACCGATGCCGTGCACGCGCAGGTTGGCACGACGGTGGGCAGCGCGCGGGTCTTCACGGCCGTGAGTTCGCTGCGCGAGAGCCTCGGCCCGCTGGGTGCGGCGCGGCAGCTCGACGCACTGAGCGCAGGGATGGAAGCAGGCTCGCTGCTGGACCGGCGGGTGGCGTCGGAAGTCGGGTACCGCCGGTTCCAGGGCGGCGCCGGCATCGGTGCCAGCGCCGCCGCCTCCCTGCGCGGCGAACGCGGCTCGCTGGACGTGCGTGCGGCACACGCTGCGGGTGGCACGATGGCGTTCGCACGCGGCACGGATGAACTCTCGCTCTCGGGCACTCGACAGCTGGGCAGCCACCTCGGCCTGAACGCCAGCGCCTGGCGGCTGGCGGACGATGATCGCGGCGCGCGTTCACTGCGCACGACCGGATGGAGCATCGGTGCCAATTCACGACTCTCGACGGGCCTGAGCGCAAGCATCGGTGCGCGCAGCTTCGGCTATGCATCACGCGCGGCCGCCGGCACCTTCGGCAGCGCCGATCGATCGGTGTTCGGCACCGTGCAGGCACGTCTCGGCCCGGTGAATGCCGATGTCGATGGCAGTCTCGGGCTGCGCACCCGCGGGGTCTCGAGCGGCGGCGCCGGCGGCATCGCGATCGAGGATCGCACCATCGCCTCGCGGTATGGCGCACGCGTGCACATGAACGGACGTGCCGGCATGCTGGCGATCTCCGGTGCGACCAGCACCGCCGGGGCGGCGGTCGGCTTCCCGTCGCGTCAAATGGACGTCAGCGTCAGCGCCGACCAGGTGCCGCTGCTGACGCGGCGCCAGGCGAGACTGGTGCTCGGTGGTGGTGCATCGCGGGTCACGTCGTTCGTCACGCCGGGCGCCTGGATCACGACCCTGCGCGGCTCGCTGGGCGCCGAGCTGCCGCTGGGCGTGACCGTCAGCGTCGAGGCCGAGCGCAATCCGATGTACTTCGCGAACACGCTCGACGCGGCACGCGCCGGACAGTGGATGTACGTCACGCGTGTCGAGCGCACGCTGGCGCTGCCGTCGTTCGCGCGTGGTCACCGCGTCGAGGGCCTCGTCTTTGCCGACACGGATGGCGACGGCCGTCGCGGTCGGGACGAAGTGGGCCTGCGTGGCATCGTGGTGCGTCGCGGCGGCGAGCTGTCGATGACCGACCGGGACGGACGCTACCGCTTTGCCGGTGCGTCGTCCGACCAGCCGGCGGTGGACGTCCGCTCGCTGCCCATGGGACTCGTCGCCGGGGGCGCGGCCGGGGCCCGAGGCGGCGACCTCGCGGTGACGGCGCTGACGGCGCTGGACGTGGTGCTGCATGCCGAGGCCGCGGATTCGACCCGCGTGACCACCGAGGATCTCTCGAAGGCGATCATCTCCGTGAAGGATGGCTCGGGGCGCGTCTGGGTCGCGCGCCTGCTTCCCGGGAGTGGTGCCGGCGTCACGGCGCGCTTCGATGCGCTGCCGCCCGGCACGTACGAACTCGCGGCCGACTTCTCGCAGGGCGTGGAGCCGCTGCGCATCAAGGGCACGCTGCCGACCGTCAGCATCACGGCCGGTGCTCGGCCGCCGATCCACGTCACGGTGCAACCGCGCCCGCTGCGATTCCAGGGAGCGCGACCGGCGGGTCCGGAACTGGCGCCGCGTGTGGTTGGTGAGTCGACCCGTTCCCTCGAGCCCCGCCTGGAGCGGCAGCGTCAATGAGCCTCCGATCCCGAGTGCGTCGGTGCCTGTGGCGGAGCCGCGGTAGCATCACGGTCGCCGCGCTGGTCCTGGGCATGGTCCCGACGGCGGCTGCGGCGCAGAGCTTCGTGGTCAGCATGCCGATTCAGGACGTCCTGCTGATGAACGCCACCAGCACCCTCACGCCGCCTGCATCGTTGACCTCCACGCGCTTCAGCGCGAGCGCTGCCACACCGGCTGCATCGACGTACGTGCCGTACGGTGGCCGCGTCGTGCTCGACGTCGCGGCAAACCGGGCCTTCGCCGTCACGATCAGCGGCGTGTTCACCGGCCCTGGCGCGAAGCCGGCGACCGACGCGCTCTGGAGCACGACGCAGAACGTCTTCACCAACACGGCGCGGAACGTCAGTGGCACCAATGCCGAGGCGAACCGCACGATTCCATTTCCCGGCACGCAGCCGTCGAATGCGGCGTGGGTGCAGAACGTGTACGTCGCCTCCCGCTGGGTCTACGAGACCGATCGCAGTGGCACGTACAACCTGACGCTGACCTTCACGCTGGCGGCAAAGTGATGGCACCTGCGGCGACGCTGCTCCGACGCACGGTGGCCCTGCTCGGCACCGCGGCGGCGCTCGGCTGCCCGAAGAACGTCCAGGCGCAAGCGCCGGTCACGCGCACGACGACGGTCACCACGACCGTCGGCGGTGTGTTCGCCGTGTCGCCAGCGCAGCCGGCGCTGGTGCAGAACTCGCAGAGCGGTGCGCTCTGTTCGCCCGGCGCCTGTTATGTGGGCACGGTCGTCGCCAGCGGCAATCGCGGCTGGCAGCTGCAGGTGCGGCTGGCCACGGTCCCATCGGCGTTCACGGTCACCTACGTGGCAACGACCGTTCCGGCGGGCATCCAGGCCGTGAACAGCGGCGTGGCGACGCCGCTCGGCACCAGCACCTGGCTGACGATCGCGCGCAGCACCACGCCGACGTCGGGCAGCGCGGTGGGCCTGCAATTCAACGCGCGCCGGACGAGCGGCAAGGACGGCATCGTGCCCACGGGGGCGCAGCTCGCCGCGGTGGTCGCCTTTCAGGTCGTGGCGTGGCCGTGACGCGCGGCGCGCTCGGGATGCTATCGAAAGGCCATTCCCGTTGACATCGCCGCGCCTCGGGCTCACTCTACCATTTCGCGCGTATTAAAAGGCTCTCAGAAATCGAGCCTCACCCTTGGACAGGAGGCGGATGTGGCGGATGTGAGCGAGTATCTCGATGACGTGAAGGCATACTCGACCGACGTGAACGAAGCGGCGGTGGCGGCGATCGTGAAGTACTGCGGCATCGCGCTTCGGAACAAGGATTCATCGCTCGTGTCCACCAGCGATGCCGAGGAGCTCGACCGCGTGAAGGTTGGCTTCGCGGCGAAGAAACTCGAGCTGTCGCCGGAGGTGGCGGATGCGGGAATCCAGAAGGTGGCGTCGCGCATGAAGACGTCGCGGAACAAGAGCCGCGTCACGTTCTACTACCTGCTCGCCGAAGAGACCGGTACGATGGCCAAGCTCGCGTGAGGCGAGTGCTGGTGCGGGCCACGCTGTGATGGAGAGCCCGCGCGATGCGGGCTTTCCTGTGTGCGTTTTCGGAGAGAGGGTGAGCGGCGCACGCGTCCATCGTCTCGCATCCCGCACGCTGTGCTTTCCGACTCGCTGCTTCGCGCCAGCACGACCGCGCATGTGCCGGGGGCGATGCTGTTCGTCGGCAACGTGATCGTGACCGGGGTGTGGGCGGCGCTGTGGCTGATCGTGTTCGTGCCGGAGCAGCGGCGTATGCGTCTGTGACGGGGCAGATTGCGACAACGAACACCGCCGGGACGGCGTTCTCGTCGCGTCACCGGGCGTCCGGTGGTGCGTGCGACCTCACATCGAGCGGGATGGACGACAATGAAGCGGACATGGTTGGCTGGCGTGGCGTGGTGCCTGGCAGCATCCGTCGCCGTGCAGGCGCAGGAGCGTGAGGACCGCACGCTGCTGTCGCAGGCGGAGATGACGGCGATCATCAACGAGGTCTCGGGCGAGCGGGCCATGCATCACCTGCTGGAACTCGTGCCGTACCAGCGGGTGCGCCCACCCGAGGAATACAGTGGTCCCTTCCGCGAGAGCCGCGTCATCGCCGACTTCGCGCGCGCGTACGGCTTCAGCAACGTGAAGACCGTCGTCTACCAGCAGGGTTCGGCCGCGCCCCAGCCGTCGCAAGGTGAGCTGTGGATGACCGCACCGAAGAGCGTCAAGCTGTTCGACATCCACGACATCCCGTTGGCGCTCGTCTCGCTGAATGCGAACGGCGACATCAGTGGTGCGCTGATCGATGTTGGCCCGGGACGCGTGGCGGACTTCGAGGGGAAGGACGTGAAGGGCAAGTTCGTGCTGACCTCGGGTGCGACAGCCTCGGTCTTCCAGACGGCCGTGCAGAATGGTGCGCTCGGTGTGCTTGGCGTGAGCGCGATCGGCTACCAGCGCTCGGTGGACTTTCCGAACCAGATCGTGTCCAGCACGGCACTGGCGTCGCCGGGTACTGTGGCCTGGTCGGTCACGCCGGAGGTCCGCAGCAACCTCGCGGCGCTGCTGGTGCGTGGCGAGACGATCACCATCCGCTCCATCACGAAGAGCGCGATGGTGCCGACGAAGGCGGAGTACGTGTCGGCCGAGATTCCCGGCGACGGCAGCACGACGCAGGAAGTCGCCATCAGCGGCCATCTCTACGAGGGGCTGATCAAGCAGGGCGCGAACGACGACAACTCGGGCTGCGCACTGATTCTCGAGATCGGGCGGGCGTACCTCAAGCTGATCGCCGAGGGCAAGCTCCCCCGTCCGAAGCGGACGATCAACTTCCTGTTCGTTCCCGAGATTGCGGGCACCAGTGCCTATCTCGCCGCCAATCCGGAGAAGAAGGCGACGATCATCGGGACGCTCAACTTCGACATGGAGGGGATCCGTGTCTCGCAGAGCCGGAGTTTCTGGGTGCTGCAGCGCACGCCCGACACGTTCCCGAGCTACCTGAACGACATCGCCCAGAGCATGATGGAGTACGTCGCCGACATCTCGCGCGAGCGGGTGCGCTTCCGCCGGTCGCTGAGCGGCTACGCGCCGACGCAGCCGGTGGAGTCGCCGCGCGGCAGCAAGGATGCTTTTTACATCAAGGTGGACAAGCACTACGGTTCGAGCGACCACGTCGTCTACCTCGCCAACGGCATTCCGGCGGTGATGTTCATCACCTGGCCGGACATGTGGTATCACTCGTCGGAGGACACACCCGACAAGCAGGATCCCACGCAGTACAAGCGGGCGGCCGCAGTGGGGCTGGGCAGCCTGTCGGTGATTGCCACCGGCACCGATGCCATCGCGGCGCGGGTGCTGGGTGACAACCTCGGGCGCGGACTCTCGCGGATGGGGGAGTCGCACGTGAAGGGCATGGGCTACCTCGCCGACGCGGCCGACGCGACGGCACTGACGACGGCGTACCGCGAGGCGCGAAACGCCATTCGTCACCAGGCCGAGATCGAGAAGGCGGTGGTGCGCTCGGCGCAGGTGCTGTGGACGGACACGACGCTCGGTCGCCGTCGTGCGGCCGCATTCGAGCCGCTGATCGACGCCCGTGCCGGTGCGCTGCTGAACGAGGTCCGTGCCGCCTACCAGCTTCAGGCGATGCAGCGCAACCTGCCTGCGCCGGAGCCGGTGATCAGCGCTGCCGAGCGTGAGGCGGCGTCGCTGGTGGTGCAGCAGGTGGGGACGACGCCGGCGGGCCCCGGCGGTGGTGCGGGTGCAGGCGGTGCCGCAGGCGGGGCGCGTCCAGCGGTAGCACCGCCAACTCCACCTGCGCCTGTGGCCGGTGCACGGCCGGTCGCGTTTCCCGACGAGTTCAACGCCGAGTTCACGCTGCTGCTGCGCAGGAACATGACGGCGCTGCAGATCCGTGATTTCCTGTCGGGGGAGTTCACGCCGCTGCCGCTGGCCGACGTGATGGCGGTATTGCGCCAGCGCGAGGCGCGGGGCCAGCTGCGCCTCGTGCCGGCGGGGCAGGGCGGTCGCTGACCCGTCGCGTCAGGTCACGCGTGCATTGACGTGGAGTGCGACGGCGCTGCGCCGCGTGAGTGTGATGCTCGCGGTGCCGTCCGCGCCCACGATGACCGGCGTACCGCTGCAGGCTGCCGGTGTGCTGCCGACGGCCTTCGTGTAGCGCTGCTGCGCGACGTTGCAGTAGCGGCCCGCGGGGAGACGGGTGGGGAGGACCGTCGTGCTGGCAGTGGCGCTGAGGCTGATGGCGAGGAACCCGGCGCCGTCGCGACAGAACGCCACGCGGTCCGGATCCTCGGCGATGCGCCAATCGCCGCGACCGCAGTCGGTGGTGGGTGTGCCGGCGGCCGCCTTGCGGAACGCCACCATCTGCCGGATCGCCTCGCGGCGGTGTTCGCAGATCCAGCTCGTGGCCTGCGGCGAGCCGATGGCGGCGGTGCACTTGCTGGTGCCGTCAGCATTGACGTTCGAGATCGTGTTGCCGCTGCCGTCCGACGCCGGCCCCGAATCGCGGCCGGAGAGGCTGGTGCGGTCGAAACCGTAGCTGGACATGACGCTCGGATAGCCGTGACCGTGCGCCAGCATCATGATGGCGGCGAGCTCGTAGGTCGAGTCGGCGTAGTAGAGCGCAGCGCCGCGCTGGGTGTCGTGGTTGTCGATGAAGACCACGCTCTTGTCGGAGGGAATCAACTCACCCGAGAAGCTCTGCAGCGCCGACCAGAGTGTGCGGCCGCGCGAGAGGAATGCGTCGCTGATGCGTGCGCCGTAGGTGAACTCGGTGATGTCGGTCACGCCACCGCTGGCGAAGCCGACGCCGAAGTACTGCTGTGGCGTGACGGCCTCGCCGGTGCTGCCGATCACCTCGAGAAAGACGTACGGCTTGGGCCGTCCTGCGGCCGTCGCGGCGTTGTTGACGCGTGCCAGGATGGCATCGAGATCGGCGGGCGGCACATGCTTCGCGGCATCCACGCGGAAGCCTGTGATCCCGAGCTGGTGCAGGTCGATCAGGTATTGTGCGATTCGTGCGCGGACGTTGTCGGCGGAGGTCTTCAGGTCGGAGAGGCCGACCAGCTCACAGAGCTGCACCTGCGTCGCGACGGCGTAGGAGTTGATGGAGCACGGGGAGTTGAAGTCGATCGACGAGAAGGGGACGTCGGGGTAGTTGTACTTCGTGTAGACGCTCCCGGCGCTGCCCGTGCCGCTGCCGGCGGTCATGTGATTGATCACCACGTCGGCGTAGACGTCCACGCCAACGGCGCGGCAGCGCGCGATCATGTCGCTCAGTTCCGCGGCGGTGCCTGAGCGGGACTTGTCGAGTCGGTAGCTGACGGTCTGGTAGCGCTGCCACCAGGGATAGAAATCGCTGGCGCTGCGGACGATGGCGTGTTCGGAGGGCGGCGAGATCTGCACGCCCTTGTAGCCGGCGGGGCCGAGGACCTGTTCGCATTCACGGGCGAGGTCGGGCCAGCGCCACTCGAACATGTGGACGAAGACGTCACCGGCTGCGGCGCGACCGCTGCTGGCGTAGGTAGAGCCGAGCGGTGGCGGCTCGACGACGGGGGGCACGACCACTGGTGGCACGACGGTGGTCGGGGCATCGGAGCCGCCGCTGCAGGCGCTCAGCAGGGCGAAGGTTGCGAGCAGCGTGGTCGTGTGCAGTCGGGGCATGGGATACGAACACCATTCGTCGGGCATGCGTCAAGCGTGGTGGCGGCGCGCACGGTGCAGGGGGGGTGCGCCGGCGGCGCTGGCGGCAGCCGGGGCTGCGGGCGTAGCGTTGAGGATGACGACGCTCGCCGCGATTCAGATGGTGTCCACGCCGGATGTGTCCGGGAACCTCGCTGCGGCGGAGCGGCTGGTCGCGGCGGCAGCGGGGATGGGGGCGACGCTGGTGTCGCTGCCGGAGTACTTCTGCCTGATGAGCGCTGATGACGGGGACCGTCGTCGGATCGCGGAGGAGCCGGGAGATGGTCCGATACAGTCGGCGCTGGGTGCGATGGCGCGGCGGCATGGGATCTGGCTCCTCGGCGGGACGGTGCCGCTGCGGCGCGAGGGGAGTGACCGGGTCCGGAATGCCAGTCTGATGTTCGCGCCGGATGGGGTGGTGGCGGCGCGGTATGACAAGATCCATCTGTTTGCGATGGGGGTTGGCGCGGGAGCGTACAATGAGGCGGTCGTGCTCGAGGCTGGTGAGACGCCGGTCAGTGTCGAGGCGGCGGGGCTGCGGGTGGGGTTGAGCGTGTGTTACGACCTGCGGTTCCCGGAGCTGTTCCGGATGCTTGGCGCGGAGGCGCCGCTGGACGTGATTTGTGCGCCGTCGGCCTTCACGTATGCGACGGGGGAGGTGCACTGGGAGTTACTGCTGCGCGCGCGGGCGGTGGAGAACCAGTGTTACGTGGTGGCGGCGGCGCAGGGTGGGGTGCACGCTGGCGGGCGGCGGACGTGGGGGCACACGATGATCGTGGATCCGTGGGGGACGGTGTTGGATCGTGTCGCGGTGGGGGAGGGGATTGCGGTGGCGGCGTTCGATCGGGGGCGGATGGAGGAGATTCGGGCGCGGTTGCCGGCGTTGGGGCATCGGCGGTTGTAGTGGGGTGTGCCGGGTTCGGGGTGATGCTCGCCGCTGACGCGGCTGGGCGTTGATCTGGACGAGCGCGCTGGTGCAGTGATCGGCGTGATGGATGCGGTACGCGGAGGAGGGCGGGGTACGGCACTGTCGGAGATCGAAAATGCGTTCTGCTGCATTGCGACGGGCCTATCAGAAATTTTGTGTGTGAGGCATATCATGGTACCTGACCGGAGTCGGTATGCCTCGAAACACAGCAGGGCGAGGGGCGGCGGAAGCAGCCCCGACCGTCGAGATCCCCTCGGCGCTCTTGGATGAGTTGGTCA
>JANNXU010000005.1:0-6814 GCA_031409715.1 Gemmatimonadaceae bacterium | reverse complement strand
CGGAAACACGGGTGCATTGTTGAGCATGGCCGACCTCCGGCTGATGGGCCTCACGGCCCGTGAACGGTCACCTGTGGGCGCACAGAACACTGTGACGCCGCGACCGGTCGGGGGAAGGCCTTTCTCATTTCAACTTTGCGTCATGCAGTTACAAGCTCTCGGGACAACTCCAATCGCCGTCGCGGTGCCGCTGCCGTTGCTGTTGCTGTTGCCGTTGCTGTTGCTGTTGCCGTTGCCGTTGCCGTTGCCGTTGCCGTTGCCGTTGCCGTTGCCGTTGCCGTTGCCGTTCCAAAAGGCCCTCTCTCCGTTCCCTTTCTGTTCCTTTGCGACTTTGCGTTCTGCTGTTTCTGTTTCTGTTGCCGCCGCCGTTGCCCGCTCTCGATCCATCCTCAGCCCGTGTGCCGCATGCGCCTCTCCCGTGTCCTGACCTGCGTGTCATTGCTCGCCACGACGGTGGCATGCAAGCCCGATGTCCCGCCCGGTCCCCCGCGGCTGCTGGTGTTCTCCAAGACCGCCGGCTACCGCCACGCCTCGATCGATTCGGGCAAGGTGGTGCTGATGCGGCTCGGGGCGGCGAATGGGTATGTGGTGGACACCACCGAGGACGCCGCGCGCTTCACCGACGCGTCACTGCAGCAGTACGCCGCGGTGATCTTCCTCAGCCCCACCGAGAACGTCTTCAATCGCACGCAGGAAGTCGCGCTGCAGCGCTACATCCAGGCTGGTGGTGGCTACGTCGGCATCCATGCGGCGAGCGATGCGGAGTACGACTGGCACTGGTACGGCCGGCTCGTCGGCGGCTACTTCATGAGTCATCCCGCGCAGCAGAACGCGATGCTGAAGGTCGTGGATCGCACGCACGGCTCCACCTCGCACCTGCCCGCCGAGTGGAAGCGCTTTGACGAGTGGTACAACTTCAAGTCGCTGGTGCCCGACCTGAACGTGCTCGTCACCATCGACGAGTCGAGCTACACCGGCGGCGAGAACGGTGCCACGCACCCCATGTCGTGGTACCACGACTTCGACGGCGGGCGTGCCTGGTACACGGCGCTTGGCCACACGAACGAGTCGTACGCCGATTCGCTCTTTCTCAAGCACGTGTTGGGGGGAATCACCTACGCCGTGGGCGAACGTCGTGCGCTCGATTACGTGAAGGCCACCGCGCAGTATCCGCCAGCCGATTCGCTCTTCCGCAAGGTCGCGCTCACCATGGGCACGCTCGCCGAGCCCACCGAGATGGCGGTGCTGCCGTCGGGTGATGTGCTGATTGCGCAGCGGGGTGGGGAGGTTGTGCTCTTTAGGGCGAAGGACAAGTCGGTGACGCCCGCCGGGAAGGTGGCCGTCTACTCCAAGGCCAGGAACGGTTCCAACGTCGAGGAGGGACTGCTCGGCCTGACCATCGATCCCGACTTCGCGCGCAACCATTTCGTCTATCTGTTCTTCAGCCCAGCCGATACGTCGGTGAACCGGCTGTCGCGGTTCGAGTTCGATGGTGATTCGCTGCGCATCGGCTCGGAAAAAGTCGTGCTCGAGTTCTACTCGCAGCGCGAGATCTGCTGCCACACCGGCGGTTCGCTGGCGTTCGGCCCGGGTGGTGTGCTCTACATCTCCACCGGCGACAACAGCACGCCGTTCGACGAGGCCAAGGTGAGGTTCGCCAGTCACGGCTTCTCACCCACGGATGATCGTCCCGGCCACGAACCCTACGATGCGCGCCGGACGTCGGCCAACACCAACGACCTGCGCGGCAAGATCCTGCGCATCCGCGTCAAGGCCGACGGCACCTACGACATCCCCGCCGACAACCTCTTCGCGCCGGGCACGCCGAACACCCGGCCCGAGATCTTCGTGATGGGCAACCGCAACCCCTACCGCATCTCGGTGGACCAGAAGCGCGGCTGGCTGTACTGGGGCGAGGTGGGACCGGACGCGGCGGACGACACGCTCGCCACGCGCGGACCGAGGGGCTACGACGAGATCAACCAGGCGCGCGCCGCCGGCAACTTCGGCTGGCCACTCTTCGTCGGCGACAACTACGCCTACCACCGCTGGGACTACGCCACCGGCGCGAGCGGTCCGCTGCACGATGCCGCGAAGCCCCTCAACGAGTCGCGGAACACCACCGGGCTGCGCGAACTGCCGCCGGCTCGCGGCGCCTTCATCTGGTACCCCTACGGCACCACGCGCGACTTCCCGCAGGTGGACAAGGGCGGCCGCACCGCGATGGCTGGCCCGGTCTACCACAGCGAACTGTTCGCCAACGCCCCGCAGACCGCACTCCCGTCCTACTTCGACGACAAGCTCTTCATCTACGACTGGATCCGGCACTGGATCTTCGCCGTCACGCTCCGCCCCAACGGCGACTACGAGGCGATGGAACGCTTCGCCCCGCGCGACACCTTCTCGGCGCCGATCGACATGGAGCTGGGGCCGGATGGGCGGATCTACGTGCTGGAGTATGGCAAGGCGTGGTTCGCGAAGAACGCGGACGCGGGGTTGTCGATGATCGAGTACCGCGGGCGCCGCTGAGGCTTCTGCGGCGGGTCGGCATCGTCAACTCTTTTCACACGGAGGCGCAGAGGAACGGAGCGTTCTGCCCGCGCCGCGACCGTCGACGTGCATGGAAGGTGACGCGACTTTTTGGGGGTGACCGTGTGCCAGCTGTTCCCAAAGATGCAGTCGACGCCGTTCACCGAACGTGGAATCCGCGAGGCAGAGGCGCGACACACGCAACCCTCCGTCCCTCCGCGCCTCCGTGTGAAAAGAGTTGACGATCTCGACCCGCCGCCGACCCCTCGTCCGCCTCGTTCGTTCGGGTGAACAGCGTTGACGATCTCCAAGCGCCGCCGACCCCTCGCCCGCCGTGACTCGCGCACCCGCCAGCTGATCGTCGACGCGACGCGCCCGTCAGTGCTTTGGCGGCTCCGACGATGTGGGCCCCGTCACGCGCGAACGGAGCGTCCGCGCCCGTTCCTCGCTGTCCAGCCCCGACACCAGCTCCTTCAGCAGCCCGTCATGGATGTCGTACACGATGCCGTGCAGGATGGGGCGTGTGCCCTTCGCCCACGCCCGTTGCACGACGGGCGTGCGTGAGAGCTGGAAGATCTGCTCCACCACGTTCAGCTCCACCAGGCGGTGCGCCCGCGCCTCGGGATCCGCGATGGCCTCGAGCTCGTCGATGTTCCAGCGATAGACGTCGCGCACCACGTGCAGCCAGTGGTCCACGATACCATGGCCCTGCGGCCCCATCGCCGCCTTCACGCCGCCGCACCCATAGTGCCCGCACACCAGCACGTGCTTCACATCCAGGAACTCCACCGCGTACTCGAGCGCCGAGAGCATCGAGAGGTCGTTCGGGTGCGCCTGGTTGGCGATGTTGCGATGCGTGAAGATCTCGCCCGGCTTGGCCCCGGTCAGGAGCTCGGCCGGCACCCGGGAGTCGCAGCAGCCGATGAAGAAGAAATGCGGCTCCTGCCCGATGGCGCGTCGCTCGAAGTAGTCGGGATCCGTCGTCCGGATCGCCGAGGCCCATTCCCGGTTGTTGGCGAAGAGCTTCTGGTAGTTTTGCATGATCAGTGCGAGTGGGTGGGAGTGGTCGGCGCCGCCGGAATGTTGACCAGGCGATAGTCGATGTTGCGGAGCTGCGCGGTCGCCGTGAAGGCGTGCAGCTGCTCGAGCACGTCATAGTCGAAACGCGTCGTGTGCGACCCGTCGATCTCGATGCGGCTGCCGTCCGGCATTGCCGTGAGGGTGCGCTCGATGTTGGCCTTGCTGAGGAAGGTGGCCTGATCGGGCAGCTGGAAGCGCTTCAGCACGGCACCATCCGGGCTCACGCGCTTCAGCGCCGGCTGGCGCAGGTACTGCGCGAGGATGAAGATCGTCGCCACGCCGAGCCCGATGGCGATGCCGATCAGCAGGTCGGTGAGCACGATCGCCGCCACGGTCACGGCGAAAGGGACGAACTGTCCCCAACCCAGCGACCACGACGTCCGGAACAGCGCCGGCGACGCCAGCTTCCAGCCGGTGAAGAGGAGCATCGCCGCCAGGGCCGACAGCGGGATGAGGTTCAGTACCCGCGGAATGGTGAGCACGAACGTCAGCAGCAGCAGCCCGTGCAGGATCGCCGACCAGCGTGTGCGTGCCCCGGCATCGATGTTGGCGGCGCTGCGCACGATCACCCCCGTCACCGGCAGCCCGCCCACCAGCCCTGAGAGCGTGTTCCCGACGCCCTGCGCCAGCAGCTCGCGGTTCGTGTCGGACTCACGCTTGAATGGATCCATCTTGTCGGTCGCCTCGAGGCTGAGCAGGGTCTCGAGACTGGCGACGATCGCGAGCGTCACGCCCAGCCGCCAGACGCCCAGCGACGTCAGCGCGCTCCAGTCGGGCAGGCGGAAGAAGGTGAGCCAGTCGGAGGGCGTGTCGGCCACCGGCAGTTGCACGAGGTGTGTCGCGCGCACCGCCAGCGAGGGGTCATACCGCATGAAGACGGCGTTGAGTCCGATGCCGAGCAGCACCACCAGCAGCGGCGCCGGAATCACCTTCAACTTCTTCAATGCGGGCCGGCTCCACGTCACCAGCACCGCCAGCGAGAGCAGTGCGATGAGCACGGCACCAAGCTGGACCTGGCTCGTGAGCTCGCTCAGCGACGAAAAGGTGGTGCCGATTCCCGGCTGCAGGAACGACTCGTCACCTTCCCAGTCGGCATCGTAGCCGACCGCGTGCGGCAGCTGCTTGAGGATCAGGATGATGCCGATGGCGGCCAGCATCCCCTTGATCACGGCACTCGGGAAGTAGTACCCGATGACGCCGGCGCGGGCGATGCCGAGGCCCACTTGCAGCACACCACCGATCACCACCGCCACCAGGAACTGCTCGAACGAGCCAAGCGCGGTGATCCCCGTCAGGACGATCGCGGTCAGCCCGGCCGCGGGTCCGCTCACCATCAGCTGCGAGTTCGACAGCAGCCCCACCACCACGCCGCCGATCACGCCGGACACGATGCCCGACGCCAGCGGCGCCCCGGATGCGAGCGCGATGCCGAGACAGAGTGGCAGGGCGACGAGGACGACGACCAGCGAGGCGGGAAGGTCGGCCTTCCAGCTGTCACGCAGGGACGGCGGTGCGGCGAGGATGGCGGTCATGAGCGGGAGGGATCGACAGGGCACGACGCAGCGGCGCGCCGACGGCACCGGCAGGCATGCGGAAAGAGGGCTCGTCTCCCGTGACGGAGCGACGCGCCGGATGCATGAAACCAACTGCGCCGCGCGCCGCGACGCAAAGCATCATCGAAGTCATCGTGACAGCGGCAGGTAGATCGGGACCGCTGCGGTCGAGCGTGTTGTGACGAACGCAGCGTGATCAGTGGCCGCCGAAGCAGTGCACGTCGAGTGGGATCGGACGCGCCACCGCGTCGGTGATCGTGATGCGGAGTGCCGAGGCCGTGAGCGGCGCCACCCGCTCAAGGCGCCGGTGCCCGATGGTGGTGCCGCGGCAGGCCTCCCGCCACGCGCCGTCCACCCGCGCCTCGACCACGTACTGCGCCACGCGCTGGCCCTCCGCGATCGATTCGCGGAGGTCGATCAGGCCCACCGGCATCGCGCGCGGGAACACCAGCTCCGCCACCGCCGTGCGCGGCCCTGTGCGGCGCCAGCGCTGCCGGGCCCCACGGCACAGATCCTCCGCAAACAGCGTCGAGAGCTGCGCACGCATGCCGAGCAGGCTGGCCACGTCGCGCGCGGCGAACAGGCCGTCGCGGGCCGGTGGCACGTTCAACAGCAGCTTCGAGTTTCGACCGACCGAGGTGAAGTACAGCGCCACCAGATCGTCAGCCGAGCGCACCCTCGCGTCCTCGGCCGGATGATGAAACCAGCCGGGCCGGATCGAGACGTCGGTCTCACCGGGGCGCCACACCGTACCGGCGCGATCGCCATCCTGCAGCGAGCGCATGACCTCCGCGCCCTCCATCCCAGGCGCCGTCACGATGCGTGGATCGACGGTGGACCAGTTGGTCGTGCCGGCGGCGCCACGCTCGTTGCCGATCCAGCGCAGGTCGGGTCCGGCATCGGAGAACATCACCGCCTGTGGCTGCAGCCGTCGCACCGTGCCCCAGGTGCGTGGCCAGTCGTACTGCTGCCGCCGGCCGTTCGGCCCTTCGCCGTTCGCGCCGTCGAACCAGACTTCGTGGATCGGACCGTACCGGGTGAGCAGTTCGGTGAGCTGCGCGATGTAGACGTCGTTGTAGCGTGGCGAGTCGCCATACCGCGGATCGTGCCGGTCCCACGGTGACAGGTACAGCCCCGGCCGGAGTCCCTCGGCGCGGCAGGCATTCACGAACTCGCGCACGACGTCGCCCTGTCCGCCACGCCACGGTGACGAGGCGACGCTGTGCGTGGTGGTGGCCGTCGGCCAGAGACAGAAACCGTCGTGATGCTTGGCGGTGAGGATCATCGCGCGGAACCCCGCCGCCTTCGCCGTCCGCGCCCACTGGCGGGCATCCAGTGCCGCCGGGTCGAAGAGCTGTGGAGGCTCGGTGCCGTCACCCCACTCGCGATCAGTGAAGGTGTTCACGCCGAAGTGGACGAACATCGCCAGCTCGTCGCGCTGCCACGTCAGCTGCGCCGTCGTCGGCCGCGGCAGGTGGGCGTCAGCATCGACTCGCGCGAGTGCCTGCAGCGACAGTGGCGCGGCGCTGAGCGCGCCGACGAACGTTCTCCGGTCCATGCGGCAAGCTAACGCTCGTGCGGTGGTCGGCATCGTCAACTCTTTTCACACCTCTGCTGCTTCCAGCCTCTGTGTGAAAAGAGTTGACGATGCC
>JANNXU010000004.1:0-60962 GCA_031409715.1 Gemmatimonadaceae bacterium | reverse complement strand
GACCGAGACATAGCTGAACAAGGTCGTCTGCGGCTCGTCGGCTCCACGCATGGCTCGGCTCCAGAAAGGGTCGATATCTGCCGCTGGAAGAATCGGGCCAGCTCGGCTGGAAATCCAGCTACTTTTTCAGCATCCTGCTAGAGCTTGGCAATGACGGTTGGAGGCCCCTAACCGTCATTGGTCGTGTCGCAGTCCGATCGCACCTGACGCGATCCCCAAGCCACCGACCCACCTGGCACGATTGCGCTGTGCGAGCCGACGCGTGGGTACCGGCAGCGCACCCACGTCGGGGCGCTGCCGGCGTTCCGTCAGTTGAGCGTGACCGTGAAGGCTACCACGAAGTTCGGAATGATCGTGGTGGCGCCGCGTACCGGCACGCAGGCCGCCGAGCCGCCAACCTGCGAAGCGACCCCCCAACTCGTGGGCGACAGGCGGGTGACTACCACCTGAGAGCCGCCCGCTGCTTTGCCGAATTCGAGACTGGCGCACCGGGCGCCGGTGCCAGCGATCCGCACCCCCATCCCGCGCAGCCCCGTGCCGCTCACGACCGTGCCGAGGTCCGTCACGTTGATCCCGCCGGTGTTCGTCTGCGTGATACCAGTGTCCGGATACCGGACCGTGAGTTTGCGCGGGTACGCCGCCGCACCGAATGACACGCAATTCCGGTCCGAGGCGCGGGAATTGTCGAGCTGCAGGTTGCCGTCGAGATAGTTCGGACTCAGATAGAAGATCCGTGCCGTCACACCGCAGACCGCGTCCCGATACAGGACGCTCGCTGCATCGCTGGTGATGGCGCTCCCCGCTGCGACGGCGTTGGCAAAGTCGAAAGTCGCCGCCACAGGCGTCTGCGTTTCCGCCTTGGTCGCCAACAACTCGATTGCGTTCGGGGAGGTCACGGCATCGTCCGCCGCACAGCCGGGGAGCGCGACGGAAAGCAGGACGGCCGCGGCGAGCGATCCGATCCGGCGCGGGATGTTCGTGTTCCACTGCATGGTGATCCTCTCTGAAAGAGCGTTGGGGGTCGAATACGTGCGCACGCCTGGCAGGGGTGCCCGCTGCGCACGGAACACAGTGGCAGCCGCGTCTTCCCCATCTCTTCCTGATCGCGCCCGTGGTGCGTCGGGCGCACAGGCCGAAGCTGTCAACGAGCTCGGGGCCGCCCGTAAGTTGTTGACATGTTGTGTTTTAGCATCGTTTCCCCAGCCACGGCCCTTCGTCGTGTCCTGGCGGCGAAGACTTGATCAGATTCCAGATGTTCGGCGTCCCCGACCTGCGTATCGAGGGTGACGCCAAGGCGTTCACCATCCTCGCGCAGTCCAAACAGGTGGCCGTGCTGGCCATTCTGTGCGTGGCGCGCCACGGGTCCGTCCGTCGCGATCGACTCCTGTCGCTGCTCTGGCCGGATCTCGACGATGCACGAGCCCGGAATGGCCTGAGCAAGGCGATCCACAATTGCCGCCGGGTGCTCGGCGATACCGCGATCGGGGGACGGTTCGCCGAGGAAATCGCACTCGACGCATCGGCATGGACCTGCGACCTCTGGGAATTCGACGACGCGAACTCGCGTGGCGATCGCGAATTGGCGCTGCGGATCGCGCTTGGCGGTGAGTTGCTGGACGGCCTGTTTGTGCCTGAGAGCGCCGCGATGGAACACTGGCTCGACGCGCAGCGGGCGCGCGTCCGTCGAATCGCCGTCGAGTCGGCATCAGTGTTGGCTGAGCAGGAGGAGCGTGATGGCAACCTCGAGCGCGGGGCAGAGCACTTGCGCGTCGCGGCGGGGCTCAGTCCACTCGATGAGCGGATACTCCGCCGCCGCATCACCCTGATCGACCGACTTGGCGATCGAGCCGAGGCGCTGGACGCCTTCGCCGAGTTCTCGCTCCGCCTGCAGCGTGAGCTCGAGGTCGAGGCGTCGCCGGAGACGCTGGCGCTGGTGGAGTCGATGCGACGGCGCGTCCTGCCGCCCGACTCACTGTCCGTCGCCGCCCCGACGGTACCGTCGGCGGGTCCGCCGGATTGGTCCCATGCGGTGCGTGAGCGGATCGGGGCAGAAATCAGCGCCTCCAAACCGCTACCGACCAACGCGCAGTCGCCACTGACTGCGTCCGGGGGCCCGCCGGAAGTCTCAGTGCTGACGCAGCCGAACCGTCGGCAGCAGTTGGCCGGCGCGGCGTTTCTGGCGGGCGCATTGCTGCTGGTCGTGACACTCGCCGCGCGCGAACGGAGCCGACCTGAGATCACGGCGCCAGAACGCGTGATCGTCACGCCGTTCGTGAACCAGACGGGCGACACCACGCTTGCCCCGATCGGTGAATTGGCCGCTGACCTGCTGGCGGCGGCGCTGTCGCGCGTTGGCGTCGCCAACGTGGCCGACGTGCGCACCCGGATGCGCAAGGGTCTGACCGTCGCCAGTCCGGCCAATGGCGGCGACACCGACGAACTCGCCGAGCGTGCCGGTCGCGCCGGATTCAACACCATCGTCACGGGTCGCTACTACATCAGCAATGGCGCCCTGATGGTCATCGCACAGCTCCGTTCGGCCGATGCCACCACGCCGGTGGTGCGGTTCGCCGAGGAGCAGGGCGTTGTGACCGATCCCGTGACGGTGTTGCGCAAGGTCGAGCAGCGGCTGCTCGGCGCCTTTGCCACGCTGCACGGCGCGCGCCTGGCCGCAGCGTCGACTGCCACAGCGGTGTCACCCACCTACGCGGCCTATCTCGAGTACGTCGGCGGACTGAAGCCGTGGATCGACGGCGACGCCAGAGCGGCCGCCGCACACTTCGAGCGCACGCTCCGTCTCGATAGCAGCTTTGTGTCGGTCGTGCCGTTGCTGTACGAGGCGTGGATGATCTCGAACCGCAGTGCCAGCGCAGAATCACTGCTCACCCGATTCGCCGCCCAGCGGAATCGACTGGCACCGTACGATCAGGCACAACTCGCCTACATCACCGGGTATCACAGCGGAGACCGCGAATCGATGTACCAGGCCACGCAGCGGATGGTGTGCCTGGCACCGCATTCGCCGGATGCCCAGTGGTCACGTGGTTTCGCCGCGGCCACCACCAACCGGTTTGCGGAAGCGCTCGAGGCGTTCAAGGCAGCCGAGGTCGATCGCTGGTGGACGCGCGACAAGCTCTTCGCAGCCATCCACTGGCAGTCGATTTCCTCTCATCTGCTCGGCCGGCACAGCGACGAACTGGCGCTGGTCCGCGCCGTCAGGGCGCAACATCCGTTCGTGGCCGATGCCTGCATGTACGAGTTGCGCGCGCTTGCACCGCGTGAAACGCGAGCGGAGATCGAACGTGTCCTTGCGGGCTGTATTCAGGGGTCGGGCGGGACCGACGCCGCTTGGCAGGCCAATGTCCGCTTGATGGTGGCGGTCGAACTGCGCTCGCACGAACGCGTGCGAGAGGCGGAGTATTTTGCCGCGTCGGCGGTGTCGTCGTTTCGTATCGGACTGCAACGCGACACCGCGTCGGAGGAACTGCGCGAGGGGCTCGCGACTGCGCAGATGGTGCGGGGCGACTGGGCCGCAGCGCTTCCGTTCTTCGAGTCGCGGGCACGCGCCCGCGCGGACAATCGGCCGCCACGGTTCGCCGCGAACACGGCGATCATCGCCGCGCACCTCGGCCGCACGGCACTCAGCGACGAGATGCTGGCGCGGTTGAGTGCGAGCACACCGACGCTGGCGTTTCACCTCCAGCGAGCGCGAGTGCTGGTGCACCGCGGCCGCAACGCTGACGCCGTCGGCGCGCTGCGCACTGCGATCGGCAAAGGCCTGTCGGCGACCGAACTGTTTCACGCCGATTTCGGATTCGAGCCGTTGCGACGGTACGCGCCGTTTGATGCGCTCGTCAGGCCGCGGCCGTGACGCGAGGGGAGCCGGTCGCCGGTACGCCGTAGTGGCCATGCATGCGACAGCTTCTGCGGGCCGGACGCTCATGACCCGGCGATGTGCAGTCACTACCCGTTGCACCGCTATCGACCGGTCTCACGCCCGCCCGCTCATGAACACGCCCCCGCGAAATCGCTGGGCGACGAGATCATCGCCATACCAGGCGCGCAGCCGCTGCAGCGCCTTCGTGTATGATGGCGCATCCCGCCGCCACTCCATCCCGAAACGACGGGCAAACTCGCGCTGCCCGAGATCATCGCCCGCATGCGGCGTGACGGCGTGCACGGTCGTCAGCGTAATGCGTGGGTGCCGCATGCCGATGCACACGAGTCGCGCGAGGTCGTCGGCCGCCAGCCAGTTCGCGGGCTCCGCCACATCGATCCGGTCGGTGACGTGTCCCATCCGCAGCACGAGTGCCTCGAGTGCGCCGCGACGCACCGCAGCCGCGATCCGCTGTTCAGCGTGCAGCTTGCTTTCGCCATATGGACTGGAGGGGCGCGGTGGGTGCGTCGGCAGCACACGGTCGCGGCGGGAGTAGCCACCCATCACATGCATGCTGCTCGCATAGACGAGGCGCCGGACACCGGCGCGATCCATCTCCTGGAGCAGCCAGTCCACCACCTCCACGTTCTCGCGGTGCAGCACGTCGTGCGAGGCTGGCTTGGCCTGTCCGGCGAAGTGGAGCACCACATCAACCCCTTCCAGCAGGTCCTGCGCGCCGCCTGCCGTGCCGAGCGTCCGGAGGTGCCTGTCGGGGAATGCACCATCGTCGGGGATCGCCACTCGATCCACGAGGCGCCATGCCTGCGCAGCATCGCACACGGCCGGGAGCACCAGCCGCGCGACCTGTCCCGCCGCACCAGTCAGCAGCGCGCAGGTGGGCCTGGGCAGCAGCGGCAGCTGTTGCGCGATCGGCTCTCGCTGCGGAAGCCCGAGCCAACGCGCAATGGCATCGATCATGACTGGTCAACACCACCAGCAATCGGGGAAGCGGTGCCGGACCGCTGACGGTCGAGATGCTTCTTGAGCACGCGCAACGCATTCAGCTCGACGAGCGTCTTCCCCTTCGTGCTGTTGGCGTCATGCCGGCGGACGAACAGGGAGACTTCGTGCACATGCGACACCTTCAGCTCGGCCGAGCGGGCCCGCTGGAACCAATCGGTGTCCTCACTGAATCGCAGCTCCGTGTCGAAGCCGCCGATCGCATCGAATGCGCGTCGGCGATAGAGTCCGGCCCCGATGTACCACGGATAGGCATCACCCGGGTTGCCGAGGTATTCGCCCGGGCCATCAGGATCCGACAGTCGCGTGACCTGCGCAAGCCCATGCACCACGTCGAGTGCCGGCTCCGCCGTCAGGTGCGCGTGCAGGGCGGTGAGATGATCTGCCGCCCACAGGTCATCCACATCCAGAAAGGCGATCAGGGAGCCGGAGGCGGCGGCCAGCCCCCGGTTCCGGGCAGCGGCAGGTCCCGCGTTCAGCTGGCGGATGAAGAGCACGTCGACGGGAAGTTCCTCGACGGCCCGCTGGATGTCGTCGCTCGATCCATCGTCCACGACGATGATTTCCAGCGCGTCCCATGCCTGAGCCAGTACGCTCCGCACTGCCGAGGCGAGCATGCGTGCCCCGTTGAACACGGGGATGATGACCGACACCAGCGGTCGCGCCGCGTGGCTGGCCGTCTCGTCCTGCACCGCCGCAGCACAGAGTGCCTCATCCGACAGCTGCAAATGGTGCGTGATCGCGTCGGCCACGCGAGGGATGTCGTGACCGAGCCGGAGCGTGAAGCTGGGAAGCTGCAGCATCAGCCGATCCACGAAGGCGTGCAACTCACGCCCTGCATGCGGCAGTTGGGAGAGCGTGGTGAAGGCCGCGGCGCGCCGCGTGGAGGCACCGGTGTCCGGCTCGAACACTGATTCGGCACGCGACCCGAAGGCCGGCGCCGCGATGGCGCGCAGCGGCATCTTCCGCACCACCTGGCTGGAGAACGCGGGATGCAACTGTACCACGGCCTTCTCGCCGTGCGGCACCTCGGCCGAGACGACATGGGGTGCCAGCACCGGGAACCGACTGACCTGCGCCGGCGCCACCTTCGCGGTCGCATAGAGGCTGTAGGCCATGGGTTCGGGATCGAGCCGAACCGCCAGGTAGTCGTCGGCCACGTACAGGAGCCCCGACGACAGACTGGTGAGCGCCGTCGTGGACTTCCCGGTGCCGCCCCGCCCCGCGAGCAGGATCCCACCATCGGCCAGACCCACCGCGGCGGCATGGAGCAGATGCGCACCGTTCGCCGCGAGCCACCAGTGGAAGAGTGTCCGCAGTGGTGACGCCTTGGACCAATACGGCAGGCTGGCGGCATCCTGCACCCAGAACACGCCACGCGAGTGCTGGTGGTCGAACAGGTTCACCGAGAACTCATGCCAATGGAACGCACTGCGAATGCGTTCGCTCGACATGCCCCAGATGTCCCCACGGTGTGTGAAGCTTTCACGCGGGCAGGGCGGTGGCGGCATCGCGACGCCGCTGGATTTCGAATCCCAGACGTGGAAGGTGGCCGCGGCCGGTGCCTGCGCCGGGATCACGAGGTGGCTCAGCGCGGGAAGAAACGCGTCGCGCAGTGCTGGCCCCGCGAAGCGGATGGCGACGATGGTGTCCGCTAGCTCCAGGTGCACCTCGGACACCTCGGTGCGCGCCTCCGCCGCCTGCGCTCGTTCATGCGCGACGTTGAAGAAGTCGAGCTGCGCCTGCTCGGACATCACCGGCGTATCGCTGCGGTGTGTCATTTCCGCTATCGCTGTGGACTGTTCCATCAGTAGGCCAGCGCCGCAGTCGGCCACGCCGGGGCAGCCACCGGCAGCAGCCGCCCCGCCTCCAGCCGATAGACCGAACCCGCATACGCCAGCACCGCGGGATCATGTGTGATGGTCAGCACACTCGGACGCGCGTCCCATGAAAGGAGGCGTGTCATGACTTCGCCAATGGTGTCGACATCGAGATGGGTGGTCGGCTCATCGAGCACGAGCAGTCGTGGTGATCCCAGCAGCGCGCGGGCGATCGCGAGGCGTTGCCGCTCCCCGCCGGAGAGGAGTTGGCCCACCTCACCCATCGAGCTGTCGAGGCCTCGCGGAAGGCGGGCGATGACCGCGTCGGCCGAGGCGCGGAAGAGCGCATCGGCCAGCACTTCGTCCGTGATGGCGCCACGACCGAAGGTCAGGTTGTCGCGCACCGTGCCAAGGAAGAACGACGCATGCTGCGGGACGACACCAAGCTGGCGTCGCAGGGCGGGCATGCTGAGTGACGCATAGTCCGCGTCGTCCCAGCACACCCGGCCAGCATGCGGGCGATAGAGTCCGGCAATGAGCCAGACGAGCGTGCTTTTGCCCGCGCCATTCTCGCCGGCGATCATGATGTTGTCGCCGGGGCTGATCGTCAGATCGACGCCTGAGAGCACGGGACGATCACCATAGCGGAAATGCACCCCCTGCAAACTCACGACGGCCGCTGCGCCGACGGGTGCTGTGCCCGTGTATGGCTCGGGCTCGGCCTGCCTGAGGAGTGAGGCCAGTGTCCGCAGCGACACATTGCCTGCGATCACCTCGGGAATCGCACCGAGGATGCTGTCCAGATGGCCGTTGAGGACGCCGGACGCCACGTAGAACGTGAGCAGACTCCCCATCGAGAGCGTGCCGGAGGCGACCGAGATTCCGCCGGCGACCAGAATGACGATGCCCGCCACACCAACCAGCGTGCGTTGCAGCTGACCGTGCACCGCATACGACATCGCCATCCGCTCGCCTGTCTGCTGCAGCTCGTGGAGCCCCCGTCGCTGGCGAGTGAGCTCGTCGGCCTCCGCACCCGTCAGCCGGATCAGGTCCAGTTGCCGCAACGCGAAATTCACGCTGCGACTGAATCGCTCGAACGCACGCTGGAACTGCCGCACTTCCCCCTGCACCCGCCGTGACAGCCACCGGCTCGACAACCAGATCACCGGCAGGATCCCCAGCCCCATCGCCAGCAATCGTGCGTCCAGGATCATCAGCACCAGTATCACGCCACCGCTGGTGATGAGCGCCGGCAACAGGCCGGAGAGGAGCACGTTGGCGACCCGATCGACGCGCTCCGTTTCCTGCACGACCTGGGTGTGTGTCTGTGCGACGTCCATCTGATCGTGCCGCGCGCGTGCCTGATGCAGCAAGGCCGTGACGATGTCCACGCGCATGGCCGTGACCGCACCCTTCACGATGCCGAGCATGCGGTGGCGGAGTGCGAGGGCCAGCACGCTGCCGACCGCCCTGATCGCCACGATGCCCGCGCCGAGGAAGACCAGCGAGCGGACGTCGTGCCCCGGGATCGCGATGTCGAAGGTACGGCGCACCATCCACAGCACGGGCAGCACCAGCAGCGATTGCAGGACGGCGCCAGTGGAAAAGACGACGAGCGCCCACCGGTACGGCTGGATGTAGCGCCACAACAGCGCGAGTGCGTCACGGTCCCACACCGCGTTCAACTGTGCGCGCAGACCGGTGCCAGTACTGTCAGGCGCCATGGCCGCCGAAGGCGCGCTCATCGTGCAGCCGTCAGTTCGCCGACGTCGCCGCGGAGGCGTCGCATGGCAGACCGCCAGATCGCCGGCGCGATCCCACTGCGCCCCTCGAGGCCCCACCGGAACCGCAGGTAGTGCGGGAGCGTGCGCAGGAAGCGCCCGACGGACGTCGGGTGGACGACGCGGCACAGATCGGCGACGATGGTGCACTGGTTCCCAAGCACCGAGTTGGTGAACCGTCGGAAATCGCGCAGGTACACCCATCCTTCCATGCGCTCGGCCGCCGTGGGCGACGTGGCGCGCAATTGTGCCAGCACCTCCGGCGGCAGCGCGACAGCGTATCGGGCGGTGAGCCACTCCAGGCCGAGGCGCAGGCGGAGTGTCACCTGCATCCGTCGCGCATCGGCAACCAGCCGCGTCCAGTCGATTTCGGCGCCCCGTGCACGGAGCACCATCAGCGCATCGGGAATCCAGCGGATCGGTGTTTCCCGGTTCCATCGCACACCGTGCACGATCAGCTGCAGCAACATCTCCGTCGGTCCCGGCTGCAACACACGGCAGCCGAGAAATTCCAGCGGCTCGGCATGCGTCCAGCCCCAGTCGGGGATGCTCCCCGACAGCCCCTCGTACATGGTGTGCCAGTGCAGGTCCAACTCGGCGCCACTCGGATGCCGCATCTGCAGCGCGTGTCGAAAGCGGAGGTAGTCCGGTGATGGATCGCTGGTCGGGTGCCAGTCCGCGGCCCGAAGCACGCTGATGGCGCGCTGCACGTCGCCCACCGGCACGGCCACGTCCACATCGCTCATCGGACGCAGCGCATGATGTCCGTAGTACGAGAGGACGAGCGGTGCTCCCTTGAGCAGCAGCACTGGAATGTCGGCATCGCAGAGTGCAGCGACCGCTGGTCGCGTGCGATGGAAGAGTTGCTGCGTTTCATACCACGTGCGCCGCGACATCCCCTTCAGGCGCCCCATCAACGGGTCGCGCTCACCGGCACGGGCGAGCGAATCATGGACCAGCGGCAACAGGCGCAGCACGGTCCACGAGAACTCTTCCTCCAGGCGGACGCTGCGGCGCCAGCTGGCATACGCTGCCCGCGCCGCATCGCCCGGCAGCAGCGCCGCGTCGAGCAACTGCAGCTGGTCCGCCGCCGGCCACAGAAACCCAAGCTCGGGGTCAGTCGAGGTCAACGCAGCGCGCATCAACCCACCGTCGTGTCGGATGCACGGGTGGCGCGACGACGATGGATCGCCTGCCGGAGCACACCGAGGTAGTCGGCCTTGAGTTGCTCGCGCTTCTGAACTGAATTGTTCCGGTGGATGCGGCGACGCAGGACCGTCGCCTCGACCGCGCCGATCGCGAGACCGGCGTCCTCGATTCGCGCCACCCAGTCGATCGTTTCGCCCATACGGTACGCGGGCGAGAAGTCGCCCACCTGATCGAAGACCGTCGCACGCACCAGCAATGCGCCAGCGAGCCGCCCGACGATGACGCCCGCCGGCACGACGATGCCGGCTCGGTCCGCCGCCGGGACGTCGTCGCTCACGAACTGTTCGATGCCGCCTGCGACTGCGGCCAGCGATGCCGTTGTCTCGAGCAGACGTGAACGCAGCGCGAGGCTGTTCGCGGGCCAGAGGTCATCGGCGTCGAGAAAGGCCACCCACTCGCCCTGTGCGGCATGCACGCCAGCGTTGCGCGCGGCGCTGATCCCGAGGTTCGGCTGGCTGAGCACCCGGAGGTTGGGCGCCACGGCCCATGCGCGCTCGACACTGGCATCGGTCGATCCGTCGTCCACCAGGATCACCTCCAGCGTGACGCCGTCCGGCAGCGCCTGCCCTTGCACCGACTCGAGCGCTGCCGCGACGTACGCCTCGGCGTTGAAGCATGGAATCACGACCGAAATGCACCGCATCACGAGACCGCCCCAGTGGCTGTGGCACGTTTGCGCTCCACCGAACGACGGAGCGCCTGCAGCAGCTGCTGATTGATGTCCGGCGCCGTCAGGGAGCTGTTCCGATCGTGCACGCGCTTCCAGACCAGCGATTCGTCGAGCAGGTGCATGCGGACGCCGTGGTCACGCGCACGCGCATACCAGTCCGTATCGTTGCTCACCGCAATGGCCGGATCCATCATGCCGATCCGGTCGAAGACACGCCGGCGCACCAGCAGGCACTCCATGATGAAGCCGGGCACCGGGGCGTCGAGCAATGCGCGCCTGAACCCCGGCGGAGTCGCACAGCCCGGCTCGAGCACGTGCTGCACGTGGCAGACCACCAGATCGAGTTCGGGCTGCTCAGCCATCAGGAGCGACTGTCGGCGCAGCTTGTCCGGCATCCAGCGATCGTCGGACGACAGGAACGCCACCAACTCATTCGTTGCTGCCGCGATGCCCTCGTTGTAAGCCCCGGCGATGCCCTGCGACTGTTGTACGATCACACGGACCCCGGGAAAGCCCGCGGCAATCTCGCGCGTGGCATCAGTCGAGGCACCATCGATCAGGATGATCTCATCCGGCACACGTGACGATCTCACGATGCTTTCGAGCGCCTCTGCCACGAAGTGCGCCGCGTTCCGCGCGATGACGATGGCGCTGATCCGGTCCTGAGCTGCGCCGAGTGCGGGTTGTGCTGGGTTCAACGCCAAGAGACGCTCTAGGCGAGTGCGTCGTTCGTCGCGGCTTCCAGTGGCGCTGGCCATCCGCTCTCGCTGACGTCATGAATCGGATCGAGCAACAGGAGGTCTTCCATGTCGGTGAAGACCTCCAGCGTCGGGGCGGCGTAGGTGCGACCGCCCATCTCGCCGGGCAACGGTGCCGCGGTCGGTGTCGGCGCGTCGTGATCAGGCACCACCAGTGCATGCGCCTGCGCCTGATTCAGGAACGCCAGCACGTCGTCCCTGGCCGTCTCCACGCGCCACGTGGCAGCCACGACTGCCGCCATCTCGTCCAGCGAATGGCCGGCAATCGTCCACTCCCACACCACGCCACCCACGCCGCGGGCGCTAAAATAGTGTCCGGACTCGAGGTTCATGATCACCGCCTCGCCGTCGATGACTTCCGAGACGGCAGTGGGCGCATTCATCCGAAAGCGAGCGCATGGCATCATGGGAACTGTCGCGAGAGTGGGGAGGGGGGAGTGGTAGCCCGTCGCGGCCAATGGTGGCACCGCATGCGATCCGCATGGGGCAGGCACTCTCAGGACGATGCAACCACGTTTTGGTCAGGCGACGGCCGTTTCGGGGAGTGCCCGGTCTGGCGTGACCGCGATTCGTGTCTGTACTGGCTGGACATCCCCGATGGGGTCCTGCGCCGTCTGGATGTCGAGACTGGCCGCGTGCAGTCCTGGTCCGTCGGGACCGACTCGGCAGGGCTGGCACTCACGCCGGCGCAGGACGCGCTCCTGATCGGCCGCGCTCGCAGCCTCCGACGATTCGATCTCGCCTCGGCCGTGCTGGAGCCGATCGACGACGTGCCCGATGGTCGGGATGATGAGCGAATCAATGATCTTGGCGTCGATCCATCAGGGAACCTGTGGGTCGCCACCATGCACACGGCCGGTCAGGCGGCCATCGGGCGGCTGCTCCGCCGTTCGACGTCTGGTGCCTGGGACGAGATGCTCGTGGGCATGCCGATCGTGAACGGTCCCGCCTTCGATCCAGCCCGGGGCGTTGGCTATGTGTGCGATTCCGACGCGCGGAAGATCCTGCGGTTCTCCATCCCCGGTGCCGAGGTGGACGGGGGGCTGGGTGCGACGCTGTTCGCCAGTTTCACGGAGCGCGACGGCCATCCCGATGGTATCGCCGTCGATGCAGAGGGCGGGCTCTGGGTCGCACACTATGGTGCGGGATGCATCTCACGATGGGACCACACCGGTCGACGGACGAAGACGGTCAACGTCCCCGCTCGCCATCCCACCGCCGTCGTGCTGGGCGGAGACGCAGTGTTCATCACGTCCGCGGCGAGCAGCGACGTGCCGGTGCGTGACGCCGGCGGCGCCGTGTTTCGGTATGCGCCGTGAGTCGTCCTGTCGTGGTGTGACGTGCCACGACTGCGTGACACGTGGCGTCGATGGGACGCTGACCTGATCGTGACCACACCGCAGAGCGTGTGCATCGACCGTCGTTGTCCGATCGCGCTTATGCTGCGGGTTTCGACGCGCGACCGGCGCCGAATGCACTGAACAACGCCTCGATTCCTTTCGGACCGACGTAGCCGCCGAGTGTTCCCGCCAGCAGCGATACCGCCGCACTGCCGCCTTCCGGCAGTGCGAAGCCCGGAATCCTGACCACACCCAGCGCGACGACCAGCGCGACGATCACTCCCGCCAGCAGTCCACTGAGGATGACCCACACCGCCGCGGGCGTGTCGGGGCGTCCACGTTCGCGCAACATGTTCAGGCCCGCTCCGAGCAATGCGCCGAGCACCGCACCCCCCAGGAGGGCAAACGGAAAGGCGTACGCCACTGTCCACTTTGCCTGGCTGAAACGCGGCGCGCTGGCGGTGAACGTGTCCCGGGCCCGCTCGGTGGACGGAATCCGCACGAAGGACGGCACACCGTCCCGGATGTACGTCACGTCGGTGCCGCGTTCTGATTGGATCGTGACCGCAACCGAATCGCCGGGGGGAATCGCGCCGGTCGGTGCCGAGACGGCCAGCTGCACCTGGCCAAGTCCAAACCGTGACGTCGAGTTCGGCCCCTCCAGCACCAGCGTGTCGCGCTGGAACGCGAGCCAGAGACTGACCTCGCGCGGTGAGAAGTCCGGCCAGATCTGCACCCGCATCAGCGTGTCGAAGCGCAACGCGACCAGTTCGACCGTCGTCTGGAACACGTTGGTCTCCGTGATCTCGAGCAGCTTCGGTCGGATCGTGTCCGCGCTTGCCGCCACCGAGAGCCTGATGGGAGGCGTCAGCGTCCGGCCGCGGCCGGCGTGCAGCGTGTCGCGGAGACCGATGGTGATCGTGGCCACGAAGGCGCGGCGTCGGGCGTCGTAGCGCAGTCCGTTTCCCTTGTCGAGCCAGGGTTTCAGGGCCAGTGTGTCGCCGCCGGCGCTGTCGACCCGGACGAATCGAAAGGGCAGTGCGATGCCCTCAGCAGCCCCCAGTCCGGGTGGCGCCTTCTCCTTGACCGCTGTCTCGCCGACCCAGACACTGGCGGTGCGGGGGTTGAGCACGCGGATCGACGCTGGTTGTGCGCTGGCGCCGTACAGCCCGGATGCCAGCTGCCGCGCTGCCTGTTGCGGCGTCACGATGCGCGTCGGTGGCGGTGCGGGTGTCGGTGCCGGTGCTCGTGTGGTGTCGGTGCGCACGGCGGTGGGTCGCACGCGAGCGCCTGCGGTGACGGCGACGACCAGCGGGGAGGTGCGGTCCGGTCGCGTCGGCGTGACGGTCGTCGACGGCGGTGGCGTGGTGTCGGGCCGTGGCAGCGCCTTGCCCAGCGCGGCCGTGCGCGCCGAGGGTTTGAGGATCACGGAACTCTGCGTGCGACCCGCACGCTGCGCGTGCGCCGGTGTGGCAGGGGTCAGCAGGCTCAGCGAGAGACTCAGCACGACCAGATCGAGCGCGCGCCGCATAGGTCCGCTCCGCAGGAGGAAACGCCAGTATACGTCGGCCGCACCGGATCACGGAATGCGTGACGCTTGGACCTCGCCCGACTTCCGACCTCGCCGTCGTGGTGGCAAGGCGACCGGGCTTCTGGCAGCCCGGACCGTGCGGGCCCGGGCCGCGGGGGGGGGCACGGCGCGCGCCAAGCGAGGCCCCGCGCCGTCAGGACTCCCGCACTGACGCACACGGCGTATTGTCCTCTCTGGGATTACGATCCAGCGTGCCTGATTTTTCGAACGTTGCTGCGCGGTGCCGGTCCGCGGGCAACACCGGCAGTCGCCGCCGCAGATCTTCGCATCGGGCAGCACCAGCACATTCCCCGGTCTCGCTCTTCTCACGGTCAGGAGCACCCAATGAAACGGCTCGGCGCACTCGGACTCGCACTTTTCCTTCTTGGCGGCTGCACCGACGCCCCGACGGCGTCCATCCCCCGCGATGCCTCGCCCTCGCTCAAGCCCGGCACAGGCGCGGGGGTCGCGGGGCGCTACATCGTGGTATTCAGGAACGACGTCCAGGATGTGGACGGGGAAGCCAGCCAACTCTCCAAGCGCTACCGCGCCACCCTTCGGCATACCTACAAGTCTGCGCTGAAGGGCATGGCGATCGAGCTGTCGGATGCGGAGGTGGCGTCGCTTCGCGCTGAGCCAAGCGTGTCGTACGTCGAGCAGGATCAGGTCGTGTCCATCGATGCGACCCAGACCGGCGCCACGTGGGGCATCGATCGCATTGATCAGCGAGACCTGCCGTTGAGTGGCTCATACACGTACGGCGCGGACGGAACGGGCGTGACGGTGTACATCATCGACACCGGCATCAACTTCACCCACACCGAGTTTGCGGGCCGTGCGGCCAAAGGCATCGACGAGGTCAACGCAGGTGGCACGGCGGCCGACTGCAATGGGCACGGTTCCCACGTTGCGGGTACGGTCGGTGGGACGGCCTATGGTGTGGCCAAGAAGGTCAATCTCGTGGCTGTGAGGGTTCTCGATTGCGCCGGATCCGGCTTCACGTCCGGAGTCATTGCCGGAGTCGACTGGGTCACCGCGAACAGAGTGCTGCCGGCGGCAGCCAACATGAGCCTTGGTGGTGGATTCTCATCGTCGTTGAATACGGCCGTCGCGAATTCGATCGCGGCTGGCGTGGTGTATGGAGTCGCGGCCGGCAATAGCACGGCCGATGCGTGCAACTCCTCGCCGGCCAGTGCGCCGAACGCGATCACGGTGGGCGCAACCACCGCATCGGACGGCTTTGCATCGTTCTCCAATTTCGGCACGTGCGTGGACATCAACGCTCCGGGCGTGAATATCACGTCGGCGTGGATCGGCAGTAACAGTGCCACCAACACCATCAGCGGAACGTCCATGGCGGCCCCGCACGTGGTGGGCGTCGCGGCGCTGTACCTGCAGGTCAATCCTGCCGCAACGCCGCTGCAGGCGCGCAATGCGCTGGTCAGCAATGGCACACCGAACAAGGTGACGAGCCTCCCGGCCGGCACACCGAACACGCTGCTCTATTCGGGCTTCATTGTCGCGACCCCGACGCCGCCGGTGGCGAACTTCACATCCAGCTGCACGGCGCTCGTCTGCAACTTTGACGGGAGCAGCTCGACGGCACTCGCGGGCGCAACGTACAGCTGGACCTTTGGCGACGGATCGTCAGGCAGCGGGGTGACGACGAGCCGTACCTACGGCGCGTCGGGGACGTACTCGGTCACACTGACGGTGACGGATGCGAATGGCACGAGTTCGAAGACCTCGACGGTGACGGTGTCGAACGCGCCGCCGCCGCCGGTCGCCTCCTTCACCAAGAGCTGCACGAACTTCACGTGCACCTTCAACGCCAGCGCCACGACCAACGCGACGGGGTACAGCTGGACCTTCGGCGATGCGACCAGCGGGACGGGAGTCACCGTGTCGCACACGTACGCCGCGCGCAAGACCTACACCGTCACGCTGACGGCGACGGGCGCTGGCGGGTCGAGCACGGCAACGCAGACGGTGACCTGCAACAACAAGCGGTGTTCATGAGGTGTCGCGGGCGGTGCTGACGTTGGGACGAGAGGTCGGCGCGCGGAGCGCCGGCCTTTCGCCTTTCACGGGGACTTTCAAGGGGTCTTCAAGGGGTCAGAGTCCTTGTGGTGTCGGTCCATCAAGGGGTCAGAGTCCTTGTGGCGTCGGTCCATCAAGGACTCTGACCCCTTGAGCGGACCCCTTGAGCGAGTCCTTGTGGCGTCGGTCCATCAAGGACTCTGACCCCTTGAGCGCAGACCCCTTGAGCGCATCAAGGACTCTGACCCCTTGAGCGTGGACCCCTTGAGCCGGTGCGCCCTCAGGACGGTGGTGTCGGCTCCTCGGGCTTGCCAGTGAGCTGGAATTCCATCAGGCTGTACTCCCGGGTCGCCGCATACGCAAACTCCGCATGCTGCGACAGGTCGAGCCCCTTCGCCTCATCCTCGGCCGCAACGCGTAACCCGATCGTCGCATCGATCACCTTCAGGATGCCCGCAGTCACGATCGCCGCATAGACCAGTGGGACGAGGGCGCCGAGGGCCTGCTTCCCGAGCAGCCCCGCGTTGCCGGCGAAGAGACCATTCGCTCCCGCCGGATTGATCGCCGTCGTCGCAAACACACCGGTGAGCAGCGCGCCAAGCAGTCCACCGACGCCGTGCACGCCGACGACGTCGAGCGAATCGTCGTACGTGCCGAGCCGCGTCTTGAGGTGACACGCCCCAAAGCACACGACCCCCGCCATGGCGCCGATGATGAGCGCCGACACCGGTGTCACGTACCCGCTCGCCGGCGTGATCGCCACCAGTCCGGCGACGGCGCCGCTCGCGGCCCCCATCACTGACGGCATGCGGCGCACACGCCACTCGGTGAGCATCCACGTCAGCGTCGCGGCGGCGGCGGCGGTGTTCGTCGTGACGAAGGCGGCCGTGGCGAGCCTGTTCGCACCGAGCGCACTGCCTGCGTTGAAGCCGAACCACCCGAACCACAGCAGACCGGCACCAGTGACGGTCAGCGGCAGGCTGTGCGGCACCATGCGGCTCTCTCCCCACCCCTTGCGGCTGCCGATGACCAGCACCGACACGAGCGCCGAGACGCCAGAGGTGATGTGCACCACGGTCCCCCCGGCGAAATCGATCGCGCCCGCAGTCCGCAGCCAGCCCCCCTCCGCCCACACCCAATGGGCGACCGGGTCGTACACGAGCGTCGTCCAGGCGAGCGCGAAGATGACGTAGGCCGAGAACTTCATGCGCTCGGCAAACGCTCCCGTGATCAGCGCGGGCGCGATGATCGCGAACATGAGCTGGAACATCATGAACGCCTGATGGGGCACCGTCGGGGCATAGGCCACGGGATCGAGTCCGACGCCACGGAGCGCCACCCAGTCCAGACCACCGATGATGCCACCATGATCAGGCCCGAAGGCCAGGCTGTATCCGAACAGCACCCACTGCACCGACACCAGCGCCATGCAGATGAAGCTGTGCATGATCGTCGTGAGCGCGTTCTTCTTCTGCACCATGCCGCCATAGAAGAGCGCCAGCCCCGGGGCGGTCATCATGAGCACGAGCGCCGACGACAGGAGCACCCACGCGGTGTCGCCGGAGTCGATCGCGGTGCTGGTGGCCTGTGCGCGCACGAGCGCCGGCAGCAGCGCGACGGCGAGGGCCGCAACGAGGAATCGACGGTGCACTGGGTCTCTCGGCAATCGGGGAAGCGACAGGCTGCAGCCAACGCGCATTCCAACCTATCGTGCTGGAGCCGAGGTCGGCAGTAACGTTGGCGGGCCATTCGCCCTGCCGAGTTTCACGGCCACGGCTGAGCGGCAGGCGCGCCACGATGGCGGCCAATCCGGCTACGGCCCGACCGACTGGCGCGATCGTGGCTCAGCGCAGTGCCTCCACTCCCGAGACGGCTACCGCACCAACCGCGTGACGGTCGCCCCCACCCGATCGCGCAGCGATGCCGAGTACTCGCCCTGCACCCTCCGCCGCGCGCTGTCCGGCTGCAGTCGCACACCGGCCGCACTCAGCGCGGCACCGAGGCCGGCAAGCTGGCTGGAATCGCGCAACAGGAACACCCGCATGTGTGTCCACGGAAGCGTCGTGTCCTGCACCGCGTACGTCATGACATCGAGGAACGCTCCGGCGCGTTGCGCCTCACGGTCGATCGGTTCCGCCACGTCGCGAATGTATCGGGTGTACTCGGCGAACTTGTCCGGCTTGGCGCGCCAGAAGTACACCTGTGCCAGGGTGGCGTCGCTCGCGCGGCTGGGCACGGCGGCCGGCCCACGCGACATGGAAGCGCACCCCAATGGCAGGAGGGACGCGAGCAGGAGCACGACGCGGCGGCGGTGCGGCATGGGAGTGAGGTGAGAGTCAGGGCGTGTGATGGGGATCACGGAAGTATGCTTCGGTGCGTCCGCACGCGTTGCCATCCGTCGCGTCTCCTGACGCGGGTCAGGTCAGGGCAATACCTGCATCTCGACCCGTGACGCACGTGTGGCCGAGCGCCAGACGGCGTGCGTCTGCCGCTGGAAGTCCGCCTCGGTCGCCTCGAAGATGTTCGGCACCCAGGTCTGCGGGTTGCGGTCGATGAGGGGGAACCAGGTGCTCTGGATCTGCACCATGATCCGGTGCCCCTTGAGGAAGCGATAGGCCTGCGTATGCAGGTCGACGGTGACCGGCGTCACGGTGTTCGGCACCATCGGCTTCGGCTGCGCGAACGATTCGCGGAAGCGGCTTCGAAAGACGTCGTTGGCGACCATCAACTGGTACCCGCGCAGGGTGGTCGCGACGGCTGGCGTGTCCGGGTAGACGTCGATCAGCTTCACGACCCAGTCGGCGTCCTGGCCGGTCGTGCTGACGAACAGCTTCGCGGTGATGTCGCCCGCAATGACGACGTCCTCGGTCAGTGGGGCCGTGCTCCAGTGCAGCACGTCCTTGCGGCCATCCAGGAAGCGCTGGTCCTGCAGCAGCCAGGTGTACCACTTCGAGCCAGTACTGGCATAGGTCGCTTCGATCGGACGCTTCCGGTAGGGCACGGGGTCGGCAGGATCGCTGACGAAGCGGTCGGCGGCGGCACCGCGCGCGGTCGGTGCGGTGAACGTGAGCCGGCCGCCGGGCTGGAAGTACAGCGCGCGCGTCACCGCGCCGGGTGCCGGCCACGCGTCGTACTGGCGCCATTGGTTGCTGCCTGACTCGAACACCAGCGCCTCCTTCACCGGCACGGTGCCGCGATCCTTCAGGTAATGCGCGAAGAACGGTGCCTGCACCTCCTGCCGGAAGTACGTCGCCGTCGGCGTGCCGAAGTCGATGGCGTCGAGCGCCTGGCCGGTGCCGCCACTCCACGACCCATGGATCCACGGTCCCACCACCAGCGTGTTCCGCCGCAGCGAGTCCCGCTTCTCGAGCGTGCGGTAGATCGTCACCGGCCCGTAGAAATCCTCCTGATCCCACCAGCCCGCGACGTTCAGCGTCGGTACCGTCACGCGCGTCAGCGAGCGGTGCATCGACTGCCGCTGCCAGAAGGCATCGTAGTTCGGGTGCTGGGCGAAGTCGCGCCACGACGGCAGCACGGTATCACGCAGCACCCGTGCCTGGATGTTCCGCAGTGGGCCGACGGCGAGGTACCAGTCGTAGGTGTCCGGCGGTGTGAAGCGGTATTCGCTGTTCTCCTTCGACGCCTCGGTGAGGTACGCATACTCGAAACCGTAGCTGAGCCGGAACGCGCCGTTGTGATGGAAGTCGTCGCCGATGAACATGTCCGCCGGCGACGCCTGCTCGCTGACGGCCTTGAGTGCCGGATGCGGATCCAGCATCGCCATCGCCGACGTCCAGCCATCGTACGACACCCCGAACATGCCGACGCGGCCATTGTTGTTCGGCAGATTCTTCACGAGCCAGTCGATGGTGTCATAGGCATCGGTGGACTCGTCGATCGCCGTGCTTCCGGAATCACGCAGCGGACGCTGCATCACGAACTCGCCCTGCGAGCGGTACCGCCCCCGGATGTCCTGACTCACGAAGATGTAGCCCTCTTCGGCCAGTTCCTTCAGCCCGCCGCCGAGCATCTCCGGCCTGACGTTCGGTACGCCATATGGCGTGCGACGGAAGAGGATCGGCAGCGGCATCGTGGCGCCCCCGGGAATCAGCCACTCCGTATGCAGCGTCACGCCGTCGCGCATCGGGATGTCGGCCGAGCCGGCGGTGTACCGTGCGGGGTCGAAGCGTGGTGGTGCGTCCTGACCGCGGAGCGGCAGGCTGATGACCACTGCGACGATCGTGAGCCATCGGCTGAGGCGCATGAGGGCCTGGCGGGAGGGGGAGTCAACGGCGCCCTGTCGTCGGACTGCCTACGAAGAGTTAGCGGTGGCGCAGGCGATGTCCAGCGTCCCGTTGCTGCTGTCGTTTCCCGGGCATCGACGGCGCAGTGTCGTCGATCGCGGCGTCGGGATGGGAAATTCACTCGGCGAGAGAAAGAGCAGTGTGCGCAACTGCTGGCGCGCGCAGAGGGCACACCGGGTTCAGGCGCCAGGACACTCAGGGTCGCGACGAGCCGTCGATTCGTACTCGGGTCTGGTGCCATGCCGCACGTCGGAGTAGTCCATCCAGCCCGCGCACCGTGGCGCGATCGCGGCCGTGCGTCAGGTGCACCACCATCGGTGCATGGACCGGCAACGCGTCACGCGTCGACTGCTGTCATTTCGGATCGACGTCGTCGGCACACGGACGGAAGCGTCGGGCTGAACCATGGCCTGGCGCCCTGAAGGCGAAGGGTGTGCCACGGGGTATGGTGTGGCCCGTCTTGCTGCGCGGTCCGGGACACACGACACGCAGTACGCCTGGCGCACGCGACATGGACGAGGCCGTGTCAGGGATCTCCTGATTGGCGCCACGAGCCGACGGCGCGAGGTTCACCATGCAGGCGCAACATCGTCACACTCACGATGATCCGGAGGCGGGATGCGCAAGGCGGCAGTTGTGCTCGCGATCGCAGTGTCGGCCCTGATCAGCACGGCGGCGGCACAAACCATCACTGTGCCAGGCGGCGGCTCGGTCGGCGGATGGGGCGTGGGTGGCATTCAGACAGTCGGACAGACCTTCACCTCACTCAACTCGAGGCTGGACAACTTCACCTTCTGGCTGCGCAGTGAAGCTGGACCGCCGATCTCGTTCAGGGCATACGTGTTCCAATGGGATGAGCTGAATTTTCGCGCGACCGGTCCCGCGCTGTATGTGAGCGGGCTGCTGGTGTCGCCGGTGCTGTCGTCCTTCGCGCCGTACAGCTTCGCCGCGGCGACGACGGTCACCACCGGTGGTCGGTATGTCGCGTTCCTCTCGATCAACAGCTCTTCGGGTCTGTTCGCCAGCGTGGAGTCCAGTCTCACCGACGTCTACGCCGGCGGCACGTTTGCCTACACGAGTCTTCCGCCGATGTTGTTCGCCTGGAACACCTACACCGGCATCGGAGGCTCGCCCCCGCCTCGTGATCTCCGGTTCGACGCCAGCTTCTCGGCGGTGCCCGAGCCATCGTCCGTCATCCTGACGGCGGTCGGTCTGGCCGGCGTCGGTGTGGCCATGCGTCGTCGACAGCGACGCATGGCGCGTCGGGTGGCGTTGGAGGGCATGACGGGCTGACTGCGCCGATGGGTGTGACTCCCATCGGCTGGACGGCTGGCGGGCGTTGAACGCCGGTCACCGATCCATCAGCACCTGAATGCCATTGATGCGATACGGCGCCGCCGTCTCGATGCGCAGCGTGATGACGAGCGGCCCACTCCGCGCGCCATTGACGCGCATCGTGATCGCCGCTTCGCTTGCGGCATCGACGCCAACGAGCGTCATCGCACCGGTCTCCGCATACATCTCGCGGTACTGGGTCAGGCGCTCGTCGGTACTGCGCTGTCCCGGTGCCATGCGCGTCGTGAGAAAGCTGCGCATGATGCTCGTGTCACCCGACGCAAACGCCTGCAGGTAGTCCGCAGCAGCGTGTCCCACCGGTGTCTCCGGAAACGTGGTGCGCACGGGACCTGGCGCGGATTGCGCGGCGCCGCCCGACCCGCCGATCTGCACGCGACCCGGCTCGCCGCGTCCACCACCAAGCCACTCCCCGACGACGCGCTCGATCGCACCCGCCGCCGGCGGGTCGAAGTTGGACAGCACGATCAGGTCATAGCCTCCCGGCAGCCCCTCGGCGATGATGCCGTTCGAGCCCGGGCTACCGCCGGCGCTGACGTTCTGCGCACGTCGTGGCGGCGCGCCCAGCGTTCCCCTGCGACGCGCCATGACGAAGCGCAGCAGGTCATTCACGTTCGAATAGCTCCCGCCGGCCGCGCTCCCGCGACGCGGTTGCACACTCGTGTTGCGCGAGAACGGCGGCAGGGTGGCTGGCGGCGGCGCATCCTCGTCCAGGCCGCGCGTGTAGCCGATCGCGGCCGTCGGCGGCAGCGCATCGTTCGATGGAAATCCGGTGGCCGTCATTCCAGCAGGGGTGAAGACGCGTCGCGCGACATAGGCGTGATAATCCTCGTGCGTGACGCGTTCGACGATCTCGCCGAGGACGACGTAGCCGGCGTTCGAATATTCGCTGCGCGTGCCCGGCTCGAATGCGAGCGGGCTGTGGACCACGAGCGCCACCGCGTCGTGATTGCTGCGCCGCGTGGACGGGCTGGCGAAGATGTCGCCGGTGATGCCGGACCGGTGTTCGAGCAGCTGCTGGATCGTGATCTTCGCGGCCGCGGCCGCGTCGGGATAGTCCGGCCAGTAGCGTGCGATGGTGCCGTCGAGCGCAAGGCGGCCATCGGCCACCAGTTGTGCAACCGCCATCATCGTGAAGAGCTTGCCGATCGAACTGACGTTGAAGGTGGTGGCGACGGTGTTGGGCCGCTTCGCTTCGCGATCGGAGAAGCCGTAGGCCCGCGTGAACACGGGCGCGCCGTTGCGGGCAAGAAGGACGACGCCGGAGAACCGATCGGCACGCGACAGCGAGTCAGCGAGGCTGCGCAGCCTTCGGACCAGCTCGTCCTGCGGGATCGGTGGCGCGTCGGCCTGTTGGCGCTCGCGGCCCGGCGGCGGCCCCCGTTGCGCGTCAGCCGCGACGGACGCCAGGCCGCAGCCGACGATGAACGCTGCAAGATGCGCGCGACTGAGGCGCGACATTCGGACACGCGAGCATGAGTGAAGCATCGGCCTCATCGGTTGGTTCGGGGTGCAGAAGGGGGCGGGGCATTTCGTCGTGCAGTCGGACACCGCGGCATCACGGGCGTGCGAAAGTGCGCGCACGCGCCTCCAATGCCGCCGCGACGGCGGCGATGAGCGTGGCGTACGTGAACGGCTTCGCGATCCGCGCCGGTACACGCGGCCCAGCGGCAATCGAGGTCTCGCCGTCATCCGCGTAGCCGCTCATGAACAATACCGCGATGGCCGGATCGCGCGCTGTGACCCGCGAGGCGAGTTCCGGCCCACGCATGCCCGGCATCGCCACGTCGGTGAGCAGCAGGTCAAAAGGCTCGGGCGACGCCTCGTGCAGACGCAACACCGTTGGCCCGTCAGAACCCGCCATGACCTCGAATCCTGCGCGCTGCAACATGCGGGTGGTCGCGGAACGCACGGCCTCATCGTCCTCCGCAAGGAGGATCCGGCCGCCTCGGACGGTGGGCGTGTCGACCGGACTCGCACTCGGCTGGCGGGGCATGTCGCCCGCGATCAGCGGAAGAGTCACCCTGAACGTCGCCCCGTGGCCGGGGGCGCTCTCCACCGTGATCGATCCACCAGCGGCGACGACGATGCCGTGCGCCATCGCAAGGCCGAGTCCCGTCCCTTCGGCGCGCGCCTTGGTGCTGAAGAACGGGTCGAAGATCCGCGCCTGCGTCGTCGCGTTCATTCCGACGCCATCATCCGACACGGTCAGGATGGCGTGGCGCGCGCCGTCAGCCGCAACCTCCGATGCCGACAGGCCGACGTGGATCTGGCCGCCTGGCGCCGTCGCGTCGCGCGCATTCGCGACGAGGTTCACGATGACCTGCTCCAGCTGACCCTGATCGGCGAGCACAGGCAGCGGATCGGCTGTCGCGTCGACGGTGCACGTGCGGTCGTCGCCGACGATGCGGCCGAGCATGCGCTGAATCCCGCTGACGACCGTGCGCAGGTCGATCAACGTGGGTGTCATCCGCTGCTTTCGGCTGAAGACGAGGATCTGCCGTGTCAGGTCGGCAGCGCGTCCAGCCGACTGCAGCACCGACTGGATGTCTGCGTCCGCGTCCGATCCGGGCGGCACCGCGTCGGCGGCAAGTTGGGCGAAGCCGACGATGGCGTGCAGGTGATTGTTGAAGTCGTGCGCGATGCCCCCAGCGAACGAACCGAGCGCCTCCATCTTCTGCGCGTGCAGCAGCTGCGCCTGTGACGACTCGAGTGCCTCCCCGCGCGCCACGATCGTGTCCGCCATCTGGTTGAAGGCACGCGACAGGTCACCGATCTCGTCGTCCGACTGCACGGTAGAGCGCTGCGACATGTCGCCGTCGGCGATCGCGCGTGCGTCCCGGGTCAGCGACTCGATCGGCCCGACCACACGGAGCGCGGAGCGCACACCGAGGCCGACGAGCACGAGCGTGATGAGCGTGCCGATTCCGACGTCGACGAGGAACTGGTTCCTCACGAGGTCGACCGTGAACTTGGCCGGAATCCCGATGAAGAGGACCCAGGGTGCCCGCCGCACGAAGTCGAAGCCGATCAGGCGCTCGGTCCCGTCGTCCGACAGGCCCGCGCTCACACTGCCGTTCGGGAAATTCCTGCGCAGCTGCTGGTACTCGTTCGCGAATCGCCGCCCCTGCCAGTGTTCCGGATCCAGCGTGCGAAAGATCACCGTGCTGGTCGTGTCGAGAATCGTGAGCACCGACCCATGCGGCAGTGACGGCAAGCGACGCAAGACATCGATCGAGTCCAACCGGAGCGATGCGCCGATCACGGCCCGCAACTGGCGCGTCGCGCTGTCGCGGACGGGCAACGAAAAGCGGACGCTGCGCGGGGCGCCCGGCACCACTGACCATGACGCGACGGGGCCAACCGAGAACTCACGAATGGTCAGCGCGTCCCGCAGCGATGCGTGCAGCACGTCGTCCGCACGGGCGTCGGCCGCTGTACTCCGTCGGTCAGCGCGCAGGACGAGCCCGTCTGGTTGGATGAGCCAGAGCCGTTCATACGGCGTCGGCGTGGCGTCGAGTACACGCTGCAGCATCGCCTGCAATTGGTCAGTGGATGCCGCCGGATCGAGCAGGGTCGCGACACTGGTGAGCAGTGTCTGCGCTTCCGAGACCGTGCCATCGAGGCCCCGTATCGTGGTCCGGACGAGTTCGAGCGCCTTGGTCTTCTGCTCGGCCAATTGTGCGGAGCGGCGCTGCGTCGACCGAACGATCGCGAGACCGGCAAGGCACGCGCCGACGAAGAGTGCCGGGAGCAGCAGTTGGCTGCGCACGCGCCGGTGAAAGGGACGCGATGGCGGTGGCGGGTGCGGCATGAGGTCAACATGGGCGCAGTCGTACAAGCTGACAATCGGGCGCTGGTGATCGCAGCAGCGGAGAAGCCACGCAACCACGCCGTGCGCGGCCGCGCCCGGGCATCCCGTTCCGATCCGCGCGAAGGGTCGCAGACTCGACCATTCGCGGTGGGACGACGAGCATGGGAAACGAGGCGAAGACTGCCATCTCGGCCTCTGCCGCCGAACTGCTGAGGTCAGGTCGCCCGATGCATATCGGGTCGCCGGGGTGGGTGGGAATGTCGGGCGGGGGAGTGATCCGTCGTGCTTGCGGGTGAAGCGTGAACTACGACCACGTGCTTTCCATGTCGAATGCATCGACGGGAACGCCTCGTCACCCTGTAATCGGAGCGTATATGTCTGCTGTTCGCACCATGCTCGCATGCACTGCAGTGACCATGGCCGTTGGTGCCTGCACAACTGACCCCGTGACCGCAAGCCGTACCGACGCGCCGGCAGCGTCGGCGGTGAAGTTCTGGGATGTCAATGCAACGAGCGACTGGAATGAACGCGCGGATGTGCTCGCAGCGCGTCGCCCTGCCGGGCTGAACGGCGTTCGCGTCTTCACGTACCTCGCCATGGCCCAATATCGTGCTGGCGAGGCAGCGGAATCGAAGAAGGGGGCGCACCCACCCGTCTCCGCAGCGATCGGCGCCGCGTCGACGGCGATCCTGAATGCCTTCTTCCCACTCGACGTCGCCGAGAATGAAGCCACCCTCGATGCACAGGAGAGCGCGGATCCATGGCCGGGCGCGAAGCACCAGGATTTTGCCGCCGGCGAAGCCATCGGACGAGCGATCGCTGCACGCGTGCTGACGTACGCAGCTGGCGATCTCGTGAATCTCACGAATCCCGGCACGCCGCCCGTCGGCCCCGGCTATTGGACCACCCCCGGCCCCATCGCGCGCGGGAGCCTTGGCGCGCGCCCGTTCCTGCTCACGAGTGGCAGTGAAATTCGTCCCGCTCCTCCGCCGGCCTTCGGGTCGCCCACGTATCTCGCCGCGCTGGCGGAAGTGCGCAAGATTTCGGACACGCGCACGCCGGAACAGCTGGCGATCGCACAATACTGGCAGACGAATCAATCGCCGGTCTCGAACGCCGCGCAGAACGGCATTGCGCGCGCACTGATCCGCAGCCATCGTGTGAAGGAAGTGAAGGCGGCTCGCATCCTCTTCCAGATGCAACTGGCGACGTGGGATGCCGCTGTTGCCTGCTTCGATGCCAAGTACCACTACTGGTTCATCCGGCCACCACAGGCGGATCCGAAGATCACCACTCCCGTCGGGATGCCGCCACACCCGTCGTATCCCTCGGCACATTCGTGTGTCTCCGGCGCGTGGAGCACGGTGCTGGAGCGGGCGTTCCCCGACCAGATTGAGGAACTCGAGGCTGCCGCGACCGAGGCAGGCTTGGCGCGACTGTATGCCGGCATTCACTATCGATTCGATCTCGCCGCCGGTCGAACCATTGGGCGGACGACGGGATTGCGCGCGACCGTGGCGGACCTCTCGAAGGTTGCCGTGCTGCCCTGACTCGCGCTGAAGGGCTGGTCTCGAACGACCTCCGTGCGATGCGGAGGTCGTTTGTTCGTTCGTCTGTCTGCTCGCTCGTCCGTTTGTTTGTTCGTTCGTCTGTTTGTGAGTTGGCGCGCCGCTGCGCACACCGACGCGTTCACCGGTCGCGCACCGCGCCTTCGATCTCCGTCCGGCGGCGGCCGGCGTGGGTCAGGGTGACGTGCGACATGACGGCAGGCGACCATGCATGACGACACGCGACGATACACCGCCTGCCGGGGGCGAGCACGGAGCCGGCGCACGCGCGATATGTTCCCGCCATGTCGCTGCCTCTCGCGAAGTCGACGCACAAGTTCGGCCCATGGACCGCCACGGCACTGGTGGTCGGGAACATCATCGGCGTCGGTGTCTTCATGCTGCCGGTGTCGCTCGCACCATACGGGTGGGGAAGCTTTCTGGGATGGGGGCTCACGCTCGTCGGCGCGATCTGCCTCGCCTGGGTGTTTGCGACGTTGGCGCGACACCTGCCGAATGCCGGGGGCGCGATGGGCATCGTGCGGCTCGCCTTTGGTGGCGATACGGCGTTCCTCAACGCCTGGGGATACTGGGTGTCCGTCTGGGTCGCGAACGCCATCATCGTCATTGGTGCCGTGAGCTATCTCGGCCGGCTGGTCCCGGCGATCGGCGCGTCGCGGCCACTCGCCGCCGGCGTCGGATTGCTCCTGCTCTGGACATTCGCCGGAATCAACCTGCAGGGTCTGCGGGCAGCGGGACGTGTCCAGCTGATCACGACGATCCTCAAGCTCTGGCCGTTCGTTGCAGCCTTCGCGGTCGTCGCGATCCTGCTCACGAGTGGCGGCACATCCGTGATTCAGCCCGTCGACCGATCGCAGTTCACACTCGGCGTGGCCGCCACGACGGCCACGCTCACGCTCTACACCATGCTCGGGATCGAGTGCGCGGCCATTCCGTCCGACGCCGTGGACCATCCGGAGCGCGTGGTGCCACTCGCGACGATGGTGGGCACGCTGTTCTCGGGCGCCGTCAACATGGCGTTGTGCGTGGCACTGGTGCTGCTCATGCCGGCCGCCACCGTCGCGAATTCGACGGCACCGCTCGTCGAATTCGTGTCGCTCGGGCTCGGATCGCGTGCCGCATCGCTCGTGTCGGTCGCCGTCATCATCAGTGCGCTCGGGTGCCTGAACGGATGGGTGCTGCTTGCCGGAGAGATCCCTGCGGGCATGGCCCGCGCTGGTGAACTCCCGGTCTGGTGGGGGGTGCGCAACGACCGTGGTGCATCGGTGAATTCGGCACTCGTCAGCCACGTGATGACGAGTGGGCTGATCCTGTTCAACGCGACGTCCGGCATGGTGGGCATCTTCACGTTCATCGTGCAGCTCGCGACCGTCACCGCGCTCCTGCTCTACGTCCTCGCCCCCCTTGCCGCGATGCGGTTCATGGCGAATGGGCTGGTGCCGCGGAGCGCCGGCCTCGGTGTGGCGGCGGTGGGCGCCATCCTGTTCGGCGCGGTGGCGATCATTGGCTCGGGTGGACCCGCGGTCGCGTGGGGCACGGCGCTGCTGCTGGCGGGATGGCCGCTCTACCGCGTGGTCCGGCGTCGCGTCGCGCTCGCGGGTTGACGGCGCGCTGGATTGCCGGCGCTCGCACCCTGATGCCGGCGAAGATGACACGGAGTGTCGCGCGCGATGCGAAGAAGGCGTTCGACCTCCACACGAAAGCAGGTACGACGCGGATCGGACTCCTCCATCGTTCCGCCGGCCCGCCATAGCGAAGCTGCGTCTCTTGCAATTGATCCGCGCGTGCACGAGACTGACACCACCTCGCCACCTCCGATCGATGAAATCGCTTCCGCTTGCGACCCTGCTGATCGCGACGCTCCTGACGGGCGTTGCACCCGCTGCATCAGAGCGGAGCCTGACGGCCACCGCCACTGCGCCGGCCACCGCCAGTGCGCCGGCCGCTTCCCAGCGATGGGCGGTGATCATCGGCATCAATGCCTATCGGCAGTTCGCCACCGGCCTGCCGGATGCCACCCTCCGCGGTGCCATCAATGACGCCAATGGTGTGTCACGAGTCCTGACCGGGCATTTCGGGTTTCCCTCGAGCAATGTCATGCTGCTGCTCGATGGCGCGGCAACGAAGGCCGCGATCCGCGCCGCGCTCACGGTGTGGCTTCGCGGGCGGGTCAAAGCCGGCGATCAGGTGGTGTTCTTCTTCTCGGGTCACGGGTCGCAGATCCCCGATGTGAATGGTGACGAATCCGACGGTCTGGATGAGACGCTGGCCCCTGCTGACGTGCTCTCGGATGGCGCATCGAACGACATCACCGATGACGAGCTGCATGCGTGGCTCGGGACTCTCCCGACGACGCAGGTCACGGTGATCCTCGACAGTTGCCATTCGGGATCGGCCTCCCGTGCCCTTGGCGACCTGCGAACCAAGGCGCTTCCTCGGCGGCGGCCGCCGCCGCGCCCCCGTCCCAGCGGCACGGTCAGACCCCGCCGCGACGATGATCCGTGGCCGAGTGGGTATGTGGAAATCGCGGCCGCTGCCTCCGACGAAAACGCGGCCGACGCCGCGTTCCGCAACGAGGAGGGTGGCCCCGTGACCTACGGCGGCGTGTTCACGACATTCCTGCTGCGCGAACTCTGGACGTCGGCGCCGGGCGAGACGTTCGCGGCGGTGATGCAGGAGGTGCGGTCTCGCGTGCAGACGGCCGGATATCCTCAGCGTCCGCAGTTGTTGGGTGACTCCGCCAAGACCGTCTTCGACGTGCGGGAGGTCGCGGTGCTGTCACCGCCGCGCATCACGCGGGTCGATGGTGCGACGGCGGTCGTGAACGCCGGCAGGAATCGCAAGCTGGCGCGCAACAGTGTGCTGGAGACCTCCTCGGGGGCCCAGCTCCGGATCGACGTGGTGGAAGAAGGCGAATCCTCGGCCCGAATCCTCTCCGGCCGGCCGATCGTGGGCGACGCGGTCTCGCTCGTGGCGCAGGCGTTTCCGGAACCCCGGTTCGAGCTCGTCGTTGACGCACGGCTGCGTCCACTCGCGTCGTCCCTGACGGATTCGTTGCGCCAATTCATTCGCATCGATGTCGTGGCCGGGTCGTCGACCGCAGACGCGGCGCTCGTGGCGGTCAGGGATTCCGTCAGACTCGTCGGCCGCGAGGGTGCGGTGCGGTATGCGACGCGCGCGTCGACTGCCGCGCGCGACACCAGCCTGCGACGTGCGCTCGAGTCGATGCTCGCGACCAAGGTGCTCGCGGGCCTCGATGCGCCCGCTGGTGCGCCCGGCGTCACGCTCGAACATCCCACGCATCGTCGCTCCTTCGCCATCGGCGACACCATCGCGTTCAAGGTCACGAGCACACGTGCCGGCTACCTGACACTGATCGATCTTGCGCCAGACGGCGTCGTCACCGTGCTGACACCCAGCACCTACTTCAGGGTCGGACAGCTGACGGCCAACGTCGCCGTGATCATCCCGGGGCCGGAAGACGGTGTCGTCCTGAGGATCACACCACCGGCCGGACGTGGCATCGTCCGAGCCGTGGTCAGCGACACGCCCGTCCCGGTCGGACCATCCGCCGGCGAGCAGGACTCCGGGGTCCAGGCGGCGAAGCGTGTGCTCCAGTCGCTCAGGCAAGCAGCGTCGCGCGGCATCACCGTGGAACGCGTGGAGCGGTCGCAGCAGATGGTGTGGGGTTCCGCGCTCTACGTGTACGACGTCGGCATCACGTCGAGACCGTAGCCACCTCGCCCATGCGTGGCCCATCCACGCGCATCGTCCGGCGGTTACGGGACCCGCACGACGACCGGCGTGGCCTGGGGCTCGGTTCGCGGCCTGCCAAGCTGCCCGGCACCGTTGTCGCCCCAGCAGACGACGCCGTCCTCGCGCGTCGTTGCGCAGGTGTGGGACGAACCGGCGGCAATGTGCTGCACCGAGCGCTCGTACGGGATCAGGGTCGCTGTCGTGCGGTTCGTGCGCGAGCCGTTGCCAAGTTGGCCGCTCGCGTTGTTGCCCCAGCACCACATCTCTTTCGTATCGGTCAACGCGCAGACGTGCAGGCCACCAGTGGTGATCTCGGTGAACGACAATCGCTTCACGTCACTGGGTTCGAGACGCTCGCGGGTCGAGCCGTCACCAATCTGGCCGGCCCGATTGTCGCCCCAGCACCACGCACGGCCCTGTGCTGCCAGCCCGCACGTGAAATCGGTGCCGGCGCTCAGGGAAGCGAAGACCGTGCCGCTCGGCATCTTCACGGGACGCGGCTTCAGTTCCCCTTGCCGCAGCCCCGAACCGAGCTGGCCGAGAAATCCGTCACCCCAGCACCACGCCTCACCGAGCGCGGTCAGCGCACAGGTATGCAGCGAGCCGGCGACGATGCTGCGAAAGCGGTTCGCGGAGTCGATGCGGGTCGGGAGTCGTCTCGCGGTGGTGCTCCCATCGCCGAGTTGGCCTGCACTGTTCGATCCCCAGCACCACACCGCGAACTCCGGCGATATCGCACAGGTGTGGGAACTGCCGGTCGCGATGGCGATCGGCGTGAACGACAGCTGGACCTTGCGTGCCGTGTCGCTGGTCGTCGTGGACCCGTCCCCGAGTTGACCGACCGTATTGTCACCCCAGCACACCAGCACGTCCCGCCGCACACCGCATCCGTGCCCGCGTCCGAAGTGGATGCTGTCCACACCGGTCAGGGTGGGGCGCGATGTCGCTTGTGAGTTTCGTTGCCCCCAGCAGATCGGAGTCGGGGACGTTTCGAAGACGCAGCTGGTCGTGCCTCCAACGATCAAGCGCGTCGCATTCAAGGCACGACCGACGCTGGCACCCTCGCTTGCGACGATCACGCCGACCGGGGGGGCAATCGGAGCCGGACGCTCGGGAGCCGTCACGAGCACGAAATCCTCCGTGGCGGTCGAATTGACCCACGGCACTTGCCGTCGCCCCGATCGGGCCGTGACGCCCTTGGTGACATTCTGGAAGATCTGCAGCAGCGAAAGCCCCGGTGACTTCAGCGTTCCCAGTAATACCTCGGTGAACAGGCCATTGCGCCCCGTCCCGTCCGACGCCGTCTGCCCAGGTGCCGTGGCGAACGCCACGTAGGTGCCGATCGGAACGTTCGTCAGCTGTGCCAGGCCACTCGATTGCGAACGGAAGCTGCTCCGGAAGGGATTGTTGCGACACGCATCCACGATGAGGATGTTCAGGTTCGAACCCGCCTCCTCCATGTAGCCGAGGATACCATCGAGATCGATGCCTGTGAGCTCGACATCGGTCTCTGATTCGATTTGCGCGTCGACCGGCATCAGATAGTTCTTGCCTTTGACTTGCACGCCGTGGCCGGCATAATAAAAGAGCGCGATCCCACCTCTCGAGATGCTGTCCCGAAACGCCCTGACGAGCCGCTTCATCACCTTCTCGCTCGCGTCGGACTGATACATGACGTGAAAGCCAAGGTCGCGCAGCGAATCCGCCACGTCGTGCGCATCGTTGACGGGATTGGCGAGGCGAGCCGACGCATAGGCACCGTTGCCGATGACGAGCGCAACCGCGCGCCGCGTCGTGTCGCGCCGAAGCGTCAGCTCGATGCGCCGATCCGTCGGGTTTCCGGCACCAGCGACGCGAGTCTGCGCAGGCAGGGTCGACGCGAGTCCAAGGCAGAGCGCGAGGGAGACACATCGAAAGATCGAACGTGCCGGGTTGGGCACAGGCTGCGCTCCACGGGCGTGACGTGACGGCTCGGCGTCGTCGACGGTCGCATCGCCGATGCCATGATGAATGATCATCGGAAGATCATCAAAGGAGTCTGCCCGCAGGGCCAGTCCGGAACAACCCCGGCGTGCCCGTGCGAGCCATCCCGAATGTAGTGCACTCCGACCGCCGTGCCGCAGTGTCCTGCGAGCCGAGGCTTTGCTTTCGGCGGGACGATCCACCCTGTATCGTTACGGCAAGGGGGACCGTACCCTCCGCGCCGACACCCGCATCCTGACCCGCCGAATCCGTGGTCGACCCGCTCTTTCCGAACGTCCACGCCGCCGACGGTGATCCACTCCTCGACCGGCTGCGGCGGGTAACGGCGGCGGACTACGAAATCCGGGGCGAACTCGGTCGGGGCGGCATGGCCGTCGTCTACCTCGCCATCGACCGCAAGCTCGATCGACCCGTCGCCATCAAGGTCATGGATCCGCGCCTGATGCTGACCGATGGCATGGCGCAGCGCTTCCTGCGGGAAGCGCGCATCGCGGCCAGGCTGCAGCACCCGAACATCATCGTCGTGCACGAGATCCGCGCCGTCGACGACATCATCTTCTTCGTGATGAGTCTCGTCGATGGGGCGGCCGTCGATGACGTGTGCCGCGCCACGCCGCGCCTACCGATCGACGAGGCGCAGTGGGTGTTGTCGCAGGCCGCGAAGGCACTGGCCTTCGCACACGCCGAGGGCGTCGTCCATCGCGACATCAAGCCGGCAAACATCCTGGTCAACCTGAAGGGCGACATCATCCTGACCGACTTCGGCATCGCGAAGGCGGCCGGCGGCGAAGCCCTGACGAAACTCGGGGACGCGGTGGGCTCCCCGCTCTACATGAGCCCCGAACACTTCAGCGGGGACGAGGCCGGTGCCGCGTCGGATCAGTACTCGCTTGGGGTCACCGCCTATCAGATGATCGCGGGTGAGACACCGTTCGCCGGCAACATGGCGCAACTGTTCGCGGCGCACGTCGGGACAGCGCCAATCCCACTCATCGAACGTCGTCCGGATTGCCCCGCCGTCATCAGCGACATCGTGATGCGGATGCTGGCGAAGGCACCTGCGAGTCGGTTCCCGTCGGTCGAGGCCGTCCACGAGCTCTTCGCCACGGGAATCGGTACCGATGGAGGTGCGGCCCGTCGCCGACTTGCGGGGCGGGCGTCCGCGGTGCGGAACATGCGTTTCGTCGGCGCATCCGATGCTTTGACGAAGACGGTGCGCCTTGCGCCCCCGCCAGCCATCAGCGACGCGCCGCGCCGCCGCTCCCCGGTCACGACGCTCCGCATCGCCCCCGTCGCTCCGCTCGTCGACGTGGGCAGCCGTCTGCGTCTGACGAGTGAGGCGTTCGATGCATCGGGTGCTCGTGTCTCCGATGCTGGCGTGCTGTGGTCGTCCAGCGCACCCGCCATCATTCGGGTCGACATGGATGGTACGATCGCAGTGCTCTGCGAAGGCATCGCTCGAATCACGGCGATGGCGGATGGAGTCGTCGATTCGATTGAATTGATGGTCGTGGCATCCTCGGGATCACCGCACGCAGCGGAAGGTGCCATTGCGCGATCCGAATTCTCGCCGGTGGCGTTTGACGGCATTTCGATGCCGGCGGGCCTCCCCGTCGGCTCCGCTGCGCATGACCCGTTCGGGTCGGAGATCGGAGCCGGGGCGTACGCCGACAGGCTTCGGGATTCCGTGCCACCCTCTCCCGTGCCCCACACTCCCGAGCGGCGTGCCGAGCCGGCCGCAGTCGACGCGCCCGCTGCTGCATCGTCTCTGGGCGGGTGGAAGTTGGCCTTGGGGCTCGGGACCGCGGCGGTGATCGCGGCGGGTGCGTTCATGGTATTGCGACCCGCACCACTGCCTGACGGCGGCACTCGCCCCGATACAGTGCGTCGAGTGGTCATTCCCGAGCCGAAACCCACGGACACGGTAGCCGGCGGGCTGGACTCCGCGAGCCATGACAAGCGGACACCCGACACGACGCAGGACAGCACGCGCGATTCCGCGCGTACGAAGAAGGGATCGTCCGATTCCGGTCGGTCGCGCGCGCCACGTGCGCTGAGCGCCGGCGACATGAGGGCGGGCGCACAGTCGGTCGCGAGCGCACTCGTGTCCAACGAATCCATGCGGAGCACGTCAGAACTTCGCGCGTTCTTTGCGGAAGGGACTGATCACACTGCAGTGCTGATCGGAGAACCGGAGGCCCTCGAGACAGTGGCCGGCGGACAAGTCATCGGCTTCACGATCCGGCTCTCCCGCCTGAACGGCGACGGGCAGCGCGAACGCAGACTTGTCAGCGCGGTATGGAATTCTGCCCTGTCGATCAAGGCATCGGCGAAATCGGTGGATTTCGTCGAGATGCGCTGATCGGCACGGTGGTGCCGCTCGTCGAACGCAGTGCGCTCCCGCGCATCACTCTTTCGGGCCATGCGACATCACACTGCCGATCGCCGGCAGCACGGAGACGATGCGCCCGAAGATCAGGATCGTGAACGCCACCGCAATCAGTCCCTGCGCCACCGACACCAATCGCGCCCATCCGATCGGACGGATGTCGCCATAGCCGATCGTCAGCTGCGTCACGACGCTGAAATACAGGTCGTCCAGCCAGCCCGAAGACCCGAGCAGCAGTCCGTGCATCGAGGCGTAGATGATCGCGAAGCAGACCAGCAATTCGATGTAGTTCAGGAAGCTGAGCACCAGCGTGCGCACGGCGGATGAGATGACGAGGGTCTTGTCCGTCCGCAGCTGGTCGAACACGCTCATGTTGACCGACGACTGGAATATGTCCAGAATCCGCACCAAGGCGAGCACACGGGGGATCCATGCCGGCCACGCGAGATTGATCGCCTCGGTGGCAAGCAGCACCACCTCGATGCCGAGCCACGCGAGGATGTAGCCCTCGACGCGCCGGGACCGTCGCACGGTGGATCCGTGCGGATCGTCACGAAACGCTGCCGAGTTCGCGTGCGCGATGCGACTGCGCCGCACCAGCCGGCTCGGGGAGGCCTGGTGCAGCATCCAGAACACACGCTCGAAGCACCACGTGATGATCGAGTACTGGCGGAGCTTCTGGCCGAGCAGTCGATGGGCGCTGATGGGAGCCTCGCGGGTGGCGGTCGTTCCGGACGGATTGGGATGACGCGTTGCGGCCGTCGATCCTCCAATATGATCCAGCGGGCGGCGACCCCGCCGTCGCCGGTGGCTGGACGCCCTCGACCCGCACGCCGCGCGCGACGTCCGACTCACCCCCCGGGCGAAACCCCTGTCCCGGGCAGCCGGTGGCGGCTGGACTGGACAGATCGCACCCAGGTCCACATATACGAACTGAAGTACGCCCCCATCTCCCTCGCCTCGCAACCGTGGAGCCGCACGATGCTCGAGCCCTTCGTGCAGTGGCTTGACCGCACTGGCCCGTTCACTTTCTGGGCCTGCGTCGCGCTGCTGGTGGCGCTGGACTCGGCCGCGATTGGCGCCGTGGTTCTCTCGCGGAGTCGGACACTCGTGAACCGCGTCACGCGGCCGGTGCTGGTACTGAATGCGCTCCTCATCGCCGCCGCGATTGGTGTCCCCACAGCGACGTTCACGGCGAGGACTGCCCTTCGCGCCGCGGCGCCGTTCGTGACGGTGACGCTCGCGAAGGACGCCGGACCGAACGCGCCTCGCTGACTGTCGGCTCCGCGCGATACCGGGGCAGGCTGAGGGTCACAGCCCCCGCGCTGTGTCGACGACCGGTCGCTCGGCGGCGACCAGCAACGTCGTCCGGCCCCGTCAGAAGATGATCGGGTTCTCCACGTTCCGGCTTCGTAATTGCTGCTTGTACGCCACCAGTTCCGCTGTCATCACCGCAGAGAACTGCACCCGCGCCTTCGCTAGCGCCTCGCGCAGCACCGCCTGCACCTGCCGGTGTGCATCCGTCGGCCCGTAGTCGGACGATCCGATGCTCTGGCCGAGGTACACCAACTGCTCGCCGATCCGATACGGCTGGCGGAGCAGGTCCTGCCCACGACCCGTGGTGCGCAGTTGCATCAACCGCTCCTGCACGGCCTGCAGGTGCTGCGACATGGAGTCGGTCTGCGCCCGCAGGTCCGCCACTGCTGGATCGGCGCCAAGCGTCGCCTTCACCGTCGCGAGCTGTGCACGCACCGACTCGAGCGTGTTCACCATGTCGACCGTAGTGTTCAGGTCTGCGGCGATCTCACCGGCCATGACGCTCTGCGCCACGATCTCCGCGTCGGTGGCACCCGACGACGGATCACGTCGCACGACCAGCGGCTGCGACATCGTCTGGCCTGCCGCGGCAAGCGTCACGGTGTACGTGCCCGGTGCCACCAGCGCAGCGTACCGGCCCAGCCCCGGCGCCGCCTTCCCCTCGGCGGGATAGCGCACGTCGGGCGAATACGGATTCACCGTGCGCAGCAGTGCCTCCCGCGTCCTGTCGGTCGCAAGATCCCACCAGACGCGATTCATGCCGGCCTTCCCCGCAGCGCGCTGCGTGCGCACGATCGTGCCCGCGGCGTTGGCGATGGTGAACGTCACGCTGTCCTTCGCGTCGCCTCGCAGCCAGAAGTGCATCGACGCGCCGTAGGGCGGGTTGGTGCCGGTGTTCGGGTCGTCCGTGTCGGCGAAGGGCGCCTCGGCGGTGCGGAACCGGTAGGCGGCGCGCGGTGCGAAGAAGTGGACCGGCTTCGCCGTGACCTCGGGCGTCACGGTACGCAGCGCCGAGATGTCGTCCAGTACCCAGAAGCCGCGGCCATACGTCGCGATCACCAGGTCGCTGAAGTGCTCCTGCACCGTGATCCAGTACACCGGCGCATGCGGCAGATTGTTGGCCAGCGGCTGCCACCGTTCGCCATCGGTGAACGACACGTACACGCCATTCTCCGTGCCCGCATAGAGCAGCCCGCGTCGCACCGGGTCCTCACGCACGACGTGCACGTAGGAGAGCGGCGACTTCGTGATGCCGCCGACCAGCAGCCGGAAGGTGCGCCCGTAATCGGTCGTTTTGTAGATGAACGGGTCGCGGTTGTTGGCCTGGTGCGCATCGACCGACACATACGCCGTGCCTTCGTCGAAGCGGCTCGGCTCGATGTTCGAGATCGTGCCCCAGAACGGCATGCCGGGCAGGTTGCTCGAGAGATCGGTCCAGGTCGTGCCGGCGTCACGGGTGATGTGCAGCCTGCCATCGTTCGTGCCGGCCCAGATCAGCCCCGCCTTCTTCGGCGACTCGGCGATTGCGAACACCACACCTGAGTACTCCACGCCGATGTTGTCCGGGGTGAGGCCGCCGGAGCGGACCAGCCGCGAGCGGTCGTTGCGCGAGAGGTCCGGCGAGATCACGGTCCAGTTGCGGCCACCGTTCGTCGTCATGTGCACATGCTGCGAGCCCACATAGACCGCGTTGTGGTCATGCGGCGAGAGATGCACCGGGAAGGTCCAGACGAAACGGTACTTCACCTCGTCTGCGGCATGGCCGATGGTCGCCTGCGGCCACACTTCAACCTGTGTCGCGAGCTTCGTGCGCAGGTCGAAGCGCGTCACGATGCCGCCGACCGATCCGTATCCCGAGGCACTCGACCAGACCAGGTTCGTGTCCACCAGATCGGGCTGCGCCCACCCCGACTCGCCGCCGCCCACTGAGGCCCATGCGCCGCGCGGAATCCCCAGCTCGCCCAGCTTGTTGTTCGACGGCCCGAAGGTGGAGGGGCCATCCTGCCGGTTGCCGTAGATGTTGTACGGTACGCGATTGTCCGTCGCCACATGGTAGATCTGCGCCAGCGGCAGCTGCGTGCGCTTCCAGGTCTGCCCGCGATTCTCCGTGATCGAGATGCCGCCGTCATGGCTGACGATCATGCGGTTGCCGTTCGTCGGATCGATCCAGATGTCGTGATGGTCGCCGCCGGGAATGCTCTTGGTGGGCGGATCGAGGATCGTGCGACCGCCATCCAGCGTCTGCGCCCAGTTGGCCGTGAGGAAGTAGGCCTCGTCAGGGTTGTCCGGCATCGCGGCCATGCGGTTGTAGTAGTGCGTGCGGCCGGCGACCTGCTGGTCGTAGCTGACCACCTGCCACTTCGCGCCACCGTCATCGGAGCGCCAGAGCCGGCCGCGTGTGGTCTCGCCGATGTGCAGCGCCGGCACGCCGTCACCCGCCTCGATCAATGCGTACACGCGGTTCGAGTTCGCCTTCGACATCGCGAGCCCGACCTTGCCGACCTGCGTCGTCGGCAGCCCCTCGCCCACCAGCCGCTTCCAGGTGGTGCCACCATCACGTGAGGTCCAGATGCCGCTGCCCGCGCCACCCGAGACGCGCCCCCACGTGTTGATCTGGATCTGCCACATGCCGGCGAACAGGATGCGCGGATTGTTCGGGTCCATGATCAGGTCCGAAGCGCCGGTGCTGTCGTTGACGAACAGCACCTTCTCCCACGTCTTGCCACCGTCGGTGGTGCGGTAGATGCCGCGTTCCGCCTGCGGCCCGTAGGCATGTCCCAGCGATGCGACGTACACGACGTCAGGATTGGTCGGATGCACGACGATGCGCGAGATGCGGCCCGTGTTCTCCAATCCCATCTTCGTCCAGTGCTGTCCCGCATCCGTCGACCGGAAGACGCCCCAGCCCACCGAGATGTTCGAGCGCAGGAAGGGCTCACCGGTGCCGGCCCAGACGACGTTCGGGTCCGATGGTGCGACGGCCAGCGACCCGACCGACGACACGGGCTGGTCCTCGAACACCGGCGCCCAGGTGACACCGCCGTCCGCGGTCTTCCAGAGCCCACCGGACGCGGCGCCCGCGTAGTACGTGGTGCGATCGCCAGCCACGCCGGCCACCGATGTGACGCGGTTGCCCTCGGGCCCGACATGTCGCCATGTGAGGTTCAGCAGCGCAGACGAATCCATGGGCGCCGGCAGCGCCGCGGCGGTGCGCGGCGACTGGGCGTGCACCAGCGACGGCAGCAGCGCGGCGAGGGCGCCGAACAACGCCCGGGGTGGGAGGCGGCGTGGCATGTGGGACGATCTCCGGGCGTGAGTCGGTGCGCACCGGCGCGGGGGGCGGGACGGTACGGCCATTCGCCTCAACGGTCGCGTCGAAGTCGGCAATCCGCCAGCGGCCCAGTCGGAACGTCAGGGCGGAGGCGACGGGCCTCCGCGACCAGTCCATCCTCGCGTGCGCCATCGTTGCCACCGCCCCTCGGCACACCTTCGCACGTCGTGCCGTGACGTCACGGCGAGCGGGGTTGACGCGGGCAGCGGCCTCGAGGCGTCGCGCCAGATACGCTCCGGAGCGTAGGATTGACGGTGTCGCACGGCGGCACTCCCATCTCACCATCTCACCGGCCAGACTCGTGTTGCTCATCTACGGTGCGAACGGGTACACCGGCCAGTTGATCGTCGAGGAGTGCGTGCGCCGCGGCATGCGGCCCGTGCTGGCCGGTCGGCGCGCCGCTGCGGTCGCGCCGCTCGCCGCGACGCATGGGCTCGACGTACGCGTCGCATCGCTCGATGATCCGGCGGCGCTCGGCGCGATGCTGGCCGGGATCACTGTCGTCATTCATGCGGCTGGCCCGTTCTTCCGCACCAGTGGTCCGATGGTGCGCGCCTGCCTCGCCGCGAGGGTGCACTACCTCGACATCACCGGCGAGATCGCCGTCTTCGAGGCCTGTCGAGCGCGGCATGAGGACGCGAAGCAGGCCGGCGTGGTGGTGATGCCTGGCGTCGGGTTCGACGTGGTGCCGACCGACTGCCTCGCCGCGCGACTGGCCGAGCGCCTGCCGGGCGCACAACTGCTCGAGCTGGCATTCGCCGGCGGTGGCGGTTTCAGTCGAGGCACGCTGAAGACGATGGTGCTCGGCTCCTCCCAGGGCGGCGCGATCCGGAAGGACGGGCGTATCACGACGGTGCCGGCCGGATGGAAGACGCAGTCGATTCCGTTCCGCGATCGGCGACGCAATGCCGTCACGATTCCGTGGGGCGACGTCTCCACGGCGTACTGGTCGACGCAGATTCCGAACATCCACACCTATCTCGCGATGCCCCCGGGCGCGGTACGCATGATGGGCGTGACGAAGCTCGCGAGCCCGTTGCTCTCAATCGGGTTCGTGCAGCGGTTCGTGGAGTCGCAGATCGACCAGCGGGTGGCCGGGCCCAGCGCGGAAGTGCGCGCGAGTGCACGGATGCACGTGTGGGGGCGCGTCACGCATCCGGATGGCCGCGTGGTCGAAGGCACTGCGGAGACGCCGGAAGGATACCGGCTGACGGCGATTGCCGCGGTGGAGAGTGCGCATCGTGTGCTCGATGCTGCGCCGCCTGCCGGATATCACACGCCGTCGTCCGCGTTCGGCGCGGGGTTCCTCGAGACGCTGCCGGAGTGCGACGTGGTGCTCGGCGCATGAATTCCTTCTCCCCCCGCAGTCCGGAGGCATCGCATGCGTGACAAGGTGGTGCTGATTACCGGGCCGGCGCGTGGCATCGGGGCGTCGGTGGCGAGACGGATGGTACAGCAGGGCGCGAAGGTGGCGTTGGTCGGCCTGGAAGCGGAGCGACTGCAGGCGCTGGCCGGCGAACTGGGTGCCGCGGCGATGTGGCACCGCGCCGACGTCACGGATCAGGCAGCACTCGATGCGGCGGTGACGGCAGCGGTGTCGCATTTCGGGCGACTTGATGTCGTCATCACGAACGCCGGGATCGCGAACATGGGCACGGTGTCGATCGTGGATGTCGAGGCGATGGCGCGCGTGATCCAGGTGAACGTCATCGGCACCATGCGCACCATCAAGGCGACGCTCCCGCACATCGTGGCCAGCAAGGGCTATGTCCTGATCGTGTCGTCGGCGGCGGCGTTCACTGCGATGCCCGGGATGTCGGCGTATGCGGCGTCGAAGGCGGCGGTGGAACAACTCGCGAACGTGCTGCGACTGGAGATGATGCCGCATGGCGTGGACGTGGGCAGCGCGCACATGTCGTGGGTGGACACCGACATGGTGCGCGACGTGCAGCACGATCTCTCCAGCTTCCGGCGCACGCTGGCGCGGTTGCCGGGACCGTTCGGCGTCGTGACGTCGCTCGAGGCGTGCACGACCGCATTCGTCATGGCCTGCGAGACACGAGCGCGGAAGGTGTTCGTGCCGGGCACCCTCGGCGTGGCGTCAGCACTGCGGCAACTGCTCAACAGTGCCTTCGTGCAGAGGCGCATGTCGCCGCAGATGACGCCGATGATCGGGGAGTCGGAAGCAGAGGTGCTCGCGGTTGGGCGTGCATTCGGCGCCAACAGTGTGGGTATGGGGGAGCGGGACGGCCACGATCGGTGAGGGCGACGTGGCGTCACGTCGCGGGCCGACGCGCACGATGGGGGCACTGACGCGTCATGCTCACCGGGCGGGGCCGAGAACGGGCATGACGGTGGGGAAGCTGGTCTGCATGCCTCGCGCGAAGCGACCATGCGCCGACGCCGGCCGCGCGGCGCAGGCCGCGACCGGGCAGAAAATTCGTGCGAACATATGCGGGAATGCCTGACAGCCCTCCGCCGTGATCCATTGCAACCTTGGATCACTTGAACAGGGGGCGGAAATGTTTGTCCGATCGGTGTCGGTGTCGGTGTCGGTGGCGGTGTTGGTACTGGTGTCGTGGTCTGCTGTCCCGGTCAGCAGTGCGGGGGCTCAGATGGCTAGTCTCATTCCGGGAGTCCGTGCGAGGATTCGTGCGCCGGGTTCGATCAACGGGCGCCTGACGGGCACCGTGCTCGACCGCACCACCGATTCGCTGTCGATCGCGACGGAAAGCGGTGTGCCGGTGCGGCTGCCGCTGTCGAGGCTCACTTCGGTCGAGATCAGCCGCGGCAAGAGTCGCTCGCGGGGCGCGATGAAGGGCGCGGTCTGGGGCGCACCGTTTGGGCTCCTGTCTGGCCTCTTCTCGGATACCGGTGAGAAGGACTGCTCCAAGTATTCATGCAACCGCGGCGCGACGGTCGCCGCTGGCGTCGGGGCTGGCGTCTTCCTTGGCGCTGTCATCGGCGCCGCCATACAATCCGAGCGCTGGGAGCGCCTGACGGTCCCTGTGCGAGTGGCGCTGGTTCGCACGCGCCATGGGCCGACCGCCGTGGTCGCGATCCGCTTCTGACGTGTCGCGGTGCCCGCCCACTCGCCGGAACGGCGATCGCGGTGCATGATCAGGCGTCGTTCCGTCAATGAGTGTTCGGCGTCAAGGACTGGCGTCAGCGCCACGCGGTTGACGCCCGCCCGGACGTCACTCGACTCCGCGCCATGTGTATGGCCGGACACACCTCGGCACCTTGCGGGAGTTGACTCATGGACGCGTCGAACACCGTCGACTTCATCATCGTGGGCGGAGGTTCCGCCGGCGCGGTCATTGCAGCCCGTCTCTCGGAGGACCCGACCTGTCAGGTCATGCTGATCGAGGCCGGCGGCACGCCACCTGTTGAAGAGTCGATTCCGGCCGCCTGCTCGCTCCTGCAGACGAATCCGGCGACCGACTGGATGTACACCGCCGACGCCGGCAAGTGCGGGCTTGGCCTCGACGGTGGGCGGATGATGATGCCGCGCGGCAGGATGCTCGGCGGCTCGTCGGGCATCAACTACATGGCCTATGTGCGCGGCCATCCCGCTGATTTCGACGCCTGGGCAGAAGGTGGGGCCACCGGTTGGAGCTACCGCGAGGTCCTGCCCTATTTCATGAAGAGCGAGGCCCTCGTGCCATCGGACGACATCGTCATCGACGCCGACGCGCATCATGGCGACGGCCCGATGGGGGTCTCGGTGCGTGCACCGGTGTTGACGGGTGCGCGCGAGTTCGTCGCGGCCGCCGAGGCTGCGGGCATTCCGCGCGGCGACTACAACGGGCGTGATCGGGGTGGCGCGACGGGCGTCGTGTCCCTGCTGCAGACCACCACGCGCGGTGGCCGGCGCACGAGCACCTACCGCGCCTTCCTCGAGGGCGAGGTCATGCAGCGGCCCAACCTCTCGATCATCACCGAGGCGCAGGTCACGCGCGTGCTGCTCGACGGTCCGGCGGGCCACAGGCACGCGGTCGGCGTCGAGTACCGCACTGCGGCCGGTGATACCCGTTCCGTCCTTGCCCGCAAGGAAGTGGTGCTCAGCGCCGGTGCGATCGGGTCGCCGCACGTCCTGCTGCTCTCCGGCATCGGCCCGCGCGCCGAGCTCGAGGCCGTTGGCGTTGCGTGTCAGGTCGATTCGCCGCATGTCGGCAAGCACCTGAAGGACCATCTGCAGGTCGGGTTCATCTTCCCCGCGCCTGGCGCCGGCGTGTCGCTGGTCGATATCGGCCTCGGGTTCGGCCCCGATGCACTGCGCGCTCCGGCAGGCCCGTTGCCTGCCGACCCGGCGGACGACGCCAGCATGCCGCCCGAGTTGCAGGCGTTGAAGCAGGAGGCCGAGCGGCGCATCACCGAATGGGCGACCACGGGCAGCGGCATGATCTCGTCGTCGCTGTACGACGCCTGTGCCTGGTTCTCCACCGGCCTCGGTGATGCGCACACGCACGACGCGCAGATCGGCTTCTTCGCGTCAGCCTACAACGAGGACCTGTGGAAGCGGTGCATGCGCATCGATCCTGCGAAGGCATTCGACGATCCCGCCAAACGCCTCGCTGCCGACGCCGAGAGCATCGTCCTGCTGGCCAACCCGGTGCAGCCGCACAGCGAAGGGGAGATCGTGCTCGACAGCCGCGACCCCGCCACGCACCCGGTCATCCGCATGAACTACTTCGGTGACGCGCACGACATGAAAGTCATGCTGGCGGTCATGAGGCGCGTGCTCGATGTCGCCGCGCACTGGCCCAGCGAGCACAAGCTAGGCGCGCAGCTGGTGGCGCCGTTTCTGGCCCACAAGCATGGTCACGTCGAGGGCGCCGTCCCGAGTGACGCGCTGCTGGAGGACATGGCGTTGCACTTCTCGACGACTGTGTATCACCCGACTTCGAGTTGCCGGATCGGCAGCGTGGTCGATCCGAGCCTGCGTCTGATCGGTGTGGACAGGCTGCGGGTGGCGGATGCGAGCGTGATGCCGAACGTCGTCAGCGGCAACACCAACGCGGCGTCGATCATGATCGGGGAGAAAGCGGCCGAAATGATGGCGGCGGACCATGGCGTGACGTTGGCGAGTTTTGTCGGGTTGTCAGTGGGCGCGGCGGGCTGACCGTTGCTCGCACTCGTCGGCTTGAGCAACCGGCGTCGCTGGACGGCGCGTGCCAAGCGCCCGAGCAGTCGCGCCTCCTCCTGACGCTCGGACCAGACGCGTGCGATGGCGATGGCGCCGCGGTGGCCGTCGTGCGCGCGCCGGACGCCGCGAGGGAGGCCGAACGCGGGCTCGCGAGGCAGGCGCCGACGGCTGCGGGGCGAGAGTCCATCTCCTACGCCTACCTGAACTACGTGGCCGCGCGAACGGCCCTCCTGGCGGGCGACCGCGACCGCGCGCTCGGCTGGCTCGCCAAGGCACGGCGGGCGCACTACTACGCGTCGCCGGCGTGGCTGCGGGTGGATCCGAGTTGGGCGCCGCTCCGCACGGACCCGCGGTTCGTGGCGCTCCTCGCGACACCCGTCGTCACGCGGTGGGGCGAGCGCACCGGCCGATCGGCGTCGCGCTGCGCGCGTAGGTCGCCAATTTTACGATCGACATCCACCACCGCGAGAATATCGTCGGAGCGCGCGTCGATGTCCCACGCCCAGACGAAGAGGTGCGTGCTGCCACTCGACGCGTGCGCCGTCGTGCTGTTGCGCCACGCGTGTCGCGTGCCATTCTGCACCACGCAGTCGCCCTGCTTCAGGCGCACCGTCGCACCATCGTCGAGCTCCAGAGTGATCTCACCGGAAATGACGACACCATAGTCGACCGAGTCGGTCGTATGCATCCCTGAGTCCTGCGCTTCCATCGCCTCGGCCAGCCCTGGCGCCTTCGCCAGGTACTCGCGGCGAAATGCCTCCTGATCGAACGCTCGGGTGCTGACGCCAGGGAACTGCACGATACGAAAGCGCGTGCCTCCAGGACCCGGTACGAAGGACGTCATGGTCGTGATGAGGTCTACCGGTGCGACCGGCAACGTGGGCGTCGCATCGGTCGCCCACACCTCGACCAGCGCCAGGCCGGGAAGTGTTTCGGTGGTGACGATGCGCGGTGAAACCCCGTTGTGGACGAGGATCGCCTTTCCGGCGGGGTTCCTCCCGGTCACGACGCGACGCAACCGCGTGATCGGTTCGCGCTCGCTTGATGGAATGCCGAGTGCACGCGCACATCCGGCCAGCCAGGTGACGACACCGAGGCTCAGAAAGCCTCGGCGCGATGGGGTGTGCATTGCAGTGTGCATTGCGGTCATTCAGAACTGTTGGATGTCGTATGCACCAGAAAGGCGCGCTGTCTGTGCAGGCGCAACCTGGCGGCAGGCTATGGCCAGTCGATCTCGACGAGCTGCACTGGCACTGTCATGCTCGACCTCGAGGTGTGACAACTCACGCGGAGGCTTCGGCTGTGCGATCGCGGCGGTGGCGACGCCGACGGACACGAACAGGACGAGTCGTAGCCTGGCGCAATGCATTGGCGTGGGCGGGAGGGAGCGCGGCAGCGCACTGGTGTCGTCGCCGATGAAGGATAGCGGAGCGCACGACGGGCGGGTGTCGGTGCGGGGGGCACCGTTGTCCAGCACCGGACACGCCAACGAGGTTCCTTGTCGTGCCTGGATGTGCCCTCGATTTTCCATGGCGCCCGACGCCGCGCGGTGCGAAGTTGGTCCCATGTCAGTTGCCAGGATCATTACCCTCCGTCGTACCACCGTCGCGACCGTCGCAGATACCGTCGACGATGTGCGGCGCTTCGTGCGGCATCGTCGGAGCGCCAGTCGCGATTGCGCTCACGAACTCTCGGCCGAGCCGACGGGAGCGGCACCGACATGAGTGTGCTGGAACGACTCCGCAACACGCTGGCCGAACGCTATCGGGTCGAGCGTGAACTCGGCGCCGGCGGCATGGCGACGGTGTATCTGGCGCATGATCTGAAGCACGCCCGTGACGTGGCCATCAAGGTGCTGCACCCGGATCTCGGCGCAGCGCTTGGCGCCGAGCGGTTCCTGAGTGAGATCCGCACCACGGCGCAGCTGCAGCACCCGCACATTCTGCCGCTGCTGGACTCGGGCGCGGGCGACGGCCTGCTGTACTATGTGATGCCGCTCGTGCGCGGTGAAACGCTGCGCACACGGCTCGAGCGTGAGCGCCAGGTATCGGTGGACGATGCGGTGCGCATCGGGCGCGAGGTCGCCGGCGCCCTCGAGCATGCGCACAGGCAGGGCATCATTCACCGCGACATCAAGCCGGAAAACATCCTGCTGCAGGACGGCGCTGCCGTCGTGGCCGACTTCGGCATTGCCCTGGCCGTGCAAAGCGCTGGTGGCGCGCGCATGACGCAAACCGGCTTGAGCCTCGGCACCCCGCAGTACATGAGCCCTGAGCAGGCCACCGGCGAACGCGTCATCGATGCGCGCAGTGACGTGTATGCGCTGGCGGCGGTGACGTACGAGATGCTCGTCGGCGAGCCGCCCTTCACGGGCCCCACGGTGCAGGCGATCGTGGCGCGCCTCATGACCGAAGAGCCGCGCGCGCTGACGGTGCAGCGCAAGGCGATTCCGCCGGGGGTGGAAGCGGCGGTGCTCAAGGGGCTCGAAAAGCTGCCGGCTGATCGCTATGCCACGGCCGCCGAGTTTTCAGCGGCGCTCGACGGTCGCACGCCGTATACGATGCCGACGCGTACGGCGAGCCGTCCGGCGGCGCGCTGGCTGACGGTTGGATTGGGCAGCGTTGCCGTCGCCAGTGTGGCACTCGCCGTCTGGAGTCTGATGCGTGCGCCTGCCGCATCGGGGGAGGTGATACGCTACCGACTGACGGCGGATTCGGTGGCGGCCGAGCGTCATTGGACCGGTGATGTGAGTATCTCGCCGGATGGATCGCTGATCGCGCGGCGCGGCGGACCGGGTGAACGAATCCTGATGCGTCGGCGCGATGCGCTGGAGTTCACGGAGGTGCCGGGAACCGAGGGCGCGATGGGCGTGCGCTTCTCGCCCGATGGCACGCGCATCGTGTTCTATCAGGACGGGCGACTGGTGGTGATGCCCGCTGCCGGTGGGCCACCGACGGTCATCGCCGATTCGCTCTTCGTCCCGGAAGCGGTGGCATGGGGATCGGACGACAGGATTTTCCGCGGCGCAAACGACGGTCCGCTGCTCATCACGCGCTGTTCGCTCCGCGATTGCCGCAAGCCGGAGGCTTTTACCTCGCTCGATAGCGCGACGGGTGAAACGTCGCACATGCATCCTGAGCTCCTGCCGGATGGAAGCGCACTGCTCTTTCAGGTGGAGAATGCTGATGGCTCCCGGAAGATTGCCATTCAGGCGACGAATGCGCGCACGCACACGCTGCTCATGGACGGCATTCGTGCGATCGGACTGACCACCGGTCAACTGCTGTACTCGACGAACGACGGCAAGCTCTGGGTCGTGCCGTTCGATGCCCGCACACGGACACTGGCGGGCGATCCGAAGTTGGTCGCAGAGCATCTGCCGCCGAGCAATGTCGGCCCTGTCGACTTCGCCGTGTCGCGAAGCGGCACGCTCGTATATTCGGAGGAGCGCGGTTCGAGCGCGCGCGAACTGGTGTGGGTGACACGCGACGGCCAGCAAACACCGTTCGATTCCGCCTGGCGGGGTGCATTGAGCACGCCGGTGCTGTCCAAAGATGGCCAACGCGTCGCCGTGTCCGTGCGCGAGGGGCCGCGCTCGAGTGTGTGGGTGCGCGTCGCCGGGCGCGAGCCGGTGCGGCTGACCAGTGAGCAGAGCGCGAGCGAGCCTGCCTGGAGTCCCGACGAACGTATCGTCACGTTTCTCGCGTCCGGTGAGCGGACGACGACCGGCAATGTGTGGCGACAGCCGCTCGACGGCAGTGACCTGGCGCGTTTGATGATCAGGAGCGATCGCCCGCTCTCGGAACAGGTGTGGAAGGCTGACGGCTCCGGACTGATCGTGCGCACGACGACACCGACGCAGGGTCACGGTGACCTGCTGGCGACGTCGAGTCTCAGCGACAGCGTCGCGGCGCCGCTCGTGACGAGCAATCGTGCCGAGTATTCGCCCGCCGTGTCACCGGATGGCCGCTGGCTCGCGTACAGCTCCGATCTCACGGGGCGGTTCGAGGTGTATGTGGTGCCACTCGCCGCGCCGCAGTCCACGCGCCTCCTCGTGTCATCAGGCGGCGGTAGCTCGCCGCGCTGGTCCAGCGATGGACGATCGTTGTACTTCATCAGCCTCGAGTCGAAACTCTTCGAGGCACGAATGCAGCTCAGCCCGACGTTGCGCGTCGATGGACTGCGAGTGCTGTTCGACGTGAAGTCGTTCATCCAGACGGCGCTGTCGCGTCGCAACTACGACGTCGCGCCCGACGGTCGTTTCCTGTTCGTTCGCCGGGTGGGCAATGCACAGGCTGGTGCGATGGTCGTGGTGGAGCACTTCCTCGGCGAACTGCAGCGCGGGAGAAAGTGATAGTCATCGCGGCGTGATGCTTTCGCGCCGCTGAACGGAATCTGGCGGTCGCGACGTCCCTGCGCGAAACGGCGTGGCAACCGAGCGAGGATGAGGTGCAGGCTGAAGTCCGGGCGCTGTTCCGTCGCACCAGCGGCTGATCGCCCATGTCCATCGACGAGGCGATGATTGCTGATCGTACGGCGTCCAGAGGTGTACTGCCGCTGTGGACATCTGTGCGTCGATCCTGATCGTCACACCGCGTCGTGCGTACCGGTCAATCCGATCGGCCGCATCACATACACCTCCGCTGTTGCAAAGTCGGGCGTCGCGTTCGACGGTCGGCCCTCATTGGCCTGGCTGGTACCGCGCATCGCCGAGCTGCCAGAGGAGGAACGACGTCACCGAGCCCGCCCATTCCGGCGAGAGCGACCAGAGCCACCGATGCCCACCGTCGGTGCGCACCCACGTCACCGGACGCGTGCCGGTGTTGGCGGCCTGCAGGCGCGCCACCCACTTCGCCACCAGCATCTCGGTGCCGAAGTTGTAGTCGTCCCGCGCACTGTGCACGAGCAGTGCCGGCAGGCGTACCTGTGACGGCGTGACGTGATACGGGGACACCGCCATCAGTGAGCGAATCCCCTCCGCCGTATCGAGGTCCCCGATCTCGGCGATGTTCCGTGCCGACGACGGATCCACCGCTGCCCCACGCACCTCGTCGGGGCCGCCGACGTCGTACAGCACGGCACCGAAGAGCTCGGGGCGCTGCAACGGCAGCAGTCCCGCCAGCACCGCGCCGAACGAGATGCCCTGGAACGCGACCCGTCCAGGCGAGGAGTAGCCGCGTGTGATCAGCGCTTCGACCGCGCCGATCACGTCGTCGACGCTGCGATGCTTCCGGGCCCGGGTCGCCGCCTGATGCCACGACTCGCCCAACTCCCCGCCACCGCGCACATGTGCGTAGGCGAACACGCCGCCCAGCGCCGTCCAGACCTGCGCGTGCGGCCGATACTCCGGGTCCGTCGCTTGCCCGTACCCGCCGTACGCTTCCACCAGCAATGGCGCCGTGCCATTGAGCCGTCCCGACGCGAGTGCGGCGCGGTCATACACGAGTGACACCGGCACCATCGTCCCATCGCTGGAGCGTGCCTCGATGCGCTCGTTCACCAGCGTGCGCGGTACCGTGCCCTTGCCGCCGTCGTCCAGCGCCAATGTCTCGACGGCAGCACCGGCGCGCGTGACGCGAAACCAGCGTGGTGGCATCGCCCAGGAATCCACCGAGAGGAGCACGCCCTCCATCGCCGGCGAGCGAGGTGCCAGGCGCACTGTCCCGCCGAGTGGCAGGACGACGGGTCGTGCGGTGGCCGATCCGTGCGGCACCACATGCAACGTCACGGCACCGCCATCACGCTCGGTGAAGTACAGCGCATCCGCCTGCACCGCGAAGCTCGTGATCACGCCACGACGTTCCGGAACGACCGCTGCCCACGAGGGCGCTGGGTCGGCACCGTCGCTCAACACGCGCCGGGCGATGCGTCCGCGATCCGCATCGCCGCGCAGCAGGGCATAGACCGTATCGCCGCGCAGCTGCGGATTGCCGGCACGCTCGGCCAGCCCAAGCAGCGGCGCCCACGCCGGCACGCTGGAGTCGCCAGTGGTGCGTCGCGCCACGTAGTGCTCGTTGCCGTTCTGCTTCGAACGGAACACCGTGCCCACAAGCCAGCGCGAGCCCGGCGCAGCGTGCACACGCGTGGCCAGATCCTCCATCGCCATCGGCACGGCCGTCGAGACGCCCCAGCCGAAGATCGGCACGTCGGCGCTCTGCGGCGTCCCCACGCGATGCACGAACTGCCGGCCGCGAGCCAGTCGCTCGACCGACGTGCGCGCTTCACGCCCTGACCAGAGGCGCGGGTACACGAATGCCGCGCCACGGCCGTCCTCCTGCGGCAGCCAGAACACCTGAGACCATGGAGAGTGCGCTGCCCGGTGGCGAGACGTCGGCGCACGCGCCGCGCCGCAGACACGGCGTGTGGCGGCCTGCTTCCGAAGCTGCCACGAGTGCCGGTGGTCGCCAAGGGCGGCGACTGCGGCACACGCCCCGGGCCTGCCTACCGCGGCTGCGCGCCTCGTGCCACCCGCCCGAGCCACGCGCCCAGGATCGCCGTCACCCGCTCCGGCTGCTCCACCGTGCTCGAGTGGCCGGCCTGCGGCACGCGCACCAGCTCCGATCCGCGGATCGCCGCATGCAACCGCTCCGCCTTCGCGGGCGTCGTGGCGGTGTCCTCGTCGCCCACCATGATTAGCGTCGGCGCCACGATCCGCGCCAGTTCGTCCGCCACGCTCTGGCGCGTGATCACCCCCTCGACCGCGCGCCAGATGTCACGTCGATTCCCCGCCATCGCCTCGCGCCACGCGGCTCGCTCGGCGGCACGCGCCGGATCGTGCAGCGGCGTGTGCCCGAACATGATGGGCATGACGCGGCCTGTGACGAGGCGCAAGCCGAACCAGCGCGCGATGACATTCAGCAGGCGGTAACGCCCCACGTTCTCCTGCGGCTCGGCATCGGCACTGGTCTCCAGCAACACGCACGACTGCACCAGGTCCGGACGACGCGCCGCGAGTCGCATGGCCACGAAACCGCCCATCGACAGGCCGACGATGTGCACGGAATCGACGCCCAACTGCTCGATGAGCGAGACGGTGTCCTCGTAGCACTGCTCGATGCTGAGCGATGCGCCCGGTGGCGGTACCTCGCTCCTCCCCTGACCGCGATGATCCCACGCGACGCACCGGTACTCGCGTGACAGCGCCGCCACCTGGTGATCGAACATCCGCGTGCTCCACAGGAGCCCATGCGAGAAGAGCACCACCGGGCCGGCCCCGCCACTGTCTTCCACCCAGAGGCGCACGCCGTTTACGGTCAGGTGTCTGCCGCCTGCCGAAATGCCGTGCGCGTGCGGCGTGTTCTGCATCCCTCGATCCACGCGCTACACCGACGCCTGCTGCGACAGCACCAGGTCCTCCCACGAATAATCCCGCGCCGCGGGTGGCTGCTGCGCATGCCAGGCATACGTCTCGCGCATCCCGTCCTCGAGCGGCGTCAGCGCGAGCCCCAGCTGCGCGGCGACGCGCGCGGAATCGACGGTGATGACCGGAATGTCGAGGTAGACGCCGAAGTAGTGCGGCGGCGCCATGACGCCACCGCCCAGCGCCTCCAGGCGTGGACGTGGGACGTGCACCACCTGCACCTCATGCCCCATCGCACGCGCGATCAGCTGCACGAAGTCCAACTGCGTGATGGAGGGATAGTTGCACAGGTTGTAGGCCTGCCCGATCGCCGCGTCGGTGGTGGCGGCGAGGATCGCAGCGCGCGCCACGTCGCTGGCGGACACCCACTGCATGGTGGCCTGGCCATCCTCCGGAATGATGACGGGTCGACCATCACGGATGCGATCGAAGAAGAACGCCTCACGGTCGAAGGCGTTGTGCGGGCCATAGATGAACGCCGGACGCAGCGTCGTGACCGGCAGCCCGTCACGCTGGTGCATCGCGAACAGCGCGCGTTCGGTGTTCGCCTTCAGGGCGCTGTACATGTCGGGACACGATTCCGGCACCAGCGGTGCATCCTCGGTGTAGACGCCGCCCGTCGGGTACACGGCCACGCTCGACGTGAACACGTAGCGCGAGAGCCCGTTCGCGGTCGCACGGGCCGCGGCGAGCACCTGCTCGGGCGTGGTGCCGCGCTCCCAGTCGAAGACGTTGTCGTACACCACGTCGAAGCGCTCACCCGACAGGGCCCGCGGGACGGCGGCGACGTCATTGCGGTCGCACCGGATGGACTGCACACGGTCGCCGAAGGGCGTGGTGCTGCCGCGGTGCATGAGCACCACGTCGTTCCCGCGCGCCAGCAGCTGCTCCACGAGCGCGCGGCCAATGAGCTGGGTGCCGCCGATGACGAGTGCACGTGCCATGGTTACTCCGAGTGAATGGAATGCGCGCGACCGGCACGGCGCCGGCGACGGCCAGCCGACGACGGCACTGATGATCGCGAGCGGGCGCGTCGTGACCGTGGCGCCGTGTCGGACGGTGCGAACCCGTGGAAGATGGTAGCTGCCCCGCGGCCCAGGCGCATCCCATGCGGCCCGGCGCGCTCTCGCAGCGAGGTGTTCGATCACACTCGCGAGCGCAGGCCAGGCGGCAGAATTGGCGTCGGAGCGCTACCGGCGGTTCACCGCACCCTTCGACACGCCCCGCACACTGTCCCGCGTCAGCCGGGCCGACTCGTTCGTGCGTGCCAGAATGTAGGCGTGAATCTGCTGCACCTGCTCGCGCGTGAAGATCTTCTTGAAAGACGGCATGCCCAACGGCGCGCGCGCGCCGCCGAGCACGATCGCCTCGAACTGCTCATGCACCGCCGGAGTGGCGTAGCGCAGGTCGGGGAGCGGCCCCGCGACGGCGCCGACGCCGTGGCAGAAGGAGCACTGCGTCGCGAAGAGGCGTTCGCCCTCCTTCAGGACCGTCGGCGAGATGCTGGCCGCTGATATTGGCTGCGGCGGCAGGGGGTGTCCGTACGGCGTCGGCGCCAGCGTGGCCTTCCCGCCCAAGGCGAACGTGACGATGCGCCCGTAGCCCGGACGGGACTTGACCGTCGCGGTGTCGTTGAACAGCCCGTCGGGCCCGCCCCACCCCACCATCAGCGAGATGTACTGCACGCCGTCGATGAGGTAGGTCATCGGCGGCGCCATGATCCCCGTCCCGGCATCGAACTCCCAGAGCTTCCGGCCGTCGGTCGCGCGGTATGCGGCGAGGATTCCGTCGGCGCGCCCCTGCAGGACGAGGTTGCCCGCCGTCGTCAGGAGCCCGCTCCCGTTGAGTGCCGGCATCGGGAGGCGCCACGCCTCGCGATGCGCCACCGGGTCCCAGGCGAGCAATTCACCTGTCGGGAGCGGGAGCTTCTTGATCGCGTCGTACAGCGGGCCGGCGTAGTGTTCATCCATGCCGACGTTGTCGCGATCGGGATTGTACGTCCACGCGGTGTCGGGGGCGTGCACGGCTTGCGTCCCCGACTTGGCGGAGAGGTAGACGAGCCCCGTCGCCGGATTGAAGGCCATCGGATCCCAGTTGTGTCCTCCACCCGGATTGGGTGAGGCGATGAACGGCTGACGCCCCGGGTTGCTCGCTTCGATCGGGCGCCCCACGCTGTCGAGCCCCGTCGCCCACGACACGCCACGCACGAACGGCGTGCCGGAGATGAACTCGCCCGTCGCGCGATCGAGCACGTAATAGAAGCCGTTCTTGTTCGCCTGCATGATCACTTTCCGCGTTCGACCGGCGATGGTCAGGTCGGCCTGCATCAGCGGCTGCGTGGCATCGTAGTCGAAGTTGTCGCCCGGCGTCGTCTGGAAGTGCCACGCGTACTCGCCGGTGCTGGCGTGCAACGCGACGATCGACGATGCATACAGATTGTCATGCGGCTCACCGTTGCCGCGCGCCGCACGATACCACGCCGTCGGGTTTCCGGTCCCGAAGTAGACGAGATCGAGTGCCGGGTCGTAGACGATCCCCTCCCACACCGTGCCGCCGCCACCCACCTCCCACCACTGCCCCTCCCACGTCTTCGCCGCCGCTTCCATCGCCTTCGACTCAAAGGGCAGCGCTGGATTGCCGGGCACCGTGTAGGCACGCCAGCGCTGGGCCCCCGTCGCCGCATCGTAGGCCGTGACGTAACCGCGCACCCCGAACTCCGCGCCGGCGTTGCCGATGAGCACCATCCCCTTCGCGATGCGCGGGTAGCCCGTGATCGCATACGGGCGCGTCGTGTCGACCGTCATCACCGACCAGACCGGCGCGCCCGTCTTCGAGTCGAGCGCGATGAGGCGCCCGTCATTCGCGGCGACGTAGACGTTTCCGCGGTAGAGCGCCACGCCCCGATTGACGGCGTCGCAGCAGAGAAAGAAGGCGGTGCGTGTGCGATTGACCTTGGGATCATACGTCCAGCGCGTTGCGCCCGTGCGCGCGTCGAGCGCATACACCACGCTCCACACCCCCGTGGTATACATCACGCCATCCTCCACCAGCGGCGTCGCCTCGAGTCCGCGCGTGCTGGTGAGCTCGTGGCTCCAGGCGAGGCCGAGCTGCGCGACGTTCCCCTCGTTCACCTGCGCCAGCGGGGAGTAGCGCTGGTCGTCGTGCGTGCGCCCGTACATGATCCAGTTGGCGCTGTCGGCGCCAGCGTCGCGCAGTCGTGCGTCGTCCACGTCGCGCGGCTGGTCGGTGCACGCCGCGACGACGATGATGAGCAACGACAGGTGAAGGGAGCGCGCGAGGGAGAGATGAAGCGACATGGCGAGTGGTCCACGACTCGGGGGGGGGCTGCGGAGACGACGAACACCGCGGCGAATGATGATGCCTGTCGCCCGCGCCCGCATCAGTCACGCCTGCGCCGCCGACGTATCTGTGCAGTCAGCCTCACCGACTGCCGACCTCGCCCATGAACGTCTGGATCTCGGCAAGCGTCTGGTCGCGGACTTCCGCGGGGATGAACTGACCGGCCGGGAGCCGCAGCCCGCCGCGCTGCGAACGGTGAGTCGTCGACCAGCGCCTGCGAGCGGAGAGACGCCAGCACGAACCCGATGCACCCGCGTCGCCGAACGCGGGTCACGGTCTTCCCGTCGGTGGTCGAACGCGCGCTGGTGTACCGGGCGTTCGCGCAACCTGCGCCATCGCCACCGAAGACTTCCGGCTCAACGGGAAGACGTCCTGGGAGCTGTGTCGGTATGGCCGCTTTGCACTCGAGTTCGTCACAGGTCGCCGAGCCCCCATGCGGCCGCAGCAATGGCGCCCAGGCGTTACCCTGATCGCGGACGACGTCCGGCGCTGGCTCCCGTGCCGAGCGTCGTGCGTTGCTGAGAACAACGGGGCTGCGTTGTTGCGTTGTATCTGAGCCCGGGCGTCGCCGCACAGGGAGGCGGTTCCACGTGGCGGACCGCGTGACGGCGCGATGGACCAATCAACGAATCAACGACTGGAGTGACGGTGATGGGTGAAGACAAGACAGGAAATCACGCGCCGGACGTGGCGGTGTTGGCAGGCGGCTGCTTCTGGGGGGTCGAGGAGATCCTGCGGGCTGTCCCGGGAGTGCTGGACACTGACGTCGGCTACACCGGCGGCTGGCTGGAGAACCCGACGTACCACGACACGCACGACAGCGCGTCAGGTCACGCGGAGGCCATCCGCGTGACCTTCGACCCGGCCGTGCTGAGTTACGACGTGCTGCTCGAGGAGTGGTTCTTCAAGCTGCACGATCCTACCACACTCAATCGACAGGGCAACGACGTCGGCACGCAGTATCGCTCTGCCATCTTCCCGCAATCGGCTGAACAGCGGGCCACGGCGGAGCGTGTGATTGCGCGCGTGAACGCGTCGGGGAACTGGCAGCGTCCGGTCACGACGACCATCGAGCCGGCCGCGCCGTGGTATACGGCCGAGTCGTACCATCAGGATTATCTGCGAAAGAATCCGAACGGCTATACCTGTCACTACATGCGGGAGTAGCGGACGCTCGACCTCAGGTTCAGCAACGTGCCTCTATCCTCGTCGCAGCTGGGCACGTCGCGGGTATTCGGCTTGACGCTTCGGTGCCTGCGGAGATGGTCCCGTGCCGTCCTGCGTCACTCACTCTAGCAGGGTGATGAAAAAGCGCAGAAACTCACGGGATTGACCGTGTCGCGAGCGAAAATCGGGTTGGAACGGTTGAAAGACATCTCGACGGTGGCGTGAGCGGTGCGTCCGACACGCCGTGCACCACGTGCCACGCGCGTTCATGCGCGTGCTTCGCACGCGAACATCCGCTCATGTCCCCACTCCGACGCGGAGGAGCGTACGTATCCGCACGAGGTTGTACGCCGCATTCGTGAAGGCGAACAGCCATCGCACCTTCGCGTGGCCTCGCTGGTGCAGTTTGCGCAGGCCGCCAATCGTCTTGCCCCACCCGAACGCCTCTTCGACGAGCTTCCGCTTCACCTGACTAATGGCGTAGCCCGCATGACGGGTCGTGTGATCATCGATGGCACTCGTGGCCGTGCGGGCGTGAATGTTCTGCGCGACGTGCGGGGTGACGCCGCACGCGCGTGTGCCGGCGACGAACGCGGCACGGTCGTAGCCCTTGTCGGCGCCCAGCGTGCGGCGACGCTGTCGCGGTGGCAGTGTGCGGAGCATCGCGACGGCCGCGTCACGTTCCGCGTCATAGCCTGGTGCGCGGACGTCGGTCGCGACGATCAGGCCATGCCGATTGTCCATCAGTACGCTGCCCAGATGCCCGAGGATACTCGCGGTCCCGTTGCTCTTGCGCGCAATCCGCGCCTCGGGATCCGTCACCGACTGATGCGTCGCATTCGAGCGCGTCTCCCCACGGAAATTCACGGCGGGATTCTTCGTCCCACCCGTCGACGGCGGCGGCGACGGATCGTCCTTGGGACGGACACTCTTGTGACTCGCCCACGCCTCGAGCAGCGTCCCATCCACGGTGAAGTGTTCGTGCGACAGCAACCGCCGCGCGTCCGCCACACGCAGCACCTCGGCCATGAACGCGTCGGCGATCTGTCCCTCGATCAGGCGATCCCGATTCTCGCTGAACACCGTCGGCACCCACACCGCATCATCAGGATTCAGGCCCACGAACCAGCGGAACAGCAGATTGTAATTGAGCTGTTCCATCAGCTGGCGCTCGCTCCGCACGGTGTACAGAACCTGGAGCAGCAGGGCGCGCAGCATGCGCTCCGGCGGGATCGACGGGCGCCCATCTTCGAGTACAGCGCCTCGAACTTGGGCGAGAGCGCCGTCAGGATCGGATTGACGAGCGCGTGGATCGTCCGAAGCGGATGGTCAGCGGGAATGCGGTCTTCGACCGACACATAACTGAACAAGGTCGTCTGCGGCTCGTCGGCTCCACGCATGCATCGCCTCCAAAAAGGGTCGTCTCCAGCCGCTGGAAGAATCGGGCCAGCCCGGCTGACATCCGGCTACTTTTTCAGCATCCTGCTAACGGGTTCTGCCGACGCTGCAGCCCGCCGGCTACGACTTCGGGCGCGTGTCCTGTGGCAGGGTCTGCGTCGTGCTGTCGGTGCTGTAGGGCTGCCGCGTCGACGGCATCAAGCCGGACTTGGCGACTGTCATGCGGGGGCGTCCGACAGGGGCACGCTCGTACTGCAGCAGTCGGAGCACCCGTTTTGACTCGGTGGGCACGGAATCGATCCGTACGAGCAGAACACGCAACAGTCGCCGGCCTTGGGCCGGAGCAGCGTGCGACACCCCGCGCACTCGTGGAAGAACGCACACGCGTTGGTGGGCATCTCGAGGTGCTCTGCGTGTCCGCAGGCGGGGCACCGGAGCAGGGACTGCAGGATCGTCGTGGGCATGGCTGAAGCTATTGGCGAAGCTGCCTCAGTGCCCACGCCGCATGCACGTGACACCGGCCGCGAGACGCTGACGGCTGCTATCTTTCATACATGACGCATCGACTGCTCACACTGCTCTCCGTTGTCGCGTTGCTCGTTGGCGCCACGCCGCTCCCCGGCCAGCAGGCCGACAGCGGGCGCGTCCACGTCACCGTGCGGGAATCCATGGGAATGATCGCGGGCTTTCTCGTGCAGTCTGTCGGGCGGAGCGCCGTGAGCGACAGCGCCGGCGTCGCACGGCTCGTGCTGCCCGTCGGAAGCCAGCGCATCACCGTCACGCGCATCGGTTTCGCCCCCGTCCGCCTCACCACGCTCGTGGTTCGTGATAGCCTGGTCACCGTCATCGTGACCGCGACCATGAGCAACACGGCAATGGGCGAGATGGCCATGCAAATGCCGGAGGTGCGCGTGAGCGCGACGCGCATCGAACGTCTGGCCGGTGCGTCGCCGATCCGCGTCGAAGTCGTCGACGAGATGGAAGTCGACGAGAAGACGCTGATGTCTCCCAGCGGCATCGGCATGCTCCTCAACGAAACGCCCGGGCTGCGTGTGCAGGCAGCAGCGCCCGGACTGGGCACGGGAAGCGTGCGTATCCTCGGGCTGCCGGGCCAGTACACCGTCATGCTCGCCGATGGGTTGCCGCTCTACGGCGCCAGCGCGAGCGCGTTGGGTCCGCTCGACATCTCGCCGGTCGATCTGCAGCGCGTCGAGATCATCAAGGGCGCCGCGTCGGCGCTGTACGGCGGACAGGCGTTGGGTGGCGTGATCAACATGGTGTCGAAGCCACCCACCGGGCAAAATGAGCTGCTGCTCAATCGCCGCACGCTGGGAGTGACCGATGGCGCGACGTGGCTCAGTCATCGCTTCGGCAGGGGCGTTGGTGTGTCGCTGCTTGCCGCCGGCACGACGCAGGCGGCGCAGGACATCGACGACGACGGCTGGGCGGACCAATCGCGCGCGTCGCGGTGGAGCGTGCGTCCACGACTGCATGCGGTTGACTCGCATGGACGGTCGCTGTTCCTCACCGTGGGCGTCGGATCCGATGATCGGGTCGGCGGCACCGTCGGCGGGGCGAACGCACCGGATGGGACGCCGTTTCGCGAAGCGCTTCGCAGCACGCGCGCCGACATCGGCGGAACAGCGCGTCTTCCCCTGAAGGGCGGCAGCCTGTCGATGCGGCTCGCCGTTGCAGGCAACACGAGGGCGCGGGCGTTCGGCGCGGGCGCACGCGAGGACGACGAGACCACGACAGGGTTCCTCGAGGTCACGCGCGCCTTCGATGCGGAGCGGCGCGCAGTCGTGCTGGGCAGCGTCGTGCAGCTGGACAACTACAACAACGGACTGAACGCGACGTTCGATCATCGCTGGGTCATTCCCGGTGCCTTCGTGACGGCCGAACGCGGCGTCGGCCCCGTGACGGTCTCTGCGAGTGTTCGCGCCGACGCACATCCCGACGCGGGGCTGCAGCTCACGGAGCGCGTGGCGCTGCTCGCACGTCCAGTGGAGGGGTGGACCGTGCGCGGCAGTGTTGGCAACGGGTACGCGGCACTGACCGGGCGGACCGAGGAGACCGAGGCGACTGGGCTACGTGGCGTCCGCGTGACGCAACCGCTCGATCCCGAACGCAGTCTCGGCGCGATGTTGGACATCAACGGCACGCTGCTGCGGGCCGAAGTCCTGTTCACCGTGTATGGCTCGAGCATCGCCGATGCCGTGCAACTGGCCGACGGGGTGGGGATGGCCGGGGAGACGTTGCTGCAGAATGCCCCAGCGCGCACGCGCGTCGGCGGCATCGAAACGCTCGCGGTCTGGCGCTTCTCCGGCGGAAAGTTCATCGCGAACTACGGCTACTCCCGGGGCAGTCGGCCCGATGCATTCACGGGGACGCGCGAAGCGATGCCGCTGCTGCCGCGACATCGCGTGGGCGGTGATCTGATGCTCGAGCGCCCCGGTGTGTATCGCATGGGCATCGAAGGCACGTGGTTTGGCGCACAGCCACTCGATGACAATCCCTTCCGCACCACGTCGAAGCCCTACGTGTACATGATGGCCATCGCGGCGAAGCAGTTTGGACCCGTCGAGCTGGTGGCCAATTTCGAGAACCTGCTCAACGTGCGGCAGACGG
>JANNXU010000003.1:0-8750 GCA_031409715.1 Gemmatimonadaceae bacterium | reverse complement strand
TCTCGACACTGACCGTGCTCTCGGCCGCCCGCGCAAATGCACGCAGCGCGTTCAGGCCCGTGAGATTGCTCGCAATCAGCGGGATGTCCGCACTCGGCAGGCCACGCAGCCCCGCCGGCATCGCAGCCACCGCACTCCGTTGCCGCGCGATGAACGTCGTCGCGACGGCATCACCATCAGCGTCGCCCGTGAGCACGCCGTTGATGACGAGTCGCTGATTGCCAATGCCGAGTGCGGCGAGTTCACCACCCGCACGCGCCGCTTCCCGCAATGCACTCGCGTCAGGACGCGTCACGAGCACGACGGTCGTCGACGTCGGATCACCGAGCGCCGTCACGGTCGCGGCATACTGCGCCTTGTGCTCTTCGAGGCCGGCCAGCGGACCAAGGCAGCTCGCGCCACTGCTGGACGTCGCCAGAAAGCCGCTCCACGCCGACGGAAGGCTGAGCAGGCGCAAGGTGTGGCCCGTCGGTGCCGTGTCGAAGATCACGCGCTCGAAATCGCGCGTCAGCGCCGGATCGGCCAGCAACGCGGTGAACTCGTTGAACGCCGCGATTTCGACCGTACACGCGCCGGACAGCTGCTCCTCCATGCTGCGCACCGCCGCATCGGGCAACACGCCGCGGTACGGCCCTACCATCTTCTCGCGGTAGGTCGCGGCCGCCGCTTCGGGATCGAGGTTCATGATCCAGAGCGCAGGCACGCCCGGTACGGGCGTCGGCGTGGTGCCCGCTTGCATTGCGAAGACGTCGTCGAGATTGGACGCGGGATCGGTGCTGACGATGAGCGTCCGGCGTCCGGCTTCGGCCAACCGCAACGCCGTCGCGCTGGCCACGGTCGTTTTGCCGACGCCGCCCTTGCCGGTGAAAAACAGGTGCCGTGTGGTGTGGCCGACCCACGGCGCGGTGGGTGCTGCCGGCGCGGGCATGCCCACTCTGCCCGCGGGCGTCGAGCTGATGCTGGTCATCGCGATGCCATTCAGCAGCAGCCGGAGCCAGGCGCGCAGCTCGACCCGCCGGCATCAGCGGCCGGCGCCGGCGTGAGCGTCGCCACGAGCTCGTCGCGCGTCGGGTAGCGGCCGTACGTCAGCACCGCGTCATCCACCAGCACCGCCGGCAGCGCGCCGTCGCCGAACGCCTGCATGAGGCCCTGCACCCGCGCGCTGGCGACGAAGGCCTGCGGCTCCTGGCTCAGCCCCGTCCGCACCACCGTGACGCCCTGGGCGCTCAACCAGCGCAGGTCGCGGGCGATGCGAAGCAGCTCGGGGTCGACGCCGGGGCCGCACAGCCCTGTCTCGCAGCACATCGCGGGGTCGAAGACGGCCACGGTGCCGGTCATCGGGAATTCCGCCGTCGGCGCCGAGATGGCGACGGTGTCCGGCGTGGCGTCCTGCAGGGGAAGCGAGCGAGCCATCGGATACCTCGTGAGGAGACGGCGGATCACCGGCCAGACGAACACAGGTGGCCATCGCCGGAATTGACATCTCATATTCGCTCAGGCAAGTTGCATCCGCTTGCACGAATATGACAGTCCTCCGTTCCCTGACGCCCCCGGCCACATGACGACCTGCGCGCTGCCCGAAGCCGGAGCGGCCCCGGACACGACCGCCGACATCGACGAGCTAGACGCCCTCTTCAAGGGATTCGCCGACCCCACGCGCCTCCGGGTGCTGAACCTGCTCGTCGCCGGCGAGCTCTGTGTCTGCGACATCGTCGACATCCTTGTCCTGCCGCAGCCCGCCGTGTCACGCCACCTGGCCTACCTCCGCCGCGCGGGGCTCGTGGAGGCGACGCGTGAATGGAAGTTCGCGCACTATCGCCTGGCCGAGCCGCGGCATGCGGTGCATCGCAACATGCTGAACTGCGTGCGCTCCTGCTTCACCGGCGTCACGACCCTCGACACAGAACGTGCGCGTGCCGTCGCACGCGTGGCCGAGCGCGCGGCGACGCCCTGCTGAGTCGCCGACGTCGCGCGATTGCGCGGCGGTTCGACGACACCTCGCATCACTCCCACGCACATCATGAGCGTCTCCACCACCGCCCGCGCGCCACTGCCGCCGCGCGGCGCCCCGTCCGATCTCGACGCGCCCATCCTGCGTCGCCTGTCGACGCTCGACCGCTTCCTGCCGCTCTGGATCTTCGCCGCGATGGCGCTCGGCCTGCTCCTTGGCCGCGTCAACCCCACGCTCGGCGCGACACTCGACCGCGTGCAGGTCAACGGCGTGTCAGTGCCGATTGCCATCGGCCTGCTCTGGATGATGTATCCCGTCCTGGCCAAGGTGAAATACGAGACCATCGGCGCACACGTGCGCGACACCAAGCTGCTTGGCACCTCGTTGCTGTTGAACTGGGTCATCGGCCCCGTGCTGATGCTCGGCCTTGCATGGCTCTTCCTGCCGGACCTGCCCGCGTATCGCAATGGACTGGTGCTGATCGGCCTCGCGCGCTGCATCGCGATGGTGCTGATCTGGAACTCGCTCGCGTGCGGCTCAGGTGAACTCGCCGCGGTGCTCGTCGCGCTGAACTCGGTGTTTCAGATCCTCACGTACTCCGTGCTCGGGTATCTCTTCCTCACGGTGGTGCCGGGCTGGTTCGGAGCCGACACCGCCGCGCTCACCATCTCGATGGGGCAGATCGCGACCAGCGTCGGCATCTTCCTCGGCGTGCCGCTGGTCGCCGGCTATCTCACGCGGAAGGTGCTGCTCAAGGCGAAGGGCGCTGCGTGGTACGACGGAGTGTTCATGCCGAAGTTCGGGCCCACCGCACTGCTTGGCCTGCTCTACACCATCGTGCTGATGTTCGCGATGCAGGGCAATCGCATCGTGACGCAGCCGATGGACGTGGTGCGCATCGCGATCCCGATGCTGGTCTACTTCGGCGTGATGTTCGGCCTCGCGTTCTGGCTGTCGCTGCGACTCGGCTTCAACTACGAGACCACGGCCTCGCTGTCGTTTACCGCAGCCGGCAACAACTTCGAGCTGGCCATCGCGGTGGCCGTCGCGACATTCGGCATCACGTCGGGTGAGGCACTCGCGGCCGTCATCGGCCCGCTGATCGAAGTGCCGGCGCTGGTCGGCCTCGTGTACGCGTCGCTGTGGGCGCGCCGTCGCTACTTCCCCGCACCGACGGCCGTGCGATGAGCAACCCGCTGCGCATCCTCGTCCTCTGCACACGCAACTCTGCGCGTAGCCAGATGGCGGAGGCGCTGTTAGCGACGGCTGCTGCCGGGCGCGTCACGGCCGCGAGCGCGGGATCCGATCCGGGCCTTGGCGTACATCCCCTCGCCGTCGAGGCCCTGGCGGAACTGGGCATCGACTGGCGCGGGCGCCCCGCGAAAGGCATCGCCGCGGTGGCCGCCCAGCCGTGGGATGCCGTGATCACCGTCTGCGACGCGGCCCGCGACGCTTGTCCCTACCTGCCGACAGCGGGTCTGACGGCCCACTGGGGCCTCGAGGATCCGGCAGCCGCGAGCGGTGATCACGCCGCGCAGTTGCAGGCGTTCCGGGTCGCGCGCGATGTGCTGCGCGATGCCATCCGCGACTTCCTCGCCGCGCTCGACGTGGACAGCCCCGACGCACTACGCAGCGCCCTCGATGCCGGACGCGCGCGCATCGCACGACACGCCATGACCATCACCACCGATTCGCACTGACCCGCCATGCGCTACGCCCTCATCTCCGACATCCACGCCAACCTTGACGCACTCGATGCCGTGCTGGCCGACATCGACCGTCGCGGTGACACCGACGCCACGTACCATCTCGGAGATCTGGTCGGCTACTCGTCCCACCCGAACGAGGTCGTCCAGCGCCTGACCGCGCGCGGCATCAGCGGCATCGCGGGCAACTACGATTCGACCGTCGCGACGGACTACAAACACTGCGGCTGCAAGAGCGAGACGCCCCGGCAGGAGGAGCTGGCACACATCAGCTACGAGTACACGCGCATAGCCGTGAGCGCGGAGACCAAGCGCATCCTCGGCGCGCTGCCCTTCTCGATGGACATCCGGCCGAACGGCGGTCATGCCTCGGGGCCGCGGCTGGTGCTCGTCCACGGCACACCGACGCTGAACACTCTGTACTGGACCGAGGATCGCCCCGACGACTTCTGCCTGAAGATGGCGGCGAGCGTGCACCTGAAGGCCGGCGACGTGATCGCGTTCGGGCACACGCACAAGCCGTGGCATCGCGAAGTGGAGGGGATCCACTTCATCAACACGGGGAGCGTCGGGCGGCCGAAGGATGGGGACTGGCGCGCAGGGTACGTGCGGCTCACGCTGGGCGACGGTGCCCCGACCGTGGAGTTCGTGCGCGTGGAGTACGACGTCGAGGCGGCGGCGCGCGGGGTGATCGCCGCGGGATTGCCGGAGGAGTTCGCGGAGTTTCTGCGCAGCGGGGGCAAGCCGGCCGTCCAGGTCTGACGACGGCGTCCGATTGATGGACGACGCAGCGGGATCGCGTGCTTCCGGGGGCGATCTTCCCATCGCGGTTCAGCTCGGCGCCAGGCGATGCGAGACGCGATGGTGAAACGAGCGGCGGTATTCTGCGTTCGCGCCGCGTGTGCACGACGCGTGCCTCATCACGAAAGTGTAACGGAATTTTAAGGCGTTGCTCGCCTTTGATTTACCGCGTGATCATCGTGCTGTCCCGCCGACGGTGTGCGCGATTCAGTCGCGGCATACGACCACAATTATGCGTTAAACAAGTCTGCGCCCGTCGACGACGCCAGCACGGACTCACTCGTCGAATGCATTCAGCAGGTACCCTGCGCGCAGCTACTTGACGGTCGGGAACTCGTCATCAACCGTCGCGCGCGTGTTGCGCCACAGCAGTTCGCTCGCCGTCACATCCTTGCGGTTCGCGAGGTACAGATTCCAAGAATTGATGATCATGGCCGCCACCGCGGGCCCGCGGATCTGCGTCGTCGCGCCGGCGCCGCCACGCATGCCGAGCAGCCGCTTCCGCAACTCGAACGCGGGATTCCCCCGTCCGATGTTTTCTCCTTCCTGCACCGCCTCGATCCATTCCTCGGCCTTCCTGGCGTGCTTTTCGTGCGCGAGACAGTACACCATCGCGAGCTGCGCGTGCGGTTGGATCACGCCGTTCTGAACCACTTGATGGACGGCGTCGCCGAGAAACGGATGCGCCTTCATTGTGCGTTGCAGCTGCGCGAAGGACACGGCAGGACCGCTGCTGGCCAGTTTCCCCAGATCGTAATAGTGGATGGCCTTTGCGGCCGCGGCGAGCTTCCTTGCGTTCTTCACACCGTTGATCTGAAGCACGTCAGCAGCGGAGCGCGCGCGGCCGGTGTCGATGACCGCCATGGCGCGTGCGTCCAAATTGCGCGCTACATAAAGAGGCACGCTCTTGCCACTGGCGACGATGGCCGACAGCCGGTGCTGGCCGTCCACGAGCTCGCCCTTCTTGTTGAAGCGCACAGGGTCGAAGGTCTGGCGCCAGTCGCCACGCCGAATGTCCTCCGCGAGCCGTTCAACGTGGGACTCGTTCAATTTCCGGTTCGCGGCCATCGTCTCCAGCCACTGCGTGGCGAGCGCGGGAGTGACGTCGATCAGCTCGAGGTCTTCGTTTGTCGGGACTGGGGGCACGTGGAGTACCGGAGTGGTGGAAATGCCGCGATACGGCGAATCGAAACAGTTCTAATCATTCGCCTGTGAACCGAATGCATTGCGGCACGTTCGATGCCTCCAACGTACGACGTGGCATCTCAAGGCGTCAACCGCGCGAATTCGTCTGTGTGACTCCCGTCCGCACATGCTTGACGCGCACTCTGACACGACGGGAGCAGCCTGCACTCTGGCGATGACTGCGAACGTGGTGAGCGGTACGGTGACTGGCAACGGCGGTCGTGACAGAGTGTCGAAACCGCATTGGCAGAGCGACACGACGAAGTCCGCCGCGCGACAGGCGCGGCGGCGGCAACGTCGAGCAGCTGTGATCTCCGCAGCGTCGAGTGCGCCTCACCGTCGTGCCCCGGTTCGGTCGTTCGCTGAGTCGTCGGTGCGAGGGGTCGCATTCGTGACGATTGGGACGCGAGATGTGAGCGGAATCGGCTATCGTACAGCCACTGCACTCGAGATGCTTGGCCCATTGCGTGCCGCTCGCTCCAAGACCCCATGTCCGATGTGTCGATGTTCGTCGACTCCCCCGGTGCGCCCTCTCACAGAATCGTAGTGTGCTGCGCTGTCAATATCCTTGATTTGTTCGGGGAATCCCCTTGGATGGCGAGCGGATGGCGTCGGTGCTGGCAACCATTTGCACCGAGCGACCATCTGATGCAGACGCGCCACTAAACCGGCCGATCCCGGCGACGAGCCTGAAGCGCCGACACTCCAGAACAGCGTGTTTTCCCTCGACCAAGGTTCAGATGCTCGCACGACGGCTCCCTCTCACGCGCGCCAGGCGTCGTTCATCGCCGTCGCGGATTTTCGGCGGAGCTTTCGTGTGCGTTTCGTTTCTCGCACTGCCCCACACCGCCGTCGGGCAGGCGTCGAGCGGTCGCGTCGACAGTCTGGCAGGGCAACTCGCCGCGTACATGCAGCCGTACACGGCGATGGGAGACTTCAGCGGACGGATCCTCATCGCGAAGGCCGGGGTCGTGCTTTTCGACACCGCCTTCACCGCCCCCGGAACGCGTGCCAGTAGGAGGGACACCCGGTTCGGGATCGGGTCGGTCACCAAGACCTTCACCGCCGCGGCCATCGGGCTGCTGGCGGAACGCGGTAAGCTGCGGCTCTCGGACTCGCTCGGCAAGTATCTCCCCGAGCTGGGCGCGGGGCGCGCCGCGACCATCGCGCAGGCGCTCGACCATGCCTCGGGCATTCCCGACTACTACACGCAGCCGGAGTACCCCAGTCTCCGCACACGACCGATTTCCCTCACGCGGTTCGCGACGTGGATCGGCGCAAAGCCGCTCGACTTCGCGCCCGGGACACGTGGGTCGTACAGCAACTCCGGCTACGCGCTACTCGCCCTGATCATCGAGCGCGCGTCCGGCATGCCATACGCGCAATACATCGAGACCGCGCTGCTGCGCCCGCTTGGCCTGCGTGCAACGGGCCAGTTGGCCACCGTCCGTGGCGCGTTGGCCGCCGGCCTGAACCCGGCACAGCCGCCACGCATGCTCGCGCCCGCGATCCCGCCCGACTTGAGTTGGCTCGCCGTGAGCGGCTCGATGTACTCCACCACCGGTGACCTGCTCCGCTGGGTCACGGCCATCCGTTCCAACCGACGCGTCGGATTCTCGAGGCAGCCAGACGCGTACGGGTGGCATGCCGAGGGCGATTCGCTGCTGGAGCAGAACGGGCGCATCCCGGCCGGCTACACGACACAAGTCACCACGTATCCGCGCAGCGGGCTGACAATCATCGTGCTCAGTCAGGTGCAGGCGGATGTCGTCGGCGCGATCACGAGAGATGTCACCGCCATAATGGAGGGCCGAGCTTACCGTCGTCCGGTGCTGCGTTCGACGGCGATCCTGCCCGACACCGCGGTGGCCTCGTATGTCGGCACGTACGCCTTCGCGCCGGGATTCGCCGTGACCGTGCGACGCGACGCAACGGGACTGCAACTCGCGGGACCCGAGGGCGACTTCTTCCCGCTCGAACCGCTCGGCGGAAGTCGCTTCTTCTACCGGCCGGTGTACGTCCCGGTGCAGTTCGTCCGCGACTCCGCCGGTTGTGACGTGCTGCTCTGGAATGGCGAGGCGCGCGCCACACGGGTCGCGTCGCCCTAAGGCGATACACGACCGCGTGAATTCGCGCCGATTCGCGCGCGCGTAACGGGACAATGACGACGCGCCCAGCAGGATCACGTGCGCGGGCAGGCGCACCGTCGAGCCACCTGCAAGCCCGTCGACGTCACCGCTCAAGCCTTTGTGACAGCACGAAGAACGTTGCACCGAGAAGCCCAAAACCGAAGCGCTTCCGTGATACCGCGTCACGTCGTCTGACTCAGAGTGACCTCGTGCCGTTGTGACGCGATCAATCCATCATTACAACTATGATCATGGACACGATGTGGCGCCGAACCTTCGATCACCACCCGCAGCAAGCCGGGCGCAGCTTACAACGCTGCTGATCGGTCACCTGCGGAGATGGCCATGAGGCTGATATGGCCAACGCGTTGTGAGACCAGCACTTGACCAGCGTGCGGCTGCGCCGCGCGTGCCTTACAGCATGATCGCACCGCAATTCCCGATCAGAATGCCGGTGATCTCTGCTGTAAAACGCACGCGAAATGGCCGCGTTCTGCCGTGAGATCAGCATGAGATCAGCGCGCGGTTGTAAGGATCGACCCGCGCCCCCGATCAGCAGGACCGAGTCTCCCGAGCGCCTTGACAGCGGCGCGCTACCTCACGGAGACCGTTCACATGACACTCGCCCCGTTCCACCCAGCCCCCGCGCCGTCAGGTCTTGACCGCTACCGTCCAGACCTGACCGTCCCGCTCAGCCTCAACGCTGCCATTGCGACCTTGCGCGCCATCTGTGCCGCAACGCGAACCGCAACGGGAGGGCGTCCGCTCAAGGACCAGATCTCGCAGTCGACCGAGCATGCGCTCGTCAGCACGTTGAACGCCGCCGCGCGCGCCTCCACGGTCAGCACCGACGACGTGCGACCCGCGCTGCCGGACCTCGCGCGGCATGCCCACGCGGCCGCCCACGGTCACGTGAAGAATCCGAGCGAAGCGGCGAGTCGTGCCCGGCGCGTGGTGAGGCTGCTGACCGGAATCGCA
>JANNXU010000002.1:0-84665 GCA_031409715.1 Gemmatimonadaceae bacterium | reverse complement strand
GGCGGGCCGCGCCCACCTCCAACCTTTCCCCCCCCCCCCCCCCCCCCCCCCCGGTTATAAACCTTGTCCCGGCGCCCCACCACCGCAGAAGCCAGCGGCAGCGCCGTCAGTTCAGTAGCCGGACGACAGCGCGCGAATGTCCCGCTGGCCGTTGGCGACGCCGATGCCGACGCTGATGCCGAAGGCGAGTGCCGTGCCGCCGCCCACGAGCGGCAGGAGGGCGGCGACCGGTGTGGCGACGAGTGCCGCAGCAGCGCCGGCGATGATCGGTGCCCACCATGCCTGTGCCGCATCCACGAAGCGCAGGCGCTGGCGCACGAAGCTGCGAGCGGCGGTGTAGCCAGCCCAGGTGATGAAGAGGCTGGCGGCGACGGCGAGAAGCGTGAACATCGGGGTGCTCCTTTTGAGACGGGCGAGTGGTGCGTGTGTTGCCTACGCGCGCCGGTCCGGGATGTTTCGCCGCCGCCTGCGCCGGGGGCTCAGGGCTGGCGCTCGAGGTCGCGCAGCCAGACGTTGCGGAAGCGGACCGGGTGGCCGTGGTCCTGCAGCGTGATCGGGAGTCGGTCCGGGTGCATCGTATATGGCGGGCGTGAGCGGTTGGCCGTCGGGCCCACCAGTTCCATGTCGTCCTGGATCAGCACGCCATTGTGGAGTACCGTGAAGCGTGCGGCGCTCTTCAGCGACCCGTCGGCATTGAAGCGCGGACGGTGATAGATGATCTCGTACGTCTGCCATTCGCCCGGTGCGCGCGACGCGTTCACCAGTGGCGGGAACTGGCCATACAGTGCGCCCGCCTGCCCGTCGGCATACGTGTCGTTGCTGCGACTGTCGAGCACCTGCACCTCGTAGCGTCCATCCGCCATGAACACGCCGCTGTTGCCGCGGTCCTGACCCGTGCCCACCGGTGGGGTGGGCGCCATCCACTCGATGTGCAGCTGCACGTCGCCATAGCGCTCCTTCGTGCTCAGCGTGCCGGTGCCCGGTACGGCGACGAACGCGCCGTTCTCCACGCGCCATGCTGCCGCCTCACCCTTGCCCGACGACCAGCGGTCGAGCGAGCGGCCGTCGAACAGCACGACGGCGTCGGCCGGTGGGGCGATCGTGAACGCCGCACCCGGTTCCACGACGCGCGGCCTGGGTCGCGCCTCGGAGTGCTGCGGCCACTGGCTGAGCGGGCTCTGTGCGGCCAGCGGCGCAGCGGCGGGGAGCACTGCGGCGAACAGCAGAGCGGCGGCGGCGACGGCTGTCTTCATGAAGGCACCGGAGGATGAGGCGCGTGGAGGTGCAACTGGTCGAACGGATTGCGCGAGCCCGGTCAGCTCACCGTGAACGCCTTCATCATGCCGTGCGCGACGTGCGGCTTGCCGTCCTTCGCGTCAGGGATGAAGCAGAGCATGGCGTACTCACCCGGCGTGAACTCGAGCGGGACGTACGCCACCACGCCCTTGGGCATGCCTGCGGTGCCACCCACCGGCACGGCCGGCGGCGGGCCGACCTGCTTCTCGGCCCACTGCGCAAAGTCCATCATCGTCTTCCCGGGGTTCAGGCGAACGATGACCATCTCGTGATCCTGCGCGGCGGTGTTCACGAGGCGGAAGACGTGTTTGCCGGCAGTGATCGGCGTGGACACCTCCCACGCATAGTCACTCATCGAGACGGTCACGTCGGCGGTGGGCACCGTGGCGGCGGGGCCGGTGGCCGGCACCACGGTCAGCGCATGCGACATCCCCTTCATCACGTGCGGCATGCCGTCCGGCGACGGGATGAAACACAGCATCGCATAGCTCCCGGGCGTGAGCTCCTGCGTCACGATCTGCCCGTCGGCGGAGCCGGGCACGTTCGGTCCACCCACCGTCTCCACCCACGGCGGCGGCGGGCTGCCCGGCGGCGCGTTCTTCATGCCGTCCATCAACTCCGCATACGTCTTGCCGCCGGTGATGCGCACGAGCTGCACATGGTGCATCTCCTTGCCGTTGTTCACGAGCCGCAGCGACACGAGACCGGCCGAGATCGTGTCGGGGGCATCGAAGCGGTAGTCGGTCGCGACGATGTTGACGATGGCGGGTGCCACGCTGCCAGCGGTGGCGGCGGCGGCTGCCGCGGTGTCGGTGTTCTTCGCGACGTCGGCCTTGGCGCAGCCGGCGAGCAGCAGGAGCGCCGTCAGCGGCACGAGTGGGGTGGACCTGTTCGGCATCGACGGGCTCCGGTTCGGGTCATAGTGGCTCGGCACGACCCGCAGTCGCGGGATCGTCAGCAGATGAGATGAATAGACAGAGTGGTCGACGGATTCGGCAAGGGCCGATATCGTCCCGCCGCATCGGTGTGATGTGGACCTCGGTCAGGCCTGCGCGTACGTTTCGCGCGCGCCGCGTCACTCGCGTCCGACCTCGTCCATTCTGCTCTTCACGCCGCGTGCCTCGCCCGCCCGATGAGTCTCCCGCCCCGACCCGCGCACGCATCGCCTACACGCTGGCGGTGCTGTTCGGCCTGAACTTCATGAACTTCTACGATCGCCAGGTGGTCGGTGCGGTCGGTGAGAAGATCAAGCAGGAGTGGTCACTCAGTGACGGGCAGCTCGGCCTGCTGACGACGGCATTCGTGCTGCTCTACGCGATCGTCGGCATTCCGTTCGGCCGCCTTGCCGACACGCGCCGGCGACCGCTGCTGCTGGCCGGCGCCGTGACGGTGTGGAGCGCCTTCACCGCGCTCTCCGGTGCCGCCGGCAGTTTCGCGCTGCACTGCCTCGCGCGCATGGGCGTGGGTGTGGGTGAGGCAGGGCTTGCGCCGACCGCCAACTCGCTCATCGCCGACCTGGTGCCGACCGACCGGCGTGCGCGCACGATCAGCCTCTTCATGCTCGGCCTGCCACTCGGCATCGGTGCGAGTTATCTGGTGAGCGGGATGATCGCGCAGGCCACCGGCGGCTGGCGCGCCGCGCTGTATGTCGCGGCGGTGCCGGGCATCGTGCTGGCGGTGCTGGCACTGGGCATCGTCGATCCCGTGCGCACCGCGTCGGCCACGGCGGCGCGCCCGCCTGTCACCGGCTTCGCCGACAGCATCCGGCAGGTGCTGGCGGTGCGGACGATGTGGTGGATCATCGCGTCGGGCGCGGTGATGAACCTCGTGATGTACGCGGTGGGCGCCTTCAGCACGTCGTATTACATCCGCTACCACGGCCTCGACATCGAGCACGCCAACCGCTTCAACGCGCTCACCTTCGGCGTCGGCGGCGGCGTCGGCATGCTGCTCGGCGGATGGCTTGGCGACCGGGCCGGCGACGGTGGCCCCGTGGCGCGACTGCAGCTCGCTCGGCTCGGCGCGTTCGTCGCGACACCGCTGTTCTGGTTTGCCGTGGACCAGCCACGCGGCTTCGCCTGGGGCTACGCAGGCTGCCTCTTCGCGGCGACACTCAGCATCTACACCTATTACAGCACCGTGTACGCCGCCATCCACGACCTCGTGCCGCCAGCGGTGCGCGGCATGGCGATGTCGGTGTACTTCTTCGTGTTCTACGTCTTCACCGCCATCGGGTTGGTGCTGTTCGGCCGGCTGAGTGATGCGATGGCCGCGCGCGCCCTCGCCACGGGCGTGACGGCGCCGGACAGCCGGGCGATCGGCCTGCACGACGCGATGTACGCCATGCCGATCAGCTGCGCGGTGCTGGTGCTCGTGTTGTACGTTGCATCGCGCACCGCGATCACGGATGTCGCGCGCGTCGACGCCGCCCCGTTGTCCACCAGCCACTGACGCCATCACATGTCGACGCCTCCGTTCTCCCGTCGTGACTTCATCGCCCGGACCGGGGCTGGTGCCGCGATGTTCGCCAGCGGCGGTCTCGCCGATGGCCTGCTCGCACCGCGCGCCCACGCCGCGCCGCCGCCGCACGCGGCGGCGCTCGCGCTGCCGATCGGCATCGAGATGTATGCCGTTCGCGGTGAGCAGCAGCGCGACCTGCCGGGCACGCTGAGAGCGCTGAAGACGATGGGCTATGAGGCGGTGGAGTTCTACGCGCCGTATACCGCCTGGACGCTGCCGTACGCGAAGACGATCCGCACGATGATGGACGACATGGGCCTGCGCTGCCATTCGACGCACAACGGCATGGGCTCACTCACGCCCGGTGACCTGATGACGAAGGTCATCGAGATCAACCAGATCCTTGGCACGCGCTACATCGTGCTCGCCTCACCGCCATTCCAGCAGGGCACGGCCGCCGACTACACGCGCCTCGCCGCGCAGCTCACGGCCGCTGCCGACCTCCTCCGGCCACACGGCCTCGCCGGCGGCTATCACAACCACGATGCCGAGTGGGCGAAGGTCGAAGGCGAGACACGCGCGATGGATCTCATCGCGGCGGGCACGCCCGCCGATTTCATGCTGCAGCTCGACGTCGGCACCTGCATGAAGGCTGGCGCCGACCCGGTGGCCTGGATCACCGCCCATCCCGGCCGCGTCCGCAGCGCGCACCTGAAGGACTGGGCGCCGGGCACCGACGCGCAGGAGAAGAACTATCGCGTGCTTTTCGGCGAGGGCATCTCCCCCTGGCCGCGCATCATCGGTGCGCTGGAGTCCGTGGGTGGTGTGGAGTTCTACCTGATGGAGCAGGAGGGGAGCCGGTACTCGGAGCTGGACACCGCACGGCGGTGCCTCGACTCCTGGCGAAAGCTCCGTCGCGGCTGAGGCGTTTCGTCCGTGGCTTCGGTGACGCGTTGAAGTCCGTCAACTCTTTTCACGAGGGGACAACGGAGGAGCGGAGGGAGCGAGAGTCCTGCGCCGTTCGCTGACGTCGGTTCGGCGCGGTGGCGGTTGCGGCTGTCGTTCACCCCACATCATGCTCAGTGCGGCACGGCAAGTTCTCGCACCGCGTTGAATCCTCGCCAACTCCGTTCCTCCGTTGTCTCCGTGTGAACAGAGTTGACGATCAGGAACGAACGATGCAGCCGATGTCGCTAGGCAGACGGCGACGGCCAGGCGGCGAGCGCCGCTGCAGTCACGGGATGTCCAGGTCCAAGGATCCGCGTGCACCGCTCCGCGAATGCGTCAGCCCCACCTTTCGGCGCCGCCCAGTGCGCCGCGCGCGCGAAGGCCAGGCCGAGCGCATGGTGCACCTCGGCCGTGGCGGCGGGGTGGTTGGCGACGAACGGCTGCAGGTCGGCGTCGCCGTAGATCGGGGCTGACTGCGCGATCGCGTGCAGCTCCGACGTGGCGATGCCTGTCTGAGAGAGGCCACCGGCCAGCAGCAGCAACAGCGGGTCGCGGCAGCCGTCATCGGCCCCGGGGGCGAGCAGGGGCAGCAACACCGAGGCGCGCCAGGCCGGCCACTCCTCCACCAGCACGTCGGCTGCCGTGAGCGCCAGCAGGCAAGCCGATCCCGCGACGCGATCCTCGGCATCGCCTTCGGCAAGCGCAATCACGGCGCGCTCGGCGATCACGCGCCAGGCGTCGTCGGTGAGGTGTAATCCCTGCTCGGGCCGCGTCTCCATGCCGAGGCCGTCGGTGCAGCGGTCGGCGAGCCGCCAGAGCACGAGCACACCGCCCACGTCGCCGAGTGCGGCCGCGAGGGGGGCGTCGATCATCTCGCCGCGGTCGGACTCGACCATTGCGAAGCCACGCCGGGCGCGCTCTCGGCGGCGGCGGTCGGACTTGGCGGTGCGGTAGCTGCGGTCCAGCAGTGCCAGCGTGGCGGTGAACTCCTCCAGCGGCTCCGGCTGCGGTGCCCACGAATCACGAGCCGGAGCGTCGCCGTGCGCCTGACTGCGCGCCGCCTGCATCCAGCGCGCAGCGGCCGTTTCCGGGAGCCACTCGTTCCACGCCAGCAGGGCCAGTCCGCGAACCGCCTTCTGCGCGTCGAGGATCATCGGATGTTCGGACGAGTGGATCGGCATGCAGCAGCGCACCTGGCAGGCGGTCGTGGTGGCGACGTTCCGGTCGCTGCCCAGTGTCGGAGGCACTGCGGTCGTACTCAAGCGTTCCCGGGCCGTGGCCCCAGTCGCGACGGCGGTGCGGTGCCGGCACGCGCGGCGATCGCGAGTCACCGGGATGGGGTACGGCTGGCTGACGCGAGGCGGTGGAGCGATCGTGTCAACGCCTGCACATTTCACCCGCCCCGACGCACTCCCTCCCTCACGCCCCCGGCCACCATGAGCTACGACGAGGCGCGCGCGCTCGATACGAAGTCGCAGACGGCGTTCGCGGTCACGATCATCTGCGGCCTGTTCATCGGCGAGACGCTGCAGGTGACGCGCCTGCAACCGAAGCCGGCGACGGTGGTGATTCTGTCGCTGCTCGGGGTGATCGGTGTGGTGTCGGTCGGCGTCGGCATCCACTTCCATCGCCTCGCACGGCGGGCGCTCGAGTCCTGAGTGCGACCCGGGAGTTCTGTCGTGGCGTGGGATCGTCAACTCTTTTCACGCAGAGGGGCGGAGCAGCAGAGGGTCCGGTGCGCGCAGGATCTCAGGTCAGGAAGACGCTCGTGAGTTGATGACTCGGTGAAGGCCCTGCCGGAGGGTTGCGGCTCCAAAGTTGATGAGGAGGCCAAGCCTGAGGTCCATGAGCCGGAGATACGTGAGCAGTTGGCGGGAAAACACCGACTCCAGCCGAACCACGGATTTGATCTCGACGACGAGCCTGTGCTCGACGAGCAGGTCCACCCTGAAGCTGTCGTCCATGGTGATTCCGTCGTATCGGAGTTGCACGGGTTGTTGACGGGTCACGTGAAGCCCTGACTTCGTGAGGACATGCCACAGTAGCGTTTCATACGCTGATTCCAGCAGTCCTGGTCCGAGATCGCGATGGATCGTGATCGCAGCCCGGATCACCTGTTCCGTCAGCGCATTCATCTCCGCCGGCACTTCCATGAACCGCTCCAAGTCGCCCTCCTCTCATCAGACAGATCCTACACCCCTCTGCTGCTCTGCCCCTCTGCGTGAACGGAGTGAACGATGCCCCCCCACCGCCGACCATTCGACGCAACGCACCGCGCAGCATTCCAGCGCCCCATGTGTAATTTCGAGCGATGCCCCTGACAGCCACCACCGCGCCCGCCCTGGAGATGCAGGGCATCCGCAAGGCCTTCCCCGGTGTGGTGGCACTCGACGGCGTGGATCTGGACGTCCGCGCTGGTGAGGTGCACGTCCTCCTCGGCGAGAACGGCGCCGGCAAGTCCACCCTGATGAAGATCCTCAGCGGTGCGGTCCTGCGTGATGCAGGAGAGATCCGCATCGACGGCCGGCCCGCAGCGCTCGCGACGCCGCTGCAGGCGCGCGAGGCAGGGGTGGGCATCATCCATCAGGAACTCGCACTCGTGCCGGCGATGAGCGTGGCCGAGAACGTGTTCCTCGGTCGTGCGCCGACGCGGGCCGGTTTCGTCGATGCCGCACGCATGCGCCGCGACACGCTGGCGGTGCTGCGGCGCCTCGGTGCGGATCTCGATCCCGATGCGCTCACCGGCACGCTCGGCATCGCACAGCAGCAGCTCGTCGAGATCGCGCGAGCGCTCTCACTCGATGCACGCATCCTGATCATGGATGAGCCCACCTCCGCGCTCACGGCACGCGAGTCGGAGCGGCTGTTCGATGTGATCCGCGGACTGACGGCGCGCGGGACCGCGATCATCTACATCTCGCACCGGCTCGACGAGATCTTCGCCATCGGTGATCGCATCACCGTGCTGCGCGATGGGCGGAACGTCGCGACACGGGCGGTGCACGCGGCCGACCGCCGCGAGCTGGTGCGACTGATGGCGGATCGCGAGGTGGACGAGCGCATCGCGGGTGCGCCGCGCAGCACCGGTGCCGCGCGGCTGCGGGTGGAAGGACTGTCGCACGGGCCGAAGTTGCGCGACGTGACGTTCACCGTGCATGCCGGCGAGATCGTCGGCTTCGCCGGGCTGATCGGCGCGGGACGCACCGAGATCGCGCGGGCCGTGTTCGGGCTCGAACCGTTCGACCGTGGACGGATCATCGTCAACGGTGTGGAGGTCGAGATTCGCTCGCCACGCGACGCCATCGCCGCCGGCATCGGCTTCGTGACCGAGGATCGCAAGCGCGAGGGGATCGTGCTGGATCTCTCCGTCCGCGACAACATCGCCCTGCCGATCCTGTCCCGGCTCGCCCGGCTTGGCATCGTGAACCGTCCGCGCGAGCATGACACCGCCGAGTCGGCCGTGCGCGACCTGCGCATCCGCACGCCCACGGTGCGTCAGGTCGTGCGCCACCTCAGTGGCGGCAACCAGCAGAAGGTCGTGCTCGCCCGCTGGCTCGCCACCGGTGCCCGCATCCTCTTCCTCGACGAACCGACGCGCGGCATCGACGTCGGCGCGCGGCAGGAGATCTACCAGCTCATGCACGAGCTGGCGGCTGAAGGGGTGGCGATCGTCCTCATGTCGTCGGAGCTGCCCGAGGTGCTGGCGCTGGCGGATCGCGTGCTGGTGATGCGGCACGGCGAGATCGCCGGTGAGTTCGCACGCGAGCACGCGACCGCCGATGCCGTGATGGCCTGCGCCGTGGGGGCCTGAACGCATGCTCTCGCGCGCCACCTGGCGTCGGATCGTGGCCGGTCGCGAGGCCGGCACGCTGCTCGGCCTCGCCGTGCTCTGCATCGGCCTCTGGATCGCGACGCCGTTCTTCGCCACGGCCGCCAACCTCGCCAACGTGGCCGAGCAGAGCGTGATCGTCGGGGTGATCGCGATCGGCATGACGTGCGTGATCCTCACCGGCGGCATCGATCTCTCGGTGGGGTCGCTGGTGGCGCTGACGGGCGTGGTGATCGGCATGGCGTTGCAGCGTGGCCTGCCCGTGGCGATCGCCGTGCTGTCTGGCCTGCTGACGGGTGCGGCGGCGGGCGCGATCAACGGCGTGATGATCACCGCCGGCCGGCTGCCGCCATTCATCGCCACACTCGGCATGATGAGCGTGGCGCGTGGCGTGGCGCTGCTGCTCTCCGATGGACGGCCCATCGCAGGCTTTCCTGCATCGCTGCGCATGATCGCCACTGGCGACGTTGCCGGCATGCCTGCACCGGTCGTGCTGATGCTGGCACTCTACGCCGTCGCGTACGTCCTGCTCACGCGCACCGTGTTCGGGCGCTACCTGTATGCCATCGGCGGCAACGAGGAGGCGACGGCGCTGGCTGGGGTGAACGTGCCGCGGCAGAAAGTCATCACGTACGCCATCAGCGGCTTGGCGGCGGCGACTTGTGCGCTGCTGCTGGTGGCGCGCCTCAACTCGGCGCAGCCCGTGGCCGGGATCGGCTACGAGCTGGATGCGATCGCCGCGGTGGTGATCGGCGGCACCTCGCTGCTGGGCGGGTCGGGGTCGGTGATCGGGACACTGATCGGGGCACTGATCATGAGTGTGCTGCGCAACGGGCTGAACCTGCTCGGTGTCTCGTCGTATCTTCAGCAGGTGGCGATCGGGATCGTGATCATCGCCGCCGTCCTGATCGACATGGCACTCCGCCGTCGCGTTCACCGTTCCACCTGATCCACAGCATGCGCTCCCCGAGAATGCTGGCTGCGGCGGCGCTGGTCGCGCTGGCCGGCATCGTTTCCGGCTGCAATCGCGGCACGGACGCGACAGCCAGGCCGACCGTCGCGCTCGTCGTGAAGACGCTCAACAACCAGTTCTTCATCGACATGGAGGCCGGCGCGCGGGCCGCCGCCGACAGTCTCGGCATCGAGCTGATCGTGCAGGCGCCGGAACGCGAGATCGACGTCGAGCGGCAGATGCAGATCGTCGAGAACCTCATCCAGCGGCAGGTGAAGGTGCTGATGCTGGTGCCGAACGGGTCGAAGGAGATCGTGCCGGCCGTCGTGAAGGCCAACGCGGCGAAGATCCCGGTGATCGCCGTGGACACGCGCGTCGATGCGGCGGCGCTGGCCGCGGCCGGCGGCACCGTCACGACCTTCATCGGCTCCGACAACGAGGACGGTGGCCGCATGGCGGGCGCCTTCCTCATCGAGCGCCTTGGCGGCACCGCGAAGGTGGCCGTGCTCGAGGGTGTGCCCGGGCATGAGACCGCCGACGCGCGACTGCGCGGATTCCGGAAGGCGATGGCGGCGGCATCGGGCATGCAGGTGGTGGCGTCGCAGCCGGCAAACATGGAGCGCGACATGGCCTTCACCGTCACGCAGAACATCCTGCAGGCCCATCCGGAAATCACCGCACTGTTCGCCTGCAACGACGTGATGGCGCTCGGCGCACTGGAGGCGATCGCGGCGGCAGGGAAGGCGGCGGCCGTGAGCGTGGTCGGGTTCGATGCGCAGGACGACGCGCGGAAAGCCATCACCGAGAAGCGGATGGCCGGCACGATTGCGCAGAACCCTCGTGAGATGGGGCGGCTGGCGGTGCTCACGGCACACCGGCTGCTGAAGGGCGAGACCGTCGCGGCCGAGCAGCCCGTCGCCATCAGCCTCGTGAAGTGAGCAGCGCCAGCCGGCAGGTGCCACAGTCCAATGACGGGAGCGTGACGTGCACGAGCATGTGAAGCATTCGATGTCGAGGATCGTGGCCGGCGCGTGGCGCATGGGTGACTGGCAGTGGACGCCGCAGCAGCGCCTGACCTGGATCGAGCAGTGCCTGGAGCTCGGCGTGACCACGTTCGACCACGCCGACATCTACGGTGGCTACACCGTGGAGCGGCTCTTCGGCGAGGCGCTGGCGCTCGCGCCGGGGCTTCGCGCGAGGATGCAGCTCGTCACGAAGTGCGGCATCTGCCTCGTCACCGACACGCGGCCGCAGCACCGCATCAAGCACTACGACACCTCGGCCGCGCACATCATCGGCAGCGTCGAGAACTCGCTGCGCATGCTTCGCACGGAGCAGCTCGACCTCGTGCTCATCCACCGTCCCGACGCGCTGATGGATGCCGATGCGATCGCCGGGGCGTTCACACACCTGCATGCTGACGGCAAAGTGCTGCATTTCGGCGTGTCGAACTTCACGCCGTCGCAGTTCGAGCTGGTGCACAGCCGCTATCCGCTGATCACCAACCAGGTGGAGCTGCACCCGTTGCACCTCGCGCCGCTGCACGACGGCACGCTCGATCAGGCGCAGCGGTTGCGGCTCCAGCCGATGATCTGGTCACCGCTGGCCGGTGGCCGCCTGATGACTGGTGCGGGTGAGCGGGAGTTGCGGGTGCGCGCGGCGCTGTCGGAGGTCGGTGCGCGCCACGGCGTGAGCGCCGCGACGGTGGCGTTCGCGTGGCTGCTGCGCCACCCGAGTCGCCCGGTTCCCGTTGCCGGGTCCCGCCGCATCGAGGCGATGCAGGAGGCCGTCGCCGCGCAGAAAGTCAGACTCGACGCAGAGGACTGGACGGCGATCTGGCAGGCCGGCAGCGGACACGAGGTGCCGTGATCGCGGTGGTCGCCGTCCGATGTGCCGTCAGCGCGCGTCGAGTGGCAGCTCGTGCAGGGCGCGCGCCATCGTCGCCACGATGCGGTCGGCATCGTCCGGCGTGAGTGTCATCGGTCCGCGGATCTTGATCACGTTGTGGTGCGGCCCGTCGGTACCGACCAGCACGCCCTGCTCGCGCATCCGCATCACCACGAAACTCGCCTCGCGGTCGGCAGGTTCGAGCGTGTGACGGTCGCGCACCAGCTCCACGCCAAGGAAGAGCCCCGAGCCGCGCACGTCGCCGATGATGGCGTGCCGGGCGGCGAGTTCCTGCAGCCCCGCGCGCAGGTGTGACCCCACCGCCAGCGCATGCTGCTGCAACTGCTCGCGCTGCGTGACCTGCAAAGTCGCCATGGCGGCAACGCAGGCGGCCGTGCTGCCACCGAAGGTGCTGAAGTACTCCATGCCGTCGTCGAAGCTGTCGGCGATCGCGCGCGTCGTGATCACGGCACCCATCGGGTAGCCGTTGGCGATCGGCTTGCCGAGGACGACGATGTCCGGCACCACGTCGTGCGCCTGGAACGCCCAGAAATGCGTGCCGATGCGGCCGAAGCCCGTCTGCACCTCGTCGGCGATGCAGAGGCCGCCGGCAGCGCGCACACGCGCGTACACCTCGCGCAGGAACCCATCCGGCAGCATGATCTGCCCTGCCACGCTCGGGCAGGTCTCGGCGATGTACGCCGACAGCGAGCGGCCGCTGGCGCGGAGGCGATCGATCACGTCACTGACGCGTGCGGCGAACCAGGTGCCGGGATCGCCGGTCACGTCGCGGGTGCGGTAGGTGTCGGGGATCGGCGACGTGTGCACCCAGTCCGGCGCGCCGGTGCCGCCAGGTCCGTCGTGCTTGTACGGCGAGATGTCGATCAGCGTGGTGGTGTGGCCGTGGTACGCCGCGTCCATCACGATCAGGTCGCGCGCGCCGGTGTGCGCCCGCGCCAGTCGCAGCGCCAGTTCGTTCGCCTCGCTGCCGGAGGCGGTGAAGAAGCAGACGCTGAGCTCCTCCGGCAGCAGCGCCGTGAGTGCGACCGCATAGTCGGTGAGCTGCGCCTGCAGGTAGCGTGTGTTCGTGTTCAGCACCGCGAGCTGCGCACTCACTGCACGCACCACATCGGGGTGACAGTGCCCCACATGCGCGACATTGTTGTAGCCGTCGATGTAGCGATGCGCGTTCTCGTCGTACAGGTACTGCCCGATCCCGCGCACGATCTCGAGCGGGTTGGCACCGTACGACACACTGAGGTTCTGGCCGATGTGCGCGCGGCGTGCCACCGCGATCCCATGCGTCGTCTCGCGCTGCGGCAGGCGCTCGGCGGGAATGCCGAGGATCAGGTTCGGGTCGGGGAAGATGCTCTTCCACACCGCGCGCGGGCTGGCGCGCACCGCTCCATCGACGTTGCAGGGTACGTCGAGCATGTCGGTGATCACCTGCATGTGCACGTGTGACCACCAGCAGCCGTTGGTCGGTGCGCTGCCGATGCGCGCGAACTGGCTGCCCCGCGCGATCGGCTGGCCGACCGCGAGCCCGTCCAGCGAGTCCTCGGACAGATGCCCGTAGAGCGTGAAGAACTCGGCAGGTTCGGCGTCGTCGGTGACGTGACGCAGCACGATCAGCGGACCGTAGTCGTGGTACCCCGTCGCGTTCTCGACGCCGTGCACCGTGCCATCGAGCGGCGCGAAGAGCGGTGCGCCGGGCGGCAGTGAGAGGTCCAGCCCGATGTGAATGGTGCGCGGTTCGCGCGCCGTCGGCTCGTTGGGCCAATGATAGATCAGCCGCGCCTCGTCGTAACCACCCGCCCCGATCGTCGCGCCATGCTGCGCCAGCACCTGCTGCACCCGTGCATCGAGCAGCGCTGGCGCGTTCTCGGCGGGGTCGCTCGAGATCAGCGTGCTGCCGGCGCTGAAGTCCAGCGGCGCGACTGGCGCGGTGCGCAGGTCGAGCCCGAGCAGCGGCGCGAAGGTGGGCTGGTGGCGCGCCAGCCAGTCCATGACGCGCGTTGCATGCGGCACCGGCACGAGACCGCACGCCTCCCGCAGCGTGTAGTGCGCCAGCCGCGGATGGATCGCCGCCAGCAGCGGCAGCGTGCGCGTGATCGGCGCCTGACTGATCGAGAGGTAGGCATCATCCGGCCGCGCCGCCACCTGCACGGCGGCGAGGCAGGCGCTGGTGCAGAGCCGCATGCACAGCAGCGGGAACAGCACCGCCAGCTCATCCTCGGTGAGCGGCTGCGTCTCGTGGTATCCCGCCGCCACGGCCGCCGCAGCGGCGAGCGGATCGTCGGCACCGAGCGCGATGTACGCCATCGCGATCGCGAGATCGTTGACGGTGTGACTGTACACCATGTCGCCGAAATCCACGATGCCCGTGAGGCGCTGTGTGCGCGCATCCACCAGCAGGTTCCAGTCGTTCGCATCGCCGTGGATCACGCTGCGTCGCAGGCTGCCCAGCACCGGCTGCACGATGCGCTCGTGCAATGCGGCGATGGTGGCGATGTGCGCGCGCAACGCAGGGTCGCGCACCAGCGGGAGGTGCTCGCGCACGACGTCGGCCGCAAGCGCGAGATCCCAGTGGAAGCGTCGGTGGAGCGCGGGATGATCGAAGCTGAGCAAAGCGTGGTCCAGCGCGCCGAGTGCCCGGCCGATGTCGCGGCGCAGCTCGTCGGTCTGCCACGGTGTGTCGCCGAGTGGCTGGCCGGGGAGGGCGGTGACGAGGCGGACGAGGTTGGCGCCGTCGGTGGCGATGTCGCTGCCATCGGCGAGCGTCACCGGCATCGGCGAGAGTCCGGTGTGCGCCAGGTGCCGCATGGCCGCGTGCTCCGCCTCGAGCATCGCCCGCGACTCGGCGGAGTTGGCGATCTTGAGGATGAACGCATCGCCCGAGGCGGCGTGCAGGCGGAAGTTCTGGTCGCGTTCGCTGGGGAGCGGGGTGGCGATGGCGGTCAGGCCGCAGAGCCGCGCGGCGAGCTGTTCGGCAGCCGCAGCGGTGAGATCAGGGGCGCCGGTCAGCACCGGGCGCCTTTGACGCCATTGACAGTTTTGACGTGGACAGCTATCGTCAAAGTCGTTACTCGGGAGGAGAGTCGTGGCACAGGATGACACACCATATCGCAAGCGGCAGGGCGTCGCGGCACTGCTGCGAGCCCGGCAGGCGGCGCTGCAGACCGCGCGGAAGCTGACCAACTCCACGTACCTGAGAAAGGGTATGGTGCGGGTGATCGTCGATCCGGCGGCGATCACCACCGTCGTGTACGACATGGCGGCGGCGGGCGACGTGGTTGCGCAGGCCGCCGGGGGGACGGGGCAGGCGCGCCCGGAGGTCGAGGCGCTCGCCACGCGCGTCTCGGCAATGGTGCGGCTCGCCGCGGGGGCTGCCCCGTCATCGCTGGTGTTCGATGTGCTCGGGGAGGCGGCACATGTGGGGCTCGCCCAGCGACTGCTCGACCTGGTGCGCCGCGAGTCGGCGATGGCCGGGGACTCTGCGGTCGTCGAGGACTCTGCGGTCGTCAAGGACTCTGCGGTCGTCGAGGGGCTGCGTACCGGCCGGCGCATCCTTGACGAGGCGGCGGCGGCGGCGGGCGGGCTGCTGGCGCCGGCGGCACTCACGAAATTATTCGGCATCTCGCGTGCGACGCTCCACAACCGCCGCCGCCGCCGCGAACTGCTGGCGCTGCCCGATGACGGCGCGCGCTCGTTCCGGTATCCCGCGCGGCAGTTCGAGCCGAAGATCCAGCCGGAGATGCCTCGCGTGCTGGCAGACGGGTTGGACGCGCTCGGCCCGGACGGCATGCTCGTCTACCTCACGCAGCCGCAGCCCACGCTCGGCGGGCGCACGGCGTTCGACGCGATCAGCGACGGTGATGCCAATGCCGTGGTGGCGCAGCTCTCCGCGTTCGCCGTGCCCGCAGACGCAGGAGCGCCGCTCGCCCACGACGCCGCGTGACCCCGGTCCCCGCGCCGGGATACGCGCAACTCCGCGCGGGTACCACGGTCTTCCGCGTCCACTCGAAGGACTTCGGGCCGTCATGGTACAGCCCTCCCGTCGGCGTCGGCGGTACGCAGCGCTACCACCCCCACGGACCGCGTCTCGCCTCGCAATACGGCACCTGCTTCGTGGCACTGCAGCTGTCCGGCGCAGTGCTCGAGACGATCCTGAGAGACCTCGTGCTGCCCCTGCTCACCGCGCCGATGGTCGCGCCCTACGCCGTCTCACTGGGCACGCTGGATCGCGATGTCGTGCTGACGGACTTCATCGGCAGCGTCCACACCGTCTGGGGGCATACGCTGGGCACGCTCACGGCCTCGCCGCCGTACACCGCGACGCAACGGATCACCGCGGACCAGATGGCCCTCGGCCATCCGCACCCGGTCGATGGCATCCAGTATCTCTCCCGCTTCAGCGGACGTCGTGAGTGCATGGCACTGTGGGACCGGCTCGGTCCATGTGTGACGTTCTCCGCACCCGCGCACCGCCTCAACGATCCCTCCGCGATGATCACGCATCCGCGCACGTTGCGTCCCGTCGCTGTCCCCACGCTGCTCGCCGAGGAGCTGAACGACCTCGGCATGGGGCTTGCCTCGTCGTTCATCCGCGTATGACGCGTCCTGCCTCCGGGCGCACCATCGCCGGCGTCCCGCTGCTGATCGCCGAGCCCGCGCCAACCGACGGACCGCTGCGCGTGGTGCTCTGGTGCCACGGCTACACCGCCGACGCGCTGGCTCACGCCGCCGAGCTGGAACGGTGCGCCGCTGCCGGATTCCTCGCGGTGGGCATCGATGCGCCGCTGCATGGCGCGCGACGTGACGGGGCGACCCTCACCGCGCGCATCGCGGCGGCGCCGGGCGGCAGCTACGGCGCCATGCTCGACATCGTCGAGGCCGGGGCGGCCGAGCTGCCGGCGCTGATCGACGGGCTGGCCGCCGCGTACCACATCGACCGCCAGCGCATCTCGCTCGTCGGCATCTCGATGGGCGCGTTCCTCGCCTATCGCGCGATCGTCGCGGGTCCGTCGCTGCGCGCGGTCGTCGCATTGCTCGGCTCACCCGAGTGGCGGCGCGGCGGCAGCCCGCATCACTTCGTCGGCGCCTTTGCCGAGGTCGCCCTGCTGAGCATCACGGCCGAGCATGACGCGCATGTCGACCCCGGGCCGGCGCATCGCCTGCACGGTGCGCTGACGCAGCGCGTTCGTCAGTCGGCGCGGCACCGGCATCGCGTGCTGGCCGGCGCGGGGCATCTCACCAGCGCGTCCGAGTGGGCCACGGCGATGGACGAGACGCTCGACTGGTTGCAGGCGATGGGGTGACCGGCGCGGCTCAGGCCTTCGGCGTGAAATGGCCGAGGAAGACCCGCTCCTGTGCCGTGAGGCTGCCTTCGCCGCCACTGCGGATCTTGTCGAGGATGCGCTGCACCTCGTCGCGGTTCAGCTCGTGCACCTTCGCCAGATCCACCGCCTTCCAGTCGCCGATGGCGATCGTGCTCGCCGACGGACCGGCCAGCTTCTTCTCCCACTGCTTCGCCGGCAGGGAACGCTCGATCAGCTTCAGGTAGATGAAGGCGCCGACGTACCCGCCCAGGTGCGCGAAGTGCGCGGTGTTGCTGCCACCGGAGAAGCCGCCGAAGATCGAGAGTGCCGTCATGATCACGACCAGCACCCGCGCCTCGACCGGGATGACGCCCCAGATGTAGATCTTGTCGCGCGGGAAGAACCTCGCGAACGCGAGCTGCACGCCGAAGAGCGCGCCCGATGCCCCGACGATCGCCGCGTACGGGGTGAAGAGCAGTGACAGCAGTCCGCCGCTGATGCCGGCCAGCAGGTAGAGCCGGATGAAGTGCGCACCGCCCAGCCGCTGCTCCACGCGCGGCCCGAAGATGTAGAGGCCGAGCATGTTGAAGAGGATGTGCGTCAGCCCGGCGGTGCTGTGCGCGAACATGTACGTGAGCAGCGTCCAGGGCCGTTCCAGCAGGTACGCCGGCACGAGGGCCAGCATGCCCGTCATCGGCCGGAACATGATCTGCAGGAAGTAGACGACGACGTTGGCGACGATCAGCCGCGTGACCCAGGGTGTCATGCCAGAGAATAACCCCGACCGGGGGTGGCGTGCCCATGCCGAACGGCCGGGCGCCCGGGCGGCGGTGGCGCGGCCCGGGGGCTGGCCTTCCGCGACGCAGGCGCGACATTCGTGACGCAGGCTGGCGATGTGGTGACGGCGGTGACTGGCGACGGCCGGCCACGGTGGCATGCCGTCGCCAGAGGCCGGACTCGGTGCCGGTGCACGCGCAGCGCAGGTGCAGGTGCAGTGCCGCACGCCCCCACCCCGCACACATGAGGCTTGATCCATGACTCCCGCAACACGCAGCACGACCGCGAAGCGCGCCGCAAAGAAGACCACGAAGGTCGCGAAGAAGGTCGCGAAGAAAGTCGCGAAGACGGTCACGGCGAAGACGCCACGCGCCAAGGGCCGCTCGCTGCACCTCGGCCTGAACTACGTCGACCCGGTCCACTACGACGGATGGGATGGCGAGCTGAATGCCTGCGAGCAGGATGCCCATGACATGCAGGCCATCTGCACGGCGAATGGCATCAAGCCCGTCGTGCTGCTGACCAAGCAGGCCACGCGCGCTGCCGTGCTGAAGCAGCTCCGCAGCGCGGCGAAGGCACTCGCCTCGGGCGACATCTTCGTGCTCACCTACTCCGGCCACGGCGGCCAGATCGATGACACGACCGGCGAGGAGGACGACGGCATCGACGAGACGTGGTGCCTGTACGACGCGGAGCTGATCGACGACGAGCTCTACGTCGAACTGGGCAAGTTCGCCAAGGGCGTGCGCGTGCTGGTGCTGTCCGACAGCTGCCACAGCGGGACCGTCACACGTGCCGCACGGACCGTCGCCACGGGCACGGCGAAGGGTCGCTCACGGGCGATGCCGCCCGATGTGGCGAAGCGCGTGTACGAAAAGCATCGCGACTTCTACAACGGCATCCAGGAAGGGATCGCGACGCTGACCCGTCGTCGTGGCACGACGGAGCCGGAGATCATGCCCTCGGCCCTCGGCCTGAGTCCGCAGACGCGCGCGATCGTGCGCCGGTACAACCCGGCGGTGATCCTGATCTCGGGGTGCATGGACAACCAGACCTCACGCGACGGCGATGTGAACGGCGCGTTCACGACGAGCCTGCTGTCGGTCTGGCAGGGCGGCGCCTTCATGGGCGATTACCCGAAGTTCCACGCCGCAATCAAGGCGGGGCTGCCGCGCGACCAGACGCCGAACCTGTTCGTCCTCGGTGCGGCGGCGAAGTTTTTGGGGCAGAAGCCGTTCAGTCGCTGAGCGGGAGAGCATGACGATGTGGCGCGACCACACGCAGCGTGCGTGAGGTCGCGTCGCATCACGGCACCCGTGGCAGGTCGATGCTCGGGTTCCGGCTGAAGAAGCCGACCGGCCGGATCTCGAAGCTGTGCCACGCCACCGGCATCACCGGCCAGTCCTCCGGCCGCGGCACGTGATGGAAGCCCATCGTGAGCCAGGCCACCACGTCGGTGTTCGCGACGCTGCGGTTGGCGGCCGTCCACTTCGGCAGGCCGTCGCCGGCCGTGCTCACGCTCGGATAGTCACCGGCGGCGTAGAGTTCATCGGCATTGAACGGCGTCACCCAGAGCGTGTGGTTGGTGAACCCGGCGCGCTTCTGCATGTAGTCGTCAGGGGCGAGCAGCGTCATGGAACCCATCCCCTCGATTTCATAGCCCGGCGCGCCGCTCCAGGCGCTCTTCACGCTGGGGTTCACGATCCGCCAGATCTCCGGCGCGGACATCGACGACATGCGCTGTGCATCGGCCTCGCGTTTCGCCTCGGTCGTGGTCGCGGTCCAGACGCTGCGGCGCGGATTGCTTTCGGGCAGGCGCTCGGTGGCGAGGCGATCCACCAGCAGCGAGTTCGCCGGCCCATCCACATCCATGTCGAGCCGGAACGAGAAGAAGTGGCTGTGGTTCACGCCAACGAGCCGTTGCGCGATCATGCGGCCGTACGACTCGTCTGCCGGCGTGCCGGCCGCGACCTTCACCTGGTCCATGCCCGTCGCACCGAGGCTGACCTTGATGGTCCCGTCCTGCTGGAAGGTCCAGTCGAAGAGGTAGTCGTAGTTGCCGGCGTTCATGTACATGCGCAGCACGAGATCGCGCTTGACGCGGGTCTCGTTGTTGAGCCCACCGTCGCGGGTGTGGCGCCAGGCCACGTCACCGGCCGATCGCTCGAAAATGCAGCTGGTGCGCGCCCGTTCCCGTGGCCGGCCGTTCTCCTGCACGACGATGGAGTTGAACAGGACGCCATGCTCCGGGCACTCCACGCCGGGGGTCAGTGAGCTGGCGATGCCCCCGAACGACGACGGGTAGGTGCCGAGGTCGAAGTAGCCCTGGTAGTTCCACGGGTCGCTCGGGTCCATGTAGGGCACGAACAGCTCCGACAGCGATCCCTGATACATGATGCTGCGATCGCGGCCGCCGTCGGTGTAGCGGACGTTGGAGAGCACGATGCCGCGGCGTGGGTCCACGCGATACTGGAACTTCCAGTTCTGCCAGCTCACCTCGTGACCGCTCACGGTGAAGGTGTGGCCGCCCGGCTGCACCATCATCACCGGGTTGCCCACGATGCGCTTGTCCGGGATCGCCTCGTCATCATGCGCACCGACCGGCCCCGTGCCTGGCAGCGCGCCGGTGTCCACCACCCGCAGCACCTTCTTGTCGGTCAGGTCGACGACGACGACCAGCCCGCTGATCTCGGCGTCGTAGCCCGTGAGCTTGTTGCGCGAGTCGCTGCAGACGACGTGCACGACACGATGTCCGCGCTCCTCGGGCAGGTCGAAGTAGCCGTGATTGGCCGGGCCGCAGCCGACGTGCGTCAGGTCACGAATGCCACGTCGTGCGAACGCGGCACGGACCTCGGGGTTCTTCATCGCGATCCCGTCGGCATCATCGCCTTCGGAGCGGCTCGTCATGTACTGGCGGCCGGGGATCTCCTTCCAGCTCAGCAGCTTCCGGTTGGTGATGTCCACCACCCCTTCGTAGCCGCGCAACGCCTGCACCACATGCACGGTGGCCTCGCGCCGGAAGGGCTGCCCCGGGCGCCACGCGAGCACGTCCGCCTTCGGTGGCTCGTGCAGGCCTTCGTAGAGGTACCGGGTGGTGGTGTCACTCTTGCCGGCTGCAACCAGCACGTCGTAGACGATCCAGTGCTCCCGTGCGCTGAGCCCGTCGAGCGGGTGCGCCGGCGCCTGCGCCATCACGCGGAAGGGGAGTGACGCTGCAGCCAGCAGCAGGAGGCGTGAGACTGCACGGCGGAACGACACGGCCAGCCCTCGAAGCGTGAAGGGGGACTGCGGCAGGAGCGCTGCCTGTCAACTTGCCCGAACGCGCGCGGCGGTGCCAGTCCATTCGTGTCTGGCAGTCCGACCTGGGTTCGACGGGAGCGACACCGGCCGCGGCATGCGTGGCGCACGGGATCATGAACCGGATCGGGAACGGCATCGGGAACAGCATCGAAAACAGCATCGAAAACAGCATCGAAAACAGCATCGAAAACAGCATCGAAAACAGCATATCGCAGAACGGCAACAGCCGCAGAAGTGAACAGCCACAGAACGGCAACTGCTGAACTGCGAAACGCAGAACTGAACAGCCGCAAAACTGCGCAGCCATCGTACCGCGCCGCGAGCCACTACAGCACGAGTCCGTTCGCAGTGCTTTTGGGGGTGCGCACGCCACCGACCGTGCGCCACACGCATGCAGGTCCCAAAGACCATTATCGATCGCACATCATCGACACTCGCGTCGCCCCGCGCAGTTTTGCGGCTGTTCAGTTTTGCGTTTTGCAGTTCAGCGTCCGTCATTGCAGCAGTTGCAGTGCCGTGGCTGTTCAGTTCTGCGGCTGTTGCGGTTCTGCGGCTGTCGCCGTTCTGCGATATGCTGTGCAGTTCCGACCGTCGGCACCGCATACAGGCCCGCGATCTGCGGTGCAGTTCAGACCTTCGGCACTGAATATGGCGCCCGATAGTTCGCCGTGATCATCGCGTTCGCCTCCGCATCGCCCGTGAACTGACCGGCCGCCGCATCCCAGTGGATCTTGCGCCCGGTCAGCAGCGCGATGTTGCCCATCGACGCATTGATCGCCGCCACCGAGCCCGTGTCGATCCCGCACTTGAGCATCGACGCATCGTTCGAGCGGATCGCCGTGACGAAGTTGAGCGTGTGCCGGTCCAGGATCTCCTCGCCGTTGAACTGCTGCGGCAGCCCGTCCGTCTTGAAGCGCCGGATGCCGTTCACGGTCTCCGTCTCGGGGAGCACCTCCCAGCCGCCGCGGTTCACCACCAGTGTGCCGTTGTTGCCGATGAACGCGATGCCTTCCGTCCTGCCATACGGGCCGCCGTCGATGCCGGTCGCGTGTTCCCAGAGCATGTTGAAGCCGTCGTACTCGAAGACGGCCTGCAGCGTGTCAGGCGTTTCGGAGGCGTCGTCGGGGTAGGCGAACTTGCCGCCGCTGGCCATCACCGACTTCGGCGCCACGGCGTTCATCGCGAACAGCGCGATGTCGATCTCGTGCACGCCCCAGTCGGTCATCAGGCCACCGGCGTAATCCCAGAACCAGCGGAAATTGAAATGGAAGCGGTTGGCGTTGAACGGCCGCTTGGGGGCGGGGCCGAGCCACATGTCGTAATTGACGCCCGCGGGTGGGGCGCTATCCGGCTGTACCGCCACCGGCTTCATCCAGCCCTGATAGGCCCACACCTTCACGACCCGGATCCGCCCCAGCTTGCCACTCCGCACGTAGTCGATCGCATTGGCGTAATGCGTGCCGCTGCGCTGCCACTGGCCCACCTGCACCATCTTCCCGTAGCGGCGCGTGGCGGCCTGCATCACGCGGCACTCCTCGATGGTGTGCGCGATCGGCTTCTCCACGTAGACATGCTTGCCCGCGGCGAGTGCATCCACCATCGCCAGGCAGTGCCAGTGGTCCGGCGTACCGACGATCACCGCGTCGATGTCCTTGCTCTCGAGCATCTTCCGGTAGTCGTCATACACCCGTGGCGCCGTGCCGCGCAGCGTCCGCGCATCCTCGGCACGCTGGGTGAGCACGCTCCGGTCCACGTCGGCGATCGCGACGCAGTTCACGCCGGGGATCCTGAGATGCGAGCGCATGTCGCTCCACCCCATGCCCTTGGCACCGATGACGGCCACGTTCACCTGGTCGGACGGCGCCACGCGGCGCGTCGCGGCCTGCGCGGTCGTGGGCAGGGTGCCGGTGAGCGTGGCGCCGGCGGCAGCGGCGGCCGACTGCTTCAGGAAGGTGCGGCGGGACGAGGGCACGATGACCTGACCAGAGGTGGGAGTGACGACCGGCGCTGCGAGGCGACGGTACGATTCCGGCCGGGACACGGGATGTCAATGCGCGCTGTCACGGTATCATTGCTGCATGTCCCGCACCCGCCCCCTCGCCGCATGGCCGCGTCTCGCTGCCGTGACCCTGCTGCTCGCGTTCGCCAGCCAGCTCCACGCGCAGCGCTCGCGGAAAACGGCCGTCCGGGTGATGTCCGCGGAAGAGACTCGGGTCGCGATCGACAGCTTCGTCGTCACCGTGCGCGACATGGCGGCGTGGGCGCTCGTCACTCCCGCCGCGCACATCCCCGTCGGTGGCATACAGGATACGTCCGGCTATGTGCAGGCCATCGTCGATGGCACACCGGGAAACGCGTCACCCACCGACGCCGTGCTGGCGCAGTTCCGGAGCGCCCTTGGCACCGCCGCACGCCGCACGAGGGCGACCACGATCGGTCTCGCGTATTTCGTGAAGCGTGCGCCGCCGGACGGTGTGACGCCGCTGGAGACGGTCGTGGTCGAGGTGGAGCATCGCAGCGGCATCCGCGCCAACGTCTTCTTCCCCTACACGCGCGACGAGGAGGGGCGGCCCCTGTTCGGCGAGCCGTTCTCGGTCCCCGGCACGCTGCAGACGATGACGGGCCGTCGGTGACGGCTGGCGGTTCCTGCGGCATGCGCCAGCGACTGACCTCCGTCGCGTCGCTTGCCATCTGCGTCGCCGTCGCGGCGCGGCTGCTCGGCCGGCTTGCGCGTTTGCGGTGAACGGCGTCGCCGCGGGGCGCTACGCCTCGTAGGTCGCCTCGCCGCCCACCATCGTGCGGACGATCGCGATGTCCTTGATCGTCTCGGGCCTCACGGTGTGTGGATCATCGGCCAGCTGCACGAAGTCGGCCAGCTTGCCGACCGCGATGGACCCCTTGCTCCGCTCCTCGTGCGCGGCGTACGCGCCGTGCAGCGTGTTGACGAGCAGCGCCTCCGCCACGCTGATGCGCTGGTTCGCACCCCATGTCTTTCCGTCCCATCCCGTGCGCGTGACCATGCCCTGCATGCCCATCAGCGGCGCGAACGGACCCGGGGAGAAGTCGGACCCCGCCGCCGCGTGCACGCCGGCATCGAGCATGCTGCGGTACGCCATGCACCGCTGCATGAGAGCCTCGCCGTAGAACGGGAACTTGTCGGAGTTGTAGTACGCGTAGGTGGTGAAGACCGACGGAATCGCGTCGAGCGCCTTGATGCGACGCACCAGGGCGTCTGTGATCAGGGTGCAGTGCGTGATCTTTGGCCGCGCGTCGGCGCGTGGCGCCTTCTGCTGCGCCCGTTCCAGCGCGGTGAGGTACACGTCGATGGCCACGTCGCCGTTGGCGTGGCAGTTCACCTGGATCCCGGCGCGGTGCACGCGTTCCACCCAGGCGTCCAGCTCCGGCTGCGGCTCCGTGACGTTGCCGGTGTACGTGGTGCCGGCGTACGGTGTGCTGAGCGCCATGGTGCGCTCGGAGAAGCTCCCGTCCACCGTGTGCTCCGATGTCGCACCGAAGCGGATCCAGTCGTCGCCGAAGCCGCTGCGGATGCCACTCGTGATCATGCCGTCCAGTACGCTGCCGGTCGCCTCGTAGCTCACGCGGTGCCGCAGGTCGCCACGGGCGCGCACGTCCTGAATGGCCGCCAGGTCGCCGCCCTCGTGATGCACCGTCGTGAGACCGTACCGCGCGAACTGCCGCGAGATGTGCGCCATGCCGTCGCGCTCTCGCCGTTCTCGCTCGGCCGCGCCGTACACCGGGCGCGCGCCCGCCGCGAACAGCACACCCATCGCGTTGTCGGTCACGCGGCCATTGAGCTCGCCGCTGGCGTCCTTGTCGAACGTCCCGCCCGCCGGTGCCGGTGTGTCCTTCGTGACGCGCGCCAGCTCGAACGCCTTGCTGTTGTAGAACGCCGTGTGCCCACCACGGTGCCGCACCACCACCGGATGCTCGGCGCTCACCTGATCGAGATCGCGGATCGTCAGCGGGCGCCCGTCCTTCAGCTTCGTGTCGTCGTGGAAGTACCCGTCCACCCACATGCCGGCGGGCGTGCCCTGCGCCTTCGCCCGGAGCTTCCCGATGATGCTCGCGATCGTCACGAACTCCACCTCGAACGGATTGCCGACGAGCGTCTCGTACAGCAGCGTGGTGCCCCGGGGATGGTTGTGCGTGTCGATGAACCCCGGCACGATCGTCTGTCCCCTGGCGTCGATCACGCGCGTCCGTCGACCGGCGAGGGAGCGCATCTCCGAGGTACTCCCGACCGCGACGAATCGCCCGCCGGTGACGGCAAAGGCCTCGGCACGCGGCAGTGCGGCGTGCATGGTATGGATCCGTGCGTTGATGACGACCAGCTCCGGGTCGATCGCCATCGAGCGGGTCGGCGTCGCACGCAGGACGGCTGGCGTGAGGCCGCCGACAGCCGCCGCGGCAGCAAGGCCCATGAACTCGCGGCGGGAGGAGCGCTCAGTCATGTCCGGTGACCTGGGTGCGAGGTGTATGGGTGCCCGACGACGGCGCCGAGGCGCGTGACACCCCCCCGGCCATGTCCGGAGCGGGGAATCCAGTCGGGATGTGAGCCGTAATCTGGCGTGGCGGCAGGCGCGGCGCGTCTGCCGTCGCACCGGGCCGCGACACGCGACGAGCCGACGCGGCAGGTGCCGGCCATGGCATGCACCGAGGGGGCGCGCCGCCCAGCTACTTTCCCGTCATCCCTCCCACCCCCCACGTCATGCGCCGCCTGATCGCCCTCGCCCTGCTCGGCCTGTCGTCGTCACTGGCCGCCCAAACCAACTACGACACCGTCCAGGTCCGCGTCGTCCAGCTCAGCCCCGGTCTCCACGTCCTCTTCGGCGCCGGCGGCAACATCGGCCTCTCGACCGGCCCTGATGGCACGTTCATCATCGACGATCAGTTCGCGCCGCTGACGGCGAAGATCGTCGCCGCCATCAGGACGGTCACGGACAAGCCGGTCAAGTTCGTGGTCAACACGCACTGGCACGGCGATCACACCGGCGGGAACGAGAACTTCGGCAACAGCGGCGCCGTGATCGTGGCCCACGAGAATGTGCGCAAGCGCATGTCGTCCGAGCAGTTCATCGCCGCGATGAATTCGCGGGTGCCCGCCTCGCCGCGCGCCGCGCTGCCGGTGGTGACGTTCGCCGATGCGGTGACGCTGCACCTCAACGGCGACTCGATCGCAGTCACGCACGTGAGCCCGGCGCATACCGACGGCGACGTGATCGTGCACTTCATGAAGGCGAACGTGTTCCACATGGGCGATGTCTTCAACAACACCGGGCTCCCGTTCATCGACCGGTCGAGCGGCGGCAACTCCGCCGGCATCGTCACGGCGGCCGACCTGGTGTACGGCATGTCCAATGCGCAGACCCGGATCGTGCCGGGCCATGGTCAGGTCACCGATCGCGCGCGCCTGAAGGCATGGCGCGATGCGGTGTCTGCCGTGCGCGAACGGGTGGCACGCGAAGTGCGCGCGGGGAAGTCGATCGAGGCCGTGCTCGCGCTCAAGCTCAGCGCGGAGTTCGAGAAGGAGTGGCCTGGCGGGCACGAGCGTTTCATTCGTGCGGTCTACGACGAACTGGCGAAACGCTGAGGCGAGGCTGCGAGGGTGCCAGACAGCACACCGACCACCGTGCGCGCTGCGTATCATGTCACACGTCACGCCTGACGCCACCCCTCACGCCCATCCAGGAGATCCGATGACGCAACCCGCCGAGCGCCTGCGCCAGCATCCCGTGGAACGCCTCGCCTCACCCGTGCAGGTCTTCGACGTCGCGACCGTCGTCGAGTCGCTGCGCAACGAGGCCCACGAGGCGAAGGACGGGCATCGTCAGGTCACCATCGGACGCCATGGTCCCGTGACACTGATCGTCATGACGTTCGAGGAAGGCGGTCTCTTCAAGGAGCACGCCGCGGACGGCGTGGTGACGATCCACGTGCTCGGCGGCCGGCTGGAGGTGACGCTCGAGGCCGAGACGCTCGAACTCGTGACAGGGCAGCTCGTCACGCTCGCGCCGAGCCTGCCGCACTCGGTGCGCGCGCTCGAGCAGAGTGAGATGCTGCTGTCGGTCATGGTGATGAAGGGCGCGCCGGGCTGAGAGGCGGCTGGCTCGGCGCGCCGTGACTTTCCGCGACGCCCCGCCGTGCCGCCGGCACCGTGACGTTCGACGGCGCAGCGTCCTGCCCGGCGGGGAAGCACTGGTCCTGATGCGACGCGGTGCTATCGTGTGAGGACCAGCCTGCCCACCCTCCTCCCCGAGGCCGCATGTCCGCTCCCGTGAATCGCCGTCAATGGCTCATCTCGACCGGGCTCGCGGCGGGCTCGTCGGTGCTGGCCCCGTCGCTGCTGCCAGGCCTGGCCGCGCCGCGCACGTCGCCGCGCCAGCACGCCAGCTATCACGACGCTCTGCTTGAGATGGAGGCCGAGGCGACTGCGGCGCGCCGCGCCGCCGGCCCGGTGCGGCTGAGCGCCAACGAAAATCCGTTCGGCATGTCGCCCAAGGCGAAGGCGGCCGTGCTGGCGGGATGGGGCGAGCACAGTCTGTACGGCCTGCAGTCGGCGGGCGTGCTGCGCGCCGTGTTCGCGAAGCATGTCGGTGTGGATCCATCGAACATCCTGATCACCCAGGGCTCGAGCGAGACGCTGGCGGTGGCGGCGCTCGCGTTCGGGCTGCCGGGCCGGGAAGTGGTCACTGCCTGGCCCACCTTCGAGGGGCTGCCGCGCTACGCCGAATCGATCGGAGCGACGGTGCACAAGGTGCCGCTGGACGCGAACCTCGGGCATGACTTCGCCGCGATGGACACGCGCATCACCGGCGCGGTGAATCTCGTGTTCGTCTGCAACCCGAACAATCCCAGCAGTACCATCGCCGACAACCGCACGGTGCGCAGCTTCGTCAGCTCGGCGCAGCATCGCGCGGTGGTTCTGGTGGACGAGGCGTACCACGATTTCGTGGATGACCGGAGCTACTCGTCGATGGTGGACCTGGTGCTCAAGGGCGAGAACGTGATCATCTCGCGCACCGCATCCAAGGTGCACGGCCTGGCGGGGCTGCGCGTCGGGTTCGCGATTGCGCGCCCCGACATCGTGCAGCGGATGCAACCCTTCATGACCGGCAACCCCAACGGCTTCGGGATGCAGGCTGCCGCCGCCTCCATCGAGGACACGGAGTACCAGGCGTTCGTGAAGCAGCGCAATCGCGAAGGCCGTGCGCTGCTCACCAGCACGCTCACGGCGATGGGCAAGCGGGTGGCGCCGTCGCAGGCGAACTTTGTCTACTTCGACACCGGCATGCCGGTGGAGCGGGTGCAGGCGTCGCTGCGGGCGAAGGGGTTCCTCGTCGGGCGCGCGTTCCCGCCGTACACCACCTGGTGTCGCGTGAGCATCGGCACGCCGGATGACATGACCGGCCTCGTCGCGGCATTGCCGGAGTGCCTGCGCGTGTGAGCTGCGCGCCGTCAGTGGTGCCGTGTGCTTTCACCGTGGCGCGGGACACCGGGGACGTGGCCGGCGTCCCGCGCCATTATTCATGCATGCCGATTTCCATCCGTCGCCGCGCGACACGCATCGTCCTTTCGCTCGTACTCGGCGGCGCCGTCACCGCCACCACGTCGCAGGCGCAGGACCGGAGCTGGATGATCGGTCCATTCGCGAAGCCGGGCGCCGTCAATCCGGTGATCGTGCCAGCTCCGCAGGCCACGGTGCGTTCGGCGATGACCGACAGCCTGGTGCAGTGGGAGGCGTACGCCACGTTCAATCCGGCGGCAGTGGTGCGGAACGGGAAGGTGTACCTCCTCTATCGCGCCGAGGACGCCACTGGTGCCGCGCAGATCGGTGGGCACACCTCGCGCATCGGGCTGGCCGAGAGCAGTGACGGGCTGCGGTTCACGCGTCGGCCCGAACCGGTGCTGCAGCCGGGCCGGGATGCGCAGGCACGCTATGAGTGGCCCGGCGGCGTGGAGGACCCGCGCGTCGTGGAGTCGGAGGATGGCCGCTACGTGATGACGTACACGCAGTGGAACGGCGACGTCCCGCGGCTGGCGGTGGCGACGTCGCCGGACCTCGTGACGTGGACCAAGCACGGTCCCGCCTTCGCCAGGGCCGCCGAGGGCAGGTTCCTGCGCACGGAGACCAAGTCGGGCGCGATCCTGGTGCGGCAGGTTGGTGACCGGATGGTGGCGACGAAGGTGAACGGCCGGTACTGGATGTACTACAACGTGCCCGACGTGCAGGTGGCGACGTCGGAGGACCTGATCTCGTGGACGCCGCTGGAGGATGCGAGCGGCCGCGCACTGAAAGTGCTGTCGCCGCGCGCCGGGTACTTCGACTCGTGGCTGGTCGAGGCGGGACCACCGGCGATCCTGACGGAGCGGGGCATCGTGCTGCTGTACAACGCCGGCAACCTCGGCACGTGGGGCGACTCGACGATGCCGGCACGGATCTACACCGGTGGACAGGCGCTCTTCGACGCACGCAATCCCGTGCGCCTGCTGGACCGCAGCGACGTGCCGTACATCCGCCCAACAGAGGCGTACGAGAGGACAGGGCAGTACGTGGAAGGGACGACGTTCGCGGAAGGACTCGTCTGGTTCCGCGGGCAGTGGCTGCTGTACTACGGCAGCGCCGACAGTCGTGTCGGTGTGGCGACATCGGTACCGTCCCGACGCTGACGTCACGTCGCTGATGTCACGGCGCTGATGTCGCGTCGCCCATGTCCCGCTGCCGTCACGGCGCTGACGTCACGTCGCTCGGCGACGCTCGCCGGGTCGTGCGTGCGGCGTGGGTCGCCGCACGCGGCCGCGCCGTCGCATCACTTCGGCGGCGGTGCCGCGCAGAGTGCATCGTACGACACGGATGTCATCGATCCACCGAGCACCGTGCCGAACGCCGGGATGCCGACCACCTTGTGCGTGACGACCCGCCGCCAGGCGGTGTCGGCGAAATACCAGTTCTCGTAAATCTTCACGCGCCGCGCGGAGCAGTCGAGCGTGAGGCGGGTGCGTGACGCCCACCACTCTCCCTCGCGCGCCTTCACCGCCTGCGCGAAGCGCACGCGTACGGTGGCATCCACCAGTGGCAGCGCACGTCGAACGGTGCGCTGCTCCACCAGCACCGGATTGCCAGCGGCGGTGCGGCCGATCTCGCGCAGGGCCTGGGCCGGTGCCGCGTGCGGCAGTGTGGCGAGCGCCATGACGAGGCACGACATCGACAGTCGGGGAGGCATGGCGAACGTCGAGGGGAAGCGGCGCGGCATGGATCGTAGACTGGAGAAGGGTACAGCGGAGACGCAGATCGGAACATCGCGCTGCCCCGTCAGCGACGCAGCGCCACACGCCTGGACGCACCGGCGATGGTCAGCCACGATCATGGGTCAGCGCCCACCGTCGAGCGCGAACGCCAGCAGTTCCGCGTTGTCGCCACCGCCGGTCGCGATCACGACGTACTGCACGCCGTTCGCGCCGCGATACGAGATGGGATTCGCGTAGCCGCGGCCGGCCGGCAGGTCGAACTGCCACAACACCCGCCCATCCCGCGTGTCGAGCGCATACAGCACCGAACCGCCGCCGGTGGCGAAGAGCAATCCGCCCTTCGTGACCGTCCCGCCCGGTGCGCCTGCCACGCCGAGCGGTGGCATGGTGACGTTCTTCAGCAGCGGGTGCTCGCGGATCGATGGCGTGTCGCCGAGTGTCACCTGCCAGCGCTGCCTGCCTGAATCGAGATCGATGGCGGTCATCGTGCCGTACGGCGGCTTGATCAGCGGCAGCTGCTCCGGCGGCGCATGATCGGACTTGCCCGAGTCGGGGTCGGCCGTCACACCGATGCCGCTGTGCACCAGATCCGCCGTGTACTCAAAGCCGATGGTGTCGTTCGGCGTGCCCTGCTGGATGCGATACAGGGCCGGGCTGTTGGTGGCCTTCACGAACAGGGTGTGCGTCTCCGGATCGTACGACGTGCTGCCCCAGCCGGCGCCGCCGATCGAGCCAGGCATGGTGATCGTTCCCTGCAGTGACGGCGGCGTGAAGAGCGGGCCACCGCGATACTGCGCGAACAGGGCGCGGGCGCGCTGCGCGATCTCCGGCGTGAAGTCGATCAGGTCCGCCTCGGTGATGCCCTGTCGTGCGAATGGCGCCGGCAGTGTGGGCATCGGTTGCGTGGGCGAGGCGCGCTCACCGGGCACGTCGCTGGCCGGCACCGGACGCTCGGGGATCGGCCAGATCGGCTGCCCCGTTTCGCGATCGAAGACATAGATCCACGCCGTCTTCGACGGCACGGCAACCACGTCGCGTGGGCGCCCGTTCCAGCTGATCGTCGCCAGTACCGGCGGCGCGGGCGGGTCATAATCCCAGAGGCCGTGGTGCACGATCTGGTAGTGCCAGACGCGCCGCCCCGTGCGCGCATCGAGTGCGACGACCGATTCGGCAAACAGGTTGTTTCCCTTGCGATCGCCGCCGTACCAGTCGTTGGTCGGCGTCGAGACCGGCAGGAAGACCAGGCCGCGCTTGAGGTCCACGCTCATCGGGGCCCACACGTTGGTGTGGCCCATGTAGCGATAGGCGCCGTTCTCCCACGTCGTCGCGCCGAACTCGCCGGCGTCGGGCACGGTGTGAAAGCTCCACAGGCGGCGGCCGGTGCGCACGTCGAACGCCTGCACGTCACCCGGTGGATCGTTGCGATAGCGCAGGCGATCGCCGACCCCGTTGCCGACGATCACGACGTTCCCGTACACTACCGCCGGTGACGTGTTGGTGTAATGCAGTTTGTTCACGCGGCGCCGCAGCTGGGCCGTGAGATCGACTTCGCCGTTCCTGCCGAATGACGGAATCGGCTTTCCCGTCGCGGCATCGAGCGCCACCAGCTTCCAGCGCGCGTTGATGAAGATCCGGCGTTCGCGCGGCGACGACCAGGTCGCGACACCGCGATGGACGAACCCCGTGCCGTTGGACGGCTGGCCTGCGCGCCAGACTTCGGGATCGTATTTCCAGAGTTCGCGGCCGGTCCGCGCGTCGAGCGCCGCCACGGCCGCGTAGGGCGTGGAGACGTACATGGTGTCGCCGATGACGACGGGCGATGCCTGGAACAGCCCGGGCCGCGCCGGCTTCTGGTCGGGGCCGGCCTGGATCGTGCGCTCGCCGGTGTTCCAGCGCCAGGCTAGCGTCAGCCGACCGACGTTCGTCCGATCGATGTCCGCCGCCGGTGAATAGCGCATGGCGCCCGCGTCGCCGCTGGGCGTCGGCCAGTCGATGCGCTGGGCACCGGCCGAGGCCGCGGCAGACATGACGAGCAGGAGTGCGAGTGGAAGTCGCGCGCGCATGACGATCTCGTGGACGCAGGGAGCGGGCTGGTGGGGCTTGGTCGAAGCAACATCGCACGGAATGTGGTCCCGCGTAACATGCGCGGCGATCGGCTGCGTTGGCGAGTGGCGCCGAACCCCCAACGCCATCAGGCACCGCGCGACGTCGTTCCCGATCGTGTGCGAACGTCACCATGAAGCGGTCTCGGGAGTCGGAATAAAACAAGCGGTCGGGCGGCATTACCTCGAGCACGAGCGCCAAGGTGTGCGGACGTCGCGCAATCAGAATGTCGGCCAAACCAGCGAGATGCCGTTCTCCCATGTTGGGGGACGGATCACGCTGAGTCTCAGCAGCCCAGCGTGTCATCGCATCGGAGCATCCGCAACAGGCGGGGGGAGGCAACATGTCAACGTTCATGCACGGCCTGGGCACGTCCGTGTTCGCTCGTGAAGGGAGTTCGAGTCACGAGACGCCGTCGGGTGTGGTGGACCCGATCGACTCGGACAGCGCCGCGCGGCGAGTGGTCGGGTGGAGTGGCAATCGCGTGACGCGGACCGCTTTGCAGTATTTGCTCCTGCTCGCGACGCTGATGTTGGCGCCGTCGTGCGGCACGGACAGCAATATCACGAATGCTCCCCTCGTGACGACGGTCGCGTTTGCCGAGGGCACACCGACATCGGTGCCGATGCAATCGCAGGTGGCGGTTCAGGTCAATGTGCGTGACGAAGCAGGGAATCCGCTACGGAGTCCGTCCGTCACGTGGACCCCGAGCAATTGAGGGGTATTGCTGGTTCAAGTGCAAATCGGCCAACCCGGCACGAGGGCGGTCCTGTCGGCGCTGAGTCCGGGCAACGCCGTGATCACGGCGACCGTCGGCTCGATCCGGGATTCCATTGCGGTGACCGTTCGCACGCCCGGCCCGGTCGATCGCATCCTGCTGCCCTACGTCCCGGAGCTGTCGCCTGGCGCCACCTACCAGATGGCGTGGATCCTGATGGACGCTGACCGTGTGGTGCTGCCGACGCAGGCGCCGAGCTTCACCATCGACGGCGCGTCGGTGCTCGCCGTCAGCGCGAGCGGGTTGCTGACGCCTATTGGCGAGGGCATAGCGACCGTCACCGCGACGCTGAACGGCAAGGTGGCCACGACCAGCATCACGGTCCTCGCGGCGGATCATGCCTTCGTCTGGAGCGACCTGACCGGCATGACGGATCTCGGGGTGCCGGTCGACTATGTCTCGTCCCGCGCCCTCGCCATCAGCCAGAGCGGGCGCATTGCGGGGACGGCATCGACGTTCGGTGGTGCATCGATACGTGCGGTCGTCCGGACGGCTGGTTCGGCCGCCAGCGTGCGCGTCCTGCGCACCCTCGTCGATGGCAGTCGGAGTGAAGCCTTCGGCGTGAACAGTGCCGGCGTGGTCGTCGGGTACGCCACACCACCAGGCGGCAAGCGGCACGCGATGCTGTGGAATGCCAGCGGCGACGTCCAGGACCTCGGCACACTGCCAGGCGGCTCGGAGTCGGTGGCGCTTGGCATCAACAACGCCGGGCAGGTGGTGGGATGGAGTGGCAACCAATGATGCGCGTGTGAGCGTTGGCACCCTCTCCGGAGCCGGACACTTCCCGGCACGACGGCGCGGTGCTGCTCGCGACGCGGCCGGTGTCCCGGCAGGCAATCATGACGGTGGATCTGCGTGCGGTTTCACCGACGCCCGAGGAACGGATGCCGCAACGCCGGCGCCCCGGGACCGGAGGTCAGCGATCCCACCCGAGTCATGCGGGTGGCATTTCGCGGCAACCTCATCCATTCCGCGGCAGTGTCTCACAAACATCTCGAACCGCGCACCTTGCCGTAAGCCCTTGTCTTCATTGCAGTTGGACCATTCGCGCGGCAGTCGGTGGGACGGGTGCGGCGGTTGCACTGCTGTCGGGTCGGCAGCATTCCCGCTGCCAGGTACTCCCCCGTTCCACAGAGGAAATGCTCCATGTCCCAGAAGACTCTGCCGCGATGCCGCGCGTGGATCCTGGCGTCAACACTGACGACCCTCGCTGCCTGTGGCGATCAAGCCGCGTGGAAACTCGACCCGACCGAAACGAGCGGCGGCGCGACCAACCTCTCCGTCTCGTTCGCGTCGTCTGGTGCGCTCGCGACGAACGCGTCGGGTAGCGCAATCATCGTCGGTGCCGACGACGACACGCTGGTGATCAACTCAGTGCAGATCGTGCTGAATGACGTCGAACTCCGCCGTGAGGAGGTGTCGACGTGCCCGGACGCGATGCCGGCGCGGACCAACGGAGAGCGGAGCGCTGACGACATGGGGTGCTCCCGTCTCGACCTCGGCCCGATGCTGCTCGATGTGCCGCTCGACGGAGTGAGCTCGTCGCAGCTTTCGGCCGCGATCCCGGCAGCGAGCTATCGCGAAGTCGCGTTCGCGATCAAGCGGGTCCGCACCGAGAGCAGCGCCACGGCCGCGGAGCGTCTCTTCGTCACTCAGCATCCGGAGTTCGGCGACCAGACCGTGCGGGTGACGGGCACGTATCGTGGAGAACCGTTCACCTTCACCAGCGTCGTCGAGGCTGACGTCGAGTTCGAGTTCGACCCGGCGCTGGCGGTCGAAGCCGGGGTCAACGACAACGTGACGGTATCCCTCGACCTGTCACGCTGGTTCCGCAGCGAGACCGGCGCGTTGCTGGCCCCGACGACGGACAATCAGGCGCTCATCGACCAGAACATCGCGACATCGTTCGATGCATTCGGTGATCGTGATCTCGACGGCCGGGAAGACCGTGGCCGCGGTCGCGGCCGACGCATGCCGAACCAGCCCTGACCCTGACGGATTCTGATCGACGGCGCGGTGGCCGACCACTGCCGGTCGCGCGCCGCGCCGTCGTTGCTGTACCGTCGTTGCTCTGCCGTCGTTTCCGCGCCGCCCGGCCCGAGTATCAGGATTCGCCCACGCGTGCCGGCACCTGCTCAGCCGTGCACCAGCCGGTGCACGTCGTACCGCGCCGAGCGTGGCGTGCGCTTCCGCAAGGCGTTCGCCTCGGCGTCGTTCGTGAACGACTCACGCGCCGGATCCCACTCCAGCGGGCGGCCGAGCTTCATGCTGATCCACGCCGCCGCGCAGGCCTGCAGGCTGCGCACGGCCTGGTCGATCGGCGCGATCGGATCCGTGCGGGCCTGCACCGCCTCGAGCCAGTTGCGATAGTGGTCGGTGCTCGGTGCCCAGCGCACGTCGCTGGCACCAGCGGGCGCACCGAGCAGCCGCGGGTCGCTGGCGGCGAGCGAGATCGGTGCGGCGCCAGCGGCGGCGGTGTTCGGGTCGCTGCTGGTCACCTGTGCGGCACCACGCGCGCAGAACACCCAGCCGTTGCTGCCTTCGAAGCGCAGCCCGTTCGGATGCGCATCGTCGAGGATCACGCGGACGCCGTTGGCGTACTCCATCTCCACGTGGTAGCCGTGGTGCACCGTCCACACGTCGTTGCGCATGAAGTCGGCGCGACCCGTGATGCGCCGCGGCCCACTCAGTTCCATCCCCATCGCCCACTGCGCGATGTCGATGTGGTGTGCGCCCCAGTTGGTGATCATGCCCAGCCCGAAATCCTCGGTGGTGATCCACCCCGGGCGGCCGTAACCAGCCTGCGGATGCACGCGGGCTTCCATGTACGGCTGCTGCGGTGCGGGGCCAAGCCAGGTCTCGTAGTCGAAGGTGGCCGGCGCCGGCTGCGCCTGCGGCGGCTGGCCCTTCGGCTCATCGCGCCCGATGCCGATGCGGATCACCTGCAGCGAGCCGAGTCGGCCGTTGCGTACGGCCTCGCTGGCGATGCGGAACGTCTCCCACGGCTTCGACGAGCGCTGCTGGCTGCCCACCTGCACGACGCGCTTCGTCTGACGCACTGCAGTGCGCAGCGCGATCGACTCGGCGATGTCGTAGGTCACGGGCTTCTGCACATGCACGTCCTTGCCCGCCTGCACCGCCTCCACGGCCATGAGCGCGTGCCAGTGGTCGGGCGGGGTGACGAGCACGGCATCGATGTCGCGACGGGCGAGGATCTCGCGGTAGTCGGCGTAGGCGGCGACGCTGACGTTCGCCTCGCCCCTGGCGCGGTAGAACTTCTCCACTTCGGCCTTCGCCGCGGCGCGCCGGTTGGCATCGAGGTCGCAGACCGCCACCACGCGGCAGAGATCGTGCACGATCGTGCCGCGCAGGTCTTCCATCCCCATGCGGCCGCAGCCGATCTGCGCGACGGTGATCGCCCGACTCGGTGGCGTGGCTCCGCCGAAGAGGTAGGTGCGCGGGATGTACGTCGGCAGCAGCAGTGCCGCGCTGCCGACTGCCGTGGACTTGAGAAAGTCGCGGCGCGTGTGAGTGGTCATCGTGTCCCCTGGGCAACACTGGCGGGAAGGACGCGCAGCTTGATCGAGCGGAACGACACGTCGTTGCCGTGATCCTGCAGCAGGATGTGACCGCGCGCGGCTTCGCCGAAGTTCGGCCAGACGACGTACTTGCTGTGGCTCACCAGCGCGCGCCACTGCTGCGTGCCGCGTTCGTACTCCACCGTCCTGAAGCCGTTCAGCCAGTGCTCCACATGCCGGCCGCGCACGATGATGCGTGCCTGGTTCCACTGTCCGATGCCGTTGAAGCGCACCGCCACCGGTGCGATCAGGTCGTACAGCCCGCCATTGGTGCGGTTGCCGGCCACGCCGAGTTTCGCGTCGGGATGGACGGCGTCATCGAGGAGCTGGAACTCACAGCCGATGGCGCTGCCCTCGCCGCGGTTCAGCTCCGTGTCCACGAAGTACTTGATGCCGCTGTTGGCGCCACGAGTCAGGCGGTAGTCCACCATCAGCTCGAAGTTCTCGTACGGCGCGACGGTGACGATGTCGCCGCCGGCGGCCGACTCCCGGCCTTCGCTGCCGATCACCGACAGCACGCCGTCCCGCATCGCCCAGCCGGTGGCGGGGAAGGTCGCCAGCTTCGCCCCGCGCCAGCCTGCGCTCGTCCGGCCGTCCCAGAGCAGCGTCCAGCCTGCGGCGCGTTCGCGCTCGGAGATGGTGTTCACGATGTAGTTGTACTGCGGCACATCCTGGCGGTCGGGGGTGCGTGCCGCCTGCAGGTTGGTGGTGCGGATCCGGAGGTTGCGGAACCGGATGCGCGCGCCGGCCCTGGCGCTGTCGCGTCCGATGTCGTGCACCTGCAGCGCGATCACGCCGCGCGGCGTGAGGTCGTCGAGGATGTTCGCGGCCGGTACACCGTTCACCCACGTGCGCACCGACGTGCCTATCGCCTCGACGCGGAAGTGATTCCATGCACCGCGGCGGAAGGCGCGCTGGGCTGCGGGCTGGCCCTGGAGCGTGTGCAGCCAGCCGCGCCGCGCCTCGTCGTAGATGCCGCCGGTCCACGCGCGCGGTGACGGATCGATCTCGACCTGCAGGCCGTGCACGCGTCCCTGCATGATCGCGGAATCGGCGATGCTGCGGATCTGCACGCCGCCGTTCAGCTCCGTCTCCTGCCACGCGTCGTACTCGAGGATGAAGTCGCCGTACTGTGCCCGCGTACAGAGAAAGCTGTTGGGCGAGCCGAGTGTGGCGCGGCCGGTGATCGTGCCCTCCTCGGCGGTGTAGGGCGCCGAGCCGTTGCACTGATACCAGCCATCCAGCGTGCGGCCGTCGAACAGTGGCTGCCAGCCGTCACGCGGGCCCTGTGCCGGTTGTGCCGGTACGAGGCGGCTGGTGCCGGTCGCGAGCAGCAGGGCAAGCGTGGCGCGGCGCAGGGACACCGTGAAGGACGACACGGGGCGCATGAAGCGAGGGACACGGGAGAGGAGACGGCGGCGGGGGGAGCTCCGCGCTGTGATGCTACCCCGCGGCGCAGGCTCGCGCCAATACCAGCGGCCCAGGCGTCACACCGGCACGTGGTGGATCTGGAGGTTGCCCATCACCGCTCGACCGGTCAGTCGCACGTACGACCGCCCACGCGCGGCCAGCGCCGCCCGTGAGCCCATGCGGGACGATTCGTCGTGGATCTCGAACGAACCCATGATCGCGCTGCCGGCGTTGTCCAGCGTCACCGTGGCGGGAAGGTAGATCTCGATCCCGCCCATCAGCGCCGAGACATGGATTTCCGTCATGCCGGCCGGAAAGTGCGTGTGACGCAGGTCGATCTCGATGGTGCCCGCGAATACGGACAGTTCCAGTCGCGGCGGCATCACGTCAAGCACTGTGTTCTCCACGGTGCCGAAGCGCGCCGTGATGCGCACCGTCCGCGACACGGTGACGATACGCGAGTTCTCGACGCTGCTGAAGAGGGCCGTCACCTGCTGCGGCGCGTGGACCTCCACGGGTATCGCGTCGCCAAGGCTGTCGGCGGCTCCGAGGTCGGCGACCAGCGCATCGAGTGCGTCCTGATGTGTGGCGCCGTAGACGGCCTCCATCCGAGCCTCGAGCTCGTCGACCCGGATCATGCCTCGTGCAAAGGCATCGGACAGTCGCCGCACCGTATGCTCGCGTGCGGCGTCATCGATGCGCAACGCCGGTGGCTGGGCGGCGAGGTCGATCGGTGAGTCTGGCATCTGGAGGCCCCGGCGACTGTGGATGTGGCAGCGTCACACACGAACCGGAAACGTAGCTCCACCGGAGCGGTGTGCAGTCGGCCCTCACGCGACCATCGTCGCCGCCAACCGGGCACGAGGATACTGTTCTCGAATGGCCGGCAGCCGCTCCGGCTTCCGCGGGCCGGTGCGGCGTCGCCGCCGCGCCTCCGCCTCCGTCACGTCAGCCGCCGCCCCAGACGCCCCATGACGCTGTTCCTCAACCCCCGCGATTTCGAGACGCAGGCCCGCGAGTCGCTCCCGCAGCAGGTGTACGACTACTACGCCGGCGGCGCGGGTGACGAGATCACGCTCCGCGAGAACGAAGCGGCGTGGCAGCGTCTCCGGCTCATGCCGCGCATGCTCGTCAACGTCGCACAGTGCGACCTGCGCACCACGGTGCTCGGCGTGCCGGTCAGCATGCCGATCCTGACCGCGCCCTGTGCCCTCAACCGCCTCGCGCATCCGGGTGGCGAGCTGGCCGTGGCGCGGGCCGCCGCAGCCGAAGGCACGGGACAGGTGCTGAGCACCCTCAGCTCCACGTCGCTGGAGGAGGTGGCGCGTGAGGTGCCGGGGCTGCGCTGGTTCCAGCTCTACGTCTATCGCGATCGCGAGATCACGCGCGCGCTCGTGCAGCGTGCCGAGGCGGCGGGGTACGCGGCGATCTGCCTGACGGTGGATGTCCAGCGGCCCGGCCTGCGCGAACGCGACTACCGCAACGGCTTCCGCGTGCCGCCCGAGATTCGCGCCGCGAACTTCGATGAGTCGATCGCGGATGTGGACGGTGGGTCGGCGCTGCTGCAGTACATCAACGACCAGTTCGATCCGGCACTGGAGTGGGACTGCATTGACTGGCTCCGCAGCATCACGTCGCTCCCGGTGGTGGTGAAGGGGCTGCTCTCACCCGACGACGCGCGCCTCGCGGTGCAGCATGGCGCTGCTGCCGTCGCCGTGTCGAACCACGGCGGCCGGCAGCTCGACAGTGTGGTGACGAGCTGTGACGCGCTCGCCCCGATCGTGGAGGCGGTGGACGGCGCGGCCGAGGTGTACGTGGACGGCGGAATCCGCCGTGGCACCGATGTGCTGAAGGCGCTCGCGCTCGGTGCACGCTCCGTGCTGGTGGGCCGCCCCTACCTGTGGGGGCTGGCGGTCGATGGGGAGCGCGGTGTGCGGCGTGTGCTGACGCTGCTGCGCGAGGATCTCGCCCTCTCGATGGCACTCGCCGGCACGCCGCGCCTCGAAAACATCACCGAGTCGCTGCTGGCCTGAGCCGCCGGGCGGGGCGGGGGGAACTTCGCTGCGACCGGATCGCTATTTCCATGGCGAGCGGCCATCACGACCGTGGCGCGCCCGCTCTTCCGTCCCTTTGCCCGTGCCGACCATGCTGCAGACTCTCTCGCGCCTTCTCGCTGCCACACCCGTCCTCGCGCTGCTCGCCTGTTCGTCCGGCAGCGCCGAAGCCGCTACCACTGACTCCAGCCCGCTGCCGGCGCCTGCCGCCGATGCGCCATCGCTCAGGGCCGGCACGCAGGTCGCCGTGTTCGCCGGCGGCTGCTTCTGGGGTGTGGACGCCGTCTTCAAGCATGTGAAGGGCGTGTCGAAGGTGGTGTCGGGGTATGCGGGTGGCGACAAGGCGACGGCCCTGTACGAGGAAGTCGGCACGGGCCGCACCGGTCACGCCGAGTCGGTCGAGGTGACGTACGATCCCGCCGTCGTCTCGTACGGCACGCTGCTCAAGGTGTTCTTCACCGTGGCGCACGATCCGACGGAGCTCAACCGCCAGGGGCCGGACGTCGGGACGCAGTATCGCTCGACGATCTTCGTCGTGAATGCGGAGCAGCGCGCGGCCGCGGCGGCGTACATCGCCGAGCTGACCAAGGCGGGCACGTTCCGCCGCCCGATCGTCACCACGCTCGAACCGCTGACGCAGTTCCACGCTGGCGAGGCGTACCACCAGAACTACCTCGCGCTGCACCCGAACCAGCCCTACATCGTGATCAACGACATGCCGAAACTGGAGTTGCTCAAGCGTCGCATGCCCGAGCTGTACACCGGCAGCTGACCGCTGCACTGTCTGCGTGCCGTGCAGCATGCGATCCTTGGGCTCGTGCAGCGCCGGTCCATCGGCGTCGGCTGCACCTGACTCATGGACCGCAGCACAGGCTGCTGCACTGACCAGAGGCTGATCATGCGCACAACGCTCTCGGCAACACTGCTCATGCTCGGCGGCGCCCTGGCCGTGTCGCCGCTGATGCTCACGGCCCAGCAGGGCACCCAGCCCGCGCCCACGCCGCAGGCGGACAGCACCCGACTCGCGTCGCGGCTGGATGTGGACGGCAAGCACGCCGAGGCGCGCGCGATCTTCCAGCAGCTGATCGATGGGGCCGCCACCCCCGGCGCGCGGGCGGCGGCGCAGCGGCGCATGGCCATCTCGTATGCCTTCGAGGGGAAGTGCACGGAGACGGTGCGCTATGAGGAGATGGTGATCGACTACTGGAAGACGCGCGAGCAGGCCGAGCCGCAGAATGCGTTCTACCAGGAGGGTGAGATGGCGAACGAGGCTGCGCGCATCTGCATCGACGTCGGCGAACTGGACGTCGCGGAACGGATGTATCGCCGCGGCAGCGAGCTCGGGCTGAAGGAGCCGGCGCCGAAGACGCATGCAACGAACCTGTGGGACTTCCGCCTCGCGCACGCCGAGGCGCGCCTGGCGGCCCGTCGCGGGAAGGCGGCCGATGCGCGCCGTCATGTGGCCGCCGCTCGCCGCCTGCTCGACGCCGACTCGACGCTGCGTGCGCAGCAGGAACGCTTCTACCCGTACCTGGTTGGCTACGTGGCGTTGTACACGAACGATCTCGTCACGGCAGAGTCGGAGCTGTCGCGGGCGATCGCCATGCCGGGGAACACCACCGATCCCTTCCTGCACGTGCTGCTGGCGATGACCAACGAGCAGCTCGGCGATGCGGCACGGGCGCGAGCGCTGTACCAGAAGGCGTACGACGCCAGCACCGGGCACAATCCGCCGGCAGCATTCTCCCGTCCCTTTGCGCGCGCCAAGCTGGCCGCGCAGCCGTGACGACTGGCTGAGCGGATCGTGGTGCCGGACGTGGGGCGCGCGGAGCGCCACACGTCCTGTTAGCGTCCGCCTCAGCCCCATGCCCGCGCTTCGACGCGTCCGGCATCTTCCGCGCGCCTGCCGTCCGTCCTGCCCGTGATCCCCTCTCTTTCGCCCGCTGCGCCGCTGCGTCAGGCGGCAGCCGTCCTGTTGCTGGCCGCCTCGGTGAGCAGCGCGCGACTCGTCGCACAGGCGCCAGTACGCCCTGAACGACCCGCGCCGGCGACGTGGCAGGTGGGCACGTACCTGGGCGTAGCACGCAGCTCGCCCGGCAACGGCGCGCTCGGCACGATGCCCAACCGTGACCACCTCCTGCTCGGCCTCCAGGCTGGCACCACCATCCTGCGGGTCGGGGCGGTGCAGGTGAACTACGTCGCGCAGCTGCTCCCGCTGCTGGTCGTCCATGACCGGACGGCGGCGGCGTACGACTCGCTGGTGAAGGAACTGGCGGTCGCTCCACTGCCGCGGCGGGCGTGGGCGGTGGGCATCGCGCCGTTCGGGCTCGAGCTGGCCACGCCAGCGTCGCGTCGGGTCAGCGCCTACCTCTCCTCGGCGGGCGGCGCGCTGATCTTCAGCCGGGCCTATCCCGACGTGACGGGCCGCCGCACTAACTTCACCCTCGAGGCCGGTGGCGGGATCCGCCTTCGGACGAGGGCGTCGCAGTGGGCGCAGCTGGGGTACAAGTACCATCACCTGTCCAACGCAGGCACGGCATTCGCCAACCCCGGGCTGGACGCCAACCTGTTCTACGCCGGCTACCAGTGGACCGCACGACTCCCGCGCTGACATGACCGTCCGTCGCCTCCGCCCCGCTCTCACGACGCTCCTCCTGCTGGCCCTCGCCGGCTGTCAGGAGAACGCGCCGCCGAAGGTCGGCGAGTCGCTGGTGTACGCGGCTGGCAGCCTGCAGGCGGTCGGCGTGCAGAAGGAGGTCGTGATTCGCCTCGACCAGCAGGCCTGCCTGGTGAAGACGGGTGACGTCAATCTCCGCGACGCGAGCGGACTGGGAGTGCTGGTGCTGACACGCCCGAGCTTCGGCTGGTCGGTCCGCAGCTACTCCTTCCCGCGCAGCATCACGACGGTGCGCGGCTACCTCAACATCTCGGGGCTCGGCACGAGCTTCCCGCTCGTCCGCGGCACGACGACGGTGACGCGCGCCGATCCCGATGCGGTAGACGCCCGCATCGACTGGACGATCGGACATCCGTCCAAGGCGACATCGGATTCCGTGACGACACACATCCGCGTGGTCGGCAACTTCCATGCGGTGCCGGGGTGCGGGAGATGATCGGCGTCCGTTGACTTGGTCAACCGTCGATCAGCGGAACAGCGGAACAGCGGAACAGCCTCAACGCAAAGGCACAAAGGAACTGAAAGGCGCAGTATTCTGGCGCGCTTGCTGGTGTCGGCGTTGCTCGATCGCTGATTGCCTGGGAACGGCAATCAGCGGCAAGAACAGCAATCATGCACTTGCCGTTCATCAGAAAATACGAGGGAGCCTCACCGACGACCGAGCCTGCGCGCTGATATCTTTGCGCCTTTCAGTTCCTTTGCGACGTTGCGTTGATGCTGTTCGCTGTTGCCGTTTCGCCGCTCACGTCGCCGACTGGATCACCGACGCAGCGACAGGCTGCGGGACTGGACGACGAACCGGTGACTCGACCGGCGCGACGTCCTCCGCCGACCGACGGCGACGCATCTTGCGGCTGAAATCGTCGAAGTAGGTGTAGACGACCGGCGTCACGTAGAGCGTGATCAACTGCGAGAAGGCCAGCCCGCCCACCACCGCGATGCCCAGTGGCCGCCGCGATTCGGCTCCGGCACCGGCGCCGAGCGCGATCGGCAGCGTGCCCACCAGCGCGGCCATCGTCGTCATGCTGATCGGGCGGAAGCGCACCATGCAGGCCTCGAAAATCGCGTCGAACGCGCTCTTCCCTTCCTTCTTCTCAGCGTCCTGCGCGAAGTCGATCATCATGATCGCGTTCTTCTTCACCAGCCCCACCAGCAGGATCACGCCGACCCAGGCGTAGACGCTCAACTCGGTCTTCGTGACGATCAGGGCGAGGAAGGCACCGAACGCCGCGAACGGAATGCCGGAGAGGATCGTGATCGGGTGGATGAAGCTCTCGTAGAGGATCCCCAGCACGATGTAGATCACGAAGATGGCGACGATGAACAGCACGCCGAGTCCGCGCTGCGTGTCCTGGAACGCTTGCGCGGCGCCGGCGAAGCCGGTGGTGATGCCATCGGGGAGGAGCTCGCGTGATGCCTTCTCCACGTCCGTGACCGCCGCGCCCAGCGCCACACCTTCGCGCAGGTTGAACGACAGCGTCACCGACGGAATCTGCCCGGTGTGGTTCACGAGCTGCGGCCCGATGGTGCGGGTGGTGGTGGTGACGCTGGAGAGCGGCACCAGCGTGCCGCTGCGCGACCGCACGTACAGCAGGTCGATCGCCGAGAGATCCGTCTGGAACTCCGGCAGCAGCTCCATGATCACCCAGTACTGGTTGTTCGGCGTGTAGATCGTGCTCACCTGCCGTGAGCCGTAGGCGTTGTAGAGCGCCTGCTCGATTTGCTCGGCCGTGACGCCGAGTCGGGCGGCGTGGTCGCGGTCGATGGCGAGGGTCGCCTGCGGATTGCGGATCTGCAGGTCCGTCGACACGTCCGTCAGGCTCGGCAGCGTCTTCAGCTTCGCCTCGAGCGCCTGCGCGGCGGGGTAGAGCGCGTCGAGGTCGGCGCCCTGCAGCGTGTACTGATAGAGCGCCTTCGCCGTGCGGCCGCCGAGCTGGATGATCGGCGTGTTCTGCCAGTAGACCGACATGCCGGGGATGTCCGACGTCTCCTTCGACAGCATCCGCACCATCTCGTCGGCCTTGGGACGCTGGCCGCGCGGCTTGAGGCGCACGGTGAGGCGGCCCTGGTTGGGCAGGCCGGTGCTGTTGCCCGATCCCGTGCCGATGTTCGACAGTACCGCATCCACGTACGGATTCTGGCGCACGCGTTCGGCGGCTTGCTGCTGGTGCTGAACCATCGCATCGAACGAGGTGCCCTGCGCCGTCTCGGTGGAGGAGCGGATGCGACCCGTGTCCTCGCTGGGGATGAAGCCCTTCGGCACGAGCTGGTAGAGCACGACCGTCGCGACGAGCGTGACGGCCGAGAAGACCATCACGCTGCGGCGGTGACCCATCGTCCAGCGGAGCGTGCGTTCGTAGAGCCGCAGCACCGCCTCGTAGCCACGCTCGAAGGCATCGAAGAGCCGGTTGTGGATCTCCTGCTCGCCGTGGTGGCCGCCCTTCAGGAAGCGTGCGCAGAGCATCGGGATCAGCGTCAGCGAGACGAAGCCCGACACCAGGATGGCGGCGGCGATCGTCACTGCGAACTCGTGGAAGAGCCGGCCCACGATGCCGCTCATGAACAGCAGCGGGATGAACACCGCCGTCAGCGACACCGTCATCGAGAGGATCGTGAAGCCGATCTCCTTCGCGCCGTCGAGCGATGCCTGCCGCGGCGTCTTCCCCATCTCGATGTGGCGCACGATGTTCTCGAGCATCACGATCGCGTCGTCCACCACGAAGCCGACCGCCAGCGTGAGCGCCATCAGCGAGAGGTTGTCGAGGCTGTAATCCAGCGCCCACATCACGCAGAACGTCCCCACCAGCGACATCGGCAGCGCGAGGCTGGGGATCACCGTCGCCGACACGTTGCGCAGGAACAGGAAGATCACCAGCACGACCAAACAGAGCGTGAGCGCGAGCGTGAACTTCACGTCGGCCACCGACTCGCGGATGCCCTCGCTGCGGTCGAAGAAGGTCTCGATTTCCACCGACGCCGGCATCTGGGCGCGCAGCACCGGCAGCAGCGCGTTCACCGCCTCCGCCACCTGCACCGTGTTGGTGCCGGGCTGCTTCTGGACCGCCAGCGTGATCGAGCGGGTGTCGTTGAACCAGGCGGCGACGCGGTTGTTCTGCACGTCATCCTTGACCCGCCCCACGTCCCGCAGCCGCACGGGGTTGCCGTTGCGGTAGGCGACGATCAACTCGCCGAACTGCGCCGCATTCTCGAGCTGCCCGTTGGCCTTGAGGGTGTAGGCGCGCTCGGCACCCCACAGCACACCGGTGGGCAGGTTCACGTTGCCCTGTGATGCCGCCTGCGCCACCTCGTCGATGCCGATGCCGCGGGCGGCCAGCGCGCGCGGATCGAGCTGGATGCGGGCGGCGTATTTCTGCGTGCCGAAGATCGACACCTGCGCCACACCGCTGATGGTGCTGATGCGCTGGCCGAGCACCGTCTGCCCGTATTCGTCGAGGGCCGAGAGAGGCAGCGTCTTCGAGCGGAGGTTGAGGTAGAGGAACGGCTCGTCGGCCGGGTTGGTCTTCGTCAGCGACGGCGGGACGATGCCCGGCGGCAGTTCGCGCAGCGTCTTGGAGATGGCGGCCTGCACGTCCTGCGCGGCGGCATCGATGCTGCGATCGAGCGTGAACTGCAGCGTGATGCTGGTGGCACCCAGCGAGCTGCTGCTCACCATGTTGTCGATGCCGGCGATGGTCGTGAACTGCTTCTCGAGCGGAGTCGCCACCGCCGCCGCCATCGTCTCCGGACTCGCGCCGGGAAGTGATGCGGTCACCGTCAGCGTGGGGTAATCCACGTTGGGCAGGTCGCTGACCGCCAGCTTCTGGTACGAGACGGTGCCGAACGCGAGGATGGCCAGCATGACGAGCGTCGTCATGACGGGTCGCCGGATGAACAGTGCAGTGAAGTTCACGGTGCGCCTCCTCCCTTCGTGTCCCCGGCCTTCGCCTCGACGGCCTTCGGCGGCGAGCCATCGCGCACCGGTGTGGACGCGGGCGCCTTCACCGACACCTTGGAGCCGGGCGCGAGCTTGCCCTGCCCGTCAATCACCACCCGCTCGCCGGCCTTGAGCCCCTGCTCGATCACGGTGCGGTCACCGATCGTGCGCCCGGCGGTGACGGGCCGCAGTACCGCCTTGCCCTGTTCGTCGAGCGTGAAGACGAACGCGCCGTTCTGGCCCACCTGCACGGCCGGCGCCGGCACCAGCACGGCGCTCGACTGGCGAAAGAGCTCGAGCTCCACGCGCACGAACTGGCCCGGCCACAACGTGCGATCCGCATTGTCGAACCGCGCCTTGAGCAGCACGGTGCCCGTGGTGCTGTCCACTCCGTTGTCGACGAAGCTCAGCGAGCCCACCGCGGCACTGCCGTCGCCGGTGGAATGGATCGCGCGCGCCGGCAGCCGCTTGCCCGACGCATACTGCTGCACCAGCGGGAACTCGCGGTCGGGGATGGCGAACCGCACCAGAATCGGTCGGATCTGGTTGATCACGACCAGCGGCGGTTCGGCGCCCGGTCGCACGAGGTTGCCCGCGCGCACCAGCAGGCTGCCCGTCTTGCCGCTGATCGGCGCGCGGATGGTCGCGTTGTCGAGGTTGAGGCGCTGTGTCTGCACGGTCGCCCGGTCGGCGTTCACTGCGGCGGCGAGGGCGGCGGCGTTGGCGGCGGACTGATCGGCCTGCGACTTGGTGACGTAATCCTTCGCCACCAGCGCGGCGAAGCGTTCTGCGTCGCGCTTCGCATTCTCCGCCTGCGCGATGTCACGTGCGAGCAGCGCCTCGGCCTGTGCCAGCGCGGCCGCGTACGGGCGCGCGTCGATCGAGAACAGCACCTGCCCCTGCGTGACCTCGTCGCCCTCGGTGAAGTGCACGCGCGTCAGCACCCCGCCCACCTGGCTCTGGATCGCCACCGACTGCAGTGGCTCGACCACGCCGTTTGCCGCGACCACATACGGTGCTTCACCCGTCTCGGCCACACCCATCGTCACGGCCACCGGTGGCTTCACCGGTGCGGCCGGCTTCGCACAGCCCGCCAGCGAGAGCGCAGCGGTGGCGGCAGCGAGGGAGCGCGTCAGTGTCACATGCAGGGTCATCGGGGCGTCCCACGGGTGGAATCCTGCGAGAATCGGAAGCCCGCAGGGCCAGCGGGCGTGAGTGCACCGGCGTCGCGCGCGAGCTGTGCGAGTGCCGAGAACCAGGTCCAGCGGGCCGTCACCGCCTGCGCGCGCGCATCGGCCAGCGCCGTCTGCGCGAGCAGCACGTCGAGGATGCTGCCGACGCCCTCGGCGTAGCGGCCACGCGCCACCTGCTCCGACTGCGTGGCGGTGCCCAGCAGCGACTGCGACGTGCTGACGCGTTGTGCGGCGGTGCGCAGCGTGTGGTAGGACGCGTACACCTGCGCTGCCGACTCGAGGCGTGCCAGTTCGGCGCGCGAGGCGGCGGCGGCTGCGTTCTCGCGCGCGGCGACCACGTCGTACTGTCGCGCGTTGCCGCTGAAGATCGGGATCTGCACGCCGAGCGTCAGCGCGTAGGTCCGGCCCTCGAGCGTGGCGACGTTGGCGACGTTGCGGCCGGCGGTGGTGCCCAGCGTCAGCGCTGGCAGCAGCGCCGAGCGCGCGACGCTGACCTGCGCCTCGCCCTGACGCACCAGCGCCCGCGCGGCGGCGAGGTCGGGCCGGTCACGCTCGGCGTGTGCGATGAGCGTGTCGACGCTCTCGGCCAGATCGCGAATCGGGTGCTCGGCGCTGTCGGCGCGGATGGTGAATGGGCGGTTCGGCTCGATGCCCATGGCCAGCGCGAGGTTGGCGCGCGTCGTCTGCAGCGCGCCGTCGGCACCCTGGGCGGCGAGTTCGGCCTGCGCCAGCGCGGTGCGCGCCTGCAGCACGTCGGCGATGGTGGCGAGGCCCACTTCGTGGCGGCGATCGGCCGCCTCGAGGTTGCGCTGCGCGGTGGCGATGTTGGCCAGCGCCGCGGCGAGCACGCCGCTGGCCGACTGGTAGCCGAAGAACGCCTGCTGCGTCTGCAGCATGACGCCCTGCAGGTTGGCGTTGTGCGAGAAGTCGGCGGCGAAGAGCGCCTCGCGGGCGGCGCGCGACGTGCCGGACCGGGCGCCGAAATCGAAGAGGAGGTACTGCAGGGAGACCGACGTGACGAGCGTGCGCCGGTCGGCCGGCAGGCGCGCCGGGTTGGCCGAGATGGCGCGCGCCGGCCCGCCGATGATGTCGCCGGTGATCGTCGGGAAGAAGCGGCCGTTGGCGGAGCCGTAGGCGGCGGCCGCCGCGCGTGCCTGCGCCCAGGTGAGCCGCGTGAGGGGACTGTTGGCGAGCGCCATGTCGACGGCGTCAACCAGTGTCAGCCCGTCCATCCTCACCGCCGCGGCCGCTGGCATGGCGCCAGACGTGGACAACGCCCGTTCCGCCGGGCTGAGCGGTGCGCCGGCCTGCGGTGCCGGCACCCAGGCGGTGCCGGGCGCACGGCTGGTGGACGCCACGCCGCGCACCGAGGCGGGCGGGGCCGTGGCGCACGCCGACGACACGAGTGCGACGGCAGCCAGAACCGTCGCACGCGGATGTGGGAACCTCGACTGGGCAGAACGCCGCATGGCTCGGGCAACAGGGTGTGCGCGCTCGGGTCTGCGGAACCTATCAGCGCGGGCTCCGGCCCCTGGGGCGCTGCGTCACCTACGCCGCGTACTGGGGGAGCGTTGCCGGCAGGTCTGCGGTCGGGGTCGCGGTGCGTGGGCTCGCGAGGTCGTCGCGCGGGGTGGCATCGTCAACGCTTTTCACACAGAGGATTGAAGCAGCAGAGGTGGCGAGGGCTCTGCGCGCGTTGCACGACACCGTGCTCGGGATGGCGTCGAATGGCGTGTTGGGGGTGAACCGTCACTCGCTGTTCACAACAAAGGCTTCCATTGAATTGCGCCGACCGCGAAGCCCGGCCGCAGAGCCCTCGCTCCCTCCGTTGCTTCAATCCTCCGTGTGAAAAGAGTTGACGATGCCACCCCCTGCGAAAAAGCCCAGCCCGCGCACCCGACTGCTGCGCTCGACAGCGCGCGGTCCGCACGCCACACTTCGCTGCATGCCCACCACGGAGTACGAACGCGCCCGCGCCGCCGCCATCGCGGATCCTGCCGCGTTCTGGGGCGAGGCCGCCGAGGCGCTGCACTGGGACCGTCGCTGGGACACCGTGCTGGACGACAGCGCCGCGCCGCTGTATCGATGGTTCACTGGCGGCGAGATCAACACTTGCTACAACGCCATCGATCGCCATGTGGTCGCTGGACGCGCGGAGAAGGCGGCGGTGATCTGGGACAGTCCCGTGACGCAGCAGAAGCGGGTGATCACCTATCGCGAACTGCGCGACGAGGTGGCGCGGTTTGCCGGCGTGCTGCGGTCACTGGGCGTGCAGCGCGGCGATCGGGTCGTGATCTACATGCCGATGGTGCCCGAGACGCTGATCGGCATGTTGGCGTGCGCACGCATCGGCGCGGTGCACTCGGTGGTGTTCGGCGGATTCGCGCCACAGGAGCTGGCGGTGCGCATCGATGACGCGCAGCCGACGGTGGTGCTGACGGCGAGCTGTGGCATCGAGGTGCAGCGCATCGTGCCGTACAAGCCGCTGCTGGACGAGGCGCTGCGCCTGGCGACGCATGCACCGGCGCACTGTGTGGTGCTCCAGCGCGACGTGCACCGCTGCGAGCTCACGCCCGGTCGCGATCTCGACTGGCGCGAGGCGGAGCAGGGTGCCGAGGCGGTGGACTGCGTGCCGTTGCTCGCGACCGATCCGCTGTACATCCTCTACACGTCGGGTACGACGGGCATGCCGAAGGGTGTGGTGCGTGACAACGGTGGGCATGCCGTCGCGCTGCTCTGGTCGATGAAGCATGTGTACGGCGTCGATGCGGGCGAAGTGTTCTGGTCGGCCAGTGATTTCGGCTGGGCGGTGGGGCACTCCTACATCGTCTACGCGCCGCTGCTGGCGGGGTGCACGACGGTCGTGCACGAGGGCAAGCCGGTGGGCACGCCCGATGCCGGCGAGTTCTGGCGCGTGATCGAGGAGCATGACGTGCGCGTGCTCTTCACCGCGCCGACGGCGTTCCGCGCGATCAAGCGCGAGGATCCCGAGGGCACACACCTCGCGCGCTACGACCTGTCACGCTTCCGCACGCTATTCCTCGCCGGCGAGCGACTCGATCCCGACACGTACCACTGGGCGCGGGCGCTGCTGCAGAAACCCGTCATCGATCACTGGTGGCAGACCGAGACCGGCTGGCCCGTGGCCGCCAACTGCATGGGGCTGGGTGCGTTGCCGGTGAAGCCCGGGTCGCCGACCAAGCCTGTGCCGGGCTACGTGGTGGAGATCGTCGATGAGGCTGGCGCAGCGCTGCCTGCCAACCGCGAGGGCGCGGTGGTGATCCGTCTGCCGCTGCCGCCCGGCACGCTGCCCACGCTCTGGCGCGACGACGCACGCTATGTCCAGACATACCTCTCCCGATATCCCGGATACTACCTCACCGGTGACGGCGGCTACATCGACGAGGATGGCTACCTGTTCATCATGGGGCGCGTGGATGACATCATCATCGTCGCCGGCCACAACCTCTCCACCGGCTCGATGGAGCAGGCACTCGCCAGCCATCCCGATGTGGCCGAATGCGCGGTGATCGGCGTGCGCGATCCGCTCAAGACGCAGCTGCCGCTGGGTTTCGTGGTGCTGAAGGCGGGGGTGCAGCGCGCGCACGCCGACATCATCGACGAGCTGGTGCACCTGGTGCGCGCGCAGGTGGGGCCGGTCGCCAACTTCCGGCAGGCGCTGGTGGTGCATCGTTTGCCCAAGACGCGTTCGGGCAAGGTGCTGCGCCGGACGATGCGGGCCATCGCCGATGGCGATGCGTGGACGATGCCACCGACCATCGACGATCCGGCGACGCTGGACGAAATCGCGGCGGCGCTGGCGGCGCGTCTTGGTGGTCACGGGCCGGTGTCGCCGATCGGGGGGTGAGGCGGGCTTTGCCCCTCCATTCGCACGGAAGGGCAGAGCAGCAACGCTGTCGGCCCGTGCTGCACGCGTCCGTGAACGCTACCGATCGTCAACGCTGTTCACACGGAGGCGCGGAGGACCAAGGGATTTTCGTGCGGGGCCGACAGCCGTGCGCGCGCGGCGAATGAACCTGCTCTTGGGGGTGAACGTTCACCCGCTGTTCCCCGCGGAGACAATTGACAGATCGCGTCGACCGTGGCACCGGGCGCATCGCCTTCGTTCTTCCTCGCCTCCGTGTGAACAGAACTGACGATGCCGATCGCGCGAGAAGTGGTCGCCGTGCTACGCCGGTTGGTTTCGCATGTGCTCCGCCAGGGCGTGCAGGCGCTGTTGCAGGTACGCGCAGGGCCTCTTGGAGAGAATGATGTCCTCCAGACTCGCAACGCGGAGCGGTTCGCTGGCGCCGGGCAGCTGCACCGCCACCGCACGACGCATCGCTTCACGATTGAAGGCCGACACACACGGAAACACGTCCACTTTGAGCTACGTGGTCAGGTGAATCAGTTTGAAACTGCCGTCGATGGCAAGCGCCTCGCGCGCCTGATCCAGGTCGGTCAGGAAGGTGCTGGAGAGCTCAGTGAGCAACGATTCGAGACGCTGCACATCGAGCGCCGCGACAATGTCGATGTCATTGGTGGCGCGGAACTCACCGTGCACGCTGCTGGCGAACGAACCTGTGGCGAAATACTCGATCCCATGCCGGTGCAATGCGGCGGCGGTCGCATTCACCACGTCGAGCAGCTCGCTGGTGTCGCTCACTTGCAGTTTCTGTCGTCAGTTCGACGCTGCCACATGAGCGCAACGTCATCGCCGTAGAGCTGTCGCACGAAGCGAAGCGCCACCGCCGCCGAGTCCGGCGTCTCCGCGTTGAGTCGAGCCCCTTGCCACGCCAGTTCGCGGATACACGACGACAGCGCCAGTGCGCGCAGGAAGCGTTCACCGGACGTGAGCTGGGCGATCTGGGCGTCGACACTCGACGGCACGGCGGTGTCCGAAAGCACGCGACGGGTGGGTGCGGTGAGGCAGGGCGGCATGGGAGACGAACCGACAGTCCAATGTGGCGAAGTGTGCATCGTGCCGTCGGGCTGGAGGGCCATCGGACGGGTCGGACCGGGAGGTGACCGCTGTCGCCGTCCGGGCGTCGGTCTGCGCGCCTGTGGCGAATCCAGCGGCGTCAGTGCACAGTGGCCGCATGCCGTGCTGAAGCGCGCGCGGGTCGACTACGAGGCGTCTGGCAGCCGTGAGTATTTTTCGCCACCAGCTGGATACCCGAAGTCAGCCCCACCGGAGGAACCGAATGCCAGCGAAGAAGGCCGCCGCGACGACATCAGCCCGCGCAAGGAAGGTCGCAGCGAAGCCGGCTGCTGCACCGAAGCGTGCCGCGAAGACGTCGGTGTCAACGCAGGCCGTCTCGAAGAAAGCGCTGTCGAAATCGCCTTCGAGGAAGCAGCCGCCGTCGACGACGCCGGCGACACCCGCTGCCAGGAAGCCACCGCAGTCCATGCCCTACGACCAGGGCAAGTGGGCCCACGTCTTCGCACGCCAGCCCGGCGAGCGGCGCAACTGGCTGATCAAGTCGGAGCCCGACGTCTTCTCGTTCACCGATCTGCAGCATGCGCCGCGATCCACGACGTCGTGGGACAGCGTCCGCAACACCGGCGCCCGCAACTTCCTGCGTGACGGGATGAAGCTGGGTGATCTCTGCTTCTACTATCACTCGAATGCCGAACCGTCGGCGATCGTCGGCATCTGTGAAGTGGTGCGCGAGGGCTACCCCGATCACACCGCCCTCGACCCCGCGCACGACTACTACGATCCCGCGTCGGTGGCAGAGACGCCCACGTGGTTCATGGTGGACGTGAAAGCCGTCGAGGCGCTGCCGCGGCCGGTCACGCTGCCGGAGATCAAGGCGAGCGCCGAGTTGCGCGAAATGGCGCTGATCAAGGTGGGGCGCCTGTCGGTGGTGCCAGTCACGGAAACCGAGTGGAACATCGTGCTGCGGATGAGCCGCGAGGGGTAACGGGCGCGGGCGTCGCGTCCGTCGGCGGCGTCAGATTTCGCCCCGCGTCGCGAACTGGGCGATGTGGTCGGCGGCGCGGAAGGCGAGGGCCTGAATGGTCATGGTCGGCTGGCCGCGACCGCTGGTCACGAAGCTGCTGCCGTCCACGATGAAGAGGTTCTTCACGTCGTGCGCGCGGTGATACTTGTCGACCACCGACGACCGGGGATCGTTCCCCATGCGCGCGGTGCCGAGGAGGTGGACGGCGCTGCCGGGGGTGTCGGCGATGTCGCCGGAATGCACCGCCTTCGCGCCCGCGGCGGTGAGCAACTCGCGCCCCCGTGCCTGGAAGAACCGGAAGAGACGCAGGTCGTGCTCATGTTCCTTGAAGGTGATGCGCATTGCCGGGACCCCCCACGCATCCTTCAGCTCGGGATCGAGCTCCACCCGGTTGGTGGCCTGCGGCAGCTGCGTGGTGTGGCCCAGCGCTTCCACCGAGTGCGTGAACCACGGGCGCATGCGCGCCTTGAAGGCGCTGCCCCACTGCGGTCCATCCTCTGGCATGCCCAGGGTCCAGAGCAGCGCCGGCACCGACATCCGCACGTCGAAGCCGCCACCGCCCACGAGGTCGAGTGCGGGGTCGAGTTCGTAGTGCTCCTGTGTGATGCGCGTGACCACTGGTCCCTTGTGCGCGTTCACTTCGTGCTCGAACTCGCCAGTGCTCGAGACGTTGCCGTTGGTCATGAGATACTTGCCGACCACCCCACTGCTGTTCGCCAGCCCGTCCGGGAAGCGGTTCGACTTGGAGTTGAGCAGCAGCCGCGGTGTTTCGGCCCCGTTGGCGCAGAGCACCACCGCCTTCGCCTTCTGCACCACCTCGCGCTTCTGCGCGTCGAAATAGACGACACCGGTCACGCGTCCGGCAGCATCGGTCTCGATCTTTCGCACGTAGCTCTCGCTGCGCAGCTCGCACTTGCCGGTGGCGAGCGCTTCGGGCACCATCGTCCAGTTGGCACCGCCCTTGGCACCCCACTCGCATGGAAACGCGAGGCAGAAACCGCAGTTGTGACAGGGCTGCCGGCCGTTGTACTCCCGTGAAAGAATGGCCATCGACGCCGCCTTCGATGCCCAGCCAAGCTTCTTCGCGCCGATTTCCAGCAGGACGCCGGGGCCGTGCGCAGGCAGCGGTGGCAGCGGAAACGGCTTGCTGCGGAATGGCTCGCGCGGATCGCTGCCCACTTCACCCGACACGCCGACGGCGTATTCCACGTCGGTATAGTACGGCTCCAGTTCGTCGTAGGTGATCGGCCAGTCCTCGAGCGCTGCGCCGGGCACGCCACCACGCGCCGTCTTCTCGGTGAAGTCGATGGGCCGGAAGCGCCAGAAGTTGCCGGTGAAATGCAGCGTCGTACCGCCCACGGCGCGCGCGTAGTTGGCAAAATTGTGCCGCTCCGACGTGTCTGCCGCCGTCTTGCGATAGTGCTGCGGCGAGACAGCCGGATCGTTCGTCCAGCGCGGCCACATGAATGCACCGAGTTCGTCGTGTTCCATGTCCGAGGGCGGCACCTTGCGCCCCTGCTCCAGCAGTACCACCGCGAATCCCTTCCGCGTGAGCTCGCGCGCCACGGTGCCACCGGCAATGCCCGAGCCGATCACCACGAAGTCCACCGGCGCGTCGGTGGGATACGTCGGCCCTGTCCGATCGAGCGTGTACCCCACCGGCGGCATCTGCATCGGCATCAGAGCACCCGTCCGAGCAGTGCGGTCTGATTCTCGGGGCGGTCGTACCAGCCGAAGGGCGCCGTGTGCTCCATCACGTTGTCCTGCCCGATGAACTTCCAGCCGACATAATCCTTGTTGCCGCCGTACTTCGGCAACGACAGGAATCCTGCGATGGTGGCGAAACGGATCGCGCCGAAGAAGGGTGTCTTCTCGATGCTCGTCAGGAGGGCGTCCTGCTGCGCTGCGGTGAGCGCAGCGAAGGTGGCCGTCGCGCCATGCGCCTTCGTCACGGCCGCGTCGAGTGACGTCAGCCCCTCGGCAAAGAGCGGGGCCTGCTCCTTGGCGTGCGTGGTGAGCGACTGGTCGATGAAGTAGACCACACCGGCCTCACGGGCGCCGGGCGACGCATCGGTGGGGATGATGCGGGCGGTGATCGCTTCCACCTGCTTCGCCTGGGTCGGCGTGAAGTGCACCAGCGCTGGCTGCGCGCTGCGCGAGCCGCCGTCCCGCGAACAGGCCGTGCCGGCCACCATCCAGACCGCGCCCAGCGCGGCCATGCCGGTCACGAACTCGCGACGTGAGAGTGCACTCTCACGGAGCTCCCGATCTTCCATGTCTTCACCCGCGGTCAGGGGAGCAGGGCACCCGCGAACGGCTACTTTTCAACGTAGCGGTGCCGCCACGCGGCGCAACTACCTGTCCGCGGCGGCGACAGTGCCACTCCCGTCACCATCTGTTCCGAATCCGACCGTCCCGAATCCGATGACGGGTCTCGTCCTCCTGCCGATCACGGCCGCCGATGCGCCGCAGGTCGCGCGGCTGCATGCGGACAGCTGGCGGTCCGCCTATCGCGGCATCCTGTCCGATCACTACCTCGACAGGCAGGCGGACGCCGAGCGCGCATCCACCTGGGAGGCACGCCTGTCGGTGGCGGATCCGGCGTGTTTCGGCCTCATGGCGTGGCAGGGATCGACGCCAGCGGGCTTCGTCTACGTGGTATGCGATGCCGATCCCGTGTTTGGAGCATTGATCGACAACCTGCATGTCCGTCCCGCGCTGCGGTCCGCTGGCATCGGCGCGCAGCTGCTGGCTGGCGCGGCGGCGGGCATCATGGCGCGCGCGATGTCTCGGCGCGCGCACCTGTGGGTGTACGACGCCAACGTGCGCGCCCGTGCCTTCTACGCACGCATGGGTGGGGCCGAAGTGGAGTCCACCATGAAGGCATCGGTCGAGGGTGTCCTGCTGCCGGAGTCGCGCGTGAGCTGGCCCGACGTGCAGACGCTGCGCGGCTGACGCCATGTACTCGGCCTGCCTCTATTGCTCGGCCTCGCTCGCACGCAATGCGGTGGTCGAGGCGTTCCCCATCGGGCGACGGCTCGCATTCGATGCGGCGAAGGGACGGTTGTGGGTGGTGTGCGGGTCCTGCGCGCGCTGGTGCCTCGCACCGATCGAAGAGCGGTGGGAGGCGATCGAGGCGTGCGAGCGACAGTTCCGTGATGCGCGGCTGCGCGCCTCGACCAGCGAGATCGGCCTCGTGCGGCTCCGTGAAGGACTCGAGCTCGTGCGCATCGGCGCACCGCTCCGGCCCGAGATGGCCGCGTGGCGTTACGGGCGCCAGTACAGTGCGCGTCGCCGGCGCGCGATTGCCGTGGGCACGGGTGCGGCCGGTGCCGGCGCCCTCGCCGCCACCGCCGCCGTCACCACCGGCGCGGCGTCGGCGTGGGTCGGCCTGCTCGCGATGGGCGTGGTGCCGGTGATCCACGTCACGGGACTGCTCGGATTTGCCGCGTACGCAGCCCTCGACAGTTTCAGCGCCACCGACCTGGTGGTGGATGGGCGGCGCGTGAAGGTGTATCGCGCCGATCTGCGCGAAACGCATCTCGTCACCAGCGAGATGGGTGACGGCTGGGCGCTGCGTCTCAAGCACGCCTATGGCCGCCTCACCGTCACCGGAGCCGACGCGATGCGCATCACGGCACGCCTGCTCACGCGCGCCAACGGCAACGGAGCCTCGGGCTGGATGGTGGAGAGTGCGACCCGCCGCCTGAGCGAGGCGAGCGACCCGGCGGCACTCGTGCGCACGCTGGCCGCGCATGCGGAGCAGCTTGCCGCCGGCCACCAGCAGCGCAAGCGCGAGTTCCTGCACGCCATGGAGCATTCGCAGCTGGCCGGCAAGTTCGATGAGACGCGCAATCCGGCATCGCTCGCCCTGATCGAGACGCCGGTGCGCCTCGCACTCGAGATGGCGCTGCACGAGGAGAGCGAGCGTGCCGCGTTGGAGGGTGAGCTTGCGCCCCTGGTGGCCGCGTGGCGCGAGGCGGAGGAGATCGCCGGGATCGCCGACGGGCTGCTCGTGCCAGTCGGTGTGCAGCAGCGGCTCGACACGCTGAAGCAGGACGCGGGCCGGCACGACGCAGCCGCCGCCGATCCACGCGGCACTGATCGCCGCTGATCAGCGCGTCGGAGCACGTCGGACCACGGCGGAGGGCACCACGCGTATCGGCTACCTTCCCCCGACCTCCACGATCCCGCAACGTCCCTCGCCCCGCCTCCGATGCGTCGCCTCTTCCGCGCCTCACCCGTCATGGTCGCGCTCTCGTTGCTGGTCGGCAATGCGGTTCACGCGCAGACCGCTGCCGACATCGCGCGCCTGCGTCCAGCCGCGCAGCGCATCACACGCGCGGCACTCGCCGATGCCGGCCCCTACAAGCGCCTCGCCGAGTTGGTGGACACCTTCGGCCACCGGCTGAGCGGCTCGGCTGCCCTCGAACGCGCCATCGACTGGGTGCTGGCCGAGATGCAGCGCGACGGCTTCACGGCCGTGCGTGGCGAACCGGTGATGGTGCCGCACTGGGTGCGTGGTGCCGAGTCGGCGACGCTCGTGTCACACCAGGACCGTGTGCTGCACGTGCTGGGGCTTGGCGGCAGCGTCGGCACCGGCCCGCAGGGTGTCACGGCACCGGTGCTGGTGGTGCACTCGTTCGAGGAACTGGAACGTCGGAAGTCGGAGGCCGCCGGGAAGATCGTGCTGTTCAACGTGCCGTTCCCGCAGGATTCGGCGCCGTTCGCCGGCTACGACGTCGCGGTGCAGTACCGGGGCCGCGGTGCGACCGCTGCGGCGAAGGCCGGCGCGGTCGCATCGCTGATCCGGTCCGTTGCGACCTTCTCGATCCAATCGCCGCACACCGGTGGCCTGCGCTACGACACGACCGTGACGCGCATTCCCGCCGCCGCGCTCAGTGTCGAGGATGCGGAGATGCTGGACCGCATCGCGCAGCGCGGGCAGGCGGTGACGGTGAAGCTGGTGATGAACGCGCAGATGCTCCCCGACGCCCCGTCGCGCAACGTAGTGGCCGAGCTGCGCGGCCGTGAGCTGCCCGACGAGGTGGTGGTGATCGGCGGGCACATCGACTCGTGGGATGTGGGGCAGGGCGCGATGGACGACGGCGCCGGCTGCGTGGCCGCGTGGGAGGCGGTGAAGTTGCTCAAGGCACTCGGCCTCACGCCGCGGCGCACCATTCGCGTCGTGTTGTGGACGAACGAGGAGAACGGTTTGCGTGGCGGCACGGGCTACCGGGATGCGCATCGTGACGAGTTGGGGCGGCACTTCGCGGCAATCGAGACCGACAACGGGATCTTCGCGCCCCTCGGGTTCCGCTTCCAGGGCACGGCGCCCGCGGCGCGTCGTGCGGCGCTGCTCTCGCAACTGACGCGGATCGCCGGCGCACCGATGGTGGCGCCGGGCGAGGGCGAGGCGGACGTGGGGCCGATCATCGCGCTTGGCGTGCCGGGCTTCGCGCTGGACGTGGATGCGTCGCGCTACTTCTGGTACCACCACACGTCGGGCGACATGCTGAATGTGGTGAACGAGCAGGACCTCAGGCGGAGCATCGCGGCGATGGCGACGCTGGCCTACGCGCTTGCCGAGATGCCGGGGACGCTGCGCTGAGCGCGCCGACTGCGCTGACGGCATCGACGACGGCGGTCTCACGACGACGCATGTTGGGCGCTTGCTGATTATCTCTGCACGCAGCAGGCATTCCTCGACCGACTCGCGCACTGGCAGAAGTCCCTCACGAAGGGGGACAAGTTCCTGCTCTTCTTCGCGGGCCATGGTGCGCTGAGCCCGGTGACCGGGATTGCCGGCATCATCTTCAGCGATTCACGGACACCGGATGTCGATCCCTTCTTTCGGTCGGGACACGATCACGAAGGACTGAAGAGCGCACTCGAGTACTTCAACTCGGACCATGTGCTGGTCATCATCGATGCCTGTCACAGCGGCGGCTGCCTGCATGAACTGCATGAACTGCATGAACTGCACAACGCAAAACTGAACAGCCGCAAAACGGCGCCTTCATCCTCGTGCGGTGCTGGCTGCCGTGATCATGGAAGCGTCGCACTTGCTGTTGGACCTGCAACTGCCGCACAGTTCCATCAACACTGCGGCACCCCGAACCCCAACGAGCGCAAGCCACGGGAACGGCAGTTTTGCGGCTGTTCAGTTTTGCGTTGTGCAGTTCAGGCAGTTCAGGCAGTTCAGGCAGTTCGTGCCGTTCGTGCCGTTCGTGCCGTTCTGCGGCTGTTCCGTTCTGCGGCTGTGCAGTGCTGCGATATGCTGTTGCTCTTGCTGTTGCTGTCAGTGCATCGTGCGTAGACCCGGACGCCCGGTTGTGCGCACGGGCGCCGTGGCTTGAAGCTGTGTGCCCCGACCTGCCTACGGCCGGCGCGTGCGCGGTGCCGGCGTCGCAGCCGGTCGCGCCCCAGCCGCTGCGGCGCGCTCGAGAAGGATGCGGTAGCTCCCCGTCTTGCCCGCGCCGACGCAATTGGCCCGGATCACGTACTCCCCGGCCTCGTCGAGCGTCTGCTCGAGCTTCGAGTCGTTGCCGTCGGCGCCATCGTCGTCGTACGCGATCTGTGAAAACTCGCCGTTCACCATGCGGCCGATCACGAGATAGCTGTCCAGCGTGGATGACCTCATCGTGATCGTCACCCGTTCGCCGGCGCGGCCAGTGAAGCGGTAGGTATCGAAGTACGAGTTGTCGTCCGCCGTCTCGTCGCTGTCGGTCAGCTCACCGGTCACGCTGACGTTGGTGGTGAGGCTCACCGGCGCGGTGTTCGTCGTCACGCGCTCCGTGACGGTCATCGTATAGGCGCCAAGCTGGCTGGCGTCGATGCCCTGGGCGCGGATGACGTACACGCCGTCTTCCTTCACCGTGACGCGCAGGCGGGCGTTGTTGTCGCCGCCCCCGTCGTCGTCCGTCTCATCCACGACGAGCGAGTCGCCCACCATGTGGCCGAAGCCCACCACCGAGTCGAACTCCTTCGATTCCATCGCGATCACCAGCCGCTGTCCCCTGCGCGCCGTGATGCGATAGAGATCGTAGAACGAGCCGTTGCCATCCACCGACGGGTCGGTCTCGGCCAGCACGCCGGGGAGCGGCGTGCCGAGCGCGACAGCGCGGGGCGGGGTGATGATCGTGGTTGGGAGCGTGTCGAACTTGAGCGTGAACTCACCAAGGCCTTCCGCCTTGAGCGACTGCGCGATGACGTAGTACGTCCCCGCCTGGGCCGGCGTCCAGCGGAGCCGCGCATTCGAGTTGCCCGCCCCGTCGTCGTCGCTGGCCAGGTAGTCCGTCAGGCCGCCCACCTGGCGCGCCACCGAGACGTAGGAATCGAAGGCATCGGCGCGCATGATGATCGAGTAGCGCTGCCCAGCCTTCGCGTCCACGCGGAAGACGCGGAAGCGCCCCTTCTCGTTCAGCGTCGGGAGGTCGCGGGTCAGCGAGCCGTCGAGGGTGCGGCCGACGGGCAGTGGGGCAGCGTCCGGCACCTGAGCCGACAGCGGCAGGGTGGACACCGTGATGGCGCCGGCAAGCAGCGCCCGGAACATCGGGGCAGTGGACATGAATCTGGTCTGGAAAGTGAGTGTTGCGGATCGTACCGCGTCGCACGTCGGCCAACAACGGACGGAGCGCCCCGCTGGTGCGCGACTGCAAGTACTGGACACCGGGCCATTGCCCACTTGTCCCCATCACGTACTGATTGGTGGCATGCCTCGTTTCAGACTGCACCCGCTGCTCGCCCTGATCCTCCTCGCCACCACGATGGAGGGCCAGCCCGCGCCCACCGGCCGCACCGGCGGCGCGCGGGCCGGCATCGACGTGCGGCACTACCGCTTCCACCTGACGTTTCCGCGCACGGCGGCGCGCGACACGATCGAGTTCATCGCCACCACCACGGCCCTGCGCACCGGCGACGTGCCGGCGCTGTCGCTGGATCTGGTGGCCATGATGCAGGTGGATTCGGTGTTCGTCAACGCGCGCCGTGCGCCCTTCACCCGTCCGGGTGACAGCGTGCGCGTGGCGCTTCCCGCCGGGACCGGCGACACGGTGCGCGTGGCGGTGCACTACCACGGCGTGCCGAGCGACGGACTCGTGATCCGCCGCGACACGAGCGGCGGCTGGACGGCGTTCGGCGACAACTTCCCCGACCGCGCACGGCAGTGGCTGGCGGTGGTGGACCATCCTGCCGACAAGGCGCTGGTGACGTGGGAGGTGGTCGCGCCGCTCGGTCATCGCGTCGTGGCCAATGGCACGCGCCTGGAGGAGTCTCCCCTCGACGGCAGCGATCGCCCGATGGTGCTGACGCGATGGGAGACCCGCAGTCCCATCTATCCCTCGGTGATGGTCATCGGTGTCGCGCCGTTCGCGGTGCTCGCCGTGGGCGACTCGACCTGTGCCGCGGGCGACGCGCCGGCGTGTGTCCCGCAGTCGGTGTGGATGCTGCCGGCGCATCGCGCCGCGATGCCGGGCACCTTTGCGCGCGCCGGCGAGATGGTGGCGTACTTCGCGAGCGTGGTCGCCCCGTTCCCGTACGAGCAACTGGCGCATGTGGCGTCGAGCACCCGGTATGGTGGGATGGAGAACCCGACTGCAATCTTCTATCCCGCCGAGGCGTTCGCGCGCGGCGGGCCGAATGAATCGACCGTGGCCCATGAGATCGCGCACCAGTGGTTCGGTGACGCCGTGACGGAGCGCACGTGGCCCGACGTGTGGCTCTCCGAGGGCTTTGCCACGTACTTCGCGGCGCTCTGGATGGGACACGCGCATGGCGAGTCGGCCTTTGCCGCGGCACGCCGCGACATGCGTGAGCGGGTGCTCCGGTCGCCGGCGACGACGGCCGTGCCGATCGTCAACGACCGGCTCGCCGACCTCGGCGAAGTGCTCAACACCAACGTCTACCAGAAGGCGGGGTTCGTGCTGCACCTGCTGCGACTGGAGGTGGGCGATACCGCGTTCTTCGGTGGCATCGGCGCGTATTTCCGCGAGCATCGGCACGGCAACGCAAGCAGCGCCGACGTACAACGCGCGATGGAGACGGCGGCCGGTCGTCCGCTGGGGTGGTTCTTTGCCCAATGGTTCCAAAGGCCGGGGCTGCCAGAACTGCGGGCATCGTGGCGCTGGGACCCGGCAAGACGACGGGTCGTGGTGACGGTGGCACAGCCGGGCTCGGCGGCTCCATACCGGCTGTCACTCGCGGTGACGGTCACGGATCAGTCCGGCAATGTCAGCCAGCAGCGAGTGCAGGTGGAGGCCGTGCCGGTGACGACGGTCGTCCTGCCTCGCCTTGCTGACCGCGCGCCAGCCGCGGTGGTGTTCGACGGCGACGTGTCACTGCTGGGGCGGCTGCTGCCGTGATCAGGATGCGCTCGATGACCTGAATTGACGGCGGCACACTTTCCCCGCACTTTCTCTCTTCCATGTCCCGACCGTGCATTCTCATTTTCCAGTCGAGTTTCACATGACGACTCCCCGCACGCCACACCGCCGCTCGATCGCTCGTCGCGCCACCGCCGCCGCTGGCCTGTTGCTGGCCACGGCCTGCGTCAGTGACCGCGCCACCGCTCCCTCCGCCGACGTGACCGACGCCGAAGTGCCGTCGGTCTCTGCGAGCGTCGGCACCGGTGTGCAGGAGTACGTCGCTGGCGAGCTGCTGGTGAAGTTCCGCGCCGGTGCCTCGGCGGCGAGTCGTGCCGCACTGCTGCGCGGTGCGAACGCCGACGTGGCCGAGCGCATCATCACGGCTGCCATGCGCGGTCGCGGCGACAATGAGGGGCTGCATGTGCTGCGCACCTCGGCCGCAGTGGAGGCGGCGATCGCCGCCCTGAAGGGCAACGCCGATGTGGAGTTCGCCGAGCCCAACTGGGTGTACCATCACGAGGCCGTTTCGAACGATCCCTACGTGACCAACGGCACGCTGTGGGGCATGACGGGCACGTTCGGCAGCGGCGCGAGCAACGCCTGGGTGAACAACACGAGCTGCAGCGACGTCTACGTCGGCATCATCGACGAAGGCTACATGTACACCCACATCGACCTGACCGCGAACGCCGGGAAGAACCCGGGCGAAATTGCCGGTAACGCGAAGGATGACGATCTCAACGGCCTGGTGGACGACGTGTACGGCTGGGATTTCGTCAGCAACAACAGCAGCGTGTTCGACGGCGTGGGTGATGACCACGGCACGCACGTGGCCGGCACCATCGGTGGCAAGGGTGGCAACGCAACCGGCGTGGCCGGCGTGTGCTGGGACGTGAAGCTGATGGGCGCCAAGTTCCTCGGCGCAACCGGCGGGACGACCGCCAATGCCATCAAGGCGGTCGACTACTTCACGAACCTGAAGAACAAGGGCGTGAACATCGTCGCCACCAACAACTCGTGGGGCGGTGGTGGCTTCTCGCAGGGGCTGAAGGACGCGATCGATCGCGCCGGCGCGGCGGGGATCCTGTTCGTCGCAGCAGCGGGCAATGACGCCGCGAACATCGATGCCACGATCAGCTACCCGGCCGGCTACGACAGCGACAACATCATCAGCGTCGCCTCGATCACGAGCACGGGCGCACTCAGCTCCTTCTCCAACTACGGTCTCACGCGGGTGGACCTCGGCGCCCCGGGCAGCTCGATCACCTCGACCCTGCCGGTTGCCGGCACCAAGCGGAACTCGGTCACGTCGGGCTATGGCAGCTACAGCGGCACGTCGATGGCCACCCCGCACGTGACGGGTGCCGCCGCCTTCTACGCCGCTCGCCACCCCGGCGCCACTGCCGCAGCGATCAAGAGCGCGATCCTCGGCGCCGTCACGGCGACGCCGTCGCTCGCCGGCAAGACGGTGACGGGTGGACGCCTGAACATCAGCGGCTTCTAGTCGCTCGCAAAGCACCGATCCCGACGGGCCGCACCGCAGGGTGCGGCCCGTCGTGCGTTGCACACCACCCGCCTGCCCCGTCCGCATCCATGAAGCTCTGGCTCGACGCCGACGCCGCACCACGTGACGTGAAGGAGGTCTGCTACCGCGCCTCGGAGCGGCTCGCGCTGGACACGATTCTCGTCGCCAACATGCGCCTCCAGCTCCCGGTGGGCCATGCACATCTGTCCGCGGTGCGTGTGGAAGGCGGGCCGGACGTCGCGGATCGCTACATCGCCGAGCATGCGAGCCGCGGCGACGTGGCGGTGACGGCCGACATCCCGCTCGCCGCGCTGCTGGTGCCGAACGGCGTGATCGTGATCGACCCGCGCGGCGAGGAGTACACGCCGGAGACCATCGGCGAACGCCTCTCCGTCCGCAACTTCATGGAAGGGCTGCGCACCAGCGGCGTCGAAACCGGCGGCCACGCCTCCTACAGCGCCAAAGACAAGCAGGCGTTCGCCAACGCGCTCGATCGTGCGCTGACCCGGGCACGCCGGAACGGCTGAGACGGCATCGGCAGGCGGCACCGCCCAACAGCGACAACAGCTGCTGCTTTCGACTACAAAACTGCAAACTGCTGGACGCCAAGGCGTAAGGCGCAGAGGAACTGAAAGGCGCAGAGCGTTCTGGTGCGCTTGCTGATGTCGGCGTTGCTCGATCGCCGATTGTTTGGGAACAGCAACAGCGGAGAACAGCAACCACGCGCTGGCCGTTCACCACGAAAGACGCGGGAGCCCTTTGCGCCTTTCAGTTCCTTCGCGCCTTTGTGTCAAGTAGTTCTTTTGGGTTGCAGTAGCCGATGCCGCAGTCGCCGGTCGCCGCCGGTGGCGACCGGTCGGCCTAGGCGGTCGCCGGAACGGCCGCGCGGATGAGCTGGGCGATGCGGGTCGTGAGTTCGGTGCCGGAGAACGGCTTCGTGATCACGCCGTCGCGGGACGCGGCATCGAGGATGCCGCTGATGTGGTCTTCCGCGTAGCCGGTCATCAGCAGGACCGGTGTCCCGGGGTGCAGCGCACGCACCCGCTCGGCCAGTTCGGGACCGGTGAAGCCGGGCATCACCACATCGCTCAGCAGCAGGTCGAAGGGCGTGCGACCGTCCTCGATGAGCGCCATCGCCTCGATCGCGTCAGTGGTGGTGCGGACCTCGTGACCGGCGTGCTTGAGCAGGCGTTCGACGATGCGGCGCGTGCCGCTGTCGTCGTCCACCACCAGCACCGTGTGGCGACCCGGCGCCGGTGCCATGGCTGGCGCTGTCACGGCGGTACGGCTGGCGGGTTGGTCGGAGGCGGGGAACTCGAGCGTGAGGCGCGTGCCGCGGCCCCGGGTCGATGCGATGTGCACCCGCCCACCGCTCTGCTCCACCATCCCGTGCACCGAGGCGAGCCCGAGGCCCGTGCCCTGCCCGCGCGGCTTCGTCGTGAAGAATGGCTCGAACGCGCGCTCGGCCACCTCGGGCGCCATGCCGACCCCCTCATCGGACACGTGGACGCGGATGTGCGAGGTCGCGCGCGCGTCCACCACACGCTCCACCGTGACGGTGCAGGTGCCGCCATCCGGCATCGCATCGCGCGCGTTGGCGACGAGGTTCACCAGGGCCTGCTCCAGCTGCCCCGGGTCCACCAGCACGCAGCAGTCGGGGGCGAGCTCGAAACGCGCGCGGGCGCGATCACCCAGCACGCGCTGCAGCAGGCGCTCGAGGTCGTGCACCAGCACACCGAGATCGACCACGCGCGGCTGCGTCACCTCGCGGCGCGCGAAGGCGAGCAGCTGGCGCGTCAGCGAGGCACCGCGGTCGCGTGCCGCAATGATCTCGTCCAGCAGCGCCGATCGCTCCGTCGGGTTGCGCTCGTAGCGCAGCATCTCGGCCGAGCCGCTGACGGCGGTGAGGATGTTGTTGAAGTCGTGTGCGAGGCCGCCGGCCAGCCGCCCCACCGCGTCCAGCCGTTGTGAATGCGCAAGCTGCGTCTCGATCTCGCGCCGGTGCTCCTCGGCCCGCACCCGCGGCGACACGTCGTGGAGCAGGAGCTGGTGCCGGCCCCCCGTCATTGCTCGCCACGTCCCCTCGAGGTGCAGCGTGCTGTCGTCCGGCAGTGGGACGGCCACCTCGATGGTCGCCGGAGCGGTCCAGTCCGCGAGCGGGGCCAGCGCCGCCGGGGCGCCGGCGCGCGTGCCGAGTACCTCCGCGATCGGCCGGCCGGTCGCCTCATCGCCGGTGAGGCCAAGCAGCGCCTCCGCCATGTCGTTCTCCAGCATGACGGTGCCGGACGGATCGACGACGATGATGCCGTGCGGCGTGAAGCGGATCGTGTCCGCGTAGTCGCGCTGGGTCGTCACCATCGCGTCGAACAGCCGCCGGAAGCCCGTCATCGTGATCGCGACCAGCGCCCAGCTGACGAAGAGCGAGACCGTCACGGAGACGAGCCAGTCCTGCGCCTGCGCCGTGAGCCCGCCCCGCAGCGCGGGGGAATTGACGGTGGCGAGGGCGGTCAGGATGGAGGTGACGATCGCGGCGCCCATCGCCATGCGCGCCCCAAAAAGGAGCCCCGCCGCGAGCACCAGTGGTGGGAGCTGCATGTACGAGGCGAACGGAAACTCGCCCGCCGATGCAAAGCCGGAGAGCTGATCCGACCATGCGGCGAACAGCCCCAGCATGGCACCGGCCGGGGCACTGATCCGCGCACCGATCACACCGGCGATGCCGCAGAGCAGCATCATCACGGCATTGCCGCTGGTCAGTGCCTCGAGCGGCCCGCGGCGGTAGACGTCCAGCAGGACGAAAGCGCCGTAGGCGGCGAAGCCGATCGTCGAACCGTACAGGACCCACCGCCGGAACTCGGCCGGGGCGAGGCTGCGGACGTCCTTGAAAGTCGGGATCTCTTGCACGCTCCAATGTCGCGCCTGCCATGGCCTCGCGCCACGCATCGGCGAAGGGTGATCCCACACGATGGGACTAAGCAGGAGGGGAGTGCGCCACCCGGCACACTCCCCTCTGCAGTCAGGCTCCACCCAGCCAAAGCGCGCTCAGTAGACGGGCCGCTCACGCGCCGTGCGCTCGCCACCCTGCTGCTGCCGACCACCCTGCCCCGGTGTGGCCGGGCGCGACTCGGCCGGTTCGGCGCGCCGCGGGTTGACCATCGGCATGTCGCGCCGACTGAACGGCTCGCGCGCCTGCGGTGTGGCCACGTCGCGCTCCCTCGTGCGACCGCCGTCGCGGCGCATGCCCTCCTCGGCCATGCCCGCCGGGCGATTCGCGTCCCGACCGGGATTCATCGCACCGCGCCCCTGATCGCGCTGCTCCCGGTTCGCATCACTGCCGCGCGTGCGATCCACCGTCCAGCCACCAGGGCTCGTCTCGCCCGGCGTCTGCCAGCCCGAGCGGCTGCGGTCCATGCCGCCCGCAGGCACGTCGCCGCGCCCGCCGATGTTGCCACGCCGGGACGATCCCGCGTCGTCACGGCCGTCGTACCGGCTGTCCGGGCGGCTGCCGGACCTGGAGTCATATCGCGAACTGCCGCCGCCGTAGCGGTTGTCGTTACGGCTGTCGTAACGGTTGTCGTCGCGGAAGTCGTTGCGCACGTCGCGGCGCTGCCGCTCCACGCGATCCCGCGCACTGCCGAAATCGCGGCTGAAGCCGATCTCGCGGTGCACGCCACCATAGCGATCCACGTTGCCGTACTGCACCCGGCGGCGCACGACGTCCCGGTTCACGAAGACCGAGCGGTAGCGCGGGTTCACGTAGATGTTGGTGATCTGGATGTACGGGCGCGAGCGGGCGCGCCAGCCACCGCCGTACCCGTACTGCAGCGCGTCCCAGCCGTTGTAGTAGACCGCGCGGCTGCGCCAGTTGACGTCATACGTCAGCCAGCCGCCAATCGGGAAGCCGATGCCGAACGACCAGAACGGCGTGTAGGCTGCCGAGGTCACGAAGATCGGGCGTGTGTAGACCACGTACGGATCGTAGACCGGCACGTAGATCACGCGCGGCTGCGCCGGTGCGATGACGTAGTCGGCCTGCTCACGCGTCACCACCTGCTGCGGTGTCGTGCGCAGGTTGCCCTGCGCGTCGGCCATCGCCCGCAGCCGCTGCACCGCCGCCATGACCTCGCTCGACTGCAGCGCGTAGGCCCGGCCCAATGCCGCCGTCCAGTCGGCCTTCTCGGCCATCATGTTGAGGGCCGACGGGTAATGGGCGACGGACTTGACGCTCACGTCCCACGGCTGGTCGTCGATGCCGGTGGTGCCGTTCTGGCGGACATAGCGCGCCGCATCCTCCACCTGGTCGGGGAAGGTCGCGGCCACCAGCACCTGCGCCAGCAGCGCATCGGGATAGAGCGCTATCGCGCCGACGAGATTGTCGAGCTGCTCACGCGAATACCGCTCGCTCTCGTCGAGAAATTCCCCCGTCGGGCGGCTCTCCTGGGCGGCGACGCGGCTCGCCGACGCAAGGGTGACGCAGGTCAGGGCGGACAACAGGGCCAACGATCGACGGATCATGGTGCCACTCCGGGAAGAGACAGGAACGGTCCTGTCGCAGGGATCAATAGCATGAGTCGTACCGGCCCCGATCGTGTTGCCACCATTGCACTTACGACTCGGCTGCCCTGATCGCAGTCCGGTTTTGAGGACGCCGCCGTGCCCACTGGGGACAGTCAGGTGCGGCCGTCAGGTGGCGAGCGCGGCCGCGAACCGGTCCTGCGCGGCCGGCCCGTCGGCCGCCGTGCGGACGTACGAGCCCTCCGACGTGAGTTCCCACGCCGTTCCGTCACACAGGTACGCCTGGAGGATCGCATCGAGAGTGGCGCACTGGTCCGGCTCGATGACGGGGACCAGCACCTCCACACGACGCCGGAGGTTCCGCGGGCGGAGATCGGCCGACCCGATCAGGTGCTCGACGGCGCCCCCGTTCCGGAACCGGTAGATCCGCGAATGCTCGAGCAGCCGGCCCACCACCGACACGACCCGGATGTTGTCCGACAGTCCGGGCACGCCGGGCCGCAGTGTGCAGATGCCGCGCACGACCAGCGCCACCTGCACCCCAGCCTGCGAGGCGCGGCAGAGCGCCGCGACGATCTCGCGGTCGGCCAGTCCATTGACCTTGATGACGATTTCGGCCGGCCGTCCGGCGCACGCATGGGTAATCTCGCGGTCGATGCGCTCCAGCAGCGCCGGCAGCAGCAGCGCCGGTGCGACGAGCAGCCCGCCGTGGCCGGGCGACGTCGGGTAGCCCCGTGCCGACAGGTTCTCGAACAGCGCACCGACGTCGTCACCGACCGCGGCACGCGCGGTGAAGAGGCTCACGTCGGTGTATTGACGCCCCGATCGGGGGTGGTAGTTGCCGGTCCCGATGTGCACGAAATGCTGCACCTTCGAGCCATCAACGCGTGTGACGCGCGCCAGTTTTGCGTGAACCTTCAGACCCGGTAATCCGTACACCACCTCGCCGCCCGCCTGCTCCAGGGCCCGCGCCCACTGGACGTTGTGCGCCTCGTCGAACCGCGCCTGCAACTCGACCAGCGCGAAGACCCGCTTGCCGGCGCGCGCCGCCGCCACCAGCGCCTCGACCACCGGTGACGGATTGCCGACGCGATAGAGCGTCGCCTCGATCGCGGTCACCGCCGGATCCGCCGCCGCCTCGCGAAAGAATCGGACGACGGTCTCGTCGAAGGCGTCGAAGGGATGGTGCAGCAGCAGGTCACCCGCCGCCACGAGGTCCAGCAGTGACGGCGCGCCGGCGCAGGGGTCGATCGAGGGCTGCGGCGCGTACTCGAGCGAGGGATCCGTCGGCCACCTGAGCTGGTCCAGGCAGCGCAGGTCGAGCAACCCGTCCACCACCTGCACCGCGCTGACGGTGCTCTCCATGTCCCGCCCCAGGGCATCGCGCCGGAGGTTGTCGAGGATCCACGCGCTGACCCGTGCCGGCACGGTCGCATCCACCTCCACGCGCACCGCCGGGTTCTGCGGGCGCCGCTGCGTGGCCGCGTCCACGGCGCCGAGCAGGTCGTCGGCAAAGTCCTCGTGGAGGTGGAGGTCGCCGCCGCGCGTGACGCGGAAGAGATACGCTCCCTCGACGATGGCACCGGGATGGAGATGCTGCGCATTGGCGCGGAGCACCTCCTCGATCGGGATCATGGCGCCGGCCACTCCCGGCACGTCGAGCAGTCGCGGGAAACTGCCGGGCAGCTCATGCTCCGCGAACTGGGCCCGGCTCTCCTGCGTCGCGCGGTAGACGACGCCAAGGAACAGCCCGAGGTGCGGCAGGTGCGGCAGGGGAATGCCGGGGCTGAGGGTCATCGTCAGCGGCGAGAGATCGGGGTGGATCTCCTCGCGATAGCGCGCCGCGAGCTGCGCCTGGGCCTCCGCACCCAGCTCCGACCACCGCAGCAGTGTCACGCCATGCGCCGCGGCCGCGGCAAGGCACTGCCGCGCACATCGCGTCTGCGCCGCCAGCAGCGACTCGATCTCCGCCTGAACGGCGGCCAGCCGCGCCTCGGCATCGTACCCGTCGGCATGTGCGGCCAGCGAGACCGCCGCACCGGATGCGGCCGCGCGGCGCAGTTCAGCCATGCGCACCATGTACAGCTCGTCGAGATTCGACGTCACGATGCCAAGGAACCGCAGTCGCTCCCGCAGCGGCACGGCGTCGTCCTCGGCCAGTGCCAGCACCCGCCGCTGGAAGGCGAGCAGGCTCAGTTCGGCGTTGAGGAACAGCGGCGGCGAGGCGACAGGAGCGGTGTTCGTCACGTGGGTGGCGATGGGACGCGTCGAGGCGCGGCGATGGTGGCACCGAGGCGGGCCGAGGACGGGAAGATAGGGGGCTGGTGGGTCGCCGGAAGCATCGTGGCGCGCACCGGCGGCTCGCGCGTCTGCTGGCGGCGCACACGACGCCATGGCCCTCGCACCGACATGGCGCCTGCAGGACGCTGGGTGCAGCTTCCACCGCCATGCTGCCTGTCCTCCTGCACATCGGCGTCACGCCGATCTGGTCGCACTCTTTCTTCACGGCGATCGGCATGCTCGTCGCGATCACGATGTCGTGGCGCATCGCACGGCGGCAGGGGCGTGACTCGATCGCGCTGGTGTGGATCATGAGCGGCGGCGTGGCGGGTGCGGCGCTGATGGCGCGCTACGGGCTGGTGGTGAAGTACATGGTCGCAGCCTCCGCACCGTCCATCGGCGGCTTTCTGCGCTATGGTGGTGCGTCGCTGCTGGGCGGTCTCGCAGGCGCGTACCTCGGCGTCCTGCTCGTGAAGCGACTGATCGGATACCGACGGCACACGGGGGACGTGCTCGTGCCAGGCGTCGCGCTCGGTATCGCGATTGGTCGGATCGGCTGCCACCTGGCGGAGCGGCCTGGCACACCCACGACGCTGCCATGGGGCGTGCATGTGCCGCCGCAGTTCGCGGCGACGGTGCCCGAGTGCCCGGCATGCCTGAGCGGAGCCGCGATGCATCCGTCGTTCCTGTACGAAAGCCTGGTGCTGCTGGCGGCGGCCGCGTGGCTCTACCCGCGTGCCATGCGCACGACGCCTGTGCCGGCATGGATGCGTGAAGGCGACCTGTTCAAGCTGTTTTTGCTCACGTATGCGTGTGCGCGCTTCCTGCTCGAGTACGTCCGCGGCAATCCACCGATGCTGTTCGACCTCACCGGATCGCAGGTCACCGTCCTGGCGGCCATCGTGCTGCTCTTCATCCACTTTGTGCGACGCGCTGCGAACGCGGGCGTTGCCGCATCCCATGCGTGAGCTGACCTGATGCCACCTGCCACGATGCTCCCGGATCCCGTCAACGGCATGACCGCCGGCGCAGGCATGCCCCTGCGGGACGACGTCGTGATCCGATACGTGACGGCGTTCTGCCCCACCTGTCACGCCGACGATCCGCTCCGGCCACTGGCCGACGTGCCGCGCCTTGCCGGCTACCTCTCGGAGCGCGGCGGTCAGGTGTGGCTGGTGCGCGGCTGCCCGGTGCATGGCAGGGTCTCGACGCTGTACGACGAGTCGGCCGAGATCCTGCGCTGGCTGGAACGATGGACCGCGCCGACGAAGCGGCATGCACCGGACGTGCGCGGCAACTACGACGCGGTGCCGCTGGCCTACCAGCGCGGACTGGGCGAGATGCAGACGCAGCATACCTGCATCCTGCTCGAGGACATCACGCAGGCCTGCAACCTGAGTTGCCCGACATGCTTTGCCGAGTCATCGCCAAGCGTGCACGGTTTCGTGCCCGTGTCCACGATCCTCGCGAACGTGGACACGCGGCTCTCGCGCGAGAACGGGCGCCTCGACGTGGTGATGATCAGCGGTGGCGAGCCCACCGTGCATCCGGACTTCATGACGCTGATCGAGCAGCTGCTGGACCGCAACATCACGCGCATCCTGATCAACACCAACGGGGTGCTGGTGGCGCGCAACGATGCCCTGCTGGCGTTCCTGGAGAAGCACAACTCCCGCATCGAGACGTACTTCCAGTTCGACGGATTCAAGCTCTCCACGCACAGGGCGCATCGCGGGGCCGACCTTCGCGCGCTGAAGCAGACCGCACTCCAGCGCCTCAGCCAGGCGGGCATCTTCACGACGCTCACGATGACGGCGTCGCTCGGCGTGAACGACGATGAGATCGGCGACGTGGTGCGCCTCGCGCTGGCGACGCCGTTCGTCGGTGGCGTGTCGATCCAGCCGCAGTTCGCGTCGGGACGTTCGCTGGCGCTGGATCCGAACGAGCGCCTCACGCATGGCGGCGTGCTGGCGCGACTTGGTCCGCAGACGAACGACGCCGTGACGTGGACGGATCTCACCGCGCTGCCCTGCTCGCATCCGCACTGCTGCAGCGTCGGCTACCTGATCCGCACCGATGCCGGCGAATGGAAGTCGCTGGTCTCGCTCGTCGGCGCCGAGCGATTGCACGAGCACCTTGGACTCGTGAGCAACCGTATCGTCGATCCGCAGATGAATCTCCAGCTGCAGCGGTTGGTGAAGGAGGCGCTGCTTGGTCTGCTGAGCGAGCAGAGTTCACTCTCGCACCCGTCGCTGGCGCAGATCTTTCGCGATGTGTGCGAGAGCTGCGATCTGGGACTGAGCACGCTCGTGCGCCTGGCTGGCCAGTCGCTGGTCGGCAACAAGAAGGGATTCCGTGGGCTGGTGTCGGAGCGCATCAAGCGCATCACGGTCAAGCCGTTCATGGATATGCACACGATGCTCGAGGAGCGCCTGCTGCAGTGCTGCGTGCATGTCGGCACACAGACCGCCGAAGGTGCGGACCAGTGCGTACCGTTCTGCGCAGCGCAGGCCTGGGCTCCGCTCAGCCGCATGAAGCCTGCCGAACGGGTGGCGCGCCATGCCGATTGATCCGGTCCGATTCTGCGTACTGACGACCGTCGCGCTGATCGCGTGGCTGCTGGGACCGCCCGTGTGCGTGATGCTGATGAGCGCACTGGGCATGTGGGCCTACGCGCGTGCGATGCGCGCCGGGCTGCAGGAGACGAAGTGCTTCCTGAAGCGGCCGGTGCTGGCGATGAGCTATCTCGCGGTGGCGTTCGTTGCCGCGGTGGCGTTCACGGTGCGGCAACTGCTCACGTAAGGTCGCGGCATAGTCCGAGCGGAGAGCTCCGGACGCGCACGAGACACGGCGCGGTCGTGTGTCGCGGAGCGATTCAGTAGCTGGTTGTGCTGGATGCGCACACCGTCAGCGCGATAAGCCCTAAGGCTGCGTAGGTACCTGCCGTGACGGCCAGGACCGTCTTGAATGTGTTCCCCCGCCGGACCGCGACCGACGTGACGTCGTCCTTCGCCACAGCCACGCGGTATCGTGGCGCGTCGCTGTCCGGCACCGACCATCCGAGAACGCTGTCGCCTTCGAGACGGGGGTAGAAGAGGTGCACATCCGGGCCATTCTTCACCGAGAGCCTGATTTCGCCCTTCCGCCCGGTCGCCGGGAGGGCCACCCGCACCGGGCCACGCTCGACGCGGGTGGTCGTGCATGCGCTGGCCACGGCGGCCGTGGAGGCGAGCATCAGGCGGCGCAAGACCGCGTATCGGGGACGGCGCATGTGCTTCTCTCCGTGTCCAGGTCTGCCATAAGACGCTGCGGAGTGCGGACAAAGTCAAGCAGGCATCCGGTGCGCCCTCCTGCTCACGTCGGATTGGAGGAGTGAACTGTCGACCCAATCGGGCACCGAGTGTTCGGTCGTACAGCGAATCTGCTGGAGATGCGCGGCACTCGCTCGCCAGGCGCATCAGGCGCGGTGAGCCGTGCATTCATGGCCTCATGCTCGGCGGCGGCACCGCACATCGCACCGCTGCGTCGCGGAATGCGCTTCCCTCACGAGCATCGACGGGGCACGCCACGGTGCCACGGTCAATCGCGTCTGCGTCGTGAACTCTGCCGCGGTCGAGGCGACGTGCGAGACTGCGGCAGATCAGCCGCCGCAGCGATGGCAGGTCAGCGTGCGATGATCGTCTGCCGCCACACCGGCTTTGTCGGATCGCCGACACTGAGTGAATATGTGCCCGCGGTCGGGACGATGTCGAAGTCGAAGGTCTGTCCGGCCCACCCTTGAATCATGGCTGGTGAGCTCCGCCGCCGCCGCTGCGGAATCGTGAATCCGTCGCGTGCAACCTGTTGCCACGACACGACGCTCGTCCCGCGGCGGAGCGTGAAGGGCTCGCCATTGACGACGCCGATGAACACGAAGCGCAGTCGGTGGTGCACGCCGGCACGCAGTGTCAATGGTGGCGGCGCCGAATCGCCGTTCACGATCAGGTGCGGTGGATCCTCGGGGCCATCCCAGCCCACCACGAAGAGATGATCGCGCTTCGGATTGAAGACCTGTCCTGGTTCGAGCACGATGATGCCACCGTACAGTCCCGACGTGAGCTGTTCGAGGTCGTTCAGGTGGGTGTGATAGATGAACGTGCCTGCCCGCCGCAGCGTCAGGCGCGCCGTGAATGAGTCGCGTGGCGCGATCTCCCGCGCCACACGTGCCTGGTCACCGCTCCAGCCGGCCACACCATCCGAGAAGCTTTCCAGTTCGATGCCGTGCCAGTGCACCGCGGTCGGCTCTGCCAGATGGTTGACGACGGTGATGTCCGTCGGCTGACCGCGCGTCAGGACGAGCGTGGTGCCCGGGAGCACGACGGAGTCGCGCGCCGGTTCGGCCTGCTGCTGGACCACAAATCCGAGCGCGCGTTGTGCGCGCGCGCGCTGCGGCGCCTCCTGCACCAGCAGACGCATGGCGCGCGGGGAGGTGCGCGACTCGGTGCGCGTGCCCGGTCTCCGGTTCACGTCGATGCCAAGCACCAACCCGGCCATGTGGCGCATCATGTCACCTGAAACATGATCGGCGTGCCCGACGCCGCTTTCGAAGCGGGCATCGGCGCTGACGTGAAACGTGAGGTGGCAGTGAAAGAGCCAGCGGCCGTCCCGCGCTGCAATCCACTCCATGCCCAGCGTCGAATACGGGTTCATCAACTCGGTCACGACATCCGCGGCGTCTCGCGTGGCGAAGGTCGAGTCGACGCGGCCATCGCCGCGCGAGCGGACCTTGAAGTAGAAGCCGTGGAGATGCATCGGATGTTCGCGCGCGGACGCGTTGACGATGCGCCACCGCAGTGTGTCGCCGGCGGTCGCCGACAGCCGCTCGGTGTATGGCCATCCGCGTCCGTTGATCGTCAGTGCGTTGCGGTACGTGACGCTGTCGACCGGGTCGCCCCAGATGTTCATCACGAAGATGCGATCATCGGTGCGCGCGCCCTTCGCGTCGATGACGAACGCGCCGGCGGCCTGCTCCCGCTCGCGCGCGGGGCGATCGACGGTGCCGATGCGCACGGCATAGAGATACGTGCCGGGGGCACCCGCGACGAATCGGCGCGTGATCGATGCACCGGGCCGGAGCGCCGTCGAATCGCTGCCCGGACGTGTCGCGACACCGATCCACGACACCGTGGAGTCGGTCAGGTTGTTGGTGAGCGTGGCGATGATCGGCGTGCCTTCGCGGACGCGGAGCAGCGGCTCCGGTACCTGTGGGGCCTGCCCGGCTTCACCCATGATCGCCGCCGTGATGAATGCGCCGCTATCCGACTCGGGATACCAGCGCGCCATGCGGATGTCGAGGTGCACGACGAGTGTATCGCCGCGCATCACGCCGGCGGCGCGGCGGTTGTCGTTCGGCCTCGCGGTCTCCGGCACAGGCGCTGTGCTGCCGGGCGCCGAAGCACTGATGCTCATCGCTGACTGCGCGCGCATCGGCGAATCTGGCATTGCCAGCAGCGCCAGCGACGCCACCACACCCACGGACGCACGAGCCGGCATGGCGATGCAGTTGTTGGACGTGAAATGCTGTCGTGCGAGGCACGCAGGCCGTTGATACAGTCGCGCGCTGAATTCCGTTACCGTCGGCTCGACGGCGGGACCTTCCCCTGCATGCGCATGTAGGTGATGATGTTGCCGTAGTGCTCGCCATCGTGAACAGCGTTGAGCGTCAGCGCACCGACTTTCGTCGCCTTTTCGCCGAACATGTCGACCACTGCCGTTGCTGCGGCACCGTCGATGGCGTAGGCCCGTCCGCAGTATGCCGTGGACGCCGTCAGCGCCGCGACGAGGACCGCCTTGGTTTGCGGACCCTTCTCGATTGCGTCCTCGGCTGGAGGCTTGTCGCCGAGCACGATGGCGCACAGCATGTTCTGCGTACCGGCGACATGACCAATGAGTGCACCGAACGTCCGGACGCTCGCAACCGGGCGGTACGCGTACTCCGCCTCGGTGAGTTCGTCCGCCGCGGCGGCGATGTGACCGATCGCACCCTTCCACTGCTCGCGAATGGCCGCGATGGCGACGTCCGCGGGTGATTGGGCACGCAGTCTACCTGGGGCCACCAATGCGGCGATGGCAAGGGCAGCGGAGACGGCGCGAGACATGATCGGCATGACGATCCTCGGTCCGGTGGTTGGGTGTTCGTGCGGCGAACCTAGTACGTGGCCCGGCACATCACCAGAAGAAGAGGAATGGTCTCCTCAAAGTGTGAGCCCACACTGGGCGTCATAGTGGTGAGCGTCACGATAGTTGTCGCCTGAGCCGTCACGCCGCGGTACGGACCTGCGCCAGCAAATCGTCTTGGTCTGGATGCAGGCGCACGGTGGTCGCCGGCGTACAGCTGCGCATCGAGACGCGCCCACGATCAGCTTGATGCTCTGCCAAAGCAAGGACAGCGTGCTGGCCGCTTCGGCGCTGCGCGGCATCGACACGCCGATCGACATCTCCAGCTATGCACTCACCCGTGTGCTGCCGGTCACGTTGCAGCGCGTGCTGCCCGGCATCGATGCGCGGGAAGCCGAACTGGCGTTGGTGCCACGGCCTGGTCTGGACAGTCACGGCGAATGAACGCATCCTCTCACGTCCAGCACGCCTTGAACCTCTGCCGTACACTGCGCGACGACGGCGTGGCGTACCGACAGCCCCTGCCGCGGATTTCCTCACCGCTGTTCCGGACGTCGGCGGGCGAATTCGCGCCGCAGCTCCGGCTGTCCGTCAGCACTCGCGCCATCACTCACCACCCGATCATGCATCGCCGCGACTTCATCGACTGGCTCATCGCCACGGGTGGCATCGCCACACTGGGCCGGCTCTCCGCTGACGACCTGCTGACGCTGGGGCGCGACGCGCATGCGGGCCAGCCGGACGCCACGGCGCCGGTGCTCGATGCACGCGCCATGGCGACTGTCATCGCCGCCGCGGAGCGGATCCTGCCACGCACCGACACGGCCGGCGCCACTGATGCCGGCGTGGGCGCGTTCATCGACGTCATGCTCGGCCGATGGTACGGCGCCGCCGATCGTGACCGGTTCGTGGCCGGCCTCACCGCGCTCGACGCACGAAGCCGCGACCGCGACGGCGCGACGTTCGTGGCGCTCGGTGCCGCAGCACAGGAGGCGGTGCTGGCGACCTTCGATGCCGACGTGGCCACACTGCGACGCGATGGCGCACCAGACGCCGCCACGCACTGGTTCGCGATGCTCAAGTACCTCACGGTCTGGGGGTACTGCACCTCCGAGGTTGCGATGCGCGACGTGCTGCACGGCTACCCGCTGCCGATGCGCTACGACGGCAACGCTCCGATGCCACGATGAGCGCGCTGGCGCGTGACTTCGACGCGATCGTCGTCGGCAGCGGCATCACCGGCGGCTGGGCCGCCAAGGAGCTCACGCAGCGCGGCCTGCGCACACTGGTGCTCGAGGCGGGACGGCCCATCACGCCGGAGCGCGACTCGCGTGAGCACGTGCCGCCCTTCGAGATGCCGTTTCGCGGACTGGGGGACCGTCAGACGGTCGAGTCGAGGCAGCCCGTGCAGCGCCGCTCGGTGAGTTTCGACGAAATGAGCAGCCGTTTCTGGGTGGATGATGTCGACAACCCGTACTCCACCACCGAGGCGCGCCGATTCGACTGGTTCCGCGCGCGACAGGTCGGCGGCAAGTCTATCATCTGGGGCCGGCAGGTCTATCGCATGAGCGACCTCGATTTCGAGGCCAATGCACGCGAGGGGATCGCGGTGGACTGGCCGATCCGGTATGCCGACATCGCCCCATGGTACGACCGCGTCGAACGGTTCATCGGCGTGACGGGCCAGGCGGAGCAGCTCGCGCAGCTGCCCGACGGGCAGTTCCTCCCGCCGATGGCGCTGAACTGCGTGGAACAGCACGTGCGCGATCGCATCGCGGCGCGCTACGGCCGCGAGCGGGTGCTGACGATCGGCCGCGCCGCCGTGCTGACGGCGCCACACGAGGGACGCGCGCCGTGCCACTACTGCGGTCCCTGCCACCGCGGCTGCAGCACGCGCTCGTACTTCAGCAGCGTCAATTCGACGCTCCCCGCGGCGCAGGCGACGGGACGCCTCACGCTGCGCCCGCACAGCATCGTGCGCGCCATCGACTACGATCCGCGGCGCCACCGCGTCTCGGGGGTGCGCGTGATCGACGCGGCGACTGGCGTCGAGCATCGCTACACGGCGCGGGTCGTGTTCGTCTGCGCCTCCGCCATCGAGAGTGCCCGCCTGCTGCTCAACTCACGCTCGGCGACCTTCCCCGACGGCCTCGCCAATGGCAGTGGACAGGTGGGTCGGAACATCATGGACCACATCAAGTGGGGCGGCGCGTCGGGTGAGATCGAGGGCTTCGACGACCGTCGCACGGTCGGCGAGCGGCCGAATGGCATCTACGTGCCGCGCTTCCGCAACGTCGCGTCGCGACATCCCGATTTCGTGCGCGGCTATGGCTTTCAGGGCGGTGCAGGTCGCAGCGGCTGGCAGGCGAAGGCGCGCGCGACGGGGCTCGGCGCGTCGTTCAAGGCGTCGCTGGCCGAGCTGGGACCGTGGGTGATGAACTTCGGTGGCTACGGCGAGATGCTGCCCCGCGAGACGAATCGCGCCACGGTGCATCCCACGCTGCGCGACCGGTGGGGCATTCCATCGCTGCACATCGAGGCGCAGTGGAGCGAGAACGAACTCGCGATGCACCGCGACATGACGGTGACAGCCACCGAGCTGCTCGAGGCGGCCGGGGCACGCAGTATCCGCGGCAGCACACTCGGCGTGAGCACGCCGGGCGGCTCGAACCACGAGATGGGTACGGCCCGCATGGGGCGCGACGCGACGACGTCCGTGCTGAACGGATGGAATCAGGCGTGGGAGGTCCCCAACCTCTTCCTCACCGATGGCGCCTGCATGACGTCGAGCAGCTGCCAGAATCCGTCACTGACCTACATGGCGCTGACGGCGCGCGCGGCGCACCACGCAGTGGAGGAACTCGCTCGCCGCAGGCTCTGATAACACCGTGCCGGCGCGCGGACTGCACGCCGGCACGGTTGCCTCACGGGAAGGCCTGTCAGGGGAAGACGAGGTCGCCCTTGTCGTCGATGGTGATGACGGCGCCCGAGGCGGTGGTGATGCGGATCTCGACACGACGGTTGCGCGCATCGGCGGCCTTGGTGCGGCGTCGGTCACGGAGCTGGCTGCTGCCGTACGAGCGCAGGCTGATGACGTTCGGCATGATGCCCGAGCGCACGAGGTAGCGGCGGACGGCGGCGGCACGGGCGCGCGAGATGCGGAGGTTCACCGCCGGACGGCCATGACGGTCGGCGTGGCCCGCGATCTCGATGCTCGTGATGCTCACGTCGCGCAGCGCCGTCGTCAGTCGACGGAGGCGCGCCTGTGCCCGCGGCGACAGCGACGAGCGACCGAAGCCGAACTGCACGCGACCCGGCGCGTTCGCGCGGACGGTGGTCGCGGCCGGAACACTGTCGGTCGGCGCGACGGCCACCGGAGCGGCGTCGGTTGGCGTGACGGCGACGGGTTCCGGGGCGCGGATCGGTTCCGTGGTGGCGACGACGGCTGGCGTACAGGGGGCGTCGCCGAGCTGCGTGTCGAGCGCCTCGACACGGCGGATCGCCGTGGTGGCGTTGGAGCGGCCAACCGAGCCGGGGGCGTGCGCCGCCGCCGTCAGCTGCACCTCCATCTCGCCGAGCACCTCAGGGGCGCACGCCATCGCGCCGCGGCGCACATGCACGCGCACGCGTTCGTGCAGATCGGGGCGCACGGGTTTCGTTCCCGGCAGGTCGGGCTCATAGCCCGACAGCTCGGAACCACGCTCGGTTGCGGTCGCGAGCGTGATCACGCGCCAGAGCGCCGCCTCGAGCACGGGACCCCGTTCGTTGTCTTCGTACTCCGACTCGACGAAGCGCATCCACTGTTCCGCCTTGGTGCGCTGAAAGCGCAGCGGCGGCGCGGCCTCGCGCGGCAGTGAGTCCACACGCTTGCGCCAGCCGGAGATGACGTCGAGGTCGCGTGCGATGGCCTCTCGGCTGATGCGCCGTCCTTGTGGCGTCAGCAGTGTCTGCGCCGGCAGTGGCGCGGCGACACACGCGAGGACGAACAGGATGGCGACGCGCGGGATGCTGAAGTGCGTGGTCATGGAATCGATCGGCTGGGTGAGGTACGGGCCGAGCCACGACCGAGGAACCCTTCATCGAACTTGAAGCCGAATTCGAGGAAGGGTCCGCGGGCGGTGGCTGCCCCGGCGGAAGTGTCGGCATCTCGCCAGCCAAACAGGTTGTAGCCGCCGGACAGGCGCAGATTGCGCACCAGCCGCACCCCGACCAGCGCGCCCAGCCCGTACTGCCGGCCGGCGAAATCGGCCGTGCCGAGCACGCTGCCCTGGAGGCCGAGGTCCCAGGTGGCGTTCAGGTCGTACAGCGCGCGGGTGGCGAGGAGCTGGTTGACCGTCACCGTGCGCAGCGCGGCCGCGCCCACGACCTGGGCGTCGACCCCGCGCTTGAACGCGTACCGCGTGCTGAGCCCGAGGCGCGGCGTGGGCTGCAGGTTGGTGTGCAGCGAGACGACGGCGGCGGTCGAGCGCGTGGCCGGCCCGGTCACGGGCGTCGCCGACTCATTTCGGGTGTCGAGACGCAGCAGCATGTTCCAGCCGTCGCTGTCCACCGGCCGGATGGCGAGCCCGAGCTGCCCGCGCAGGCGCTCCTGCTGGCCGTTGCTGTTGGTGTAGACGGCGCGGCCAAGGACGGTCACGCCGCGCATGACCTGCTGCGCGAGCCCGGCCGAGCCGAGCCAGCTGGTGCCCTGCGGCGTCTGCCGCGCCTCGGCGCGCGCGGTGGCGCGCCAGGTGGCCCAGCGCGAGATCTCGAGGCCCGAGGCGAGGGCGAGCACCCGGCTCGCGGCAGCGGCCGTCGCCCCGGTGTCGGCCCCGCCGATCGGCATGACGCGCTCGAAGGAGGTGGTGGCGACGAGGCCGGAGTCGAGCCGGAAGCGATTGCGCACGCCGAAGGCCGCCTCGGCCTGCCGCCCGCTCAGCCCATCGCGCAGACGGTACTCGTTGAAGAGCTGCTGGTTGGTGCGCACGTCGGCGGTGAGGCCGATCACGGTCGAGGCCTGCTGCTGTGCGCTGCCGAGGCCGAACGGCCCGTTGGCGGACTTGAGGAACTCGTGACGGGCGTAGAGCCGCGCCCCGCGGGCGAAGCCGAGATCCCCGCCGATCGCCGCCCGCTGCTGCTCGCGGGCGCGCAGGTCCTGCTCGAACTCGGCGAACAGGGTGGAGCGGAGCGTGGCACCGGTGAGCAGATCGGCGCTGAGGCGGGTGCGGAGCGCCGAGAGACTGGTCGGCGCGCCGGCCACGGCGATCGGGGTGAGACTGTCGGTGCGCAGCGGGGTGCGGTTCTCCTCGGCCCAGCGATAGCCGAGCTCGAGACGCGCGCGACCGCCGAGCTGCTGCTCGACGCTGAGCAGCGCGCCATCGCGGCGCCCACCGGTCAGGCGATCCTCGGTGCGGAGCGCCTGCAGCAGGAGTCGCGTGTGCGGGGTCAGTGCCACCGAGCCGGTGGCGCCGAACTCGAGGCGGCCGGCGGGCTGGCCGGCCGACGGGTTGGCGAAATTCGCACTGGTCATGCTGCCGGTGAGCCGCAGCGCGACGCGGCTATCGGTGTGGCGCAATTCCACGCGGGCGGCATCACCGCTGCGCGAGACACCGGCGCTGTCGAGCGTCGCGCCGGTGAGGGCGCTGACGGGGGCGCCCGCACTGCGCGCCACCTCGGCCAGCAGGGTCGTGCGCGTCCCGAGTCCTATGGCGCCGTGCAGGCCGAGCAGGTCGCGGCGGGCGAGGGGATTCTCATCGCGGACGGCGGCGGCGCCGAGCAGCACGGCGCCGATCCGGACGCGCGCATCCCCGCCGTAGGCCAGGTACGCCTCGCCCCCCTGCTCCACCTCGTAGCTGACGCGGAGGCTGACGGGGTTGAGCATGGCATCGAGCGAGGGCACGGGGGCGCGGAAGAGCAGGCGACCGGCGTCGCGCTCGAGGGTGTAGTCGGTGAAGCGCTGCAACGGGGTGCGACTCAGCACGACGGCCGGCTGGTTGCGGTCGCGGACGACGAGCTCCACCTGCTCCGAGTTGGGGCGGACATCGGCGCGGGCGAGCTGGTAGGGGCCCGAGATGCCGAGGCCGGGCAACTCCTCGACGCGCTGCGCCAACGTGGTGCGGCTGGCGAAGCCGTCGAGGCTGGCGGTGACGAGGCCGGTGCCCAGCTCGACGTGCTCGCGCAGGCCGGTCATGGTGCGGTCGTAGGCGCTGAGGCGGCGGGCGTCGTCGCCGGGCGGGGCGGTGAAGTCGCCGACAAGGAGCGTGGAGCGCTCGTGGTCGAGGCGCAGGAAGCCACGGCCGGCGGTGCGGGTGAGGCCGCCGGCGGAGCGGGCATCGTACTCGCGCACGGAGGCGTCGCCGAAGACGGCGTATTCGTCGTCGGGATTGATGTCGCGGAGGAGGTCGATGTCCAGATCCCGCTCGCTGTCGAAGGCGAGGGTGAGGCGGGTGCGGCGGGCGAGATCGCCGGTGACGTAGAAGGCCCCACGGGCGCCCAGGCGCTGGGTGGAGTCGGCGCTGCGGCGCGAGAGCGCGGTGAGGGCGGCGTCGAAGCCATCGTCGAGGCGGGCACCGCGGCCGCCGAACGACCGCAACTCGAGACGGCCCTGCAACAGGCCCGCGGCGACGAAGCGGCGCGGCACCCACGCGAGGATCCCGGTCTCGGCCGACGGCCCGGCGCTGTCGGTGGATGCGCCAGGCAGGGAATCGCGAGATGCCGAGTCGGCAGCTGCGGCCGGACGACCCTTCGTGCGACGGCTGGCAGCGCGGATCGCGTCACCCTCGACGCCACGTGTCACACCATTCGAAATGCCACCGCCAAGGCGCCCGTTCTGGCCACCGTCCACGCCTCGTGTCACGCCATTCGAGATACCACCGCCAAGGCGCCCGTTCTGGCCACTGTCCACGCCACCACGCACGCCGCTGCGCGCACCCGTGCCGGGGCCAAGCGGCGCGTCAGGTGCGTCACCAATACGCGCCGTCGTGGCCGACGTGGTGCGCACGCCGAAGGCGTCCGGCGCGGCCTCGAACACCGCATTCGCCAGCGACGCCCGCCGCCGCGCCCGCACGGCCAGCAGCACCGACGAGTCACCGCGCGCGATCGCGAAGTCGGCCTTCTGG
>JANNXU010000001.1:0-13350 GCA_031409715.1 Gemmatimonadaceae bacterium | reverse complement strand
GTGATGTCGCACGTCGTCCACTACGGATCGAGCGTCTTCGAGGGGATCCGCTGTTACGAGACCCCCGCCGGCGGTGCGGTCTTCAGGCTTCGCGATCACATGCGTCGGCTGGTGGACAGTGCGCGCATCTATCGCATGCCGCTGCGCTACAGCGTGGACGAGCTGATGCAGGCGGTGGTGGATACGGTGAACGCCAACGGACTGTCGCAGTGCTACCTGCGTCCGCTGATGGCGCGCACCGGCGAGCAGATGGGCGTACTCCCGTCACACGACCCGGCGCTCACGGAAACCTTCGTGATCGCGTGGAACTGGGGTGCCTATCTCGGTGCCGAGGCGCTGGAGGCCGGGGTGGATGTCTGCGTGTCGAGCTGGCGGCGGGCCGCCCCCGACACCTTCCCGACCATGGCAAAGGCCGGGGGTAACTACCTCAACTCCCAGCTCTCCAAGATGCAGGCCCGTCTCGATGGCTATGTCGAGGGCATCATGCTCGACAACCAGGGGCTGGTGTCCGAAGGGAGCGGCGAAAACCTGTTCGTGGTGCGTGACGAGGTGCTGTACACCGCGCCCCTCGCGCACGGCATCCTCAATGGCATCACGCGCGACTCGGTGTCGACCATTGCGCGCGACCTGGGGTACGAGGTGCGGGAGCAGGCGATCCCGCGCGAGTTTCTCTACATCGCCGATGAAGTGTTCTTCACGGGAACCGCTGCCGAGATCACCCCGATCCGGAGCATCGACCGGATCCCGGTCGGCAGCGGCAAGCCCGGCCCGATCTGCCGTGCCATCCAGACGGAGTTCCTGGGAATCGCCCAGGGCACCATCGACGACCGGCATGGCTGGCTCACCCCGGTGGCTGCACCGGCGGGAGTCGCGCAATGAACAGGGCGACGGGCTGGCACCAGATGGCGCCACTCGCGCGCGCCGACTGGCATTCCAGTCGTCGCCACGCCCACGTTCGCTCCGGCACCGCCCTGGTGTCGCTGCGCGCCTCTCGCCACGCCTCGTGTGCGAGAGGCGTTTCACTTTCCAGACGGACGGAGGGCACGTGAACGTCGGCTGTCTTGCGCTCAACGCGTCGTACGAACCGCTCACGCTCGTGCCGATGCGTCGCGCGCTGCGCCTGCTGCTCGATGGCAAGGCCGAGATCGTGGAGTCCGATGACGGGAAGCTGGTGCGCTCCGAAAAGCTCTCGTTCCCGCGCCCGGTCGTCATCCGCCTCACCAAGTTCATCCATGTGCCGCGGCGCTTCCGGCGGCAGGTGACCAACACGTTCCTCTTCGCCCGCGACCAGTACCGCTGCCAGTACTGCGGCCGGCTGCAGTCGGAACTCAAGCCGCGCGAGCAGCTCACCCGCGACCACCTCATCCCGATCTCGCGCGGTGGCCTGAACGAGTGGAACAACGTCGTGACGGCCTGCAGCCCCTGCAACACCCGCAAGGCCAACCGCCTGCCGCACGAGATCCACATGCACCCGATGACGGTGCCGGTCGAACCGCATTTCGTGCACCTGAGCTGGGCGGTGCGGCGTCTCACGCCAAAGCAGGCGCGCTACATCAAGGTGTTCTACGGCGACGAGATGCTCGCACAGATCCGCCGCATCGAGGGCGCACCGGTCACGCAGCCGGCCTGACCCGCGCACACCACCCGACGCCGGTGTCCGTCGCTCAGTCGGCGACGAACACCGGCGTCCGGGTCTGGTAGTGCCGCCGCTCGCCGCCGAGCAGCCGCACGAAGAAGCCGCGCACCGTTCGCGTCAGCGCCGTCCCCGGGTTGCGGTCTCCGCTGAGCGCCGGCCGCACCTCGCCGCGCAGCCATCGCTCCACCTCATCGAGGTCGCTCAGGCTCAGCACCTCCACGTCCAGGCTCGACTCGTAGTAGTAGCTGCGGCCACGCTGCATCGGCGGCGCCTTGATGCGAAACGGCCGCTCCACCTGCGCCTCCGCTTCCTCCGCCGTGTCGTAGCGCCCAAGGCGGCTGACGCGGTCGTCGACGATCCGGTACACCTCGTACTTCCGGTTCAACTGGTCGAAGCGCACCAGCATGTCCCACTCCACGGCGCGGTCGATGCTGTTGTTCAACCGCTCGTTGCGCCACAGCTCGCAGCGGTAGTGCAGCCGTGCGGGAAAGCCGCTGCGCAGCAGGTCGCGGAGCTCACGCGTCGCGAGCACGTTGCGCGCCGCGAACGCCGGCCCGTCGGAGAGCCCGATCGCGCGCGTCGGCAGCACCACGTCCAGTCGCGCATCGTTCTGCGCGCGCAGCGCCGATGCGGGCGCACCCGTGCACACCGCGACCACACCGGCCGCGAGGATGGCGCGCAGCGCCGTGCGACGCGTCAGGGTGCCGGCCATGTGCCCTAGTAGCGTCGGACGAGTCGCACGAACACCTGGACGCCGCCCGACGGCGGTGCCCCCAGCGCCTTCGCCACGTACACGCCCCCCTGCCCGAGCTCCAGCCCGAAACCGGCGCTCGTCTGCAGTGCGTCGAACCCGCGGGGCGTACCAACAGGCGACGCTGGCAGCACGGCCCGCGGTCGCACCAGCCAGCCTCGGCTCACATCGGTGAACAGCACCCAGCCGCCGTAGCCGCTGCGGTCGGGCTGGATCATCCGCGATCCGCCGAACAGGTCCACGATCCAGGCGATGTCGTGCCGGTAGTCGAAGCTCAGCAGCAGCATCCGGTCGCAGAGCGCAGGCTGCCCGCGCAGCACCGTGGCCTGCGAACACTGCAGCCGGTCGGGCACCGTCACCGGCTCGCGAAAGGTGAAGCCGGTGTTCGCGCCGGGACCGCTCAGCGACAGGCGCCGTTGCAGCGGCAGGGCATCGCCATGCAGCCACCCGCCCGCCATCACGCGCGTGTTCACCTGCACGCTCGGCGAGAGGCGCGTGTAGCGACGCAGGTCGACCATGCCTCGGCCGTACCGCACGGCGGCGGTCGCCCCTGTCGCCGGCACCGGCGCGGCGACTTCGGTCCCATACGTTCGCTGCCGGCCGTCACCGAGTTCGTACTCCCCCTGCAGCCACCACCCCGTGCGCGGGCGCAGCGGATCGGTGCGCGTGTCGTACGTCAGCCGCAGCACGCCACGGGTGTACTGCGCGCGGTCGAAGTCGGGGTTCTCGCGCCACGGTTCGTCATTCCGCCACAGCGTGAATGGGTTGAGCGTCGCGCGCGGTCGCCAGATCTCGTCCGACACCTCGAGCGTCGCACGGAACGCGCGCCCGTCGCGATAGCTGACCAACCCGCTGCCGCCATGACGGTCGTAGTAGTCGCGGTAGTCGCTGTGCGCGAGGAACGAGGCCAGTCCCACCTCGACCTCGCTCAGGTGCCAGTCCTCCACGGACGCCACCACGTCGAACAGCCGCGCGCCAAGGGTCCAGCGCTCGGTCCTGCCCATGCGCAGCTCGACACGCGCGCTGTGGCCGACGTTGTTGCCGTTCCATTCGAGCCGCGACCCGGTGCGCAGGATGCCGAACAGGTCGGCGGCCACGGTGCCGATCGGCGTCCGGTACCGGAGCCGCGGCCCGAACTCCACCGGCAGCCCCTCCACGCGGTTGTAGGTGCGGGTCAGGGCCAGCCGGAGCCCGATGCCAAGCGTCGGTCCGTTGCGCCCGATCAACGTCCACACCTCGTCCAGCGGCGCCTCGAGGCGCAGCTGCCCCGCATCCAGCACGTAGCGAACCGAGTCGGCCTCGATGCGTACCGCGCCCACCCGGGCGCTGTCGATGCCACTCACGCTCCCGCCCAGCACCGCCACGTTGCCATGCACCGTCGCGCCGGCGGCGAACGTCACGTCGCCGTTCAGCACCAGCAGCGAGCCCTCGACGGTGCCGGCGATGCGCACCGGGCCGCCCAGCACGGCCAGCGAGCCGCGCACCACCGAGTCACGCTCCAGCGTGAATGGTGCCGTCTCGCGGCGCGTCGCAGGCGCGTTGTACAGCGTCTGGGCCTCCTCGCGTTCACGCCGCGTGGTCCCGCGTGTGCCGCAGCGCTGGCCCGCCGGCGATTCGGCACAGGTCTGCCACGTCGGCTGCTGCGCCGCGAGTGCGGGTGCCCCCACCAGTCCCGCACCCGCCAGCACCACGACCGCCGGCACGACGGCCAGCAAATCGGCCAGCACGACGCGGCGGATGGCGCCGCAGGCCGTGCCGCTCACCCCTCGCTCCGTACGTCGCTGCGCAGTTCGTGCATGCCGGCCCCGATTCCGAGTCGCTTCATCCGCCGATACAGATTTGGCCGGTCCGTCTGGAGCCGGCGCGCCGCCTCGGCCACGTTGCCGGCTGTCTCGTCGAGGGCTCGCACGATCAGCTGGCGTTCGTAGGCGTCCAGCGCATCGCTCAGCGGCAGCAGCGGCACGTCGGCGCGGCCTGGCGCCGGACCGCCGTGAGCCCCCTCGCGCCCTCGCGTTGCTGGCAGCACGTCGTGCACGTCGCCCACGCGCAGCTCGCGCCCCGGGTGCAGGATCGCGAGACGCTCCACGATGTTCGCCAACTCGCGCACGTTGCCCGGCCAGCGGTGGGCCCGCAGCGCCGCCAGCGCCTCCGGGGTGAACGTCGGCGCGGCACGGCCGGTGCGGGCCCGATGCAGCGCCGTGAAGTGCAGCACCAATTGGTCGATGTCGCCGGGCCGGTCGCGCAACGGTGGCAGCGTCATCGGGATCACGTTGAGGCGAAAGAACAGGTCCTCGCGGAAGCTTCCGTCCGCTACCGCCGCCACCAGGTCGCGGTTGGTGGCCGCGACGATCCGCACATCCACCTTGATCGGCTTCGCGCCACCCACGCGCTCGATCTCGCGCGCCTCGATCGCCCGCAGCAGCTTCGCTTGCGCCTCGCCTCCCAGGTCGCCCACCTCGTCCAGGAAGAGTGTGCCGGCATGTGCCAGCTCGAAGCGCCCGATGCGCCGGTCGGTGGCGCCGGTGAAGGCACCGCGTTCGTGGCCGAACATCTCGCTCTCGACGAGGTCGCGCGGAATTGCGGCGCAGTTGGTGCGCACATAGGCGCGATCGCGCCGCGGACTCCCGGCATGCAGCGCTCCCGCCACCAGCTCCTTGCCCGTGCCCGACTCACCGGAGATCAGGACCCGCGCATCGCTTGGCGCCACCCGCGCGATCAGCTCGCGTACCTGCGCCATCGCGGCGCTGTCGCCCACCAGCCCGCCGGCCAGGCCAAGGTCCTCGCGCAGCGTGCGCGCCGCACGCCGCGTCTGCCGGAGTTCCAGCGCCGAGGCCAGCGCCAGCAGCGTGCCCTCCGGGGTCAGCGGCTTCTCGAGGAACGTGAACGCACCAAGCCGCGTCGCCTTCACGGCGTCGCTCAGCCCGGCGCGGCCGCTCATCATCACCACCGGCAGCTCGGGAAATCGCTCGCGGAACTTCGCCAGCGTCTCCATCCCGTCGCTGTCGTTCGGCATCATCAGGTCCAGCAGCACCACATCGGGCTCGGCGTCCAGCGCCCCCGCAAACGCCGCATGCCCGTCCGGTGCGTCGCGTACCTCGTATCCCTCGGCGGCGAGAAGGGCGCCGACCATCCGTCGGATGTTCGGTTCGTCGTCGACGATCAGGACACTCGGCATCGCGCGCGGTCAGGGCTGCGACGACGAACTGCGCTCGGCGAGCACCCGTGTCACGAACCGCTGTCCCTCGCTGATGCGCTCCACCTCCACCGCCATCGACTCCACCGCCGCCTCGATCCGCTGCAGCCGGTCGGTCGTGTCACGCGACGGCAGCGCCGGTGCCGCCGCACGGCGATTCAACAGCGCCTTGGCAAAGCCGAACACGGGAAATGCGATGACCATCAGCGTGAAGCCGATGATGCCGTCCTTCGCGATCTCGGCCACGTTCGGCGGGATGTCGCGCGGGAATGGGAACTCGGTGCCGGTCGGCACGTCGGCACCACCGCCACCCACGACGGTGACTTCGCGGCCGTTGATGATGACCTTGCCCGCCACCGGTCGCTCCGTGCCGACTGCAGCACCGGGCGCGGCTGGCGTCTCCGGTGCCGCCGGCGCCTGCGCAGGTGCCGGTGGCTGAACCGTCATCACCGACAGCACCGGAGCGGCACTCGGCATCGCCGCACTGATCTCACCCACGGGGAACCTCCACCGGTGTCCGGTCCGAGAGCAGTCGCGTGGTGAAGCGCTGCCCCTCGCTGATGCGTTCCACTTCGACGGCCATCGCATCGATGCCCGCTTCCATCCGTGACAGCCGCTGGGTGAGGTCGGCCGGCAGTGCGCTCATGGGACCAGCGCCGCGCGTTCGTCCACGATTGCGCAGCACCAGACCAACGATCATCACCGCTGCGGTCATGACGATGCCCAGCATCGCCACGTCGAACGGTCCGTTGGGATTACCACCGTCGCGTGGATCGGGCAAGCCCAGCGCGGTCGCGATCGCCTCGGGTGAGGCATCGGTGAGCACCGTCGTGACGCCATCCTTCGTGATCGTCACCACGCCCGTGCCACCGCCCTGCTCCTGCTGCGCCTCACGCGCGATGCGCGCGGCATCGCGCTCGGCCTGCGCCGCGTCGCGCTGGGCACGGGCGATGTCGCGCGCATTTTCGGCCTGGTTGCGGGCCTGCTGCGCGGCATCCTGCGCCGCGCCGCGCACCTGTGCAGCCTGCGCCGCCGCCACTTCGTTCGGATTCTGCAGCAGGATCGCTCGCACCGACATCAGGCACCTCCACGGTTCGTCTTCACGGCGCTCAGCGGCTGAGGCACATTCGCCTGCATCACCGGCGCCTGACCTTCTGACAGCACTCGCGCGGCGTAACGCTGGTTCTCACTCATCCGCTCGACTTCCACCGCCACCGACTCGATCGCCGTCTCGATGCGGGCCATGCGGGCCTGCATCTCGGCGCTCTCGCGCGGCGCAGCGGGCACGCGCCCGGCTCTCAGGTGCCGCAGCACCATCCAGACGATCACGACGATCGCGCCGAGCGTGAGGCCGGTGAGTGACGTGATCATTCTCGGATCCGGCAACGCGGCCTGCTGTGCGCCGATGCCGACCCGCGCCAGCTGCTCGGGCGTGGGGTTGTCGAGCACGATCGTCTTGCCATCCGCCTCGTACACGACGCGACTCCGCACGACGCCGGGCGGCGGTGGGGCCTCCGGCGCGCGCGGTCCGCCGGCCTGCGCCTCGAGGCTCTGCAGCGCGACCTTCTTCGCGGCGAGATCCAGACGCGCGTCGAGCTGCGCGTTCTCCACGTCGGCCGCCGCAGCGGGTGCGGCGGGCGCGGTCGCCGCCGGCTGCTGCATCGTCTCAGGCATGTGTCACCTCGGTGGGGTTCGGACGTGCGGCCTCGCGCGGCGCACGCGGCACGGCAGGCGGCGCGGCACCTTCGGCGAGCAGGCGCGTAGTGAATCGCTGCCCTTCGGACAGCCGCTCGACTTCCACGGCGACCGACTCGACCATGGACTCGATGCGGTCCAGCCGGGCCGAGAGATCGGCCGGCAGGCCCGGCGCCGTCGCGCCGCGATCCATGCGACGGATGTAGGCGCGCACCAGCGGCACGCCGATCGCGAGGCCGAACACCGTGGAAAAAAAGGCAATGGGAACGACGGCGTCCGGGTTCATGTGCGATCGTCTGGTGAGGAGGAGCGTGGGGCGACCGGCAGCGTCACCGTGATCGCCGTGCCGCTGCCTGGGGCACTGATGGCATCCACGGTGCCACCGTGCGCGAGGATGGTCTGCCGCACGATCGCCAGCCCCAGTCCGGTACCGCCCGGCTTGGTGGTCACGTACGGCTCCCAGATGCGGCAGAGCGTCTCGGAGGTGATGCCCGGCCCCGTGTCGTGCACACGGATCTGCAGCGCATGTCGCGGCGCGTGGACCTCGGTGGCCGAGACGGTGATCGCGCCGGTGGGGCCGGCGGCGTCGGCCGCGTTGAGCAGGATGTTGCTCACCGCGCGCGAGAGCGGGTCGTGGTGCCCTGGCACGAATGGCAGCGTGCCCGGCACGTCGAGCGTCACCGTCATCGTCGGCGGCAGGGTCACGCGCGTCGTGTAGCGCAGCAGTTCGCCGATGTCCACGTCGGCCATCGGTCCGTCGGGCAACCGCCCGAACTGCGCGAAGCTCTTGGCCAGCGTGTCGAGGCGCTGCGTCTCGATCTCGAGCACGTCGACCGTCTCCTGCAGCTCTGGCGCGGCTGCCTGCCGCAGGCGCGAGACGGCGAAGCGGATCGGCGTGAGCGGATTCTTCAGCTCGTGCGCCACCCGTCGCGCGCTTTCGCGGAACGCGCCGAGTCGCGCCGCCTCGGTGGCGGCAGTCCGTCCCGCGTCGATCTGCATGGCCATCGTCCGCATCCTCGATCGAAGCACGTCGAACTCGGGGGCGCCGCGGCTCGGCTTCCCCTCCGGCAGCGGCTCCGCTCGCGCGATCCGCTCCGTCCACTCCACCACCTCGTCCAGCGGCCGGCTCAGTTGCCGGCTCAGGTGGCCCGCCACGCGGCCCGCCACGATCGACAACGCGAGGAACAGTCCCGCCCCCACCACCAGCACCACCCGGATCGTCCGCGGTGCCAGATACTCCAGGCGCCTCGCCTGATCCAGCGAGGCCTGCAGTTCAGCTTCATGGGCGTCCAGTGCGGCCCGGAGTTCCGGCCCGCCACCGGTCGCCCGCGCCGCCGCCAGCGCTCGCTTTCCAGTGCCTGCCAGCCGCGTCCACGCCCCGCCTGACGCCATCAGCGGCAGCACCTGATTGGCGGCGACCAACCCAGTGGCCGTCAGCGTCGCCGCGGGCAGCACTGCGAACGCCATCAGGATCAACAGCAGGCGGGTACGGAACCCGGGTCGGGACACTGGGGCGAGTACGGGCTGGGGGACGGTGAGGTTTCGGGCATTCTACCCACAGGCACACCACCGGATGCCGAGGGCGGGCACTGGTATCGGCGCACCGGTGCCGTTGCGCTGCGACCCCCGCTAGTTTATCACCTGCACTTCCGCTGTCGCGGTCCCCGGCCGGCCTTGCCCCTTTCTGCTCAGGGCGGGGCGCCTGGGTGAGCGACCGCGCTGCCGCTTGGCACCTTGGTCGATGCGGCGCGTGCCCACCACGCTTCTTCACATCCCCAGCTACATGAACGGACGCACGTCGCGCCCGCACGCACCCCGAGGGCCCATCGCCCCGGTGCACCGCGGGCCGCAGGCCAGCAACACCACCGCTGCGGCCTCCTCCAACTACTCGCAGTACGGCAACGCGCCGAATGCTGCCCTCCTCATCGACTTCGACAACGTCACGATGGGGATCCGCTCCGACCTGCAGACGGAGCTCAAGAACCTCCTCTCGTCGGACATCATCAAGGGCAAGGTCGCCGTCCAGCGCGCCTACGCCGACTGGCGCCGCTACCCGCAGTACGTCGTGCCGCTCGCCGAGTCGTCGATCGACATGATCATGGCGCCGGCCTATGGCAGCTCCAAGAAGAACGCGACCGACATCCGACTCGCCATCGACGCCGTCGAGCTGATGTTCACGCGCCCCGAGATCGGCACCTTCATCCTGCTCTCCGGCGACTCCGACTTCTCGAGCATGGTCATGAAGCTCAAGGAGTACGGCAAGTACGTGATCGGCGTCGGCATCCGCGAGAGCTCCAGCGATCTGCTGGTGATGAATTGCGACGAATACTACAGCTACAACGCCCTCGCCGGCCTGGTCAAGACGACGGACGAGGAAACGGTCAAGCGTGACCCGTGGGAGCTGGTCACCGAGTCGCTCGCGCGCATGGTGCGCAACGGCGACGTGATGCGCGCCGATCGCCTCAAGCAGGTCATGCAGGACATCGACAACGGGTTCGACGAGAAGAACCTCGGCATGTCGAAGTTCTCGAAGTTCGTGCAGGATGCCGCCCAGCGCGGCCTGCTCACGCTGACGCGGCTCGAGAACGGCCAGTTCGAGATCGCCCCGCCGGGCGCTGCGCCGAAGGGCGGGGCACCTGTCGTTGCCAGTGCCGACGTCGCGGTCGCGCTCGACGACGCCGCGGAGAAGGAAGAGGGCGAGGAGCGTGGCTCCCGTCGCCGTCGTGGTCGCGGTCGCGGTCGTGGCGGTCGGGATCGCGAGCCGCGGGTGCTCGGCGACGTCGTCTCGACGGCCGTCGCCGCGCTCGAGCCGGTGGGCGAGGACGTTGCCGCCGCTCCGGACGCGAACGAGACGGCTGTGCTCGACGCGCCGCCGGTCGAGGCCGCGCCTCCTGTACCTGCGCCCGCCCCGGTCCACGCGCCGCGGGCCGCGACACCGCGCGCCGCGCAGGGCCGCGACAGCATCGGCCTCGTCGGTGAACGCCTCACCCGAAACGAGGCGTTCGAACTCGTCCGCCGCGCCGTCGGTGCCACGGTCAAGGATGGGCGCCCGGTCGGGATGCTGGCGGTGCGCGAAAGCGCCGCCGCCCTCCTCGGTCGCGACAGCGAGAGCCTGAACGAGCGCAACTTCACCCGCATCCTGCAGGACGCGCACGACGCGGACGTGGTGGACCTGCGCAAGCGGGGCGATTCGTGGGAAGTCGCGCCGGTGCAGGAAGTCGCCGCCGTCTCCGAGCAGCTCGCCGCGCACGATGCGGCGAACGCCCCCAAGGCACCGGTCGGTCCGCCGGCACCGCGCGGCATGACGTCGCGCGGCGGGATGCGCGGTGGCCGTGGCGCACCGCCGCCGGAGCTGCTGATGGTCGGTGTCGTCGAGCACGCCCGCGCCACCCCACCGGTCGCGGCGCCCGAGCCCGTGAAGGCGGCGCCACCGGCACCGGCACATGCACCTGTGACTGCCCCTGTGGCGGCTGCCGCTCCGGCCGATGCCACGGTCAAGGCACCGGCATCGAAGCAGGGCGGCGGTCGTGGTCGCGGTCGCGGACCGGCCACGAAGGCGGCACCGGCCAAGCCGACGGCTCCGGCCAAGCCGGCAGCAGCACCGGCCAGGCCCGCGGCACAGGCCAAACCGGCAGCAGCACCGGCCAAGCCCGCAGCGGCGCCCGCACGGACCGCCAAGGTTGCTCCTGCCTCCAAGGCGGCAGCGCCCGCCGCGAAGAAGTCCGCACCCGCCGCAAAGAAGACGGCCGCGAAGACTCCTGCCAGGAAGGCCGCGAAGCGCTGAGCTGCGCCTCGTCGTCCGACTTGTGCCGGAACACGCCCGCGTCATCGAGGTTCGATGGCGCGGGCGCTGTCCATCAGCCCCCACTGCTCGCCGCATTCCTGCCCGCATGTCCGAACCGTTGCCGTACGACTTCTACGACCGCGATCCCGCCCGCGTCGCCCGCGAGCTGCTCGGCATGCACCTCGAGGTGCGTGATGCGGGGCGGGTGCAGTGCGCGCGCATCGTCGAGACGGAGGCGTATCTCGGGCCGCATGATCCCGCCTGCCACGCGGTCGCAGGCCGCACCCGTCGCACCGAGCACCTGCACGGCCCACCGGGTCGGGCGTACGTCTACCGCATCTATGGCCTGCACTGGTGTTTGAACGCCGTGACCCTGGCCGACGGCATCGGCTCGGCCGTGCTGCTGCGTGCGGTGGAGCCGGTGGGTGACCTCGCTCCGCTGCGCGCGCGACGCCCGGCCGCGCGCCGCCCGCGCGATCTCACCAACGGCCCGGGGAAGCTCTGTGCAGCGTACGACATCACCGGTGCCGACGACGGCAGCAGCCTGATGACGGGCCGTTTGCGCATCGTCCGAGGGATCACTGTTCCCGATGCGGCCGTCGTCGTCACACCGCGTATCGGCATCTCCCGTGCGGCCGACTGGCCGCTGCGCTTCCTTGTACTGGCCAATTCGTTCGTGTCTGCCACGCCCACGCACTTCGCCGTCACCACGTACACACCATGACCGTCACCACTGCATCGCGCCTGGCCTGCCGCGCGACTTTCATGCTGGGGCTCGCGGCCGGTCTGCTGCACGCCCAGCGCCCGGGCACGCAACGCCGTCCCGCGCCGACCTCGCGCCCGGTGGCCGACGCACCCGACTCGCTGCCTGACGTCTCGCCCCGGGCGATGCGGCTCTGGCGTGAGGCGATCGTCGTCGACACGCACAACGACATGCCCACCAAGGTGGCCGACGAGGGCTACGACGCCGACATCCGCAATCCCGTCGGCTTCGGGCCGGGCAAGGGTTCCACCGACTATCCGCGCCTGCTGCAGAGTGGCATCACGGGCCAGTTCATGTCGGCCTTCGTCGATGCGCCCTATGCGATCATGACGCCGGACAGTTCGTTCGCCCGCGCCATGCTGCTCACGAACCAGGTGAAAGCCTTCGTCCGTCGTCACCCGGACCGGTTGTCCTTCGCCACCAGCGGCGCCGACCTCCGCCGTGCCAAGCGCGAGGGCCGGATCGCCGTCTTCGTTGGCGTGGAAGGTGGCCATGCCATCCAGGGCTCGATCGCCAACCTCCGGCGCCTGCACGCCGCCGGAGTGCGCTACATGACACTCACGTGGAACAACGGCAATGCGTGGGCAGGGGCCGCCGCCGGCACCAACAACACCCGCACGCAGGGACTGACGGACTACGGCCGGCAGATCGTGCGCGAGATGAACCGGATCGGCATCCTCGTCGACATTTCACACGTCTCCGACAGCACCTTCTGGGACGCCGTGGCGACCAGCACCAAGCCGGTGATCGCGTCGCACTCGAGTTCGCGCGCCATCGCGCTCCACCGCCGCAACCTGACGGATGACATGCTGCGCGCCGTCGCGAAGACGGGCGGCGTGGTCAACGTCAACTTCTTCAGCCAGTTCATCGACTCCACCTACATCACCCGCGTCGCCGCGATCGAGCCGCGCCTGCGCGCCGAGGACCGCCGCCTGCGTGACGCCGCCACGCCGAACGACCAGATCCGCACACAGGTCGCGGCCCTCAGGCAGCGCCTGCTCGACTCGATCCCCGACACGCCGTTGTCCGTGCTGATCGACCACATCGACCACATCGCGACGGTGGCGGGTGTGGACCACGTCGGCATCGGCTCCGATTTCGACGGCGTCACCGCGCTCCCGATCGGCATGGAAGACGTCACCCGCCTCCCCCGCATCGCCGCCCTCCTCGACCGCGGCTACAGCGAGTCCGACGTGAAGAAGATCATCGGCGGCAACATGCTGCGCGTGCTCGAAACCGCCATCGACCCCACCGAACGCCGCCGCTGATTTTTTGTCGGTATCCAGCGAACAACGAACAACGAACAACGAACAACGAACAACGAACAACGAACAACGAACAACGAACAACGAACAACGAACAACGAACAACGAACAGCATCAACGCAGAGTTGAAATGAGAAAGGCCTTCCCCCGACCGGTCGCGGCGTCACAGTGTTCTGTGCGCCCACAGGTGACCGTTCACGGGCCGTGAGGCCCATCAGCCGGAGGTCGGCCATGCTCAACAATGCACCCGTGTTTCCGTCCTG